>JAQTUE010000085.1 GCA_028710415.1 Paludibacter sp. | reverse complement strand
AAATCTACGCCATTCAAACAAACTACATAACGATTGCCTTCATTCAAACTGAACATAACTTTTTTTCGACAAAGGTCAGACTTTTGTCTGTTTCATGAAATACGGCCTGTTTGGGATGCTTACATAACAATAGACACGTGATTGAAAAATGATGAAATTCGAAAATATGCTTTTAGCTTTTACCGGCCCCGACGAGAATATCGTCGGGGTCGATTGTTGAGGAGTGCTAGTGACGGCTTCACTCGAAGTGAAGCCGTCACTAAAAAATTCTTATCTTTGCCCTAAATTTATAATACGCTTTAAAAAATGAAAAGGTTTAAAATTGGTTTTCTCTCACTTATTGCTTGCCTGCTGTTGGTAAGTTCGTGTAAAACGAATGATCCGGCAGGGAATTATACCGAATGGAAAAATGCTAACGACACGTATTTTGCAGCCATGAAGGACAGTACGGGCTATACGAAGTTCACTATTCCGGAAAGCCGTGGTGGTGGCAGTTATTATTATAAAGTGGTTGCCAAGGGTGATTCCCTGAGTGCCAGTCCGCTCTACAATGACGAGGTGACAGTGCAATACCGGGGCAGGCTGATTAACGGTTCGATATTTGACCAGAGCTACACAGGCACCATCCCTCCGGACACAACATACAGAGCCATTAACTTTATAACTCATGGGGTTGTTCCGGGATGGGTTGAGAACCTGCAGCAGATGAAGGTGGGTGAATACCGCAAAATCGTATTGCCCCAGGAACTCGGGTACGGACCGGCGGGTGCCTATCCTGCCATCCTGCCGTATTCGGTAACGGTGTGGGATGTCAGGCTGGTGAAGGTGAATTAGTTTTAGTGACGGCTTCACTCCGAGTGAAGCCGTCACTATCAAGCGCAGTGAAGCCGTCACTATAATAGAAAACAATTTCTTCTGTTTTGGTGTTTTAGTATTTCATTTCCTTGTGAGTTATTCCATTCCCTGAATTGCCATTATTCATTCATAAACCTACTGCTATGAATTTTGAAACGGGTGATTTATACCACATCTACAACCAGGGGAACAATAAGATTCCCATTTTCTATTCGCAGGAGAATTATCTTTTCTTTTTGAAGAAAGTCATCAACTATATCCTGCCTCATGCCGATATCCTTGCCTGGTGCCTTATGCCAAATCATTTTCATTTGATGGTGTATGTGCATACATTGGAGATTGAGGTGAGTGAAGAAGATCCTAGTGACGGCTTCACTCCGAGTGAAGCCGTCACTAAGAAAAAACGCGACCTGAATAACTCGATCGGGGTTCTGTTACGTTCCTATACCCGGGCCATTCATAAACAGGAAAAAATGAGCGGTTCATTGTTCCGTAATCCCACACATGCCGAGTGTCTGACAACTCCTGATACTACAACACCCTCTTTTTACAATACTCCCTACGGTACTGTGATCAACATGCATTATCCCGAGGAAGAATATCCGCAGGTCTGTTTCAATTATATCCACAACAATCCGGTAAAGGCAAGGCTGGTTAAACAGGCAGAAGACTGGGAATTCTCGTCATACTCTGATTATTGTGGGAAGAGGAATGGAAAATTGATTAACAGAAAAAGGGCAGAAGAGTTTGGGCTGGTGATTTAATTCTTTTATTGACGCCTTCACTATCACTGCATGTTTAGTGACGGCTTCACTCGAAGTGAAGCCGTCACTAATATTAAAGTGAAGCCGTCAGTATCAGGAAATTTTGCTATGCAGAATTAATTACTATATTTGCGGTGCCTAATGCTCTCCGCGCTTAAAATATCCGATAAGAACGATATAGGTGGAAAATGCTCCATCTATTTTTGTGTACGGTTGCGAAGAGCATAAATATAAGCAGTTACATAGTGATAAATTTTGAAATACCGGCAGGCAATGAGTCCCTTATAACGGAATATCCCTGCCTGGAATAAATTAATACCATCACAGCATCTCACTTTTCTAACATTGCGCGACATGAATTTAAAATTACTTTTCTCAGTCTCACTTTTTCTCACCCTCACTGTATCGGTATCAGCAGTCATACCAGGCACTTATTATTCTACCCTGGAGGGAAAGGATTCAGCAAATCTGAAAACGGCATTGCACGACATTATCTGCCAGGATACCACCCATTACCTGAATTATGGTTCGGGACCCGGATACACCTGGCAGGGCTTTTATTCCACCGACCGGGATCCTGCCAGCAACCTGGTGATTGACATGTATTCGGATAACCTGCGTTATTTTGATGTGAATTATGTTGCCCTGGGATATAAGGGATTTGGCATGACCATCCAGATAGAGCATTCGGTGCCTAAAAGCTGGTGGGGATGCGACATAGACCACCCGGACGTTGCTGCCAAGGACCTGAACCATTTGTACCCATCGGACGGGACTTACAACAATTATAAAAGCAATTACCCACTGGGGGTAGTGACCGGGACACTGGCACATACCAATGGGGTTACCAAAATCGGGATCGGCACCTATACCGGATATTCCGGAACCGTGTTTGAACCTGCCGACCAGTACAAGGGGGACTTTGCACGTTCGTATTTTTATGTGGCGACTGCTTATCAGCATTATGTAAAAAAGTGGGCGGCGACTCCGGAAAATATGATGGAACCGGATACGTACCCGACTTTAAAACCTTGGGCGATTCAATTATTGCTGGAATGGAACCGCATGGACCCGGTGAGCGACAAAGAACGGACGCGCGTTGAAAATGTATATGCCATCCAGAAAAACCGCAATCCGTATATCGACCATCCCGAATTGATAGAATATATCTGGGGAAATAAGAAAGGCCTGCCTTATAGAACTATTTCGGGCATCACAAGTCCTGTGTCGCACAGGATGACACTTTCCCCGAATCCTGCAAAGGACCTTGTACAATTGAACTTTGATGATCAATCAGGGAGTTTCCGTTACAGCATTTATTCCATCACTGGTTCGTTGGTTTCATCGGGGAACAGTACTTCGACTACCATCAGCGTTTCCAACCTGCAGAAGGGTGTGTACTCGTGCGAGGTGGAAACCGGCACTGAAAAACTGATGAGTAAACTGATTATATTGTAATTCTCAGATACGACCCCGTAACGACCCCGACGGTATTTCCGTCGGGGCCGATAAAACAAACAATAAGATCAGCACCTTTCACCTTTTAACGGCCCCGTCGAGAATATCGTCGGGGTCGGTTTATATTAGCGACGGCCTCACTCGAAGTGAGGCCGTCGCTATTTAGGCCGTCGCCAGCACTGAACAAAAAGCGTTTTAAGAAGTTATATACAAACAGCTTCATAAAAAACGAATATGACAACAATAACCAAAGAGCCGGAAATAACCATAGGAGAAATCGTCACGGCCGATTTTAGGGCAGCAGAGATATTTAAAAATGCAGGGATTGATTTTTGCTGCGGGGGTGACAAGAGCCTGGAACAGGCATGCCGGGAGAAAAAAACCGATCCTGCCACCATAAAAAGCCAGCTGCAGGAACTTGAAAAAACACCCATCACCCAGGCCCATAAATACAACGAGTGGAACATAGGTTTCCTGGCCGAT
The DNA here is from genome assembly GCA_028710415.1 of Paludibacter sp. GTDB lineage: Bacteria > Bacteroidota > Bacteroidia > Bacteroidales > Paludibacteraceae > Paludibacter. The sequence continues at coordinate 1,575 of JAQTUE010000085.1, read as the reverse complement.
TACATTGTGAATACCCACCACAACTATGTGCGTAAAAGCCTGCCGGACCTGGTGCATTATACGAAAAAGATTCAATTGGTGCATGGTGATCAGCACCCGGAACTGAATGAAATAGCGGTTCTGGTGGAAAATATCAATGCCGAACTGTTGAAGCACCTTCAGAAAGAAGAGGAAGTACTGTTTCCGGCCATCAAGGAAGCGATTCAAACGAACCTGCCTGAAACAAAAGCAATCATTATCTCAGAGATTGAACGCATGAAAGGGGAACATGAGTTTGCGGGAGGCGCCATGGATAAGATCAATGTGCTGACCAACAACTATCAGGTGCCGGAGGATGGGTGCAACAGCTACATGGTGACACTCAAGCTGCTCCGTGAATTTGAGGATGACCTGCATACCCATGTTCATCTCGAAAATAATATCTTGTACCCCAAGGCACTGGCACTTTGTGAATAAAGCAAGAACCAAGAACCAAGAGGCAAGAGCCAGGAGTCAAGAGTAAAAGGGACATTAAAGTATTTGGTTCTAATGGTTTTCCTGTGAAGAAATATATTAAACCACAAAAGTGACAAAAGCAACCACAAAAGTTTAATATTTGAAATCATTATGAAGAAGAACACAAAAGGATTGCTTTTAAGCGGTTTCTGAATTTTTAAAAGAATTTGTGCTTTTGTGTTCTTTTGTAACTTTTGTGGTGATATATTTATTTGTTTTTATTGATTCCACAACAAACCCAGTAGAACCAAGTATTTAATAAAAAGTTTGTTTAAAAGGGATTGAAAATTTCAACCAACCTATCCAATGAATAAGTTGTAATATGTACTTTTGTAATTCAAATTACTTTTTATTGATTCCCATTCTGGTTTGTCCTGCTTCTTTGATCCTTTTTTTATATCTAACAAAAAACAGAAATTATGGATACAGCAACCGAGAACCTTGAAAACGACCATGTATACATCCTTCGGTTGATCGATGTGATGGAACAAATGGTGCTTACCGTCTCAACGGAGATAAAACACATTGAGATGGTGGTGAACCTGATAAAGAATTATGCGGATGGATTTCATCATGCCAAGGAAGAGAAACTGCTTTTCCCGCTGCTGGTCACCAAGGGGTTTTCGAATGAACAGGGACCTATTGCAGTGATGCTTCACGACCATACGGAAGGAAGACTTTTTGTAAAAGGGATGAGCGAAGAGATTGAAAATTACAAACAAGGGGATATGTCGGCGCTCACCGAACTGTATGAATACATGCAGGGCTATATCGATTTGCTGCGGGCGCATATCGGCAAGGAAAACAATGTGCTGTTCCGAATGGCAGACAAGACACTGACCCCTGAAGAGCAAAAAGGCCTTTTAATGAGTTTTGCGGCCGTGGAAGAGTCTCAGTATAGCAAAGGTCAGCTGGATCGGTTTATTGCCGAAATAGAAGGCCTCGAGGCGATTTACAAGTCGTAATTTGAGTGACTGCTTACTTGAATAGCGACGGCTTCACTTCGAGTGAAGCCGTCGCTAACAAACATATTTATCGACCCGCTCGCTCTAAGCGATTAAGGGGATTTAAAGCGAGCGG
>JAQTUE010000084.1 GCA_028710415.1 Paludibacter sp. | reverse complement strand
CGGTTTGAATTTGGAAATGTGAAAAGTCCGGAAGAACTTTTAATTCCGGCTTCGGCATCTGCCCCGTTCAGTATTACAATCGATGAGTTGAAATTCAACATACAGCTTTTTTGCGCTGAATTCGCCGGATTGAAAGGCCGTTGGGAAAAAGGTGGAAATGGCAAATCGTCATGGATCGATTTTGTATTTTATTCGGGTCAGGAAACGGAATATGACCTGAAAAAGATTGACAGGGCACTATCGGGTTTTACTTTTAAGCTTGAATCTTCCGGGACAAATCAACCATCTCAGAAAGCTTCGGTTTCCGAAAAAGAGGGTATCATGAAGGTTCTTTGGAACGGTTTGCAATTGGAGGTTCCGTTAAAGCCTGATCAACCACTCAATTCATTTATTTAAAGGTGATATCAATTTGGTTGTTGTGATTTGCTTTCAGGATTGAATCTTTGATTGATACTGTTCTTACTGTCAATTATGGGGAAACGACTTCTCCCTGGAAAGACATGCAGCTTTCTTGACAAACTTTGGCCGGGGTGTATAATGGAGAATATTCCACAAAACGTAGTTATAATGGAAAATATTCTTACATTTGTATTCTTGTCAGTTTTATAATGGAAAGATTTTCGTTTTTACAACACATACCATAAAATGGTTGACTTTAATAAAGAAATTATTTTTGCCTCTTCAGATAAAAGCCTGTCAAACAAGATTAGCAGGGCAGAAAAAGATGGACGGTTAAAGAAAATAGCCCCAAGGATTTATACAACCAATCTACGGGATTCGGAGGTGTATATATTCAAGCGCAATTTTTTTGACATTCTTAAATGGCGTTTCCCTAATGCTGTTGTTAGCCATAGAAGTGCATCGGAGCTCCGTCCGACGGAAACGGGGAACTTTTTTATAACAAGCAACTATACCAAGAAGATTACAGACCTGAAAGGAATCACCCTGAATGTTATGCAAGGGAAGCCAGCTTTGGAATCGGATGTAAATTTGGGTGGAATCTATGCTTCATCAGAATGGCGATGGGTTTTGGAAAACATGCAGGTTTCACGTAAAAAAGGCGGAGAGTCGAAAAACTTCTCCATTGAATACATTGAAGATAAATTGGAAAAAATCATTCTTCGGGAAGGGGAGGATGGCATTAATAAATTTCGGGATAAAGCCAGGGAAATTGCCGAGCAATTAAACTATGAGGATGAATTTAAGAAACTGAATACTCTAATCTCTGCATTATTGAGCACTCATGATGCAAAAGTTTTGAGCTCATCTTCTGCCAGGGCAAGAGCGACCGGGGTACCATTTGATGCGAAACGGGTTGAATTGTTTGAAATCCTTTACGATCAGTTGAAAGATTACTATTTTCCGGAAAGAAGGGACAAAAACAATTCGGAGGATTCATACCGGCTGTTTTCTTTTTTTGAAGCGTACTTCTCGAACTATATTGAGGGAACGGAGTTTACGATTGAAGATGCAAAAAAAATTGTAGATACCGGGATCGTGATTCCTAAACGGGTAAAAGATTCCCATGATATTTTAGGCACATTCAGTATCTTGTCGAATAGTTTTGAGATGAGCCTTACACCTTCCACAGAAAACGAATTAATTCAAATACTGAAAAGACGACACCTGACAATGATGGCTGGAAGGGCGGAAGAGGTGAATGCCGGAGAATTTAAAAGTCAAAATAACAGAGCAGGGAATACCGAATTTGTTGATTATACTTTAGTCGAAGGCACATTAAGGCAGGGCTTTAAATATTATGCGGCATTGACTGACCCTATGGCGAAGGCTATTTTCTTAATGTTCATGATTTCGGAGGTACATCCGTTTACCGATGGTAATGGGAGGATTTCCAGAATTATGGGCAATGCAGAATTGTTTAAAAGCGGATTGTCAAGAATTATTGTTCCAACGGTGTATCGGGAAGATTATATCTTGTCATTAAAAAAAATGACGAATAAAAAAGACCCTGATACCTATATTCGTGTGATGGACAAACTTCAGTATTTCTCAAATAATATTTTTGGAGACAATTTTGATGAACTTAACAACTATTTCAAGGAAACAAATGCTTACAAAGAACCATCAGAAGGTCAATTGACGATTATCGACCGTTCAATACAAGATGTCAAACCATATGAAACATAAGATTATAATGGAGGTTATTCCATAATAATAGTATTTTACTGGATATAATTCTGATTTTTTGCGAACAATCAAATAACGATTTCTCCCATTGTTATTATTGAAAGGTTCTGGGAGCAGTATGAAATGAATAAGGATTTAATTATGAATGGCGGAACTTATTTGCAAGTCCAAAAGTATTATTATAGTTTCAGAGGTTAACTATCTTAAAATGGCTTGTGTTGTATGCCTGTAAATAATTCAAGTAAAAATACGCTTTGTCACAAAAATCTCATATATTTGTGACAAAAATAAGCTTAGTGAAAATGAAATCCATTCATCAACAAATAGTACAAACTATCCGGAATTTTAAACAAGGAACAATTTTCTTCCCTGAACAATTTGATCCGGTTGGGAATAATGATGCTGTAAGACAAACCCTTTCACGGATTTGTAAAGAAGGGTTGATAATCCGATTATCACAAGGCGTTTATTTATACCCTATTGTGGATAAAGAATTAGGCGTATTATATCCTTCGGTTGACACGATTGCAAAAGCCATTGCGCTAAGAGATAAGGCTCGTATCATACCGACAGGTGTTTATGCACTTAACAGATTGGGACTTTCCCCCCAAGTGCCTATGAAAGTCGTTTATCTGACAGATGGAATACCTCGTAAAATCAACATCGCAGAACAAACTATCACATTTAAGCAAACTGCACCCAAGAATTTTGCTTATAAAGGTGAAATAACTCCTTTGGTCGTTTCAGCATTGAAGGAAATAGGCAAAGACAAAGTTTCGAATGAAGAAACTATGCAAATACAAAAGATGCTCAAACATGAGCCAAAGGATATTGTACTATCAGATGCTCAAATTGCTCCCCGTTGGATTACCAATGTTATCATGTCGATTATAAAAGATTCTGAGAATGAATAATTGGCTGCAAATAGATAGAGAAAGAAGACGATCTATCATTGAAACCCTGTCGAAGAAGACCGGGTTATCTCCAGTTTCAATAGAAAAGGACTGGTGGGTATCGGAGGTGTTGCGAGCTCTCTTTTCAACATCGTTTGCAAGCCATCTTTCTTTCAAAGGAGGTACATCGTTAAGTAAATGTTGGAATTTGATAGAACGATTTTCCGAAGACGTGGATATTGCAATCAACAGGGAATTTCTCGGATTTCAAGGAGAATTATCCAAAACACAAATCAGCGATAAACTTAGAAGGGCATCCTGCAGTTTTGTTCGGGAAACCATGAAATCAGATTTGGAGCAGCAATTGCTGGGTCAAGGTATAGATAAGTCTTTGTTCAATGTAACTGTCAATATCACATCAGTCTCTACTACGGATCCGGAAATCATAGAAGTCCATTATCAGTCAATACTGCCGGAAGCTTCTTATATACAAAACAGAATTTTGATCGAAGTGAGTGGAAGATCAATGACTGAACCGGTGGAAGAAGTAGAAATAAATTCAATAATTTCGCAAGATTTTCCATCAGCAGAATTTGCTGAACCCTCTTTTGCGATAAAAGCTGTTTCACCCAAGCGAACTTTCTTGGAAAAGGCTTGCCTGCTTCATGAAGAATTTGCCAAAGAGACAGGAGAAATCCGTGTAAACAGAATGTCCCGTCATCTTTACGATTTGGAGAAACTTATGGACGCACAGATTGCACAAGAAGCATTGAATGATATAGCATTATACAAGGCAGTCATGGAACATCGTCGTAAATTCATTGGATTAAAAGGCTTTGACTATTCAACATTGGAACCGCAATCCATTTCGTTTGTTCCTCCTGATGACATTCTCCCATATTGGAGAGAAGACTACAAGAATATGCAAAACTCGATGATCTACGGTCAATCCTTATCTTTTGATAAGTTGATAGAACGCATTAAGGAGTTAAATGAGCGGTTTAGAACTAGGTAATGACCCGGCTTATTCCGGCAAGGACTTTGCAACCTTAAAGTTGACGGTTTTAGATAGCTACGAATTAAGCATCAAGGATGTGGATAAAGCAATAACTAACTTGCAGCGGTATATCACAGCTAATAAAGAGTTGATAGAAACTTTCAAAGACGAACAATTGGTAAACAGGATCCAGTTGGCGAAGATGATCCCCCGTTTGTTGTATGCAAATTTATGCAAATGGGAACAAAAAAAGCACCTACATTTCTGTAAGTGCTTGATTCTGGGGTGGGCCCAACAGGGCTTGAACCTGTGACCCCCTGATTATGAGTCAGGTGCTACTAACCAACTGAGCTATAGGCCCGTTTCGGGTTTGCTTGATGCTTGTGACATAGGGCGTTCCGAAATCGGCTGCAATATTACGATATTTTTGCGAAACTGCCAAGAGCTGCTGCCTAATTCTTTGTATATTTGCATGCTCTGGGTGTGATGCACTCATCGTAAACAAAAGGCTTACAGTATGGTTCGTCTAAAAGGGATAAAGAATATTATATTTGATTTTGGCGGGGTTTTGGTGGATCTCGAACCACAGGCCTGCCTGGATGCTTTTGCAGCCTTGGGTCTGCCACAGGTGGCCGATTATTTAACGCCTTACGGTCATCAGGGCCCTTTCGGGCAGGTGGAAAACGGGGACATCACCATTGCTGAGTTCAGGGAACAAATCAGAGAACTTTTTAATATTTCGCTGACTGATGAACAAATCGAGAATGCCTGGGCTGCCTTTTTGATCCATACACCTGAATATAAAATGCACATGGTGCATGAACTCGGCAAGAAGTACCGCGTTTTTTTACTGAGCAATACCAATCCTATTCATATCAGAAAGCTTCAGGAATTTGAAGAGGCCGGTTATCCGGTGAAAGAATGTTTTGAAAAGCTGTATCTATCTTATGAAATAGGTCTTTCAAAACCGGGAAAACCCATTTTTGAATTTGTGATGCAGGACGCCGGGATAAAACCGGAAGAGACGCTTTTGGTGGATGACAGTCCTGCCAATTGCCAAACGGCATCTGAGTTGGGAATGAGGACCTATCAGCCTCAGCCATATG
>JAQTUE010000055.1 GCA_028710415.1 Paludibacter sp. | reverse complement strand
CCCCCGTTCCTCGGTCCAAGACATCTTTGTAAACACCATGTTAACACTTTATGTTAACTCTTTTTCTTGAAATATGCTCTGATCTTTTCAAAAGCACTCTGTTTCTTCTTCGATACCCACGAAGTCGATCTTCCCTTCCGCTCGGCGATCTCCTCACCCGTTTCTCCCTGCAACCAACCCAGGATAACGTCCCTCTCATCGTCATCCAGCAGGCTTAGGATCTCGTCGCGCGTTTCAAGATCGGTCATATAATCCAGAATGTCCTGCTCCCCTGACGGGATCGTTTCCCGCAATAATTCGGGCTCATGGTTCCAGTCGTTATCGACAGGTTCATCGAGACTTAAAACCTGGCCGGCGTCACGCTTTTTGGCATGATCGTGCCTGAACCTATCCCTTAAATTATTCATGGCAGCTTTAACCAAGATGTTCGTGAGCTTGCCTTCCAATGCCTCTAGGAGAACCTTTATCGGGTCACCCCTACCCTTCTCCAATAGTGTTTCCCATACGGCGCCCACTGCGATATTATATTCCTCGCTCTGTTCAAAATTGTCGTCATTATCAAGCCGCAACCAACCCGGAATGCGGAGATTATACAGGTCGATATTAAACTTGAGCCTGCCTTTAATATGCTGCAGGACTTCCGGAAACAAATTTTCAGGCGAAGTTTTCACCCAACCGTGGTTTTTCTCCATAATGTCAACCACGGTTCTGAACTCCGGAGAATTCAACTTGAGGGTGACCTCTTTAACCGCATCGCGCACCGACTGGTATAACATGTCGTCGCAGTAAGTTTTCCAGGCATATTCCATTATGAGCAAGCCTTTATTCAGGTCGGTGGTAAATGTTCCCTCCATTTCGCCAACATCCAATTGTTCGCCAGCAACCAACTTCTCGAGGAGACCTTTCAATCGTTTCCGGCAAAGGTAGGCGAACGTCCCAAAGGTCTTGTGATCCCACTCCCATTTCATAACGGCAAGGAATATATCGATCATTTCGTCGCGATCAGGCTGTTCATGGTCGGTAAAACAATTGCGTACCTCTAACGGCAAACGACTCCAGTTCTTCCGGCACTCCATGACATACAGCTCAACCGCTTCCTGCCATTGTTGTTTGGTAAGACCATTTATCCAATCCAGGCATTTCGTGAATAAAGCCTTGATTTCAGGCAAAGAAATTACTACCGGCAAGAGTTTTTCCAGCCGTTCTCCGGACAGCCTGGTTTTATAAGCGCCGCTATCGGCAGCGACCGAAAACTCGAAAAAGACGGATACAAGGTAGGCTTTAAGTTCGTTAAGGGGGTCGGCTTCTATACCCTTTCCTTTTTCCCTTGTCATAGATAACTTCTTTCCTTCCGGCAACGTCGGAGAATCTGGCGACATCGCGTCGCGTTGCCTTGGTTACGATATTCCAAACGAATAGGATTCATGAAACCCGTCGGCCGATTGGTGGTCCAGCCTTCAGGTGCCGGCCTTTACGCCTCCAAAAATCTTCAAATATCAAACTGAACAATTCGGCGGATTGGACGTCCATCACCTTGCAGCATGACCTGAACTTCTCATAAGTGCCGGGTTCGACACCTTTAATAAATAGGTTTTTACCTTTGTGCTCTTCTATTCTTATTTTTTCTGGCTCTTGCATAAGCTAATCTCGTCCATAATAATAACAATTTAGCCGCGTTCCCACATTGTTGGCACACGACTGCGAACAAAGCAAGCGCATTGGTAACAGTCTCAGCTCAAGCACCGGAAAGTTGGAAACAATTTTTGGGGGGTTTTACACCAAAATAATATCAGCCGTGCGCGGTCATTTAGAAAATCCAAAATAGTTGAGCGTAAAATATGTGATTGTGCTACTTCCATAAAATGGGTCAAGTACTATGTGTAATTTTAACCTTTCCCTGACTAACCAATGTGGTCGAGGACTTTACTCTCGGTCACAACAGAAACTTTCCAGTTTTAATGTCAGTCTTTCTGGAGTAGCCTGTGAATCGGAAAGTCGGTGAAAGGAAGCTGAAGCGCTCTTATCAAATCGCCGTCGTTGCGTGGAGCATATGCCTGCCAGTGATTATTGAAGTAAACAAACGTCATCAAAGATATCTGAAGAGCTACTTTCACTTATTCGCCAGCTCTCCGACTTTCTCAGTTGAGTAAAGATACTCACACTTGTTTTAACATTACCTTTCCACCACATCTTTTTATTCCTTCCGTGAAAAATAAAAGTAGGCTAAATTAGATGTTTGGGGAACGCTTTCGGCAAACGAAAAAGTAAATTTCGGCTCATCAATCTGTAACCAGTCAACTTTTCACTTGTCCCAAGGTTTATGTTCGCCAAAAACAGGTCCCTGTTTAGCTTCGTCGAGAACTAATCCTTAAAGAATGTGCGAATTTTCATGAACACGAGCCTAAAAACACTTGAATGTGTTCCAAATTTCGACAAATTCCCCAATTTTCTAGAAAAAATATTCAAATAGTAGACTTTGATAAATTATTTGGTTCCGCAAATATCCAGGCTGGTGTTACAAATATTTACTAGTAAACCCTTACGTGATTCTTCTCAAAGATGCCGTGGGGCAAGTCAATTAGTAATATTCTTTTTCGTGTAGTTGGAGGCATCCTCCTTGGGCACTATATGGCAACGGACCAGCAACTCATCAACGCCGTTCTATTGCATTGAGTTTGTCCCTTAATCAGGTAAGAAAGTTGCGGAACAAAACCAACAAGTAAACTGATTGTTTTATCGAATTTCAAAAAACGATATGCTACACAACTAGCAACATTAGAAATTCGCACTTCATCGATGAGGTAATCCGGAGTTCCAGTATTAGCTATTACGAGAGATGTCACACTCGAGATTACTATCCCGAATCTTCCTGTTCAACACTTTCATTAGCACATTGTTTTCGAAATTCTTCCTCAGGGATTCCAAGATTGTCCAGGATAACAGATATTGTAAAATCGTGCAGATCGCGATCCCCCCAGTTAGGAATCGTGGTTCTTGTCTCAGAAACCGGGTTTACCCAAACGATATGCCCGGCTTTTGCATACCTATCAGCGCTGCAGTCCAATTCAATGAGTTTTTGTGATAGGTCACGGTAGTTCACAGGTAGATACTTACCTCGGCTAAAGATTTATCAGAAAGATCTTTAGCATTAGATTCAATTGCACGGGGAAGTTCATGGTCATATTTTTGATAGGATCGGATGAACTCGGTAGCGACCGCTCGCAGGTTATCCAAGGCTTCAGTTGGTGAATTGCCCCAGGCACGGCATCCCGCCATAGCCGGAATTTCGGCGAGATACATCCCTTCAGTTTCGTCGGCAGGCAGCCTTAATGTTACAGTTAATCGAAATTGTTTCATATCGTGGAAATTCAAAATGTTGCTTAAAAAGTATATTCCTTTCCCGCAGATTACACAACGTACGTTTAACCTCGAGTTTAGGACTAATATAAAAGCTAAAGTACTAACTTTGCGGAATAATATCGTGATATCATTATATATTGAAATGAAAATGGCCTAGAATAAAAAGAGAACCACTCTACCTAATGAATTTACGCTCTTATATTTTGCACTGATAAGATTTATATTATATATTTGATTAGCATTCCACTATGAATGACTGACGAGGAATAGATTAGAATGATCAAGGCGAAAAAAGTAGTTGTCACCGGCGGCGCTGGCTTTATTGGTTCACACATTGCCGACGCCTTAATACAAAGGGGTTATCAAGTTACAGTGATTGACAACCTTTCCACCGGCAGAATGAAAAACATCCAACATCTGGTTGATAATGACAGCATAAACTGGGTTTTAGGCAGCGTTACCGATCTTTCGTTATTAGAGCGGTGCTTTGCTGACGCCGAATTCGTTTTCCATGAGGCTGCTATACCCAGCGTTCCTAGAAGTGTTGGTAACCCACTGGCATCTCACGAAGCCAACTTAAACGGGACCTTGAAAGTATTGATCGCGGCCAGGGACACCAAAGTCAAGAAAGTTGTGTTTGCTTCTTCGTCTTCAGTCTATGGAGACACGCCAACATTACCTAAAAAAGAGGATATGATTCCAGATCCCCTGTCGCCTTACGCTGTCAACAAAATTGGCGCAGAATATTATTGTAGAGTTTTCAATAGAGTTTATGGACTTCAGACAGTCTGTCTGAGATACTTCAATGTGTATGGGCCGAGACAAAATCCGAATTCAGAATACGCTGCCGTGATACCCAAATTTATTTCACAAATTATTCAGGGAGAACCTCCGGTGATTTTCGGCGATGGAGAGCAATCACGGGATTTCACTTTTGTTTCTGACGTTGTGTCCGCGAATATTCTTGCTGCAGAAAACGATGTAACCGGAGTATTCAATATTGGAAGCGGTAGTAAAATTACTTTAAACGACTTGACATCGATAATGTTGAAACTTCTAAAGCGCGATGATATACGTCCGGTTTACGAAAAAGAACGACTAGGGGATATAAAGCACAGCTTAGCCGACATCTCCGCTGCGAAAAGCTTCGGGTATAAGCCGAAGTATTCTATAGAATCGGGCTTGCGAGAAACAATCAGGAGTTTAATGGGATGAATTTTGATTTACACCAATCCACAGTATGCGTTGTAGGCGCCGGGTTTGTAGGTTTGCCTCTGGCAAAAGCTTTTGGTAAACACCTTAAAGTAATCGTTTATGACATTGACGATAACAAAATTCGGATGCTCAACAAAGAAAATGATAATATAAATCAGACTTTTACAACTGATTCCAGACAAATAGCCAAGGCTAATTTTGTCTGCATTTGCGTACCCACGCCGCTGACCAAATCGAAACAACCGGAAATGTCTTACGTAAAAGAAGCTTCGAGAACGATAGGTAAAAATCTGTCTAAAGGCACGGTGGTTATCCTGGAGTCTTCAGTTTACCCCGGTGTAACTGAAGAGATAGTAAAGCCAACACTAGAAAAAGAATCCGGGCTAAAATGCGGCTTCGACTTCAAACTGGCCTATTCTCCAGAGCGGATTAATCCTGGTGACAGTGAACATGAAGTGAGTAAAGTTGCCAAAATTGTGGCGGCAAACGAAAAAGAGACGCTTGATCTCGTAGCCGACCTTTACGGAATCGTGACCTCAAACATTTTTCGGGCCAAGGATATCAAAACCGCCGAAGCAGCAAAACTGGTCGAAAATACTCAGCGGGACCTCAATATTGCTTTGGTGAACGAACTTTCAGTAATGTTCGAAAAAATGGGCTTGAGTACCAAAGATATACTAGATGCAGCTGCAACAAAATGGAATTTCCAGCGGTTTTCGCCCGGGCTGGTGGGCGGCTATTGCATACCTGTTGTGCCCTATTTTTTGGTTTATAAAGCTGAGGAATACCTGTACCATCCAAGGGTAATACTCGCCGGACGCGCAATAAACGATTCAATGCCCAAGCACGTTGCGGAAATGGCGGTAAAGGCGATTAACGATGCCGGGAAAGCCATCAACGGTTCAAAGGTTCTGATAATGGGTTGTACCTACAAAGAGAATGTGAGCGATACGCGTGAAACGCCAGCGAGGGATTTAATAAAAGAATTACTGGAATACAAAATCAATGTTTGGGGATATGATCCACTGGTTAAAGATGGCAAAAAAGACTTCGGTATAGAATTTACGGAGAACCTCTCTCATATTCCCAAGATGGACTGCGTTATTTTGACCGTCGCCCATGACAATTTCAAAAATATTACTCCGTCCATCCTTAAAAACATAATGAATTCACACCCCATCTTAATCGATCTTAGAGGCGCGTTTGATTGTGCTGAAATAAGGGAAGGCTTTGTTTACAGAAGATTATGATCATAAAATAACTGAGGCTAGACAGGCCGTATATCACCTTTTTGGTTTTATTATTTTTCCAGCACTTTGTTCAATTACATCAATAATATTGTTTATTAGTAAGCCTCGCTCGATTCGAAGAGCCCTCGATTCAAACCATCCAGTCCTTTTATACAGAATCTTACTGGGAGTCTGAGATGTGCGGGATTTGTGGCATTTGGGGCGGTACTGATAGCGAAAACGTCATGAAATCTATGACTCCCCTGCTAAAGCATCGAGGCCCAGATGACATTGGCGTCTACGTTGACAGCAAGGTTTGCCTGGGACATACCAGACTGAGCATAATCGACCTTTCTTCTAACGGTAAACAACCCATGCGAAACGAAGATGGAACGGTATGGTTATGTATAAATGGTGAAATCTACAACTTTAAAGATCTCAGAGACGAGCTTAGCAAAAAGGGGCATATTTTTAGTTCTCTCTCAGACAGCGAAACTGTGGTCCACGCCTATGAAGAGTACGATTTGGATTTTGTTCGTTACCTGAGAGGAATGTTCGCTCTAGCCATCTACGATAAATCTAAAGAACGCCTAATCCTTGCCCGGGACAGGATCGGTAAAAAACCGCTGTATTATTATTTTAAGGATGGTAAATTCGTTTTCGCGTCCGAAATTAAAGCAATTTTGAAAGCTGGAGTAGCAAAAGAAGTCGATGAAAAGGGCCTCTATTGTTATATTGCTTATCAGCATTGCCTCGGGAATGCGACGCTTTTTAAGAATATCAAAAAAGTGCTGCCTGCCAATATGTTGGTGTTGGAAGCCGGTCAGGTAAAAATCAGAGATTATTGGGATATCAAAGAAAATATATCTCAAACAGATGAGGAATCCGCGACATCAGCATTGCGCGAACTATTACAGGAATCAACACGTCTGAGAATGGTGGCTGATGTGCCGGTCGGAGCTTTTCTCTCAGGCGGCATCGACTCAAGCGCAATCGTGGCTCTTTCGAGACAATACGGGGGAAAGGAGTTTCATACCTTCTCGGTTGGATTTGAAACTTTTACCGAATTACCCTTCGCGAAACAAGTGAGCGAATATCTTCACACTACGCATCACGAAATCATCGTAACCGATGAACAGGTGAATAAGGACCTGACAGAAATCGCCTGGTACAATGATGAACCGGTTGGCGATGCTGCCACAATCAATAATTACTACCTTTCGAAGGAAGCACGCAAATATGTTAAGGTCGTACTTGCCGGAGAAGGCGGCGATGAATTATTCGGTGGCTATCCCGAGTATAAAAGAATGCTGTCTGTAGCGCCGGCTTTCCACTTACCAACATTAATCAGAAAAGGAGCTAATCGCTTAATCGAATTGATACCCTGGCCAGGAGTTGAGAGGTCTTATTGGATGTATCGTTCGGGGGAATTGATGAGCCAACCGACACTTGAAAAAGCTCATTTGCAGACCAGGAGAACTTTGGGGATTAAAGAACAAATCCAACTGTGTAAAAAGGATATCAGTTTTGTCGATGATATGATCAATAAGCCAGGGAAAATGGGAAAATCACTCAACCGGCTATTAGCGTTGGATTGTAAAAACTTATTGCCAGAAAAATTCTTGATGAAGGCAGACAAAGGCACGATGGCGAATGCGGTTGAGGAAAGATTGCCACTACTAGACCAAAAGGTTATCGAATTCGCTTTCTCATTGCCGCCGAATATGAAAATACATAAAGGAATAGAAAAATATATATTCAGGAAAGCCGTAGAGGATATGCTTCCCGAAAATATCGTTTGGAGAGCAAAACAAGGATTCGGCACTCCGGTAGAAAACTGGCTAAAGGGTGCCCTGAAGGAAAGGGTCAAAGACTCCATTTCCAATAGTAGCCTGTTAAAAACCTATCTTGATCAGCAATGCGTCAGGGATTTGACCAGTAGCCAATATGGTGCAAATATTACCTGGACTTTGTTTGCCCTCGACCTATGGTATCAAACTTTTTTTGATAATTGGGAAACAAACAGTAGCGGGTTTACAAATTAGGTTCTGTTTTTCAAATGAAAAATATACTGGTATGTGCCGCTTTTTTCTCCCCTCACGTAGGTGGTCAAGAAGTAGTTATCGAAAAGCTGGCAGCCAGCCTATCAGCGCAGGGGCACCGTGTCGATGTATTGACCAACAATACGAACCACGCTACAATCCAGGAACAATCTCCTAGCGGATTTGGGATAACACGTCTACCTTGTTGGAATTGGCTTGGAGGCTGGTTTCCAGTTGTTAAACCAAGCTTTAAGGCCACATCAGCTCTGTGGCACATTTGGTTCAAACATTATGACGTAATTGTTACTAATACTCGTTTTTTCCAAACATCCTTATTTGGCGGCATGATAGCGCATTTCCGAAAAATACCGCTAGTTCACATCGAACACGGCTCTCAACACAGCATATCTCCCAATAAATTCGTGAGCCTTTTCGGAAAAATCATTGATCACTCGGTTGGAGCCTGGTTAGCCCATATAAGCTGCAAAAACGTCGGAGTTTCGGAAGCTGCAGTCGATTTTCTCCGCCATTTAGGAGCGAAAGACTCTCGTGTCATCTTGAATGGAATTGACCAGGAAATGTTTAAAAAAACACAAACAGATTTACGAAGCCGTTTAGGTATTCAAGAAGATGCTTTAATTTTATCATTCGTCGGTAGAATGATTTATGCCAAAGGCGTACAGGATTTGATCACTGTAATGTCCGAGCTAAAAAAGAATGAATTTCAGATGCGGTTGCTTATCGCTGGAAATGGTAACTACCTGGAAGAGTTGAAAAGGATCACGCTTCAAAAAGAATGTAATGATGTAATATTATTTTTAGGTGAACTTAATCGGATGCAGGTTGTAGATTTACTCAGCGCAAGTGACATATTCATTAATCCGTCCTATTCTGAAGGCCTTCCGACATCCGTGTTGGAAGCCAGTGCAATAGGACTGCCAATCCTAGCCACAGATGTTGGAGGCACTAGAGAAATTGTCATTCACGGGAAAACTGGCTTCCTTTTTCCAGCAGGCGATACTCAACGATTGAAAGAGCGACTACTCGAACTTGTTGGTGATTCAGAATTAAGGCGCAACCTTGGTGAAGCGGCAATGGCATTCGTGAAAGAGAAATTTGACTCAAATATTACGACACCAGGTCTTTGCAGCTTCATTTTGGAGGCGTCAAATGATTGACGTTTTAACACCGATACGTCCGGGAGGGCCATATAATTGGGGGCGGGATCTGGTTAATTTGTTAAATGAAAAGGGTTACGAAGCAAGACACCTGCATTCCATAGAAAAGCTTGTAATCGCTCCGTTTCGTAATGATAGTTCAATTGTACACTCATCGGTGCCGTTTTTTTTATTTAGGAATAAGCCCTTGATCATGACAATAAAAGGGGATTACTCGCGGGAAAAAAACACGTGGCGGGTCTTTTACCCGGCTTCCATAAAAAGAGCTGACGTAGTAACGACTCCGAGCCTTTACCTGAAAGAGACATTGAATTTGAAGGACGCGGTGATTATCCCAAACGCAATACGAGTAGACAGATACCGGACTGTGCAGCATAAAGATAAAGAAACAATTAACCTCGTGACCGTAAGCGCCTTTCATTTTAAAGAAAAGACTGAAGGCATCCTGTGTATTTTATCTATAATTAAAAGCTTACCCAACGATATCCAAAAACGTGTTAGGTACACCATAGTGGGCGACGGCCCATATCTGGCAAAAATCAAGGAGGAAACCAGGAAACTCAACCTCCAAGTCAATTTTTTGGGTTTTCTACCCGACACTAAGCCTGTTTTAGAAGAGAGCGATGTTTTTTTGTATTATTCACTTTATGACAACTTCCCTAATGTAATTCTTGAGGCTATGGCGAGCGCTCTTCCTGTAGTAACAAACTCCGTTGGCGCAGTGAATGAAATTATCAATAACCAAGTCGATGGATTTGTGTCGCTCGATAACGAGGAATTTACGTCATCCCTACTAAGGTTGATCGAAGACTCCGAACTCAGGCGAAAAATCGGGATGGAGGCTCGTAAGACCACAGAAAATAAATTCAATTGGGATGTAATAATTGATCGCTATTTGGCGATATACAAAAATTTTCTTTCGAAACGAGATAATTAACATTGTGTTTCGGAGCGTATTTGCGACAGGAAATTGAAATATTTGCTACAATAAGTAACTCAATGAATATGGACAATTATAAGGGAAAAAAGAATGATCAAAACGAAAGGTAAGAGGATATCGCTAAACTGGATATTCCTCTTTATGTTAGTTGCTACTTTTGGTTTGGCGTTTTTCTTCCGAGCTTATTTCCCTTATGACAAGATTTTCGGCAGCCAATGGATTAAGTTCAATGGTACAGACAGCTATTTCCACATGCGCCTGGTTGATAACCTGGTCGCCAATTTCCCACATTTAACGCAATATGATCCGTATCATATCATCTCGATTGAAGGTTTAAGGCCTGGCACCTTTATGTTTTTCGACTGGTTATTGGCGGCCATAATCTGGATGGTTGGTTTTGGCTCCCCCTCTCCGGGTTTAGTTGACACGATTGGACTTTATTTTCCGGTCATACTTGGCTCGCTAACCATAGTACCAGTTTATTTTATTGGTAAAGAGCTCTTTAATCGTTGGGCTGGGATAATTGCGGCGATCCTTGTCGCTCTTCTGCCAGGGGAGTTCCTTAGCAGGTCGACCCTTGGATTTACTGACCATCATGTCGCCGAAGTATTGTTTTCGACAACGGGTTTGTTATTTTTTATCTTGGCGATCAAAAATTCCCGTCAGGTTAATATTTCCTTGGGCCAACAAGGTTCTTTGAAAAATATTCGTAAATCCCTAGTTTTCAGTTTCGTGGGCGGAATTTTCACCGGATTATACTTCATTACTTGGCAAGGTGCGGAGCTTTTTATTTTTATCATCTTCGCCTTCATCGCCATTCAATTGATAATTGACCACTTTCAAGGACATAGCACCAGCTACTTAGGATTAATAGGCACAATATTTTTTGTCACGACAGCGCTGATCTATAGCGGGTTAGGCCAAGCAAATCTCACTTTCACTATTCTTTTTTCAATTATTGTACCCCCAATTTTGGCGCTTTTATCTGACTTTATGTCAAAAATGAAGCTTAAGTCCTTTTACTTTCCACTTGTCGTACTGTTATGTGGTTTGGTGATTATCTTGGCTCTTCAAGCCTTCAAACCCGATATGCTCAATGAGATTGTGCAAAAACTGCGTATTTTCTTGCCAACGACTGGCACCGAGTTAACCACGAGCGAAATGATGCCATTCTTCAAACCACTAGGCGGCGGAAATATTTTCAACTCGCCGGCATGGCTTAATCTATATACCGCATTACCATTTAGCATAATGGCGTTTTTTGTAATATTTGGAATAACAGTTGGAAAAAAATCATTCAATCCTGAAAAGGTCTTGTTTTTCGTCTGGGCTCTAGTCATTTTCCTGATTACTGTTCAACAGCGGCGTTTCGGCTATTATTTTACCGTGAACGCTGCCCTCCTTACTGCCTATATTGGCGTGATCGGTTATCTCTTGATCTTACTTCTCATTGAATACCTAAGAGGACGTAGTACCAATACCCATCGAATGCTTATTTCAAATGCCATCGGAGTGAGCCACGCAATCGAACAATCTCAGGCGCTTCCCCAGTTTAATGTGGAGAAGAAGACAAGTAGGAGTAAGAACAAAAACAAAGGTAAAAATGAAGAAGTTCACCCAAGCAGGAATTACTTGAGCCACGTTCTCGCAGTAATCCTAATTTCTTTATTGGTTTTACCTCCAGTTGCCTTGGGCACCAGCGTACAAATCGCCAAAGCTTCCAGCTTTGTTCCCTCTGATGGTTGGTGCGAGGCACTTACATGGCTAAAAGACAATTCTCCTGAACCTTTTGGCGACCCAGAGGCCTACTATAGAACCTATGAAGCTCCGCTGTTTGGCGAACCTTTCGACTATCCTGCTACAGCTTATGGAGTAATGTCTTGGTGGGATTACGGCTATTATATCACTCGTATTGCGCATCGGATTCCGGTTTCCAATCCTAGCCAATATCGGGATCCTATAATTGAAACGGCCGGTGTCCTTCTCGCTCAGAATGAAGCTGGTGCCGCGAGTTCTATAGAAAAATCGAAAACAGCCTATATGATTATCGATGATTCGATGATAAGCACAAAACTATATGCGATTGCTGAGTGGTACGGACAAGATCAGCAGGATTATTATGGTTACTATTACGAACTTGAAGGAAACCGGCTTGTTCTCAAACAGTATTTTTATCCCGAATATTATCGTTCGCTGATGGTCAGGCTTTACGCCTTTGAAGGTAAAGCAGTAACTCCTGGCGAGGTGAAAGTCATTTCATTTAAAGATCAGATACTTCAGGATGAGAGTGGGGAAAAATTCAGCGTATCTAATTTTGTAGCTGAGAATCAAACTTTTCCTGACTATCAGCAGGCAGTTGATTACGTGAATAATCATGGGGGAAATCTCAAAATTGTCAGCGAAAACCCGTTTTTGAGCCCAGTGCCTCTCGAAGCTTTAAATAATTACCGATTAGTTTATGGTTCCGACCAGAATAGTTCGATCTACAGTGGAAATGTCCCTGCGGTCAAAATATTTGAAGTGAAGGCACAGTAGCTCAATGTAAATCCAAATCCAATTGGGAATCAATAATAAAAAGATGGTATCTTATTTATGACTGATAGCAAGGGTAAAATGCAGGATTTGGCTAGCCAAACACAGAACCATATTAAAATGTCTCCCTCCAAAGGATGGGTTTCACTACGCTTGGGTGAACTCTGGCAATATCGCGAACTTTTCTATTTCTTTATTTGGCGAGACGTAAAGATACGTTACAAACAGACTGTCATCGGGGGACTTTGGGCAGTTGTCCAACCTTTGGGTATGATGGTAGTGTTTAGTCTATTGTTCGGGGGACTCTTAAACGCGCCCTCTCAGGGCATCCCTTATCCAATATTCACTTACGCAGCTTTATTGCCATGGCAACTCTTTGCCACTGGTATTCAATCGTCAGTGAGCAGTCTAGTGAACGACAGAGCTGTTATTACTAAAGTATATTACCCGAGAATAATTTCACCCTGTGCCGGCGTTCTTTCCGGCATCGTAGAGTTCGCGGTTGCCTTTATCATTCTTATAGGTATGATGTTTTATTTTAAAATCGTTCCTACGATAGCCATATTAACCCTGCCACTTTTGCTGATAATCTTGCTTGCTACCGTCCTATCAATAAGCTTGTGGCTATCTGCATTGAATGCCCTTTATCGCGATATTCAATACACTATTCCTTTCCTAGTTCAGATATGGCTGTTTGTAACCCCGGTCGCCTACTCAAGCGGCCTAATCCCCGATAGATGGCAAATTCTATATAGTGTAAATCCAATGGCAGGCGTAATTGAAGGGTTCCGATGGGCTCTTCTAGGTACGCAAATCCCGTCTTGGCCAAATCTATTAATGTCTTTGATAGTGGTTTTAGCGTTGCTGGTAACCGGGGTTTTCTTTTTTAAGCGAGTCGAAAAAACGTTTGCGGATGTCTTATAAAAACTAATGGATGATTTAGCGATTCGTGTTGACAATTTAGGGAAGCGATACCGTACAGGGCAGAGTCAGCCATACGGTACCCTCCGTGACGCACTCACTTACGCCTTTTCCTGGCCTGTGCGTGCGATGTCTAAAAAGCGCATAACCGTATCTGAACAAAGCAAAGAGCCCAAGAACCCGTATATCTGGGCGCTTAAAGATGTGACTTTTGATATCAAACGTGGAGAGGTGGTCGGCTTTATTGGACGAAATGGAGCCGGTAAAAGCACTTTATTGAAAGTGTTATCCCGCATCACTGAGCCCACCGAAGGATATGCCGAGGTATTTGGGCGTGTAGGTTCCCTCTTAGAGGTTGGCACTGGTTTTCACCCTGAGTTGACAGGACGGGAGAACGTTTACCTAAACGGTGCCATACTTGGCATGAAAAAAGCTGATATTGACCGTAAATTTAGCGAGATCGTAAATTTCTCTGGGGTAGAGAAATTTATTGATACTCCCCTAAAAAGATATTCCAGTGGTATGCAGGTACGTTTAGCATTCTCTGTGGCAGCACATTTAGAGCCCGAAATTCTGCTTGTTGATGAGGTTTTGGCCGTAGGCGATATTGATTTCCAAAAGAAGAGCATCGGCAGGATGCAAGAAGTAAGAAGCAAAGGCAGGACAGTGATTTTTGTTTCGCACAATCTTGCATCGATTGCTAATTTATGCGACCGAGTTATTCTATTGGAAGCTGGGCGGATCATTGCTAATGGGTCCGTTTCGGAAGTAATTGGACAATATTTGAAAAAAGATAAAACGGAGATGGGAGCTGCAGCTTGGAATGACCCATCGACTGCTCCAGGTAACGAAAGGGTGAGGTTAAAATCAGTTAGAATCTATCAAGACAACAAAAATGTAATCACACCAGATGTAGATATCTCAAAAGATATAAACATTGAAATCTCGTTCTGGAATTTTGGCCATAATCTAAAACTTTATTCGAACATTTGGCTAACAAACGAAATGGGGATTCGCGTATTAAGCTCAACAAATCACAGGTCAATTTCGTTGACTCCGGACCAGTGGAGTTCGAAAGAATACCCTAAAGGATTGTACAGGTCAGTTTGTACAATACCGGGTAATTTTTTAAACGACGGGCAATACAATATTTGTGCCATAATCGGCAAAGACAACTTTCAAGCTCAGGTGTTAGCCGAAGACGTTGTATCGTTTCTCGTACACGATACCGGAAGAATGTCGAAAGAGTATACCGGTTCTTGGAAAGGGGTCGTGGTAAGGCCGCTGCTGGCTTGGCACACAGACCTTTTAGATCCTAATGCAGGCTAAACTCAGGCGTAACGGTAATGGAATCTGAATTAATTTATCCTTGTAAATGGACGCCTCAGTCGGTATCAAGATTTTCGGGCAATATCGCCAGACGCCGTAGCAGGAAGTATTTTTCAAAATGTGACGGCGAGGCAATTGTAGAACTTATCCACCGCTTGGTCAGCTCGGAAAACAAGAGGGCATAGATTGCATCAAAGGGCACAGGGCCCCTCATATCTTTGAACGAAAGTAAGCTATATCGGAGAGTCACAAAGTGCGATTGACAATGGTCATCTCATCTCTCGGTCCGGGCGGAGCTGAGAGGGTTATGACCAATATGGCCAACTATTGGGCCAAAAAAGGATGGGAAGTAACCATCTTAAATCTTGATTTAGCGAATGCGCCCGCTCACTACCATTTGGACCCAATGATAAAAACCAACTACGTTTTCCCGAAACCTCCAAAGAGTTCAAAATCCTGTTCTGCATCATCATTAACGACTCCTCATATTCGCAGGCTCTGGGGGAAATTATTGGACGCAACCTATTTCGTGTATGCAAACGCGAAGATGGCTAGGAAATTACGTAAAGACATCGTAAAAACTAATCCAAATATCATTATTTCTTTCATCGATTGGACCAACGTCATCGTACTTATGCTAGCCGTCGGGCTGCGTATACCTGTCATTGTCTCTGAACGTTCAGATCCCCACCACTATCGGTTTGGCAACAAAGTGCAATATTTCCTCCGAAGACTCATGTATCCCACCGCTGATTGTGTTGTCTGCCAAACACAGAACGCTATGAATTATTTCTCGCCTATCGTTCGAAAGCGTGGCCAAATCATCCCAAATCCAATCGTCCAACCCCCAGCCAAATCAGACGGAAAACCTATTTCTAACGGACACACTATGGTCGCTATGGGACGATTATCTTCAGAAAAAGGATTTGATATTTTGTTGCAGGCTTTTTCCCAAATAGCTCACTCACACCCCGACTGGACATTGGACATATGGGGACTAGGACCAGAAAAAGACAATCTCGAAAAGCTAGCTATATCTTTAGGGTTGGGCAATCAAGCGCGTTTCAGAGGTTTAACAACTGATTCTTACGGTGTTTTCAGAGCGGCTGATATATTCGTCCTTTCATCTCGTTTTGAAGGGTTTCCTAACGTGCTCTGTGAAGCAATGGCTTGTGGCCTGCCGGCAGTCAGTTTCAATTGTCACAGCGGCCCATCAGAGATAATCCGTCATAGAGTAGATGGCATTTTAGTTCCTCCCGAGAATATTGAGGAACTCGCTAAGACAATAAGCCAACTAATGGATAGCCCTGAAGAAAGAAAAAGGCTTGGTACCGAAGCCAGTAAAATCATAGAACGGTTCAATATTGACCGAATAATGGAAAAGTGGGAATCGCTGATATTTTCCAAGGTTCGGGATCATAAAGCTCGTCAATAATACAAATTTACACTTCGGGTTTTTTATATTTTTGTTTGCAGCTTCAGGCGAGAGGAGAAGAAAATAAATAAATGTTATTAGCTTCTCCTGTCTGAATTTTCTCCAAAATCAATCCTTTCTTTCTTGTGAAATCAACCACTTCATCTACAGAAGCTACCTCATAAGGTAGTCCACCTAACCAGTCAACAATATCGTGGTAGGTGTTCATTCCCCTAGACTTTTTCTGATTCCATTCCAAAGGGTTATGACCGTTCTTTAACCTCTTTTTCATGATATCGGCGATTGCCCTGCCTCGCATAACTTTTTTTCTAAATGCGGAAGCTTTGTTATACATTATCTTTAAAGCGAAATCTTGTTGGTAACTAGGTCCTTTAACGTACAAGGCTATCCAAAAATATCCACCCATTTTTACGCACGAGAGCGCGTTATCTACCGCCTCCCACATTTTACCCGTATGGTGAAGCACACCCCATGAATACACAATATCAAAACTATGTTCTCCCAAACCAGAAAGGAAAACTTCATCTAATATAGAACCAGTTAGTATCTTCCAATTGTCTGGTTTTCCGGCATTTTCCCAAACCATTTTACTAGCTTCAACACTTTGTGAATCAAGATCGAATGACAAGACTTCTTTAGCTCCCAAAGTCCAAAATGCCAGAGAATGAATGCCTGATCCGCAACCTATGTCGATGACGGTCTTACCCCTTATATTATTAGCTCCTAGCCATTCTTCGATATTTTTTCGAGCCGAAGCTAGATCCTCCTCACCAATCTTTTCGACGAATGATTTCCAATTTTCGCCAAATCTAAATGAAATTTCCTTTTTATTTATTTCGTCCACTAAATATTCTGCTCCAATTGTCGTCTCGAACTAATATAGAATGTTAGCTTAATTATAGCAAGCGTAGTAGCTTACATTGTTATGGATATTGCTTAGCTTTCACGAAGAAAATTCAATAGTTCGGACAAGGAAGAAATTTCTGCGCCTTGCCAGCTGTCTTCACCAGGCCGTTCGGCATCATCGTTGTTTTCGTTTGAGGAACGAATTTTCAAAGGATGCATGCCAACTTTAAATGCGCCACTTAATTCCTGACTGCCCCCATCACCAACATAAATACAATTTTTGGGATCCACATTTAAGAAATCCGTAACAAGTCGGTAAATTCTAGGGTCTGGTTTCTTAAAACCCACTAAGCAAGAAAACACTATCTTATCGACAAGAGAGCAAAAAGGTATTTTATGCCAGAAAATTGGTACATCAATCGAAGAATCACTTACTATCCCAATTTTATAGCCATTTTTTTTGATCTCGGTAAGTAGACTAATAGTATCATCTTTTGGTTTTAGAGACCGCCTGGTATATTCAAGCCTTAGTTTTACAGCGACGTCTATCTGGTGGCTGACTGGACGGAAACCCAGCCGGTTAACGATAAATCTTATGTTGTCATTAATATCTTTGAACACCCCTTTATTTCGGTCATCAGAAGTCTCCCGCCAGAGTCTGGTGAACGACTCTGCCGGAACATCGAGGACAAAAGCCATTTTCGCCAATACTTCTTCCAGTTTCTTTTTAGACACAACATTAACCAGTGTGCCAAACAGATCAAATATTATTGCTTCGTATTTCACTATAAGCCTTAATAAGAAAATAGCTTCTATTTTACGCGGGCGTCACCGGACCAACGGGTCCGGTAGATACAGCTGGCTTATATCCATAATTGCCGTTAAATTCTTTTTTAGCCGTTGACACCAAAATAATTACGAGGAGCTTAAAGAGGATCTTACAGATGGCTGTTGAGATTGAACGGCTAAAGCCAATCCCCAGATCTTCCTTTTGAGACAATAGATACCGCCGACTGAAAACAGTTTATCAATAATACTAACAAACTTCTCTTAGTCGATGACCCTGGCAAGTCTATATCTATCAATTATTCGTATCTTTTTTGTTTCTAATTTTATAAGCCCCTTTTTCTGTAGCAAATTCAATACTTCCGTTACCGTCTGCCGTGCAGCGCCAACCATTTCGCCGATTTCTTCATGGGTAATACCTTTCAACTCACCCGTCGCCTGTTCTTCGTTAACAATTAAAAAATGAGCAATCCTTACGCTTACTGGACTATACGCCATTTCGACGAATCGCTTCTCAATAATCATTAGGACGTTTACCAATGCTTCAATTATTTTAAATGTGATTTCAGTCTTAGCTCTGAGTAAATCCAAAACGTCTTTTCTGGTAATCTTGTAGGTTACGGAATCAATTACAGCTTCCGCAAAGTTCCCATCATAATTCTGTCCTGATAAAACCAAAAAACCGAATATGGAACCAGGCATAATACGCCTAGTAATAATACGTTTCCCGTGAGCATTCATTTGGAATAAATTCACCGTACCGCTTTTCAATATGTGCAAGCAATTTTCAGTTAAAATATCTTCGGGTGTAAATATAATAGAACCTGCTTTATATTCCGTCGCCCTGGATTTACTCAATAACAAGTTCAACTCTTCATCAGCGAACTCCTTAAAGATATCTATGCCATGGTATATATTCGTTTTTTGTTTTTTGATAAGAGTCACGTCGCATAGGAGTTTCTCTTTTCTCATACATAGATGATATAACGTTAGACTTTTGTCGTCAAGGTGACAGACATTAAGAGCTTTCCTACGCTAAATTTATAGTTTAAATGTTATGTGGCAAGTCCCTCAAAAAGAATTTTTGATCAAGCTTTTTATTTCATTTATATATGACAATGACTTTATTGTTATAGGACTATATAGGAATATATTGGACAATATTACCAAATATATTTCACATTTCTTTAAAATTCTATTGAATTTGCGAAACGTTGGTGATATATTACCACCTAATAGGTGTTTCTTGTGTCTGTTCTGGAAGAAAAATTAAGTAATAAGACTTCCGTAGTTGGAATAGTTGGGCTCGGTTATGTAGGGTTACCTTTATGTGTCGCCTTTGCACAAGCCGGATTTAGGGTTATCGGCTTCGACATCGACCAAAAGAAAGTGCAATCGGTTAACAAAGGAAACTCTTACATTTCCGATGTATCCAGCCAATCACTCCTCTTACAAGTAGAAAATCGTCGATTCCAGGCGACTGCAGATCAAAGTCGCATTAAAGAAGTTGACGTTATTTGCATTTGTGTCCCGACTCCCCTAACCAAAACTAAGGAGCCTGATTTAACCTACGTTGTCAATGAATCCGAAATCATATCAAAGTACATACACAAAGAACAATTGGTTATTTTGGAAAGCACTACTTACCCCGGTACAACGAGAGAAGTAGTCGAACCTATCCTCGAACGTTCTGGATTGAAAAGCGGACTCCATTTCTTTTTGGCTTTTTCGCCGGAAAAAGTAGATCCAGGTAATATAAAATATAGCCTCAAAAACACCCCTAAAGTGGTTGGTGGTGTAGATTCAGAATCAACACGACTAGCGACACTATTTTATCGTCATGTAGCTGATGTAGTGCTCCCAGTGTCATCCGCCGAAGTTGCTGAAATGGTAAAAGTATTCGAGAATGTATTTCGCAACGTCAATATTGCGCTTGTCAATGAACTTGCTCAACTCTGCGAAGCTATGGGGCTCAGCGTCTGGGAAGTGATTGACACAGCTTCTTCCAAACCTTTTGGTTACATGCCTTTTTATCCCGGGCCTGGCGTTGGGGGACATTGCATTCCATTAGACCCCTATTATCTAGCTAGTAAAGCCAAGGAATATGATTTCCATACAAGGTTTATTGAGTTAGCTGCTGAGATCAATGAGCGAATGCCTTACGTAGTCACCACGCGTATCGTCGAAGCATTAAACGCTTGCGATAAAAGCATAAAAGGGGCCAAGTTGCTTGTTCTTGGAATTACTTTTAAGAAGGACGTAGCGGATGACCGGGAATCGCCGATTTTAAAAATGATAAATCTTCTCGAGGAAAAAGGTGCCCAGGTATCATACAACGATCCTTATATACCACAAATCAAGAACTCTAAAAAGCCCTCGATCTCGGTGGAACTCACAGAAGAACGCCTGTCTTCGGCGGATTGCGTTATAATCGGTACTGACCACTCTCTTTACGAATACCAAAATATTGTTGATAGTGCCAGATTGGTATTCGATACTAGGGGAATCACCAGGAATTTAAAAAATAAAAACATCTTGCGTTTGGGTGAAGGCAAACATTGGACGTCCTGGGAAGAACGGGAACACATTTTGAAAGAACCCTTGAAAGAAACGGTCAAAGAACCAATCAAGGTTAGAGAATATCGAACAGCCTCAAATAGCCAGTGACAAATCCTTTAGCGACATTCAGAAAGTGACACTTCGAGAAATGACTGAAAACATTGCGGTGGTTGGCTGCGGATACTGGGGACAAAACTTAGTACGTAATTTTGCTAGCCTTGGTGCTTTACATACTATCTGCGACAGTAACCCGCAAAATTTAAGCCGGCTTTCTCAATTGTACCCATCTACTGAAAAAGAATCGGATTTTACTCGGGTATTGTCTAATCCCAAAGTTAAAGGTGTTGTAATCGCTACCCCCGCGGTGCTTCATTCCGCGATGGCCAAACAGGCACTAGAGGCAAAAAAAGATGTTTTTGTCGAAAAACCATTGGCCCTTGATGTAAAAGAAGGCGAGGAACTGGTAAAGCTATCAGACAAAACCGGCGCTGTTTTAATGGTGGGACACTTGCTGGAATATCATCCGGCAATAGTAAAGCTTAAAGAATTGGTAGCCTCTGGAGAGCTTGGCAAAATAAATTATATTTATTCAAGCCGACTGAACCTCGGAAAATTCAGAACCGAAGAAAATATATTGTGGAGTTTTGCACCCCACGATATTTCGGCCATCTTGTTGCTTCTCGATGAAATGCCAGAAAGAGTTTCAGCTCATGGGGGGCAATACCTTAATCAAGGAATAGCCGATACCACCGTGACTACAATGGACTTTGCCAGCGGGGCTAAAGCTCACATATTCGTTAGCTGGCTTCACCCCTACAAAGAACAGAAGCTGGTTGTAATTGGCGATAAGAAAATGGCGGTTTTCGACGATGTAATTCCCGAAAATAAACTCGTCGTGTATGATAATTACATCAAATGGCAAGATCGTTTACCGGTTCCCAACAAAAAGGAAGGTGTTCCAGTAGAGTTCGGTAAAGAAGAACCCCTAAAGCTCGAATGTCTACACTTCATTGAATGTTTGGCGTCGCGGACTAAACCCAGGACAAATGGGGAAAAAGGGCTGAAGGTCTTGAGAGTGCTTAATGCCTGCCAGAGGTCTTTGGAGCACCAAGGGGAAAACGTATCCACATTGAACTCTTCTGGTTATTTTGTTCATCCTTCCAGTATGTTAGAGCAACCCGCTACGATTGGCGATGGAACTAAGATATGGCACTTTTGCCACGTTTCGCCGGATACAGTCATTGGCAAAAACTGCAATATTGGACAAAATGTGTTTATCGCTGGCAAAGTTAAGGTTGGGGACAACGTTAAAATACAGAACAATGTGTCAATATATGAGGGCGTTACAATCGAGGATGACGTTTTCTGCGGTCCTTCTTGCGTCTTCACAAACGTAATAAAACCTCGAAGCCACATATCACAAAAAGGCAAGTACTCGTATACCAGAGTCATGAAGGGAGCTACAATAGGCGCAAATGCTACTATCATATGTGGCCACAATATAGGCAAATACGCTTTCATCGGCGCCGGTACTGTAGTTACCAAAGATGTGCCCAGCTATGCTTTGGTATATGGCAATCCGGCAAGTATTCAAGGTTGGGTCTGTGAGTGCGGAAGTAAATTAGATATAAATGGAACGGGGCAAGTCACATGCTCCAAATGTGGTAACTCATTTACCAAAAGGGACGACAAAGGAGAGCAGCGGATTGAGAGAATTGCGTAAACCGATCCCATTTACTGACTTAAATGCTCAGCACAAAGCGATAAATGGCGAGTTGGATACTGCTATCAAGCAAGTACTTGGCCACGGGCAATTCATTCTTGGCCCAGAGGTTCAAACCTTTGAAAGAGAAATAGCCAACTACTGCGGAACGAAATTTGCTGTCGGTGTCGCCTCAGGGACCGATGCTCTGCGTCTTGCTCTATTGGCTTGTGG
>JAQTUE010000001.1 GCA_028710415.1 Paludibacter sp. | reverse complement strand
TTATTACATTACTACTACACTGTGATATAATAAGGGAATAAGGGTATGGATTAGGGGGTTACGGTTTTCTACTAAGGGTGCCAAAACAAAAATAAGGTTTTTTAAATTCCCTGAGTTTGTTTAGTTAGATGGTTGATTCAGTTTACTGGTTAATTAGTTAATTAAGTTGATTGGTTGATTGGTTAATTAAGTTGATTGGTTAATTGGTAAATCTTGCAAGCGGGACGTCACTTCGTTTCGTTGGTTGATTAAGTTTATTGAGTTATTATTCCAATTGCAAAATACATCTATCCCAACAACGCGAAACACGGAACGCGGAACACCGAACTTTTCAAACCTCAAACCTCAAACTTTCTATTCAACCCTTCCACCACGTTCTGATCGTTGTTCTGTCTTTAGCGGGTTTTTGCTGTATTCTTCATTTTTGACACGGCTCAGATAGATATCGTATGCCATGTACAAAGACTGACGGAAAGATTCTTCGGAAGCCAGGTTATGACCGGCAATATCATAGGCAGTACCATGATCGGGAGAAGTGCGGATTACAGGTAATCCGGCAGTAAAGTTCACACCGGAATCCATGGATACGGTTTTAAATGCAATCAAACCCTGGTCATGATACATGGCCAATACTGCATCAAATTTACTAAAGTTTCCTGACCCGAATAATCCATCGGCAGGATAAGGCCCTACACAGATTATTCCAAGCTTTTCTGCCTGTTTGATAGCCGGTATAATTACTTGTTGCTCCTCCAGTCCAATCACTCCTTCATCACCGGCATGAGGATTTAAACCCAACACGGCAATACGCGGACGGACAATTGAAAAATCCTTCTTTAAGGAAGCATTCAACACAATAAGTTTATCTACAATTAATTTTTCGGTAAGTTGTGTTGAAATATCTTTTACAGGAATGTGACCGGTCACTACCGCAACACGCATCACATCGTTGATCAACATCATTAAAGCAGGAGCTCCGCTTCCAAACTTCTCTTCCAGATATTCTGTATGTCCGGGGAAATGAAATTTATCTGATTGTATGTTTTTCTTGTTGATAGGCGCGGTTACCAATGCATGAAGAGCACCCTTTTTAAGATCCGCAGTTGCACGTTCCAGGGCAGCAAAGGCAGCCTTTCCGGCTTCTTCGGTAGAAGTACCCAGTTCAACTTTTATCTCATCATCCACGCAATTAATGATATTAACCCGTTTAAGATTAATTTCTTCAATCGTATTGACAATATTCAGGTTTAATCCCTGAATATCGAGATTCTTACGGTGATAGGCAGCTACTTTAGGTGAACCGTAAATAACAGGAATAAAGGTCTCCAGCATCCGGCTGTCGGACATAGTCTTCAGAATCACTTCATACCCTATCCCGTTAATATCACCGTGTGTTATGCCGATAATAATTTTGTCTGTTTCCATAATTTTAGGTTGAAAATTTTATAACTATATTTTTAAACAAAAGATATCCAGTCAATAATTTTAATCAGGGCTCAAATGTATTAAATTTTATTGAGTCTGCTATTTTTTAGACGAAATATTTATTGAAGAGAAAAATAAAAGTATTGACTCCATCAATTTTGTTCTTTCTTTTTCGGATTGAATGGTTTCGAAAGGGAAACCAAAAGCACAGGTTTTATAGTTTCCTGAATAGGCTATAGCAGCACTCGTACTATTTTCTGCATACCTGCAGATCGTATAGCTCCCTTCACCCGCAGGTTCAATGGCATCCGGAGATTCAACAGAATAGGATGTTGAATTGGGTTGGTCATAATAGGCAAGCTCACCTTTCTTAAAAGAATCAAAGGGCGAATTCACCACATTGACATTTCCGGAGACACTTGCCTGTGCAGTCCGGAATTTATACTTCAACACATTTTCTATAAAAGATTGATCTTCGTGCAAGGGTTTTTCCGATTCACACATATCAGATCCCAGGTATGCACCGCTTACCAACAGGTTGCCACCACTTTGGCAATATGCCCGGATTGAATGCTGTAAAGCTAACGGAAAAGTTTTAAATTCAGGCGCTTTTTTAGCATTTCCAATGAATGTTTGCTTTTGTTTACCCAATATCAAATCCACAATTTTATATTGTGCCAGTTCTATATCGCCGGAGGTTACTGCCTTCACGCCTGAAGAAACAAAGGAGTATCCGGCAGCTTTTATTGCTTTGCCATGTTGATACGGATAGTCGAAGGTATTTCCGGCAATGACTGTTGTTTCAAAATTGGCATGGCTGGCACCGAAACCGGGGGCATCATCATTCACCCAGGGTTTGTTACGTTTGAATTCAAATTGCTTGCCTACAAAACTGATATCACTCAAATAAGGTACACCTGCATCTTTCGTATTCAAAAAGCCGGCATAGGTACTATCCACTACAAAATTAGCAGGACCACTTAACCGGTTGAAACCATTTACTACCAGCACTTCTCCTTTTTCATTCAATGTCCTGCAGGCTGAAAGTATCTCGGAAGGAAAACTTTGTCCCCCCTTATTTAATGCTGTCACTTTAAAACTATAGATTTTGCCGGGTTGAACCGTTATCGTTTGACGGTCTGTGTTTACGACTACACCATTATTAAAACCGCCATCATCTACACGTGTATACAAAACATATTGTTCGGCCTTTGCTGTTGGTTCCAGACTATCGGCAACCGCATGCCAGTGCAGTTCAACTTTATTTTTATCGGTAAACCGGCAACTGAATTGATCTACCGGCAGGGGTTGCACTACATACTCCACATTATTGGCTGACGAAACATATTTCAGGATCCCTTTATAAATGGAACGTCCTACCGTAAACCTGAAACGAGGGTCAAGTCCATAGCGCATATCTGCAAAGTTTTGATGCGAGAGTAATTCCAGCAACATGGTTGGCACTTCAGGTACCCGGGATTCACTGTACGATTTGTTCCATATGTTCCTCATAGTCCATTCAGGCGCAAAAATACTTCTTATATCATTGACTACCTGCGACAGGACAATATCGGTCAGGTCACGGGAAGCCCATCTGGAAATTCCATTGGAGAAGACTGTTTTCCCTTCGGTATTACGAATGGTACAGATTCCCAAGGTCCCGATAATTGAATCGTTGGCTGTGGCACCGGCATCACTGTGGAGTGCCATGGCTAAATCAAGAGGTACATTCAACCCTGCAGTGTTGGGTGATACAGAAGATCCACCAACCAGGTAATTCACCCAAAAACCGCGTGATTGAAAGTCATCAGTATAATCATTCTGTCCTTTGTTCCGGCTGTAAATACTATCGGGAATGCCTGCCCATTGCAACCAGTAACGGGCCCCCTCGGTGTAACGGGGGTAATGGCTTGTCTCGGGGGCATAAATAATGGCAGGTTTAACCAGGTCAGTAGATACCGGGATGCTGTCAGAACTTTTGAAATTTGAACTGATTCCCATTTCGTTCGGGCCTCTGGCTATATTTCCCATCCCTCCTCCAAACTTAACGGCATCAGCAGTAATCACTTTACCTTCTTCGGTACTGTAATTCGTCAACATCACTTTTGATTTGTTGCTCTTTCCTTTCTCAAAATGGAAATGCCCCAGATACAACCAGGTTCCACCACTCATTTTTTGATTGACTGTAAATTCTGTTGTACCTCCCTTATGGAATACGGTATAATGGGCATCCGAAGCACTGTTTTCCAATGTCTTGTATGATACATAAACCGCATAACGGCCCTCTTCCGGTATGGTTGGGAACCATTCTGCCCGGCTGGTCTCTTCGGTATTGGTTATGGCCGGTATAATTCGTGATGTTCCAAACGTAAATGGATTCTCTCCCTGCAAATAAGCCTTTTTTGTATTACCGAATCCTGCCCCATCAGTTGTTTTCCATTTCTTGCGGTCATTCTGTTCCCTGTATTTTGAGATATTATCTTTGGTATCGTTGTCAACAATTACTTCATTCAACTGGGTATCACGTTCCCGTGGAAGCAACACGTAAGCACCTGCATTCTCGAGCATAGGAACTATGTAAGGCAATACATACGACTGGGTGTACAAATCTTCCACAGTTTGAAAGAACCTGGCGCGTTGCCATGCCCAGCGGTTTTGTTTCTGGTCATAGTACTTGCCATGGCTCTGCCAAAGGGCAATATGCCGGCTTTGCAGGCCATTCTGGATCAGATAGGGACGTGAAGTATTCGTTACTAACGGCCGGGCAAGCAAGGGAACTGCAAACTGTTTCTGGAAATCAAAATTCTCCCTGCGGTAGATATTGGGGATATAAGTTTCTATATTCTTATTCTCCACCTGACAAACCATTAAATAGCCCGAATATTTATGCGATACAATTTTACTGATAGCCGCGTAGATCCGTTTTACATTGTCCGGACGGAAAGGAATATATCCCAGGCGTTCATTGGCATTAACAGTCAGGGTGGTTGTTTTTGCATTTGCCGAAAAACTGGTCACTTTAACACGCCCCACCATGGTATAGCTGTTTGCAATGGCAGTAAGAGAATCGGAAATTTGATTCTCCAGGTTTTTTTGCGCGTATATAGAATGGTTTGTCCCGAGTATAAACAAAGCAACAAACCAGATAGTAAGCAAATTGTGTCTCATGTATGAGTTTAAGAGTAATTGAGCAGAAGAGAGTAGAAGAAGTAAAAAATCAGGAATCGTCCCAAAGGTTATTTTACTTCTGATTTTTCTTTCTCCAGTGTTGAAAGCATTCCGCAGGCCGCAAAGATATCTTCACCCCTGGAACGTCTAATGGTGGAAGTGACATTGTTGCTCGTCAGGTAATCCCTGAAAAAGGTCATCTTCTCAGGGCTTGAACTCTTCAGGTCCGATCCCGGGATAGCATGAAACCGGATCAGGTTCACCCGGCAGTCTATTCCTTTGAGAATCTTCACCAGTTCAACAGCATGGCGCATGGTATCGTTTACACCATCAAATAAGATATATTCAAACGAGACACGGCGCTGTTTGCTAAAATCATATTTACGGAGCTCTTCAAGCACTTTGCTGATCGGATAGGTTTTTTCAATGGGCATTAACAGCACCCTGTCCTGTGTAAAAGGGGTATGCAGGCTGATTGCCAAATGGCATTGTGTTTTCTCCAGAAATACTTTCATCCCGGGGATCAAACCTATGGAGGAAACTGTTATTCTGCGGGGGCTCCAGGCATATCCATAATCGGCAGTCAGGATTTCCAGTGAACGAAGCATTGGCAGGGTATTGTCGAATGGCTCACCCATACCCATAAAAACGAGGTTTGTAAGCTTTTCAGCTTCCGGTATCGACAACACCTGATTCAGGATCTCTGCTGTAGTAAGCTGGGCAATAAACCCTTGTTTACCTGTCATACAGAACACACAACCCATCTTACAACCAACCTGTGAAGACACACAAAGCGTAGCACGGTCTTCCTCGGGAATATAAACGGCTTCAATAAAATGTCCGCCTTCAGTCTTGAACAGGTATTTTTTAGTACCATCGGTTGATTCGACGGTTTGAACCGGAAGTGTACGTCCTACTTCATACTGTTCTTTTAGTAATTCCCTGTTCTTAGCCGAGATATTCGACATTTCATCAATACTGAATGCACGCTTTTTATAGATCCATTCAGATACCTGCTTGGCAGTAAAACCAGGCATTCCCAGTTCAGAAATGATTGTTTTTAATTCGTCTAATGTTTTGCCGACAAGTGCTATCTTATTCATTTTTTGTAGTTGATTAAGTTAACTAAGTTGATTGAGTTGACTAAGTTAATTAGGTTGATTAGGTTGATTAAGTTGATTGAGTTGATTGAGTTGACTAAGTTGATTGAGTTAATTAAGTTGACTAAGATGATTAAGTTGATTGGTTAATTAGTTAATTGGTTAATTAGTTAATTGACTTAATCGAGTTGATTGATTTAGTGAGTTGAATAAGTTTATTGAGTAAAAAGCCTATCTACTACCTACTACTTACTATTTTCTCGATGCTCAATGCTCTATGTTCATTCCTCACTTCTCATTCCTCGCTCCTTACCTCTTGCTCCTTACCTCTTGCTTGCTTCTTTGCAAAGTTACGCAAACTTACCGATAAAAAGAAAACGGAATGAAATTAATCATTCCGTTTTCACTATTTTAAATGTACGTTTTATTCTCAGAAGAAATTCAAACGGTTGTCTACAATATCAGCTTTGTCTTTCAGGTCCTGGATAATCATGTAAGGCAATGAATAGCTCATGCGGCTGTTCAGTTGCATCTTTTCCATTTTAGCATCAAAAGGTTGAGGGTTTGCTACCTTGTTCGAAGTTAGAACTACATAAACCCCTGCATTTCCTTTTATTGGAGCTGATACTTTTCCCGGTGTTGCCACAGTTGACTTACCAATTACAGAAGGTTCAAATCCGGCTGCACCAAATTGGTAAGAAG
This sequence comes from Paludibacter sp., assembly GCA_028710415.1. Classification (GTDB taxonomy): domain Bacteria; phylum Bacteroidota; class Bacteroidia; order Bacteroidales; family Paludibacteraceae; genus Paludibacter. The sequence continues at coordinate 378,556 of JAQTUE010000001.1, read as the reverse complement.
CAAAGTTAACAGCTTTGGCTGTTTTAACTGAATCTTTCAGGAATGAAGCCAAACCTTCCAGTGTAGGAGTTTTTGTCAATTCAGCACTCAAATTCTTGATCATCATTTCAGCTTTTTTATCCTTGATGATTTCAGCTTTCAATTGTTCGGATACTTTGTCAACTGAACGGAAGCCTTTTTTATTTACTTCGGTTGTCATGGCAACAACGAATTTTGTACCGCAATCGAATACATCCGATACATCATTTTTGCTGCTTTTAAATACCCAACGGATAATCTGACGTGATTGAGGTATATCGGCAATCTTATCAACTGTCTGCAGGATTTCAGTTGCAGGACGAACGATATATCCTTTTTCCTTGGCTTTCTTGTCAAAGTTGTCCGATTTCAAGTCCACTGCAAATTCTTTTGCATCATTGTAAATCTTGCTGTATGTCTTGCTGCTTGGAACAACTTTACGTTCCAGGATCGCTAATTTCACTTTACGGCGGGGAGCTGTTTTATCTTCTACCTGCATAATCTGAATTCCCTGTGCATTCTTGATAGTAAACACTTCATTTTTTGCTTTGCTGAATGCATTGGCAGTAATTTCTTTTTCTACTCCCTGCATGCCTTCCTGCAACCAACCTATTTCACCACCATTGGCAGCTGTTTGTTTTACGGCCGAATACTTCTTTGCCAATGCTGCAAAATCAGCACCACCGCGAATAGCAGCAATTAAACTATCTGCCTTAGGAGCATCTTTGGTCACTAAAAAGATATGACGTAATTTTACTGAATCCGACTGCATAATGCCTGATTGCATGATACGGGCCATCATATAGGTATCGTTCATGAACGAAGGACCATATACATCTCCGGTTTTTCCACCAAAAGCAAAATCTTTCAAATTAACAGGTACTGTTTTATCAGAATAATTCTTTCCATCATACATGATATCTGAATTCGAATTTACCAATCCGGCTACATCCTGGGTTGTTTTGAATTCAGTACTCAACTTATTCATCCAATTTTCAGCTTCCTTATAATCTTCCTTCATTGGCTTGATATCAAAGGCTACATAATTGAATGCACAATTGGCATCTTGCTTGTATTGGGCTTTTTGTTTGTTGTAACGGTCATTGATCTCCGAGCTGCTTACTTTTACAGTCGAATCAGGGATTAGGAAATAAGGCTGAACCACATAGGCTACATCAACACTGGTCTTGCGATCGTTATAGCTCATTTTGGCGTCGATGCTGTTCGCAGTAACTGATTTTGCAATCAGGGCATTGTATTTTTCCTGAAGGATACTGTTCTTTACAGTCTTTTCCCAGAACATCCAATAGCTTTTTGCCTTTGCAATCTGTTGTTTCATTTCTTCATTGGCAGGAGCTTCATCCAGGCTGTTCAGGAACTGAACCAACTGCGGACGGCTGAATTGGCCATTTTCACCTGCAAACGAACGACGTTGTAGAATTAAAGGGTGAATGTTGTTTCCAATCAGTCGGTCGGAAAGTTCATCTTTACTTACTGCAAGGCCTAATTTCTTAGCTTCTGCATTTAAAATCTTCTCATTTACCATACTTTCCCAAACTGATTGACGAAGTTGAGTCATCATTTCTTCGTTCAATTCGCTTTTTCCGGTCTCAATTTTGTATACTTCCGTCATTTGATCAATAGCAGCAGAATATTCCTTGATGTTAATATCCTCACCCACAATTTTAGCAACTGTCTCTTTCGACTTATTGAAATAGGTGGATCCCTCTTTCAGGAAATCGCCTACAATAAAGGCTAATAATGCAAGTCCTACCACTACGACCAGTAAAACCCCTTTGCTTCTAATCTTTTCTAATGTAGCCATTTTTTGAAATTAATTTGTATTTTTTTAGTTTGAATTTTCACTTATTTTGAGGGCACGAATATACAAAAAAAAATGTTTATGATAATGCGATTTCTTATTTTTCTTGCAGATATGTCAATTTATCCCTTTTATGCCTTTTGTTTTTCAGTTTCTTTAACCAGTTGCCAGTTTCACCAATTCAATTCTGTTGTTGGTAACTTTCACACATTTTATGGTAAAACTTTCAATGTGGATGATTTCATTCAACTTCGGAAAATGCTGGTGGTTGTGCAGTATAAAGCCTGCCAGCGTCTCGTAGTCATCCGATTCAGGGATATTTAAATTGAACCTCGAATTGATGGTTTCCACCTCCAGCCTCCCTGAAAATATATATTCATGCTCGGCGGTTTGCTCGGCAATGTAATCATTATTATCGTGTTCATCTTCTATCTCGCCGAATATTTCCTCCATAATATCTTCCAGGGTTACAATTCCGGCTGTTCCTCCAAACTCGTCCACTACCACTGCCAGGCTTTTCTTTTGAAGCAGAAAGAGTTTCATCAGTTTTTGTGCTGCCATGTTCTCCGGCACAATAGGTATCTGGTTGATTTGTTTTTTCCAGTCATTCTGGTGTTCAAACATTTCGGAAGAATGGATATACCCAACGATATTATCAATATCCCCTTTGTAAATCGGTATCTTGGACAGTCCTGTTTCTATAAAGGTTTGTTTCAGGGTAGTAACGTCCGTATCGTAATCCAGGGCAATGATATCGGTACGCGGTACATAGCAATCGCGCAATTTTACTTTCGAGAAATCAAGGGCATTCTGAAAGATCTTGACCTCGTTTTCAAGTTCTTTTTCATTTTCCTTATTATCAAAAGTTTCCTGGATTAAGTAATTCAAATCGATGCGCGAAAACACATTCTTCTGCGTCGAGGAACTTATTTTAATATTGAACATCCGTAGTATCATCATTGATAGCCAGGTGCTAAACCGGGATACCGGGTAGAGTACAACAAAAAAGAACAGCAACAACCAGGAAAATATACGCAACCACAGATTCGGATTGACCCTGAAAATAGTCTTAGGAAGAAATTCCCCCGTAATAAGGACTATAAAAGTGGCAAGCAATGTTTGTATAAATGTGATTAAAAACTCATTCCTAAGGGGTTGGAGCCAGGGAGTCATCAATGCAGCCATCAGCATCCCGTAAATTACCAGGCAGATATTATTACCTACCAGCATGGTCGAAATAAATTGCTGTGGATGCCTGTAGAAAATAGAAAGTATTGAAGATGTGAGGTTCGGTTGTTTTTTATCCAGCTCGAACCGTAATTTGTTCGATGTGACAAAGGCAATCTCCAGCCCCGAAAAGAAAGCAGAGAAGATTAACGTCAAGAGGATGTAGGTAAAACTATCCAAAATTTAGTTCCGAGTTAATTTAAATGGTTACAAAGTGCAAAGATACTATATTTTATGATGTTACTATGGCATTGGCTTGAAAATAGAGCGCCAAAAGGATTAATTTTTTACAAAAATTCAGTTCCCATCAATCTTTCCTGCATTTATAAAAATGTTTCTTTATTTTTTTCTTCATTCCAATCATCTGTATTCCTACTGGTTACAATCCGTCAAATAAATAATCCCTGCTTTTTTGAAATGAGCATTTGTGAGATTAAAAAAAACCCGTATCTTTGCACTCGCTTTTGAAAAATGATTCAGTAGCTCAGCTGGTAGAGCACATCCCTTTTAAGGATGGGGTCCTGGGTTCGAACCCCAGCTGGATCACTAATTTTCAAATAGCCGCATACAAAGTTGATGATTCAGTAGCTCAGCTGGTAGAGCACATCCCTTTTAAGGATGGGGTCCTGGGTTCGAACCCCAGCTGGATCACAGAATTAAAGCCTTCCAATTCATTTTGGGAGGCTTTTTTTTAGTGCCGCCACTCCCTTCGCTCCTAGCCAGATCCCCATTTCTGTGGGTCAATCTTCCAATTGCAAAATATTTCAGTTCCCTACCCAGAAACACGTCGCGCAGATCGCCTCCTTTAACTCTCAAACCTTTCAAACCACAAACCTTTCAAATGGAGAAATCGACATCCCGATCTATCGGGACTCTTAAAACACGGAACCCAGAACCCGGAATACAGAACGGTTAGATATTGCCATGATGTTTACATGATGTCTTACATATTACATGTCAGATACGTAGTAGATACGTATTTGTCCCGTATATATCACGTCCCTATTAAGGTGCGTAATATATACGTATCGAATGCATAAGATTTCAGTATTATCATCGCAAAATCTAAGACATCATGTAAACATCACGGCATTATCATGACCATCTGCTGAAACCTACCCTACCTTTCAGCACTCCGGAATCTGTTTCATTTTTAAACACCGGAATAAATAAACATTCGTTCAAATAACTTGTTATGTTTATAAATCAGTATCCTAAAATCAACCAGTATGAAAACAACAGAGATTACAACACTCATCGAACAAAATGCCCAACAGCTTATTGCCAATATTGATGTTGAGAGCATTGAACTTTATAAGGTACTTAAAAGTGAATTTGAAAAATCGGATGTTACTGAGAATAAAAAATTTCAAACTGCATTCAGCAGTTTTTATGGATTGGATAATGTCGGGTTTAACGAAGACTTTAAGAATATGTACTTTAAGCTCATTGAAAAATACAGGAATCACAGCACCTTGGATGTCGAGGAGGTATTCATAGACCTTCAACGAATAAAAAATTTCGACGATAAGGATTCAATTATTTTCTCGTTTGCCACCAAATTAATGTGTACCATCGACGATACAGTACCAATTTATGACAAAGAGGTTCGTGATGTCTTTTCATTTACCGAGCCTCTGGATGTGGATTTCGCAATGGTCATTGACGTTTTATTTGATCAGCTCGAAAATGTGCAGACCCACTTTAACGAAATAATTGAAGGGAATTTATTGCCGGTAACCTTAAAGTTATTTGACGAAAAATTTAAAGGGAACAATCTTTCAGTAATAAAGAAACTGGACTTTATTTTCTGGTCATTCGGGAAATTAAAGATTCTCGAAACCCATATTGATGAAGTAAAAGTTTTATATTAATCTTCAAAAAAAGCAAGCCCGAGCGACTTGCTTTTTTTTTGTTTTAGGGTTATTGCAGTTCCATTTTAGTGGTTCGGGTTGAAAGATATAATCATGCTCATTGAGTTCTATATCACACCGTCTAAAAGATGCTTAAACAGGATTCCACACGGGTCTAAACTTTCTAGGAATTAGTTTGTTACTTACATTGCATTTCACTAAAATGCAATGTACGGAGTAAAAAATCCTAACACTATGATGTATGAAACTATCAGAAAACACTATACTAATTACCGGCGGATCCAACGGAATAGGCTTCGAATTAGCCAAACAATTATTGACCCTGGGTAATACGGTCATAATTACGGGCAGAAACCTATCAAAGCTTGATGAAGTAAAGACAAAATATCCTGAGATACAAATTTTCCAAAGCGATGCCGCCAAACCAGATGACATCAAAAGCCTTTATGACGATGTCACCCGAGAATTTCCGGGACTGAACGTATTGATCAATAATGCAGGGATTATGCGCAAAATGAACCTGCATGACTCCTCCCTGGATCTGGAGAATATCAACCAGGAGATTGTCATTAACCTGTCGGGGCCTGTACGTATGGTCAATCAGTTCCTGCCCTATTTAAAGACAAAAAAGCATGCTGCCATCGTCAATATATCCTCCGGACTCGCATTTGTACCATTCGCTATATCTCCCGTATACAGCGCCACCAAGGCAGGGATTCATTTTTACACCCAGGCACTGCGTATCCAGCTCAAGAATACGAATGTCGAGGTATTTGAGTTGATGCCACCCCTGACCAACACGAAACTACAAAACGCATTCAGTATGGAGGACTTGAGGGGTGCGACACCCATGGAAGTAGATAAAATGGTAAAGTTCGCCATCAGGGGTTTCAGTACGGATACTCTTGAGATTCGCCCCGGGCAGTCCAATCTGTTACGGATTATGAGCCGCCTTGCTCCACACTTTATATTAAAGCAAATGAGCAGGCCTGTCGACAGTTTATTGGAACAGCCGGTAAATCCGGTTGTATTGCCAGCATGGGCTGAAAGCAGCAACAGGACATGAGATCACCGGTAGGACTGATCATCAGTTGATTTGCAAACAGGATTCCCGGAATAAAATGAAAATCCCCCACAGGTATAAAAACTTGCGGAGAATTGTTATTTTTGTTCCGAAAACTAAGGAAACCTGATGTTGTTTCCTTCTTATTTCAATATTAGCTTCCCTGTTTCTTTTTCACATTGGGTTTATAGTAAGTACCGGAAAAGATAGAATGACCTATTTCTTATAAGAATTGAACACTGATGGTACATTCCGACTTGAAGGAAGTTTCGCTGATCCAGTGAATGTTTACGGATTCTTTTTATATATATTTTATTCGGATTAAAACTCCAACAAGTTGGATTTGATTAATATAGAAAAACCGATTACAACATATTGGAAACAGCATTGATAAAGATATTATAAATGCAAGGGTATTTTCAGGATAAATGATAAATCAGGGTTCAAGGTACGTCTGGCTGTTCATCGTACTAAGACAAACGGAATGAGGCAGGAAAAGTTATCACCAAACGGTACTGTCAGTTTATAATATATTATTAACGTGAATCTTAAGTTTATTTTACTAACAGTTTTATTGAAGCAGCTAACGGTAACATTTAAGAATGAGACATCAAAGGAAAACCTGTAAATTTAATCGAAAATCTTTGACTGCAACAGATAGGAAGAAATAAGAATAAAAACTCCTATTGAGATAATAAATAGAGACCCTATTTTTAAAGTACGGTATTTTTTTGTATCACAAATTGAGAGGTACATCTTTAATGTAATGATTGATAACACACCAAAGATTGAGATTAATAAGTATATCATAGATTTCAATTCTAAAAGGTTATTTTAAAGCAAACTGTCTGAAATATATTGATTGTATGGGATTCGAAATATTAATATAAATCTTTGAATCAAAGATTTAATTCCGATCTCGTTTTATCATTAATTTTATATCCTTTATAACCAAACCTTAAGGTCACTAAAAACGAGACAAGTAGTACAGACAGGCCAATTCTGACCGGATCAATTGCCGGCAGCATACCGACCAATACAGGATAAATAGCTCCACCTACAATTGCCATGATAATATGTGCAGAAGCGCGTTTTGTTTTGTATCCCATTTTGCGGATTCCCAATGAAAAAATGATTGGAAACATAGTGCTGATGGAAAGACTTAACAGACATAATGCTACAAAAGAGATTATGCCCAAATCCATCCAGAGGATCAATGAGAAGAACAGCGAACAAACCGATGAAAGTATCAGCAACACATTCGGATTAAATTTAATCAAAATGAAACTCCCTATAAATCGACCAATCGTATACATTCCCATCCCTACAAAAATAAAAAGAGTCGTTGCAACTGATTGATACAAGCTATCATTCAATACATTGTTACCGCCAACAAAATGTAGGATATTCAACAAGGCACCATTTCCTATCACGGGGTGATTGCTCATACTCTTAAACAAATCAACCAGATACACGGTATAAAAACCAAAAATAGCTATTTTGGCAGCCATATAAAAAAACATGGCGACAACTGCAGACATAAAATAGCTTCTCTTATAGATAGAAATACTTTTTCGTTCCGGCTTTTTAAGGGTTAGAGATTTTAATTTTTCATCCTGTATATTCGGTAAATCTGAAATTAATATTAGTATTGCAATCAATAATACTAAAATCCCGATTCCAACATAGGGCACTGCCATTGATGCAAATTCATTGGTATCAACGGTTGTAATCTGTTTTCGAACATCAAAAAGTATGCGTGCACCAACAAATGGTCCAAACAACCAACCTAATGAGGTAAATGATTGCCCCAGGGTAATACGAAATGTTGAGTATTTAGCTTTCCCTACCAGGGTAGTATATGGATTGACAACTGTTTCGAGTGCAGCCATACCCAACGCAATTGAGAATAATGAAAAAAGAAACAGAGGAAAAGAATGAAACTCAGAAGTTGGAAAAAACATAAAGGCTCCCAAAGCATATAACATTAATCCAAGAACGATCCCATTTTTATATCCATAACGTTCAGCAAAGAGACTTGCAGGAATTGGCATTAAAAAGTATCCTGCATAATAAGTCAATAGTACAAAAGCATATTTTGATGAATTGGTCATTATTAGTTCTTGATAATGTTTATTCAACACATCAAACAACCCAAATGTAAACCCCCACAAGAAAAAGAGTGTAAGTAACAATGAAAATACTTTAAAGAAAGAAATACCAACTTTCGTCACAAAAAAAGATTCAATTTTATTCATGTTTCGTATTGTTATATTTTTGCCGTTATAGTAGTAATATTATTACAATTCCTTTATTATTTACGACAAATATATAAAATATATTGGCATTACAAACATTTAAACTAATTTAATTATTTAAATTAAATTTACGAAATTACAAACTTATTAATTATCAATGAATTTAACATGATTAATACGACTAATATTTTAATCTTTATACATTTTTTTTGTCCCTTTATTTTCTAAGTGTGCAGTTTGTGATTTAGAGTTTATTTTATAGACCGGTAAATTTCCAGGAATTGATTTTATTCGACAACAAGTCTTAAAATTTACTATTTCATGTAGTATTAATTACAGTTAATTGGTTGATTGGTCGATTGGTTAATTGGTTAATTGGTTGATTGGTTGATTAGTTGATTGGTTGATTGGTTAATTGGGTGATTGGTTAATTGGGTGATTGGGTGATTGGGTGATTGGGTGATTGGGTGATTGGTTGATTGGGTGATTGGTTGATTGGTTGATTGGTTGATAGGTTGATTGGTTAATTGGTTGATTGGGTTGACAAGTTAACTGATTTATTATTCCAATTGCAAAATACTCCAATCCTGAAAACACGGAACGCAGAACACGGAACACAGAACGTCTTCCCAAACCTTTCAAACCTTTCAAACCTTTCAAACACCAAACTCTTCAAACCCGGAACTCCGACCGTTTATTCCCCAAAAAAGTAATTTCAGTTTCGATATTTGCCACTTCAGTAACTTTATACATCAGAAAACATGTTTTTCAACATAATTTTGCACCATAAAATAAGATTGGAAATTTATGAAACAGACGATTATTTCAATTGCGATTATTCTGCTGGGAATACAAGGTGGCTTTGCACAGGAAAGCAAAACAACCCGGTTATCCTTGCAGGAATGCGTGCAAATGGCTGTAAAAAAGAATATCAATGTGAAGACAGCCCGCATTGACAATGAAAAAAGCAGGTATAAGATTGAAGAAACCCGCGCCATCCTGCTTCCAAAAGTGAATTTCAGCGGCAGTATAACGGACAATGTGGCACTCCCTACCACCGTACTTCCGGGTGCATTCCTTGGAAAACCCGGCACCAGCATTGCGGTACAGATGGGAAGCCAGTACAGTGCCAGCGGCATGCTGAGTATCAGCCAGGTTTTATACAATCAGACTGCAATGACTGCTTTACAGTTATCAAAAAAATCAGCGGAACTAAGTAATTTAAGCGTCGAGAAAGCCAGCGAGGAAATTGCATTCGAAGTAGCCAAACTCTATGCGTTGACACAGACCACTGCCGAACAACGCAAGCTGATTGACGAAAACATATCACGCACCGAACGCCTGAGGGATATTACTAAAATAACGGTGGAAAACGGAGTAGGCAAACAGGTCGACCTGGACCGGGTGAACGTGAACCTGGAGAATATTTACACCCAGCAGAGCAATACCCAGGCTGCCCAGGAGCAACAGTTGAACATGATTAAATACATGCTCGATATTCCACTGGAACAAACTATTGTCCTGACCGATACAGCCGGAATGCAATTATTGAAAAACGAACCTGCCTTACAATCGGATTTTTCAAATCATGTGACTATCCGCCTGCTCGAATCGCAAAAGGAAATCACCCTGCTGAATAAAAAAATGATCAACAACGGGTACCAGCCTACCCTGTCATTATCCGGACAAGCAGCCTACCAGGGTTTGCGGGATGACTTTAGCACCTATTTCAAAAGCGGGTCACAGAACCAATGGTATCCGTATGCCAATTTCACAGTAAACCTGGCGGTACCTATATTCGATGGTTTCGAGAAAAGATCTAAAGTACGCCAGGCAACACTTGACTTACAGAAAACACAGGCCACCCTGGAAAGTACCAAAGAAAGTTTCAGCATGAATTACAGGAACGCCATGAACAACTACGTAAACAACAAGAGTATTGTACGTCGCCAGAAACAAAACCTGGAACTGGCCGAAAAAGTATACAAGGAAACAACCCTCAAATACCGCGAAGGAATGGCAGCCATGAGCAGCCTGTTGCAGGATGAGATGAGCATGAGCAGTGCCCAGGGAGGATACCTGTCAGCCTTATACAACTTCAAAGAAGCGGAATTAAAAATCATGTCGCTCAATGGGGAAATTAAAAATCTGATCAACAACTAAGAATAACGTAAATAAAGTATAAAATAATCGATAACAAATACGATAAGGGTATGAAAAAGAAAACGATAATCATAACAGCAACCACATTTGCACTACTCGGAGTCATGGTTTTCACACTGGCTTCCAACAAAAAGGTCATTGATGAACGCAAACAGGTGAAAACAACCGAAACGAACGTAGCGGTAACAGTTGCTTCAACCGAAATGAAAGAAACCAACGGGAACCTGGAACTGGTAGGTACCGCACAACCCTGCAAAGAAGTAAATGTAGCTTCGGAAAGTGCCGGTAAAATTGTACAGGTAAATTTCAAAATGGGTGATTTTGTAGCAAAAGGAAAAGTATTGGCTAAAATAGATGATACCTATAAACGCCTGGCTTATGATAATGCCAGACTGAGTTATACTAAGAACAAAGAAGATCTTGCCCGCTATGAGGCATTGCGCAAAGGAGATGCCATTTCCGACACACAACTGCGTGATATCCGTTTAGCCTACGAAAATGGAGCCATTCAACTGGAAAATGCAAAGAAACAATGGGATGATACTAAAATTACAGCTCCATTCAGTGGCTATATCACTTCGCAAAACACGGAACTGGGTGCCTATGTGAATGCAGGCACAGTCGTTGCAGGTATTGCCGACATCTCGGAACTGAAAGTGGTGCTGGATGTATCCGAATCGAATGCCTACGAATTAAAACCGGGACAACAGATAAATGTTACTACTGATGTACATCCTGATGCTGATTACAAAGGCAAAATATCAAACATCAGCCCGAAAGCCAGTGCTTCGCATACCTATCCGGTTGAAATCCTGATTGCCAACAACGGCAAGGACAAACTAAAAGCAGGCACGTATGTGAATGTGAGCGTGAACATGGGTAAAAGTGGCAAAGCATTGATGATTCCCCGCGATGCCATTGTGAGCAGTGTAAAAGATCCTTCCGTGTTTGTAGTCGCCAACAATACAGTTAAGCTTGTAAAGATTACTACCGGCCGCAGTTTCAATTCAAACCTGGAAGTAATTGCCGGACTGGGCGAAGGTGACAAAGTAGTTACCAATGGTCAGATCAACTTAACCGAAGGTTCAAAAGTTTCTGTTATCAACTAAATTTAATCCAACTGTTTCAGTATGAAACGAGTCCCGTTCTGACAGGACAAGTTCCATGTAAGTATAGAAAGGATATAGTGCCCTATTTATTAAATAATATAACGCTGATTATCAGTGATTAAGCTGATAAAACGGATTCTTTTTATGTTTAAGATTTAATACGGATTCAACTCCAACAAGTTGGAGTTGATCAGATAAGACAAATCAATTCCAACTTGTTGGAATTAAAATCCGTTTTAAAATCCGCCAAATCTGCGTGAATCCGCGTTCTATTCTTTCTAATTTAAAACGCGTTCTATTCTCTCTAATTTAAAATAAGACATTTATTCCAATTACTTCTGTTTAAAAATATTTTACACATGAATATAGTAGAAACATCCATAAAAAAACCTTTGATCATCGGCGTGATCTTTACACTGCTGGCACTCGGAGGATTAATATCATTCAATCAGCTCAACCTGAATTTACTGCCAAAGTTTGAGATGCCCATTCTTACCGTCCAGACTATCTATCCCGGTGCAGGTGCATCGGAAGTAGAAACCACTGTAACCAAAAAGATTGAAGACGCCCTGTCGACACTCGAAAACCTGAAAAAGATCAGTTCCACATCCATGGAAGGCGTATCGGTTATCGTTATTGAACTGAATGCCGGTTCCGATGCCAATCTTGCCGTGCAGGAAGCCCAGCGTAAAATATCGGCTATTAAATCCAATCTCCCTACCGATGTCAAGGAATCATCGATCAATAAACTGGCACTTGATGAAAAAGCGATCCTGACGGTAGCTGCTTCCTCTTCCCTACCCTCCACCCAGTTCTACAAACTGGTAGAAGACCGTATCCAGGCACGACTGGCCAAGCTTCCGGGTGTAGGTGCAGTACAAATCAGTGGTGGTAAGGAACGCCAGATCAAAGTAAACATTGACGTCGAGAAACTGAAAGCCTACAAGTTATCAGTACTGCAGGTGTTATCGGTGATCCAGACTGCCAACATGGAAATTCCAGCCGGGAATGTTGAAAACACGGCTTCGGTCTATTCCGTTCGCCTGGCAGCTAAATATGCAAGCCTGAATGAACTCAGCAACACAGTCATTGCCACGACTCCCAATGGTGGGAAAGTGAAAGTTATGGATGTAGCGGAAGTGGAAGACGGGATAGCCGATCAAAAACTGATTAACCGCATCGATGGACGTGATGCAATCGGTATTTCCATTCAGAAACAGAGTGATGCCAATGCTGTCAAAGTATCCGACATGGCAAAAGCCGAATTGAAAGCTATTGAAAAAGAATATGCCTCAAATAAGGTAAAATTTGAAATTGCCACTGATGACTCGGTTTTTACACGTGCGTCGGCTGATGGAGTCGTTGAAGACCTTATCCTGGCTATCCTGATTGTTGCTTTGGTTTGTTTCATCTTCCTGCACAATATCCGGAGTGCCCTGATCGTTATGGTAGCCGTACCGCTTTCCATCATTCCGGCGTTTATTGGCATGTACCTGTTGGGCTTCACGCTGAACATGATGTCGTTGATGGCACTTTCGCTGGTAGTAGGTATCCTGGTGGATGACTCCATTGTGGTGATCGAGAATATGTTCCGCCACATGGAAATGGGTAAAACAAAATGGCAGGCTGCCATCGATGGTTGTAAGCAGATTATGTTTACCGCTATGGCCATTACCGTGGTGATTGTAGTCGTATTCCTTCCTATGGGACTTAGCGGCGGGCTGATCGGGAATATCCTGAAAGAGTTTGCAATTCCGATTGTTATTGCCACCCTGTGCAGTCTGTTGGTATCGTTCACCGTAACACCGCTTTTGATGTCACGTTTTGGGAATATGCCCGATGATACACGACAGACATTCTCCGGACGCTTTTCACGCTTTATCGAACGGACTTTTGACTCATTGAAAAACTGGTACGGGAATGTACTGGGTTGGGGATTAAAACATAAAGCAACCGTCCTTGGAGGTACCCTGGTTCTTTTCTTTGCTTCGTTTGCATTGATTCCAACAGGATTTATCGGATTTGCTTTTATGCCCGATACCGATAAGGGAGAATATACCGTTACCCTGGATATGAATCCGCAGGTGACCTTGTATCAGAACAACCAGATCACCATGCAGGCTGAAAAAATAATCAAAAGCATACCTGAAGTAAAGAGCATGTATACCAATGTAGGTATGTCACAAACCACCACCAAGAATAATGTAACGACTATTAACGTGAAGCTGGTGGAAAAAACTAAACGCAAATTGGGCGTATCGGATTATGCTACTCTGACAAAAGACATGATCATGAAACAGATTCCCGGAGTCAGGGCACGTGCTGCAGCAGCTTCTATGGGCGGTGGTGGCTCGGAACCTATCCAATTAATTGTACAAGGCACTGATTATGATAAGGTCCAGAAAACGGCTGCCATGATCCTGCAAACCGTTCGTCGTACCCCGGGAACATCCGATTCCAAGTATTCGATCGATGATCCCCGTCAGGAAGTTCAGATTAAACTCGACCGTGAGAAAATGGCAACACTTGGTTTGTCGGTAAGTGATGTAGGTTCTACACTACGTACCTCCTTGAATGGAAATGACAATTCGAAATACACCGAAGGTAGCAACGAATATAAGATACGCATTGGTATTGACAACTTCGACCGTACAAAATCAGATGATGTATCCAAACTGACGTTTGTGAATAAAAAAGGAGAACTGATTGAACTGAAACAGTTTGCAGAAGTAGGCTACGGCTTAGGTCCATCTGCTCTGGAACGTACCGACCGCATATCCTCCATCATTGTAAAATCGAATGTGATCGGCCGTCCATCCGGAACAGTTGGTTCTGAAATTACGACTGCCATTGCCGGAAAGATTCCGGCGGGTGTCAGCATTAAACCGGGCGGTATGATGGAACAGCAAAGTTCAGCTTTCGGGAGTCTTGGTTTTGCATTCCTGGCAGCTATCATTCTGATTTACCTGATCATGGTCATGCTTTACAACTCCCTGACCGATCCGCTTATTGTATTGTTCTCCATTCCATTGTCACTTATCGGAGCTTTCCTTGCCCTGGCACTGACCATGAATACCCTGAACATATTCAGTATCATCGGGTTGATTGTGCTCATTGGATTGGTGGCAAAGAATGCTATCCTGCTGGTCGATTTCACCAACAAAATACGCAAGGAAGAAAACCTGAGCACTTTCAGGGCATTGATTGAAGCAGGAAAAGACCGTATGCGTCCAATTCTGATGACTACTTTCGCCATGATATTTGGTATGTTGCCTATTGCCCTGGGTTCGGGTGACGGAGCCGAAATGAAAAACGGCATGGGTTGGGTGATTATCGGAGGATTGGCCAGCTCCATGATCCTTACGCTGATTGTAGTTCCTGTGGTCTATTACATTTTCGATCGTTTCGGATCCAAAAGTCGATCACGGCGCAGGAAGAGAATGGTCAAAAGGGTAAAGGCCAGGCAACTTGAAGCCAGCTTAGCATAAACCAAAATGTAAACATCGGCTCTGCTTTTATAGGATAGTCGATGTTTTTTTGTACTTTTATCGTCAGAATTATAAGATAAGTAGTAGGAAAAATATATTGTCCTGTTATATTTCTTGAAAAATACTACTAAAACAGCTTTTCTAAATAAGCGAATAAGGGTTTTAACATGTGGGAGTTTGATTTTCTACGAAGGGTTAACATCTAAATATAAGGGTTTTAAATTAAAAACCTTATTTTTGTTTTTTACCCCTTAGTAGAAATATTAAGCAAAAAAAATCTAACCCTTATTCCCTTATTTAAATTACAAGAATACGACATTATTTAGTTTCTGTTACATAAGTACCAGAAAAGATTTAAAGTCTTTTCTCAAAAAAATACGATACTTATTTGTTCCAATTACTTAGAATCTGAATATGTCAATATTTAATGCTTATAATACAACCGGACATGATTCCCTACAGGGCAATCATCAACATACTTCCAGGGACTACAGGAAGCGGGAAATCATTTGTCATGGTATCTCATCAGAGCATGTGTTCAGCAAAAGCTACAAGCAATTGAAGAACAGAAAATTTCGACCGTTTACCAATGTAAACGCGATCAAATCTTCGCTGACGTTAAGTGTTATCCTGAATGCAATCATGCTGCTGGGTTATATCTACAACAACAAGAACATGGAAGTGCCCATCGAATTCAGGTTGATTTACTCATTCATTACAGATGTTGTCCTGTTTTATTTGCTCTACAGCTTTAATTTCAGAATAATACAGGTAAACTGGAATAAAGGTTTAAAGTTCTGGACTTTAATCATTGGTTCTGTTTCTATTGCCATTGTGCTGAGCCTTATTTTTTCGCAAGGGGCCATACGGTTTTTACCGGGGAGTCCTATTCCGCCACACTTTCAGATTACAGCCAATATTATCAAGGACTTAATTGTAGTACTTATTGTATTGTTATCTACCTTGTTGTATTCATCCATCTTCCAACGTCAGGAGGCATTGCTCGAAAACGAGAAACTGATGGTCGAAAACATTCGCATCCGCTACGAGGTATTGAAAAACCAGGTTGATCCTCATTTTCTGTTTAACTCTTTAAACACGCTCGATGGATTGATTGGGGTAGACGACGATAAGGCTCATGATTTTGTGGAAAATATATCATCGGTATTCCGGTATGCCATCAACAACAAGGAGATCATGCATCTCGACGAAGAGCTTGATTTCACCGAATCGTATGCCAACCTGATGAAGATACGGTATGGTGATAATTTCCAGATTCAATATCATATTGAAGATAAATACAGAATGTATTACATCATGCCCATCAGCCTGCAATTGCTGGTGGAGAATGCCATCAAGCATAATGTGATCAGCAACCGGCATTCGCTGATTATCACCATCGAGACTACCCCGAACGATACCATTCGGGTAACAAATCCGATACAACTCAAGAATGATGATGAACCCGGAACCGGCATTGGCCTGGCAAACCTGACCGAGCGCTACAAACTCCTTTTTCAGAAAGACGTGCTCATTACTCAAACCGATGTTTTCTGTGTGGAAATACCATTAATCAAACAATTAGAACCTACTAAAACCAATTTGTTATGACCGCAGTACTTGTAGAAGATGAAGAAGTAGCCAGTCAAAAGCTGGAACGAATGCTTCAACTGGTTACCGGTGACATTCAGGTGATTGCCCGATTGCAAAGCGTTGAAGAGAGCATTGAATGGTTTTCGTTGAATCCGGCACCAGATGTGATCTTTATGGACATTCACCTGGCAGATGGTTCGGCATTCTCTATCTTTGAAAAAGTACAGATCACTAGCCCTGTTGTTTTCACCACAGCCTATGATGAGTATGCCCTGAAAGCCTTTGAAGTAAACAGCATTGACTATTTGCTCAAGCCCATTAACCAGAAATACCTGGAACGGGCGGTACTGAAACTACGAAGCCTGTTGACCACGAAGATTGACAATTCGGACATGATCTCCAATGTGCTTGCCGCATTCAAACAAACAAAAACAGTTTATAAGTCAAACTTCCTGATACCCCACAAAGATAAGTTTATACCGCTGGCCATCCAACGGATCGCCTGTTTCTATACCGAAAACAAGATGGTGAAAATCATTACCGAGGATCATCAGGTATTCAGCATGGACAATTCCCTCGAGGACTTGTATACCCAGCTTGATCCGTCGCAGTTCTTCAGGGCCAACCGCCAGTACATTGTTGCCCACAAAGCCATCAAGGATATCTCCATCTGGTTTGGAAGCAAAGTATCTATAAACCTGACTGTCACTGTTCCCGAAAAAATTATTGTCAGCAAAGCCCGTGTTTCGGAATTCAAGACCTGGTATACGGGGTGAGTAGTTGATTGGTTAATTGGTTGATTAAGTTAATTGGTTGACTGGTTAATTGGGTTGAGTAGTTGATTGGTTGAGTTGGCTCTTAAACCTTTCGTCGTACGAAGTTCACGAAAGCGTTTTCTTGATAAATGCATCAACAACACAGAACACGGACACAGAACGCAGAATCACCTCGTCGATTAATAGTGGCGGCTTCGCTCCAAGTGAAGCCGTCACTATTTTTAGATCCTATTCCAATTGCAGAAAACTTCATTCCCAATAACGCGGAAAATTATCGACCCGCTCGCTAATACTCTCATTCTTATCAGCAGCGAGCGGGTCGTTAGTACAACCCCCTACCTTTCAAATGGAGTATTCGAAATCCCGATTTATCAGGACTCTTCAATCCTAGAAACACAGAACACAGAACGTTTCAAACCTTTCAAACCTCAAACTCTTCAAACTCTTCCTTCCCTTATTTTTCTTTTGTATTTGTTCGCTTAGTAGAAAATCCAGCCATCTCAGAATCTGCCCTAATTCCCTTATTTATATTTCTACAATACAGTTAGATAGCAAGGAAATAAGGGTGGGATTTAGAGGGTTGCGCTTTTTACTAAGAGTGCCAAAACAAAAATAAGGTTTTTAAATACCTGTAATTAATGAGTTGATTGGGTTGACTGGTTATTTTTAGTGACGGCTTCACTTCGAGTGAAGCCGTCACTACATAACAATCCCCCGCAAGCCTTACAACCTGCAGGGGATCTTCTTCTCTTTCTTACCTAATTACCAGTTAACTCAATCAACCAATTAACTAATCAACCAGTCAACCAATTAACCAGTCAACTAACTAACAACTACATACGTGGAGTCCGAAGCATTGCTTCCATCTTCGTTCATGACAAACAGAAAGCAGCATTCCACATCGTCGGCACTAATACCGGCATAAGTAAGCAGGATTGATCCCATTTCCTGGGCGCCACGTACCTGACGTGCCATGAGCAATCCGCCTGTTTTCAGCTTTGCCAGTGCTGTGACTTCATCGGTGGCTGAAACATCCGGAATTATATGATCCGATTTGTAGCTCAGCGTAATCCCGGCCGCACCTGCTACGGCAGTTGGTACTTCTACCAGTGGCAAGTTACCGCTTGAAACCAACATTTTGCTGTAATCGATCACCGGAACTGCTCCGGTCTTATCGATGGCTTCCGGTAAATTGGCAGCAATAAATGCAGCGAGTGGTGACAGTGATTCCACCCGGCACGGAAATGATGTTTTCGGAACGCCACCAAACGAATGGTACGCTTTTGTGATCAGTTTAAAACTTGCCCGTTGGGCGATTTGAGAAACGGTATTGGCATCTCTTCTGTTGAATGCCTTGGAACTAATGATGTTTTCCCCGTACCTTACGTAGGTGTTGAAGTTCGCCATCGATCCGCACATGTGCCCCGTCATGGGGTTTTGACTCTTAGACATAATACTAATTTTTTTGTAATGAATAAATTAAAAATTATTTCTGTCTTCCGGCGAACGACGTCTTTTTCTCCTGTTGACGTAGCAAAGATAGGGTGCCTTTTCCTGCAAAACAATACCTAAAATCCAATACTACCCTTTCTGTCAGTCATTTGCGCGTATTTGCGCGTACTTGCGTCTACTTGCGCATACTTTCCTGTACGCCTTAATATAGTTTAAGAAATCGAAGGTTGGTTTTAACAGATCTCCTCTTGAATAGCTCCTTGTGCAGGATGATTGTGATGGCAAATTAATTCCGAAAGTGCCATGTGAGTACTTCTAAAACTAATACAATATGATCATCGTTTACAACAATAACGGCCACATCCCTGATGTAGCCGTTATTGTTTCAAACTAAAATCTTCGTTAATCCTTCAAATCTTAGCTGTTTTTTCTTTATCTGTATAGTCTTGGTTTTTGGTTCTTAGTACTTTATTCTTAGTTCTTAGTTCTTGGCTCTTGGTTCTTGTGTCTTTGTTCTTCTGTCTTGGTTCTTGGTTCTTGGTTCTTGTATCTTGGGTCTTAGTACTTATGTCTTGGCTCTTTTATCTTGTTTCTTGGCTCTACCTACTACCTACTACCTTCTACCTACTACCTACTACCTACTACCTACTACCTACTACCTTGTCATTCCTCATCTCTTAAAGTTCTCAATATTCTCCTTCGTAAACCGAATCGTATTATGAAATTTCGTGAAGCCGATCTTTCCTTCATTCCTGAAAGTAAGCAAGGTCCTGCTTGAGATAGCGAGCATTTTGGTGACATCCTGGATGGTGTAGAACTCCTTCTCCTTCTCTTTTGCTGGCCGTGCAGTACTGACATGCAACTCTACCCTGTCCACCTGCTGATGGAGCAGGCTGAATTCCATTAAAATTTGCTTTTGATGGGTAATTAATAGCTCTAACAAGGGTCTGCTGAGGTAATCGGCGGGTTGATTTTTCTTTTGTCCCATTTGAATCGATTCTTAAGATTGAATAATATGAAAATAACTAACTCAAAATAACACTTTATTCAAATTGTAGAATTGATTTTATCATAAGCAATTGGTTTGTTGGTTTACGGATAGGATATGGTATGGATTTAGGGGAATAAACGGGGTTTTTAGATTCAATTTCCTTATAATCTATTGTTGCGACAGGTTGAACAGGGCAATGCCTATCGCTTGTGGGTGTTTGCTTGCCCTTAGCGTGTTAGGTTTATATTTAACGATATAAATCTTAAATAATTATACTAACTGAGGTAAATATATATTAAATAAATAGAAATGCATATCAACAAAAGAAAAACCAGTTACCGGAAAGAATAATTTAATTCCTTATGGAAAGATGAAGTGCCCCTAACCTTTTTTTTAACCCCAAAAATAAATCCTCAAGACCGATAGTAATACCACCAGGCTCCGGCTAAAACAAATAGTCTTCCGGTTCAACCGTTTTAAATGGGTACGCAGAACTCCCTCTCCTCTAGGAGAGGGCTGGGGTGAGGTCTCAATGTGATTGGTGGAATGCAGGTGCGTGTTATGAAGTTTTTTCGAAATCAGGTACCGGTAATTTTTTAGTTTATCGGTATATATCTTTCGGGCATTCGATAATTCCAGGCTTCAGATGACATGTTTTAATGTCTTATTGGTTCGCCGGCCTACATTGAAGTCTGCCACCGTTTTAGTATCTCTGTCCAATGCAAATACTATCCAACGAAGCCTGGATTTTTTTCCGATATACGTTCTCATTTCATCCACTTCATAACTTTTACCAAAGGCAATAGGAGGTTGTTGAATCCCTTTTGCTATGGCTACGATTCGTTTTAGTAAGGTGGTGACCGATATGCGCAATACCCGGGCCGTGCTTCGTATTCCTAAACCTTCTTTGGTTAAGATTATTATCTGCCGGTTAGTATGACTCTGACAAGCCTGATAGGTATAATCTATTATAAAACGTTTGCCACAATCTTTACAACAATAGCGTTGTTTACCGGTAGCAGTCCACCCGCTTTTTATTAAAAACTCTGATTTGCATACCGGACAAAAATAGCTAACTCCAAATCTGGAGTATGAAGGGTTGCTTTGATCCATATTTATACTCTTTAATTCGTTTTAAGACGCTAAAATAGAAAATGGTGAGTTAACTACCCACCATTCTCAATTTTATTTTTTATTAATATTACTTGATTTTCAATAGTTATTTTAATAACGCCAAATCTGACACATAACCCCACAATGATTTTACATTATAAAAGTCTAATTAAGTAGGATTTCACTGATGGATTATTAATTACCATACTTGTTATCATAAATCCAAATGTAAATATTAAAGTGAATATGAGAATTCTATTTCTTTTTCTTTTTCTTTCTGGTTTTGAAAGGTATTCATATGATTTTATTTGATTCTCAAATCCGTATTTCTTAGAGTATATAAATAACTTATTAAATACAAAAGAGGAAACAATTGTTAACGCCAATAATAACTTAATATATGGAAGATCTCCGCCGTAAACAAAATTTACAATAAAAATTAATCCGAACATATTAAATATTGAAGTAAATTTCAAAAAACCTGTTGCATTCCATTCTGGTGTTTTTTTTTCACCCAAATCATAAGCCAACCAATAAGCAGAAAAAAATATTTTCCAATAAAAATTTTTAATAAGTATCATAATTAATTTGTTTTTTTGACTTCAGTGTAAACTTGATAAACGAATCTTCCTGTTAAATATAGACCTGCAATTATTTGTAAACCAGGTATTGGAGTAAGAGCTAAATAACTCATACCAGTATCTGCAACACTCCACAAAATAGAATTTGTAGAGAAATTATTATCGACAATATTTACTCCTGACAAAAATATATTAACACCAAATAATTTTTCAGAAGCAAATTTATTAGCAACTAATAAAGTTTTTATTGCAATTTTTTCAGTTACAGAATTTTTTAATGCTAATGGTAAGAGTGATGAAATAGTTCCCATTTCAAAGACAGAAATATTTAATTGGTCACCGGTACTTAACTCACCATTATTTGGAGTCAAGTAATCCCATTTTATTACATCACTCGGTTTAATTGTTACAATTTTACTTATCACTGATTGTTCTTCAAATTCTACATAATTTGCACCGTTTAGTGCTATAATAGATTTTACAACATTTTTATTTACAACATTATATTTCTGAATTCCAAATTTAATTTCACCGTTAAAACTTAATTTTTGGGATTGCCTTTCATATGCTTCTTGAAAATCCCTTAAAGTTCCTTTGTAACCCTTTGACACAGCTGCCAAAAAAAAGTCATATACCAAACTCCCATTACTTGAATTGCTTATTCCTAGACGTTTTTCCATTTTAGCAAATTCATTCATTGCATCTATTATAGATGGTTGGTGTTGATCTGCCTCTTTAATAGCCTGATATCCACTCGGGTCTATATGCATTGTCGGATTATTCATGCAATACCCATACCGGTTATAATTAAGCCAATCGCCGGGAGCTTGTATAAAAGGATCAGGACTAAAGAACTGAGCTGTAAGCGGATCATAAACGCGCCCGTTCATGTTGATAATACCAAAGGCATCCAAGTGTTCGTGTCCTGTATAGCCACGACTAATTAACCAGGATGTTCGGTTATCACTCAATTCCCAGTTATACGGATTGCGTCTTACGCCCCAAGGATCGTAAGCATAGGTTTGAATGGTGTCACCAATTTCATTGGTCAAAGCTATTAATGAACCCTGGTTGTCAGTATACGTATACAGGAGACTATCGTTATTGTTGTTCTGTATATAAATGGCACCGCTAAGATAATGAATTTTTCGAACAGTTGTGCCAACCACTTCTTCTTCGTAATCACCCATATAATATTTTGTCTGAGTCAATGCACCCTGTGTTTGTACTGAAACCCGACGTTGGTCGTCTACCCCATAAGTAATGACATAATTTTTCCCACCTTCACTAAGTGTTTTTATTTTCCGGAAATCGGTATAGGTAGCGGCCAGTTCGTTCCCTGAAATAGCATTTGTAACAGGCGTAATAGTAGTCAAAGCATGAGGATTGGTCATTTTCTCGTAATTCAAAGTCACTGCCTTAGGGTCGTTTGGAATACTCGAATCATTCAAATCACTTTTTTCCGTAATATTTCCCGTAGTAGCATCATAGGTGATGCTGTTTCCCTTTAACAGTACATCTGTAGTAGCATTCCGTATATCCCAGTTGGTTAAACGGTTCTGAGTATCATAAGTAAACTGCTCTTTTTGATGTATCAGATTATTACTTCTAAATTCAAGATTATTTTTTGGGTTATAGCCATAGCTATAGTTTACCACACCGGCAGCTGTCATGGAGGTCAGTTGTCCTTTAGTTTCATCATAACCATACACAGTTTCTTTAGCACCTTTCAATACATTGGTCAGTTGTCCACGGGCATTGGCTTCGGTGGCTTCCCAGATAGTTCGCGCCGGTGTATTACTGTCAGTAATTTTATATAAATTTCCGTAGTCGTCGTAATGATTCTCGGTATAATAACCCGAAGGGAAAGTTTCCCTCGCAATGCGTCCGAAATCATCGTACCCAAACTGTTTTGCCAGTGTTTTGGTACCGTTTATCAGTTCGGTCAGTGTAATTACCCGGTCATAATCGCCATATGTATAGGTTTGTTTATGTTGTCCGGCAATTTCCAATGTACTCAACCGCTTGAAATCATCATAACCGTAATTTGTTATTTCATCGTTCACACCATTGCCACGTTTGCGGGTTTCCAATAATCCGGTAGTAGCATTATAGGTATATGTGGAAGTTATCTCACCCCGTGTGCTGTTGTTGGTCACTTTTTCAGATATCAATTCACCTAAGCCGTTATAATACGTTTTTGTTATGCCTGCATCGGGATCGGTCAGGCCGATCCGGTTCCCTTGCAGGTCATACGCCATTGTTATAAGTTGTCCGCTTTCAGGGGTGGTGGTATTTACCTGCCCCGAAGCATAATAGGTATAGGTTACTTTTTTGCCGTTTATGGAGCTGCTTAGCACCTGTCCTGCAGAATTTAAAACCGTAATGTTTGTACCATCGGGTGATTGGACTTTTGTTGTTTTATCATTATTTGGATATGTGATCGTACTGGTACCAAGTGGTGTTGTTACAGTATGTATCCTGCCATCGGTATAATAATCATACTCGGCATCCCAGGCTGTGGGCTGGCTGTCGAAGGTAGGTGCCGATACTTTATCCGTTTTTCCATCCGTACGGTATTGGGTAAATACCCGGCTTTTATTACCATTTAGTCCTGTTACCTCCGTTACAACCTGCCTCTGTAACCCATCAAACCATGCATAAGTAGGTGCCAAACCGGATGCTTCCTGCGAAACAAAAAACTTAGCCCCGAAGGCATTATTGGACAATGCCCACTGAGCAGCTTGTGTTTTAAAAGTGCCGTCAGGGTAATCTGTTCGTGTCAACTGACCAAATCCATTATAGGTATAACTTGTTTTTCCCAACCGATTTGTTTCCCAGTTTAGTAATCCACGTGTTGGATCCCAGTTATACGAAACGGTTTGTCCCAATATATCTGTTTTGCTTTCAACAAAACGACCGTCAGTAGAAATGGTAATTGATGACGAACGTGTAATATTGTTTGCACTTATTTCTGTCTTTTTGGGTTGCCCGAAAGCAGTCCATTCTGTATAATTCATAGTTTTTTGATTCGAATCACCCGGGTCGGTTATTTCCTGAATCAGGTTACCTTTGTCGTCGTAGGTATATGATTTAGTCCGTATATTAGTGTCGCCTCCCTGCTCCCGGGTAATAGTCACTCCTGATACTTTATTAGGACAAAAGCTGCCTTTTTGTATATAACCGATAGCCTGGGTCGTGATTAAATCACCTTGTGTGGTTTTTAAACCGGTAAGATTGCCATTATTATCAAAACTCTGGAATTCGGTTGTTTTTGAAAGATTATTCAGATAATCGTGCTCGACAGTTTGGGCGGGTTGTGATAAGAATATCCCGGCAGTCTTGCTGTTCGTAAAGGAGCTTTCAGTTTTCGACAAGGGGGTACCGGTCAGTGTCAAAACATCTGTGGTTTCAATATGGGGTATATAATACGTTATATCCATATCGGTAGTTGATATTATCTTCCGGTTGTTGGAGGCATTGCTTATTGTCTGATTTTTAAAACCTAAGAATCCACGTCCTGTCAGTTGTACTCTTG
This sequence comes from Paludibacter sp., assembly GCA_028710415.1. Taxonomy (GTDB): domain Bacteria; phylum Bacteroidota; class Bacteroidia; order Bacteroidales; family Paludibacteraceae; genus Paludibacter. Next base: position 353,490 of record JAQTUE010000001.1, on the reverse strand, counting down.
CTTCCGAATATGCGAACTCCGTTTCAGTTACGCCTCCCACTCCGTCAGGTTCCTCTACTTTACTCACACAATAAATTGGCATTTGTAGGTCAACAACAGGATAGACTGAACTGCTCCCTTTTGTATAGAAAGTTTTATTATCCGGGGTGTTGTTATACGTTAACGGCTGATAGGTTATGTGAGTCGTTTTTCCCAATCCATCGGTTATTGATTTTACCACACCGGCTTCAAAATTTGTATTGAAAGAACTGTGTATATATACCTCATCTGATTTATTAATTCCATTGTATAAATCCGACCCATACGAAAACAATTCTTCGCGCCCATCCCCATCAAAATCTCCTGTGGTATTGAATCTATTGAATGTGTAATTTTCGTCCGTTGTTGTAAATGATTTTTCAATATTGAAACCTGTGCCTGTTGAACTATACCAGGTAACATTTGTTTTTATATATGTTTCAGACAAAATAGTAGCTGAATAAACCGGATCAACTAATATGACATCTGACTTTCCATCATTATTGAAATCCATAACAATACAATCTTCTTTGTCATCGTTCGAGGTTGTAAAGTCTTCTTCCTTGCCAGTAAAATTTGACAAAGGTGTAATATCAAAACCCCAATTGCCATTATTAATTGCGAGTTTCCACGTAGAATTGCAATGTTCATTCAAAACAAAGTCCAACAAACCATCTCCGTTAAAATCACCAAGCTTAATTGTGCTATAGGTGGCATTAAATGTAGTTAATGGATATTGTGTATCAAAAGTAATTGTTGTATAATTATCTGCAGAAAGGGTTCCTCCATTATTTTTATAAAACGAAATTCCTTCATTAGTAATTATTAATAAGTCTTTTAAACCATCTCCATTAAAATCGGCCAACAATATATCTTTTGGTATAGAGCTAATGTATAAACTGATTGTTTTCCAGTTATATTCCGAATTGCCCCCGTCCCTCCGGATATGTCCTTAATTAAACGTACAAAGGATCATGCTTGTCGTTGGGATTTGCAATCCCAACTATATGTATTATAATGATTTATAATCCGTTAAACTCTTTCTTTCAAACCAAAGTAACTTCCAGTAACCCTTTCCCTCCCGCCCAATCGATTGCCGAACTATACCGGTAATCTTCTTCGCGGTTTACAAATTCAGCTTTCACAGGGTTGTTGTGGATATAATTGAGCTTCTGGTTGAAATAGTCGTTTAGAAAAATCTCCTGAGCATCATTCCCTTCCTGCCAGAACTTGTAATTCGTTATCTTCTTATCATTCTTACCTGCATATTCAAACCGGTTCAACATCCATTCCCGGCGACTTTCTCCACTTTCAACCAGCAAAGTCTGAAGGATCTTTTTACTTGTAAATTTTTTAAAGTCCCGTAATATATCCGAGATTTTGTTTTCCCCACTGCTTCCTGCAATCATATGCATGTGGTTGGTCATCAATACCCAGGCATAGATAATCAGTCTTTTTTCTTTTTGGCAGTACTCCAACGATTCAATGATAATATGCCTGTAAATAGGGCGTGTAAATATATCCACCCAATCCACTACCGTGTCGGTAACAAAATAAACTTCACCTTCCATGCGATTTTTGATATCCATTCTGTTGTGAATTTTAACCTTGCAAATATAGGAACAATTATTTTACTAATTTTATATTTTGTATTGTAATTATCGATAATATTAGAAGCTAGATATCCATTCCGCGATTTAACTTTTCCAGAGTTCCAAAGGTTGGAAAAGGTAGTCCCTATTTTTACTACGAATTGTTTCAAGAAAAGCGGTACAGTCGACAAAAATTACTCACTGAATTTGTCCTGGTTTTGAATGTTTCGTTTAGGTTAAAAGAAGACAAATTACTATTGGTTCACTACACCACAATTCGACTGTACCGCTTACTGTTTTCGTTAAAACTAATTGAAATATTCTTTACCTCCTGGTTTCAACTAATTCCTGATTGAGTATGCTAAGTTAGGTACACAGGGAGCCTCCATCCAAATTTGAGTGCTAAAAACAGGGGGACGCAACAAAATACAGTTACACTGTTATTCAGTAGTTTAAGGAGTATTTTTCATAAAAAAGGGGGACGCACTTTTTGAGGCATTGGTTCACAATGAAAAAACGATGCTTTTAGGGCATCGATAACAAATTAAAAGCGAAAATCAGATTCGCTTTTAAACTATGGAAATGGTATTTTTAATTATTCGGAGAGAATGGCATTCAGGAAATCATCCAGTTCAGTGACCCCGGCAAGTCCTGTTTTTTGGGCCAGGCGTTGCCTCATTTTTTTCAGGCTGTCTACTTTATAGTCGAGCAGCAAATAAATGTCTTTCGTCGGTATGTTTAAAAGATACAGGCAGCACCAGCAAATTTCTTTGTCAGTAAGAGCCGGATACCGGGTTTTCAATTTACTGACCAGGTCATTGAGCACTGTATCCATTTTACGATGGAAGAATTCAGGGTCATTCAAATGGAGAATATCCTCAAATAGCTTACGATCCAGTTGGTCTTTTTCCGCCGGGCTCGCTTTTTTCCGGTCGGCAATTTGTTTTAGCTTAACCGTTTCCATTTTTTGTAGCAATGTTTTCCGGTATTTAAGCATGGTTTCTATCCGGATATCCGCTTTTTGATGGGTATGTTCTATTTCGTTCTCCCGGATGACAACTTTATTCCTTTTCTTAATTTTGATGAACAGGAAAACTCCCAGAATAATAACCAGGATGATTAGCCCAACCATAAGCCAGAAGTTAATCTTAACTTTCACTACTTCGAGGTTCGTATTATGAATTGTTTCCAGGATACTTCCTTTGGTTTGTGCTTCAATTTTCCGTAAAGAATCTCCTGCTACAACATATTTGTTCATATACATCGACATAGTCTTCATATTCCCCTTCAAATATTCGCAATTTGTCAAAATACGGTAACATTCCCGTTGCGTATGAGTATCCGAATGAAAATTAAAAGCGTTTTTAGCATAAAAGTAAGCTGAATCCACTTGGTTTAAATCGAAATAAAGGTTAGCCAGATAGTAATAACGAATTGATTTATTGTTTCCAATGTATGGATAATGAATTACCTTTTGAAAATAAACCAGTGCTGAATCGTTTTGTTTGGATTTGTAATAGCAAAGCCCGACTTCATCAATTGCCGCCCCAAGGGTCAGGGAGTCTTTTGCAGTTGAATATACTTTATGAAAATATTGTTGAGCTTTAGGGTATTCTTTCATGAAATAGTAGGTTTTCCCGATATCAATGACCGAATAACAGGCATAAATTGATTGTTTTGCCAGTTTGAAATTCTTGTAGGACACTATGAACTTTTGACGTGCCTGTAAATAATCCTTTTGTAAAACATAAATGTCTCCTAAATCAGAATTTACCCGACCTAATAACAAATTGTTATCCTTGTTTTCAAGTACATCCAATGCTTTTAGATAACATCCAATTGCCTTTTCGTATTGAAAATTATTTTTATAACTGCGTCCTTTATAAAAATAGCACGTAGCCAGTCGGTCATGTCCGGTATGGTTTTGATAATAATTGATTGAAAAATCAAGCAACGAATCAGGTTTCAATGGAAGTATCTTTTTATCCAGGGCCTTGATCATCAGCAAACCATACAAGGCACGTTTTGAATCGGATTTATATTTATCAGGTGTGAGGTGTTGCAGGATATGCAAGGCTGAGTCGGGAGCGGTTTCCATCAGGCGTTCGGCCGTATCCAGCTCGTTGGGCATGATGGAGCAGTTGCTTGCCACCACACACAGGAGCAAATAGAAACAGATACGAAGAAACCGGCAGATATACATTTTTACGATTTAGCGCACAAATGTACAAATTAATTTTATGTCTCTAATTTACACAGATCAATTCATTGATAAAAAAAATAAATATAAGAGATGAATGTAAAAGATTGTCCACTCATTTCACTGATTTACTCAGATTATTGATTTATAAAGATTATCAGCATTATGTCCTTCAATTTTACAAAAAGTTGAATTATTGAATCTTGTTATGACATTAAAAAGTAACTGATAACACATTCCGGCCTGGTGGAATGAATAAACCTCAAAACGTATACAGTACTTTTGAGCGTTTTCTTTCAAAACAAGCTACAATGCCAAAGAAAACGCTTTCGTATCTGTCAATTGGCGGATAACGAAAGGTTTCTATGTGAATCAATTCCAACCTGTTGGAGTTTTGATCCGAACAAAATCTAACTAATAAAAGTATTCGCAAACATCCGCTTGATCAGCGAAACTTCCGTCAAGTCGGAATGTACCATCAGCGTTCTAATCTTTTAAAAACAGGACATTATATCCGTAAAAGTACTTATTTATAATAATTTCTAAAATTATGCGTTTTATTTTCACAACCTTAAAAGAACAATGTTGAATGGGTTTTACTGAAAAAGTTCGGTTGCTTTAGCTGTTCTATCGGTCTGTTGATACCGCCATCTTATCGATACCATATCGGTGATGTTCCATATATGTTCCATATGTGTTCCATATATGATCCATATATATTCCAATATTATAAAGATATGGAATATATATGGAACATTATTGGATAATGAATTAATTATTTATTGATTTGCAGTGTTATGGTAACGACAAGGTGATGAGAGGAATGTATTATGCGTTTGAAAGGTTTGGGGTTTGAAGAGACTGTTCCGCGTTCCGTGTTCGGTGTTTCGCGTTGTTGGGATAGATGTATTTTGCAATTGGAATAAAAACCCAATTAATTTACTATTATACAATTTACTATTTACCATTATATCTTCTCCTAAAACAAATTATCTCATTCAACATAATCAACCAATCAACTAATCAACCAATTAACTAATCAACCAATTAACCAATTAACCAACGGAATGAAGTGACGTCCCCCATGCGGGATCAACTGAATAATTGCAGGAAATTTAAAAACCTTATTTTTGTTTTGGTACCCTTGGTAGAAAACAGTAACCTCCTAATCCACACCCTAATTCCCTTATTATATCACAGTATAGTAGTAATGGAATAAGGGAATAAGGGCTGGTTGTGAGGGGATAGAATTTCTACTAAGCGAACAAATACAAAAGAAAAATAAGGGTTTGAAGAGAAAACGTTTGAAGAGTTTGAGGTTTGAAAGGTTTGAACGTTCCGCGTTCTGTGTTCCGCGTTCCGCGTTGTTGGGATAGATGTATTTTGCAATTGGAATAATAACCCAATTAATTTACTATTATACAATTTACTATTTACCATTATATCTTCTCCTAAAACAAATTATCTCATTCAACATAATCAACCAATCAACTAATCAACCAATCAACCAATTAACCAATTAACCAATTAACTACTACCAAAATGACAATCGTAAAAGGATTTATGCAAATGTCGGGAAGTATAAAGGGCGTCAGCTTTTATACACGCCGGGGAAGTGATAAAGTAATTATGCGTACCAAGGGTGGACCGAAAAAGAATCACATTGAAAATTCACCCAAGTTTGAAAAATCACGCAAGAATCAGTGTGAATTTGGCGGAAGTGCCCGATTTGGATCCTTATCCCGGCATGCATTCGGAGGCCTGCACCGCCTGGCGGATTATAACCTGACCCCGGTATTAATCGGCATCGGTAAAAACCTGATGAAACTGGATACAACAGGGGAAGTGGGGAAACGAAGCCTGAAACTATCCGTTTTCAAAGAGGCGCTGGAAGGATTTAATTTCAACCGCATCAATCCATTCACTTCAGTGTTGCGCGTGTCACCCAGTTGGGAGATCGACCGGGAGAAGCTCGAAGCTGTTGTGACCATTCCCAGGATCAATACCGAAATTGACTTGCAGAACTTCCAGCAGCTGCCTTTCTTTCGCCTGATCGTAGTGATTGGTACGGTGTCGGACATGGTGTATAACCCAATAAAGAACAATTATTTGCCAATGGTCCTTGAGTTGAATGGAGTCAGCCAAACCCATACCGGGGAATGGAATACCACAAAAAGCATTCTGCCCGAACAAACCCTGACCATAAAATTGCCTGAATCACGGATTCCATTCTTAACGGAGGATGTAACCGTACTGCTTAGCATGGCTGTGGAGTTTGGGAATTTTGGATTTACCGGGGAGCCTGTGGAGGTGAAGTATGCCGGGTGCGGGAAAGTGGTGGCGGTTAAATAAGAGTTTGAAAGGTTTGGGGTTTGAAAGGTTTGAAGATGAGTTCCGCGTTCCGTGTTCCGTGTTCCGCGTTCCGCGTTCTGTATTTTGGTAATTGAGGCATTCTATAATTGGAATAATCTCATTCTACCAATCATCTCAATCTACTCAATCAACACAATCAACACAATTAACTCAATCTACTCAATCTACTCAATCAACATCACATTAACCAAAAGAGCCCTTCTGTGTAGGAAAGGCTCTTTTGGTTACAAATTAATTCTGGAAAGAATGGCTGATTATAGTATTTCCACCCTTTTAATCCTGCTCTTATATTCTCGCTTTATAACCAATGGCACGGATTCTACCTGGACATTGCTGGTATCCAACCCATAAGCTCGGGTGTCGGTAATTCCAAGATGCTTAATGACATTATAAAGATTCATGGTAATGCGTTCCTTGAAGCGGAATCCCTGGTTCTGGTTATAGACGCGGTGTATGATAATAAACCTGAAATCACCCGGGATCTTGTTCTTTCGGAGCGAAGGGTACCTGCTGATCAAATCAAACTCCTTGCTTTCCACCAATTCATCAATGATCTGGCGGAAATATAAATTGATCAGCGGCTGCACCTGGAAACCTAGCTTAATGTTGACACGATACAAAACGTCAGGAATTAGTTTTTCGAAGGTATATTCAAAGGTGGTTGGATCGTCCACATGATCGATATGCAGGATCCAGTAATTATCGGCACGCTTGGGTTGTTTGTTGATGATGGAATAAATGATCTTTCCTTCTATTTCCGTCCGGATATCCGCCTTACTTAAATACACCAGGTTGGTTGAGTATTTTGGAATGGTTAAGTCCTTGCTGATATCGGTAATGATTTGGAAGAACGACTTGATATTCAGGAATATCATGTGTTTATTCTTGATGATGCGGGCGTTGAACCATACCAGCATCACAGAAAAGATAATGCCAGCCAGCATAATGGTTACCCAACCACCATGCAGGAATTTAAATAAATTGGCTGTCAGGAACAAAGACTCCAACGTGAGGAATACCGATACAAAAGGAACAATAAAAACGGTAGCGATCTTTTGCTTCTTGAGGTAGAAACCAAGCAGCAAGGTTGTCATCAACATGGTGATGGTTATCGATAATCCGTATGCGGCTTCCATGTTGCTGGAAGTCTGGAAGTACAATACCATGATGACACAGAACACATACAGGAACCAGTTTACAAAAGGAATGTATAATTGCCCCTTTACTTCGGTAGGGTATTTTATCCGTTGGCGTGGCCAGAAGTTCAAGCTCATTCCCTCACTGAAAATAGTGAACGAACCGCTGATAAGTGCCTGGCTGGCAATGATAGCAGCCACAGTTGCCATTACAACCCCAAAAATCAGGAAGCTCTCGGGCATCATGGCATAAAAAGGATTGGTCGCTTCGGTTAAGGAGTTCATGTGGGTAAGCACCCAGGCGCCTTGTCCCAGGTAATTCAGGATCAGGGTCGTTTTTACAAAGATCCAGCTCACCCTGATGTTCTGAATGCCGCAATGTCCTAAATCGGAATAAAGGGCCTCTGCTCCGGTGGTACATAAAAATACGGCTCCCAGTATTAAGAACCAGTTTGGGTAATTGACCAGCAAGTGAATGGCATAATAAGGATTAAACGCCTTTAAAATAGCAGTATACTGTACAATTTCGATGGAACCAAGGACACCGAGCATAGTAAACCAAATCACCATCATAGGTCCGAATGATTTGCCGATAGCCTTGGTACCGAACTGCTGGATGACAAACAAGAGTGAAATGATAAGGATACTTATCGGAACAATCGGTGTATCAGGGTTCAGTCCTTTTAATCCTTCAATGGCAGAAACTACTGTAATGGAGGGAGTGATAATCCCATCGGCAATTAAGGTACTGGCACCGATAATAGCAATGACATACAGCCATTTCTTCTTACTTTTACGAACCAGGGCATAGAGTGCTAAGATTCCTCCTTCCCCTTTATTATCCGCCCGTAGGGTGATAATCACGTATTTTATTGTGGTTTGAAGCGTTAACGTCCAGATAATACAGGATACTGCCCCAATGATATAATTGACATCTAAATGTTTATTGGCACCAATAATGGCTTTCATAACATACAAAGGTGAAGTACCTATATCACCGTACACAATCCCCAATGTAACAATCAATCCTAAAAAACCGAATTTACTTAAATGCTCTGTTTTATTACTTTTCACTAGATTCCTATTTATTTAAACTTACCTGTAATATTTTGCAAATGTATCGCTTTTTACCCGCACTTCAATCAATGTGATTATAATTTAGGATATTTATTGACATTATTTTGTTTTTTGAGTGCTATACTTATCAATTTGCAATATGCACTTTTAATCAGTCCAATTCTCAACTAATTCTTAAGTCATTAGATTCCAAACGCTTCAATCTTTCAAAGAGTGCCGTCAATCCAATCATCCTCAATTGGCCTTCCTTGCGATGTATTCCTGTTTATTGTAAACCAACAGATTTCCACTAAATCGAAATAATTTGCAAAGATAGTTTATTGTATTTAAGTTTGATATTAAAATGTCAAATATAACAAATTGAATTTAGTTGTTTGGTTAATTGGTTAATTGGTTAATTGGTTAATTGGTTAATTGGTTGATTGGTTAATTGGTTAATTGGTTGATTGGTTGATTAAGTTGATTGGTTAATTGGTTAATTAAGGTGATTAAGGTGATTGAAGTTTAGGAGAATACGAAATTGTAAATTGTAAATAGTAAAATAGTAAATGAATTTAGGAGAACAAGAAATGGTAAATAGTAAAATAGAAAATTTAAACATATTCCTACAAAAAAGATAGTTCCGGCAATAAATTACCGGAACTATTCAGATTAAACAAACGATGTAAACTAAACTCGAAAATATACTTGGTTAAGGTATTTATTCTTAGAATATTATATGATGCTGTTTTATGGGATAAATACTATCCATTCAAAAAACAGCGAACATTAATTATTTTACTCCTCAAAAGTAACGCAAAATAATTAACGTTGCAAAATAATGTTTTTTGAATTGAACAATTCAAAACCACATAGTGCTAGTATACAGAGATATAAATTTATTTGAGGTTATTCAGAAGCATATAGATTCTTGCGGAATTCAGCCGGGTTTAATCCGGTTTGCTTCTTAAAAGCATCTATAAAGGCGGAATTGGAGTTAAAACCTACCTTATAGGCAATATAGGAGAGTTTGAATTGCGTATTAGTTTTACCGGTATCGGTAAGAATTTGAATGGCTTCTTCCACACGATACTTATTGATTAGGTCGTGGAACCTGATATTCTGATCGTTGATGGCTTTTGACAGATATTCCCGGTTAGTGGTGAGTTCTTTGGCAATAGATTCCAGTGACAGGTCGCTTTGAATATACCGTTTTTCATTTTCAAGCCAATAAATCAGTTTATTATACAATAATTCTGACTTTTCTGTGTCTGAACTCTTACGGGTAGTCTTTTTTGTGGCGATCTGGTTTTGTAAGATGATGGAATTTTTCCTCTCTTCATCAATGATTTTAAGATTTTTCTTAACCAACTCTTTCAAAACTATATTCCTGGACTGTTGGAGCCGGTAAATGATAAGCACCAATACAATAAGAATGGTAAGTGCAAGTATGATTGATATTAAAATGGCTCGATGCTTTTTTTCAAGTTGTTTGAAACTTTCCATCTCTGAAGCTGTTCTAACCAAATCTACTTTTGTTTCATAAAGTGCTTTCGTAGTCAGGGACGAAGCTTTAAATGCACTATCCAGGTACTGCACGGAAGTATCCATATAACAATATGCCTGCTTAATCATACCCAAATCTTTATAACACTGGGCCAGATGATTATTCGCTTCATATTGCATCTGCCTAAGACCCGACTTTGAAGCTAATGACTGGGCCATCCGGGCATATCGCAGAGCATCGACAGGCCGTTTTAGCTGACTGAAATTCTTCGACATGCCAATTAATGCATTGACATTCCTGAATTCAAAAGTAAAATAATCATTCGATGAATTTAAGGTCTTTTCGAAATACGACATGGATGCTAAATAATTATTTTGCTTAAAGTCGATCTCGCCCAGATTATTGTAAACCAGGGTTATCATCTGATTATCTTCAAAACCCTTATATTGGGTGTAGCTCAGGTTGGCATATTGCTTTGCCTTATCAAGATCTTTAGTTTTCAAATAATAGTCCAGGTAATTAATATAGATATAAAATAGTTCGAGTTTGTCGTTGCTTTTCAATAGTCCTTTTTCGGCCAGATTGAAATTCTTAAGTGCCTCGGAATAATTTCCGGTAGTCATATAATACCTGCCCAGGATCTTATGGTTTATGGCAACACTTTTATACAACCTCGTCTCCTTAAAATGCTCCGAAGAACAGGCCAGCCATTCAACACCTTTTTTATACTCGCCAAGCGAAATACATATCCGTGCCATGATTCTCTGATTAAGTGCAATGGCCCGGATATCAAAATTCTCATTCGTAATCGTTTTGTCAAGTATGGAATAGGCTTGCGGGAATTTGTTTTCCCTGAACAAGATTAACCCTTTGATACTGTTATACCAAAACATTAAATCAGGATATGAACTGATTGATAGTGTATCAATTTTTTGAAGGAGAGCCAGGGCGCTATCCGATTTGTTATCTTCACATACAGAAGCAGCAATAAAGATATGACATAGCTGGGTGGTATTCTTGTCAGGATGCAGGGCAAGTGTTTTGTGTAAATCAGAAAGAGCTTCTTGATTATGGTTTTCGAGGTAAAAATTATCAATAGCCTTTAACAAAGTGTCTGGATATTTCTGCCTGCTGCTGCAACTTACAAATACCGTAAAACTTATGAGTAACAGTGTATAATAAATTATTTTAGCCTGAAAAGTTTTAGCCATTTTATGAAATATACTTTCTGAACCAATTTATAAATCTCATTTTTCTCTGCACTATTATTTTGGGTTAAAAATAGAGTAAAAACTTGAATTTCACAACTAATTAATGCAATTTTATATTAATGTGCTAGTTATTGTTTTCCAACAGGGTCTGAATTGTATAAACATTCAAAAAAAACTCCCGTATTTCAATGTGAAACACAGGAGTAATTATTTATACTATTCGTAACAAATACTTGCTGCTTATTTTGCCAATAATGCCTTAACCTTTTCCGAGATCAACTTTCCTTCAGTCTTGCCGGCTAATTGTTTACTGGCAACACCCATGACTTTTCCTAAATCCTGTGGTCCGGTTGCTCCCAACTCAACAATTATGATCGAAATTGCTGACTCCAGTTCGGCATCAGTCATCTGAAGAGGTAAATATCTTTCAATGACTACAGCTTCCGCCAATTCATTTTCTGCCAGGTCGGGCCTGTTTTGTTCAGAATAGATCTGAGCAGACTCCTTGCGTTGCTTGATCATTTTCTGGATGATCTTGATTGCCACATCGTCAGCTAAATGACCATCAGATCCTTTTGCAGTTTTAGCATCCAGGAATTCTTTTTTCATGCCGCGTAATGCTTCCAAAGCCACTTTGTCGCGGGCTAGCATGGCGGTCCTTATATCGCCGCTTACTTTATCAAATAATTCGTCCATTATTGTTGTTTGGTTAATTGAGTTGATTGAGTTGATTAAGTTGATTGAGTTGATTGAGTTGATTGAGTTGATTGAGTTGATTGAGTTGATTGAGTTGATTGTGTTGATTGAGTTGATTGAGTTGATTGAGTTGATTGAGTTGATTAAGTTGATTGAGATGATTGAGATGAATTAATCAGCAGAAATCATTTAAAATCATCTTCAAATCTTCTAATCCTCAAATCTTCAAATCAAATTATTATTTCAAAAACCGTCTTTTCCAGGTTGGAATGTTTTCTACATTTTTTAATGTTGTTTCATCTTCCAGATCATCCAGGTTGAAAACAGGAAGCTCCATCTCCACTTCAGGTTCTGGCTCCGGCTCAGTCTTGAGGGAACGTACGTAGTACTGTTCGATGGCCTTTTCGGTATCCGCTTTTTTCTGAACTTCTGTTTCTTCTTCAAAAGTAAGGACCACTTCCGGTATGATTTCTTTCTTGGGTGCTTCAAAAAATTTAGAAGCTTCGGCACTCATGACAGGTTTATTGGAATGAGCTTTAACTACATTCGACGGCATTCCCGGAATATCACTTACATCAAACCCTGTAGCTATTAAAGTAATCTTCACGCTTTCTTTCAATTCATCATCAAAACTGGCACCCCAGATAACCTGTACATTTTCACCCACTTTCGACATGAATTCGTGTATCTGCTCTACTTCCTCCATCCTGATTTGATCGGTAGTTGAACAATACAGGCTCAGCAGGATCTTGCTGGCTCCACTCACATCATTGGTATTCAACAATGGTGAATTAAGGGCATCAGCAATAGCTTTTGTGATCCGATTTTCACCGGAAGCATACCCGGTATTCATGATGGCAACATTGCCGTCTTTCAATATACTGTACACATCGGCAAAGTCAGTATTTATATAACCCGGTACCGTAATGATTTCGGCTATGGCTTTGGCTGCATTGGTCAACACGTCATCAGCTTTAGCGAAAGCATTCGAAAGTTCCAGATCCGGATAGATCTGTTTTAGTTTCTCGTTATTGATCACCAGGATGGCATCAACATGTTCGCTTAAAGCAGCAACACCTTCGAGTGCCTGCCTGATTTTCATATTTCCTTCGAATGCAAAGGGAATAGTAACAATCCCAACAGTGAGGATACCCAGGTCATGGGCTGCTTTTGCAACTACCGGTGAAGCACCGGTTCCTGTCCCACCACCCATACCGGCAGTAATAAATACCATTTTGGTATTGTCTTTCAACAATTCCTTTATTTTATCGATCGACTCTTCGGCTGCCCTCTTGGCAACTTCAGGTTTGCCGCCTGCACCCAGTCCTTCGGTCGTATCAATGCCTAACTGAATTTTTGTAGGTACCGGTGATTTTACTAAAGCCTGGTTGTCGGTATTACAAACAACAAACGAAACATCGGTAATTCCCTGTCGGTACATGTGATTGACTGCATTGCCACCACCACCTCCAACTCCAATCACTTTAATTATTGAACTGTCAACCAGTGGCAATTCTAAGGGTAAACTATCATCTAAATATCCCATATAGTTAATTTTTTATTTTTTTCTAACTGAATCCTACTATCCAAAGAATTAATTCAATTTGTTATCATCATTGAAGAAATTGAAGAAACCTTCTGTTATTTTTTCAATTCTCCTCTTGGGTAATTTTGGTTTTTTCTCAGGTTCTTTTATTGCTTCTTCTATCGGATGTTCTTTCCGGTGTTCGTGAGTAAGCAAAATAGTTCCTACTAATTGGGCAAATTCCGGATTGCGAAACCTTTCATTTGTATCGTCTGACAACCATTCTGAATGATCACCAAACCGGGTGTATATATCTGTTTTTTCTGTAATAAAATCAATAATATTCTTCAACTTGGATCCTCCGCCGGTAATGACAATCCCAGCCTCCAGTTTAAACGGCAAGTTGTTCACTAGATCAATAACAGGTTGCAATATCTCTTCCAGCCTTGCTTCTATGATCGTAGCCAGGAATTTTGTGGAGATCTTTACGGGAGGATTCCCTTCCTCCGCCGATGCGATCTGGATATATACCGGATCGTCAACCATTGATTCCAGGGCGCAACCTTTCAAACATTTTAGCCTTTCTGCATTCGCTTCATTTATTCCAAGTTCCTGGATATCTTTCGTAATATTTTTCGCCCCTAAGGGTATTACCATCAAATGCTGAAGGGCTCCATCATGGTACACTGCAAAGGTAGTGGTGGTTGCCCCAAAATTTATCAAGGCACAGCCTACTTCCCGTTCCATTTCTTCGAATACTACTGTCGATATGGCTTCAGCAGCCAACGGACTATATTCCAATACAATCCCGGTACGGTCAAAACATCTTTCCAACTCAGTTTTTATAATGGAATTTCCAAAAACAACATGATAGTTAGCTGTTATTTGATTGGCTTTATGCCCAACAGGTTCATCCATGCGCTTGCCATCCAGCAAATACGAAACAGGTATGATATCAAAAACCGTTACTTCCGGTTGTTGGGATTTCCGTTCGCATTCTTCCATCATTTCTTCCAGTAAATCTTCGGTGACAATGTTTGGTTTTGCAACGAACCTACTTATTGACAGTGTGATCTGTTTCATGCTTTTAGCTCCCACGCTTACTGAAACCTGGGTAATATCAGGCATTCTGGCACTGTTCTTCAGCAGCTTAAGCAATTCGCTCACTTTGAACGATGCTCCGGAAGGCTTTTCAACAATACCCCATCTCACATCGTCCGACACTTTCGATTCTTCAGAATATATTTTTAGGGCGCCGTTATCGAGCACTTCAGCTGCCATGGCCGAAATTCGGGTACTACCGAAATCTATTGCTATAAGTTTGTTTGATATCATAATTTACTGGCAATAATACTATCTTTTTTTTCTTGAGTCACAACATTTGTGGGTGCAATTTGCTGACCGGTTTTACTGCAAACAACCTGATCCTTATATTGCAAATCAATCACTTTGTATTTATTCCAACCAATCACATTAAATCCCTTCTGGTATAACTTGTATAATTTCTCCAGTTTTGTTTGATAATTATCCAGGGTACCCAATACGATGATGGCATCACTTACACGTGGCACCAGTTCAATTTTCAAGTCATCACGTACGTATATTTGTTCAATCTGGGCATTCCAGAAAGGATTATCTGTTATGTAGCTTACAAAATCAAACATTTTACCCGAGGCCATCGATACCGTTACCCTTCCTGAAACAACAGGCACATAAGCTGCATAATTTGTTGAAACAGGCATTGGCTTCCGGTCAATATCCATGTAGTAACTTCCAAATCCCACCACCCTGAATTTAGGGCACCGTTGTATGACATGAATGGTTACTGTACCCGTAGGTGTTTTGTAACATTCTGCCACTTTAATCATAGGATTTTTGTGCAGGATGTCTTCAATGGATTCCGTCCGTATATTTTTGATTGTTTTACCTATTGGATTTAATTCGTTTTCTTCAAGGATCAGTGCGATATCTTTCTGAGTAATTAACTGGATATTTGAACTGTCTGCCAGTATTATTTCCAGGTTTTTACAAACATTTGTCTTTTCACTTCCGGAAAAATACCACAATGAAAACACAAAGTAGCAGATTACCAACATGGTAAAAAAGCCTATGAATATATATTTCCAAATGGGTTTCATAATTAAAGTCTTAATTGTCAATTGCTGTTTTTCTTCAATTGATCTTTAATCAATGGAACCAATTTATCGATATCTCCCGCTCCAAAAGTGACCAGGACATCCAACTGCTTTTCTTTCAGCAAAGGTAATAGATTTTCCTTTGAGCACAATGTTTTGTTTTCAAGTTTAACATCGCGCAGGATAAGCTCTGAATCAACACCTTTGATAGGTTGTTCGCGTGCAGGATAGATATCCAACAGGATCAGTTCATCCAGTTGCGACAAAGCTTCTGCAAATGCAGGTGCAAAATCACGGGTACGCGAATAGAGATGCGGTTGAAAAATCCCTGTTATCTTCCGGTCAGGGTATAAATTACGAATGGAAGATATGCTGGCTTTCAATTCACTGGGATGATGTGCATAGTCATCCATGAAAACAACTTTATCCGATTTATAAACCAAATTGAAACGACGGTATATTCCGGAGTAAGACGAAATTCCGGTACGCAGTTCTTCCATAGATACTCCATTCAACCAGGCCAGTGCCATGGCGGCTACGCTATTTTCCACATTGATAAGTACCGGAACGCCTAACCGCACATCGTTAATCCGGTCATTCGGAGTTACAAAGTCAAAATGAATCTCACCTTTTAAAGTCCTGATATTTTCAGCACAAAAGTCACCCCCTTCATCCATCGAATAGGTATAAAGCTTCACTCCTTTTTGCAATTGGGGCACTATTTCAATTCCTTTTCGCATGATCAATGCACCGCCGGGACGAATCAGGGAAGTAAAATGCTCAAAGCTTTCAAGAAAAGCCTTCTCTGTTTTGTAAATATCCAAATGGTCCGGGTCCACCGAAGTGATCACTGCCATGTACGGGGAGAGTTGGTGAAATGAACGGTCATATTCATCAGCCTCAATCACTACCAGGTTGCTTTCGGTGGAAAGCAACAAATTAGTATTGTAATTATTTGCAATTCCTCCCAGGAAGGCATTGCACGAAACCTGCGACTGATAGAGCAAATGTGCCGTAATGGTGGAGGTAGTTGTTTTACCATGAGTCCCGGCAATACAAATTCCTTTGCTTTGACGGGTAATATTTCCCAATACCTGGGCACGTTTTTGAATGGTGAAATTATTGTCCCTGAAGTATTTTAGTTGCGGATGATTATCCGGAACTGCAGGTGTCAGGATTACCAACGTACTTTCAGGTTTTGTAAATACAAAAGGGATTTCTTCAACATCTTCATTAAAACTAACCCGGATGCCTTCGGTCACTAAATCTGTTGTCAATTTTGTTTCCGTACGGTCATACCCGGCAACCTGAAATCCTTTCACATGGAAATACCGCGCCAAAGCGCTCATTCCTATGCCACCAATCCCTAAAAAATAATACTTTGTAAATTTATTCATTATACAGTTTTTCTATTTACCATTTATATTTTTACAATTTACTATTTTACTATGTACCATTTACTATTTACCATTTACTATTTCATTTTCACCTAAACTGAAACACCCTAATAAAACAGTCAACCAATCAACCTAATCAACTAATTAACCAATTAACTTAATCAACTCAATCAACTTAATCAACTTAATCAACTAATTAACCAATCAACCTAATCAACTTAATCAACCAATCAACGAATTAACTAATCAACCAATTAACCGCATAACCTCAGCCGCAATCCTGTCCGCTGAATCTTTTTCTGCCAGCTTCATTATATTCTTACTCAACTTGGTTAATTCCGTTTCATTCCGTATTAATTTCAGGGATTCATCAACCAGTTGTTCCACGGCATCTTTATCCTTAATCATGACAGCAGCGTCTTTCCGTACCAGCGCTAATGCATTCTGAGTCTGATGATCTTCAGCGACATTGGGTGAAGGAACCAGGATGACCGGTTTAGCCAACAAACATAACTCGGATATGGAGCTGGCTCCGGCCCTTGAAACCACCAGATCGGCAATGGAATAGGCTAGATCCATGCGTGATACAAAATCAGTCACCAACAACTCCGGTGAATTATATGCTTCGGAAGCTTTACGGGCACTGTCGATATAAAATTTACCGGTTTGCCAGATTACCTGTACACCCGATTTTGATAGCTTTTCAAGCCCTGCAATGATACTTTGGTTTATTGTTCTTGCTCCAAGGCTGCCACCAACCACCAGGATGGTTTTCTTTTTAGGATCCAGTCCAAAGAACTGATAGGCTTCATCGGTTTTTGATGCAATGGCAAACAAGTCCTGACGAACCGGATTCCCGGTAAGTACAATTTTATCTTTCTGAAAGAAGCGTTCCATGCCTTCGTAGGCAACGCAAATCTTCTTAGCTTTTTTTGCCAGCAGTTTATTTGTTACTCCGGCATATGAATTCTGTTCCTGGATTAGAGTCGGTATTCCCAGGGCTGATGCTGCCCGTAAGGTCGGTGCACTGGCATATCCCCCTACCCCAATCACTACTTCCGGATTGAATCGTTTAATAATCCGGCGGGCCAATACCATGCTTCGTAACAGGTCTATCAAAACCTTTACATTCCGAAGCATATCTTTCCTGTTGAAACCACTCACCGGCAAGCCTTCAATGGGGTATCCTGCTGCAGGCACACGTTCCATCTCCATCCGGCCAAGGGCTCCTACAAAAAGAATGTCAGCATCAGGCATTTGCTTTTTCAGCGCATTTGCAATACTGATTGCAGGAAATATATGTCCTCCGGTACCACCGCCACTGATTATAAATTTATGTTTCATAGTTTCATGTTTTTTATTTTCAACCCAATGCCTGACATCATGCAAAAATACGTATTAAAATTCCAATTACAAACTTTCCAGTTCTACGACAGGCAGAGTATCTTCCTGTCCTACGAAGTTCATATCAACGGGCTCCTGTTCACTTTTTATCTGACGGGTAATCCCAAAGATGATTCCAAAATAGATACACGTAATCAGAATGGAAGTCCCCCCACGGCTTATCAACGGCAATGGCTGTCCGGTAACGGGTATTAAGCTCGTCGCTACAGACATGTTGATAAATGTCTGGATAACGATCATCAAGGATAGTCCTATCACCACGATTGCCGGGAATACCGAGGAACATCGGGTAGCTATCTGACCCGCCCGGAAAAGTAATATGAGATAAAGTATGATTACCAGAATTCCTCCTATCAACCCCATTTCCTCAACAATGATGGAGTATATGAAATCGGAATATGCCTGTGGCAGGTAATCGCGCTCCACACTATTGCCGGGCATTACACCAAAGACACCGCCCCTTGCAATGGCTATCTGGCCATATTTTTCCTGACGGTTCTTATCGTTGATAACGTATTTACCTCCCTTTGCTGTCTTATCCGAATGACGTTCAATCCTGGCTACCCAGGTATAGGCACGTTTAAACATATGAGGCATTGATTTTTCAGGGATTGCCTTTACGGCGCCATACCCTATTACCAATGTAATTATCAGGATGCCTGCCAGGGAACCCAGGTATTTCATGGATATCCGTCCGATAAACATCATGATAAAGACTACAGTAAACAGGATAAAGGCTGTTGAAAAGTTTTCCAACAGGATTAACCCGCAAACTGCAATGAGCATAATGATGGTATTCCTGAAATAAATCCATTCGTCCTTAGCATTGTCCCTGATCCTGGAAATCAAATCGGCTGCTACAATAATAACCGAAAGTTTTGCTAACTCGGAAGGCTGGAACTGTATGCCACCAATCACCAGCCATCTGGCTGCATCATTCTCACTGTGCCCCTTAAAGAGTACATAGACCAGCAACAAAGATGAAAGCAACAACCCCAGATATGAAAAGATCCTTATAAAACGGTAAGGTATTAAATGTACAAAAAAAGCAATCAAAATACCTCCGGTCAGGAATCCTGCGTGGCGAAGCATGGGAGCAGTATGATTGGAAGCTTTGTAGGCCAGGGTACTTGAGGCACTGTACATTTCGATAATTGAAAGAATGCACAGGAAAAAGAACACAATCCACAATGTTGCGTCACCTTTTAAATATTTCTTTAGAAGAGTTTCCATAAGTCTTTCATTAATTTATCTGCCCGATTAAAGATTTCTCACCTGGCTTTTGAATTGCTTTCCCCTGTCTTCATAACTTTTAAACAGATCAAAACTGGCGCAGCAGGGTGATAATAACACGGTATCACCATCGTTGGCCATGGCATAAGCTGCTTTTACGGCTTCTTCCATTGATCGTACATCGACAGTGTTGGATATTTTATCATCAAAGAAACTGTGCAACGCTTTATTATCCACTCCCAGGAATACCAATCCTTTCACTTTTTCACCTACCAGTTCTTCTATTTCAGTATAATCATTTCCTTTGTCGGTACCTCCCAGGATCAATACAACCGGTGTCTTCATACTTTGAAGGGCATACCAGCACGAGTTGACGTTAGTAGCTTTGGAATCATTGATAAAACGAATGTTTTTCACCGTTGCAACATATTCCAACCGGTGCTCCACACCCTGAAAGTCCTGCAATGACTGACGGATACTCTCTTTCCTTACATTCACAATAGAGGCTGCCAGTCCGGCTGCCATTGAATTGTAGGTATTGTGGATACCTTTCAATGCTAATTCTGAAGTGGGCATGGTAAATAGGGTTTTTAATGTTTTAATAATCATTTCATCCTGCTCAATAAAAGCTTTTGTCTTCTCGCTTCGTTCAATGGCAAAAGGATACATGGCAGACTGTATATTTCTCTTCTTCAATTCTGCCTTTATCACCGGATCATTTTCCCAAAAGATAAAAGCATCTTCCTCGGTCTGGTTTTGAGTAATCCTGAATTTTGAATCCACATAATTCTGAAAATTATATTCGTACCGGTCCAAATGATCGGGGGTGATATTCAACAGGATCGCAATATCTGCTTTAAATTCAGTCATTCCGTCTAATTGGAAGCTGCTTAGTTCCAACACAAAATACTCAAAGGTTCCTGTTGCCACCTGCAATGCGAGGCTTTGTCCGACGTTTCCTGCCAATCCGACATTGATACCGCCATTTTTCAGGATATGATATACCAGCATGGTCGTTGTAGTTTTGCCGTTGCTCCCTGTAATGCAAATCATTTTAGCCTTGGTATACCGCCCTGCAAATTCTATTTCGGAAATAACCGGTGTGCCCTGCTTAAGTAATTGTTTAATGATAGGTGCCTTATCGGGAATCCCGGGGCTCTTTATTACTTCATCGGCATTGAGTATCAAAGTTTCAGTATGTTGTTTTTCCTCCCAGGCAATAGCATGTTCATCAAGCAAGGTTTTATATTGATCCTTTATCTCTGATAAATCAGACAGAAAGACATCAAACCTTTGCTTTTTGGCTAACACTGCTGCACCGGCACCACTTTCTCCACCACCTAAAATTACTATCCGTTTCATAAGCTCCTTCAATCCCCCAAATGGGGGACTACTATAATTTGTGACAATCTATATTTTAATAATCAATTTCTTGGCAGAATAACTCCTTATTTATAAGAAATAAATAAAGTTCCTTCAATTTAAATAAAACATCTTCAACCCTTAGCTCTGATGCCCTCTCCTTTGGAGAGGGTTAGGGAGAGGTTGTATATTAAGCTGAAAACAGAATATTCTGTTATTTCAGGCTCTTAAGTCCCCTTTAGGGGATTTAGGGGTCTTATCTGATCTTCAGTGTAATAATGGTTATAGCAGCCAGTATGATTCCCACAATCCAGAAACGGATCACAATCCTTGATTCCGGCATGGCCATCATTGGGCGTTGAAAGATGGCCTGTATACCTGAATTTCCTGCCTTTTGGTAATGATGGTGCAACGGGGTCATTTTAAATACCCGCTTCCCTTCCCCAAACCGCTTCTTGGTATATTTAAAATAGGCGACTTGGATCATCACTGATAAACTCTCTACAAAGAACACCCCGCAGAGTATCGGGATCAGCAATTCCTTCCTGATGGCAATAGCAAAAACCGCTATGATCCCACCCAGGGTAAGGCTTCCGGTATCCCCCATAAATACCTGTGCCGGATAGGCATTGTACCACAGGAACCCGATGGTAGCACCAATAAATGCACCCGCAAATATCAGCAGCTCACCGGTTCCCGGCAGATACATGATATTCAGGTAACCGGCATAATTCACGTTACCCGACACATAGGCCAGTATCCCGAGAATGACCCCCATGATTGCCGATGATCCTGTTGCCAGGCCATCCAGCCCATCCGTCAGGTTTGCACCGTTTGATACTGCTGTCACAATAAATATTGTTACCAGTACGAACAGGATCCAACCATACCGTTGTGCTTTATTACCCGCCCATTTAAAGGCAGCTGCATAATTCAGGTTATTGTTCTTGGAAAAAGGGATCGTTGTCAGGGTTGATTTAATATCATGTTTTGCAAAAAGTACATTTTCAACCCGGTGAGTAATTCCTTTTACCTCGATATTCTCACGGATCACAACGTCAGAGCTCATATACATGGTTAAACCTACTATCAGGCCCAGTCCAATCTGGCCAACAATTTTAAAGCGGCCACTTAATCCTTCTTTGTTCTTGCGGAACACTTTGATATAATCATCCAGAAACCCTATCAAACCTAACCATACAGTGGTGATAATCATCAACAGCACATAGGTATTTGTCAGGTTGGCCAGTAACAGGGTCGGCACCAGAATGGCAATAATGATAATAACCCCTCCCATGGTGGGTGTACCTTTTTTGCTCATCTGTCCTTCCAACCCCAGGTCGCGGACTGTTTCCCCTATCTGCATCTTTTGCAGGTAATCGATAATGCGACGGCCAAAGATGGTCGACAGTAACAGTGCCAATATAAACGCCAATCCCGTCCTGAACGATATGTAATTAAACAGGTGCGCTCCCGGGAATGTAAATAACTTTTCTAAATACTGAAATAAATGGTACAGCATACGCTTCTGATTTACAATTTATTATTTTTATTATATGAACCTTCTTAAAAACCCTAATAATTTACTATTTAACTATTTACAATTTACTATTGCTTTTTCTCCTAAAAGTAAATACCTCATTCAACCTAATTAATTAATCAACTTAATCAACTTAACCAACTCATTCAACTCATTCAACTCATTCAACTTAATCAACTCATTCAACTTAATCAACCAATTAACTTAATCAACTCAATCAACTCAGTCAACCTAATTAACCAATTAACTAATCAACCTAATTAACCAATTACCTCAATCAACTTAATCAACTCAGTCAACTTAATCAACTCAACCAACAAAGCATTTCTTCACTTCTTCCCGATCATCAAAATGATGCTTTACTCCCTGCACGATCTGGTAATCTTCATGTCCTTTTCCTGCAACCAGTACCACATCACCGGCCTGAGCCAATGCACAGGCAGTTCGGATAGCTTCGCGCCGGTCGACAATGGTCAGGCTTTTGGCTTTTTCTACCATATCAAGTCCTGCCAGCATATCGTTCAATATATCCTGTGGTTCTTCAAAGCGTGGGTTATCAGAAGTCAGGATAGCTTTCCAGCTTCCGTTAACTGCTTCACGGGCCATCATAGGACGTTTTCCTTTATCTCTGTTACCACCACAGCCTACTACGGTGATCAACCTGCCGTTTCCCTGAAGTATCTGATTAATGGTTCCAATCACATTGTTCAGGGCATCAGGAGTATGGGCATAATCCACAATGGCTGTATATCCTGCCGGAGCATGGAATGTTTCAATCCTTCCTGCTACCGAATGAAGCGAACTGATAATCCTGAGCACTTCCAGTTCATCCTGCCCAAGTAATACGGCTGTACCGTATACCGCGGATAAATTGCTGGCATTAAACTTCCCGATAAACGACACATTTACTTCCCGGTCATTCATGTCGAGTAACATTCCTTCAAATCCATGTTCCACAATCCGGGTCTTAAAATCAGCCAGGGTACGTAAGGAATACGTATATTTCTTTGCTTTAGAGTTCTGAAGCATCACCAGGCCGTTTTTATCATCAGCATTGGTCAGTGCAAAAGTATCAGCCGGCAATTCATCAAAGAACTGTTTTTTAGCTTTCAGGTAATTCTCAAATGTCAGGTGGTAATCAATATGATCGCGCGTGATATTGGTAAATACTCCACCGGCAAATTCCAACCCTGCAATGCGGCGTTGATCCACGGAATGAGAGCTTACTTCCATAAAGGCATATTCGCAACCTGCGTCTACCATCCTTGCCAGCAATTCATTTAATGCAAGTGCATCAGGTGTAGTATGTGTTGCTTCTACCGGCTCATCGTTGACATAATTACAAACGGTTGATAACAACCCTGACTTGTGACCCAACTCACGAAATAACTGGTATAACAGGGTAACAATCGTAGTCTTTCCGTTGGTACCGGTCACTCCCACCAGGGTCATTTTCGAGGATGGGAAGTCATACCATGCCGAAGCCATTTTACCAAGGGCATCCGCACTGTTTTCGACCTTGACATAGGTAATGTCCGGAGGAAACTCCCCGGGCAATTCTTCACAAACCACTGCTGTTGCACCTTGTTCTATGGCTGTTTGAATATATTGGTGTCCATCGGATGCGGTCCCGCGGATAGCCACAAAAACACTTGCTTTTCCTACCTTCCGGGAATCAAACTGGATATTCCGGATATTTATTTCCGTATCTCCGATTGTCTTCAGCAAAATAACATTTTGCAATAGTTCAGCTAATATCATAGTTGTCTGTTTTATAATTCTTTTAATAGATTGGCTTATTGAAGATTGATCATGACCGAACTTCCTTTGCGTGCAAAAGTCCCCGGTTTCAGGTTTTGGGATATTACTTTCCCGCGTCCCTGTACCTGTACATTCAATCCCATATTTTCAAGGATAAAGACTGCATCCTTTGCCCCCATGCCACTTAAGTCAGGCACTACATTTTTAGTCACCTCAATTTTCTCAACACGGGTTTGTTTTTCTTCAGCAAATGCCTTCACCCAATCGGTGGTGTTGGCTGCCAATGGCAATTGCATGGCATTCATCACGGTTCGCATGGCTTTATAAAATCCTACCTTTGAAACCGGTATAATATGCTCATAGTCGATTGAATCACTACTTACCCGCGATGGTTTCCGGTTAGAATTTAGTGCCATCACACGCTCGGCAATATTCTTGAACACCGATCCCGTCATGGTACCACCGGATGCATAACCTATTCCGGGTTCACGCATCACACAAATACAAGTATAGAGAGGGTGCTCGTACGGGAAGTATCCTGCGAATGCCACCTGGTGTTTGGTTCCTCCGGTCTTATACCCTCCTTTTCCCTGGGATATCTGGGCTGTCCCTGATTTACCGGCTATGCGTACATATTTTGATTTGACGCCCTGTGCCGTTCCTAATTTATCTTCCACCACTCCAAGTAATGTTGAGCGTATATCCCTTAAGGTGGTTGGTTTGCAGATAGCAGGATTAATCACCTCGGTGGTAAATTCTTTGACTATCTGTCCGTTATGGCTGATGGACTTCACAAAGAACGGCCGTATCATTTTCCCATCATTGGCAATGGAATTATAAAATGCCAGGGTATAAATCGGCGGTATCTGGGTTTCATATCCCACTGACATCCATGCCAACGTAGTGTTAGACCATTCATGGGTCTTATCCTTGGGATGCTTGATCTGAGGAGCTGCAGCACCCGGTATTTCCAGGTTCATTTTTTCATTCAGCTTCATGGAATAGAGTTTGTTGACAAAATCAGCCGGATTATTACCGTAGGCTTTGACAATGGCTCGTGAAATACCGATATTCGATGAGGCATAGATTGCCTGGGCTACGGTAATCTTATGGTATCCGCCATGATTGGCATTGTGATCGGTCATGGTCCGGGTGCCAAATTTGTACAGGCCGTTATAGGTATTAATGGTATCTGTTATTTTTACCCTGCCATCATCAATAGCTGCCATCAGCGAAGCTACTTTGAAGGTAGAACCAGGCTCTGCCATATCCGATACGGCACCATTCTTATTTTCAGTATACGAACCATCAGTGTTACGTTGCAGGTTAACGATGGCTTTCACTTCCCCGCTGTGGACTTCCATTAAAATAACATATCCAACTGCTGCATCAAATTTCTTAACCCCTTCCCGGAGTGCATTTTCTGCAATATCCTGTAAATCGACATCGATGGTAGTCGTGATATCCATCCCATCAACCGGTTCAATCTGAACATTTTCCATGTACGTATTTGCTACTTTCTGACGAATGGAAACACCCGGGGTACCCAACAGGTTCGAATTAAAACTCAATTCAATGCCATTCTTCCCGCCTTTTGATTCCTCGGCATAAATATCCCCAATGGTTCTTTTAGCCAACGACCCAAATGGCCTGACACGGCGGAACAGCACTTTTGTGATCAGCCCGCTTTTATTTCGTCCCAAACGGAACAAGGGGATAGTCTTCAAATGTTTCAGTTCCGAATAGGAAATCTTATTTGGGTATAGCTGAAATTCACCTTCCCCGGTATTGTAGGCATGAATAAGCAGGTTTTTGTATTGGCTTGGGGTACGGTCCTTGAAAAAGCTGGACAGGTAGATGGATACTGAATCAATATTGTTTTTAAAAAGCTTGCCATCTTTTTCATGCAGGGCAGGTACCCTCAGGTCCATGTACACGTAATAGGTTGGTATGGAGCTGGCCATCAAGCGTCCGTCGCAGGCATAGATATTTCCCCTGTTTGGCTTTACTACAATATTGGTTTTGACGGTCTGGGCTGCCAGGGCCATCCATTTGTCATGTTCCACAAACTGAATGACTGCAATCCGGTAGATGACAGCAAAAAACGAAAGGCATATAATGGTGTATACTATGCCAAACCTAAGGACAATATTTTTACGTTTGTCTGACATCTATTTCTTGGGTATGCTATCTTCAATTACAAAAGGCGGTGTTGTCGATTGTACCAGGCCTATTCCACTCTCGTTCACTTTATTCATTACATTCGACTGGCGGCTGATCTCCATTAATTCAGCCGAAATAGTCAGCGATTCGTACTTCACGTCCAGAATCTTCTTTTTCAGGGAAATCTCTTTGGCCAGTTGTGTTTCGCAATAAAACCGGTTATCCACATACAAAAAAGTCAGGGCGGCAATCATGATCAATAATCCGTACTGTTTCTGTAAAAATTTATTGGTCAGGATATTCCCGTTAATGATGTCGCGTAAAGTACTGGACTTTATATCCGAAAAATCTTCACTTCCCCGAATGGCTTCTAATATTTTCTTTAAAAAGCTCATTTTCTTTGTTGTCCTATGTTGTTTTTTACTTCTGTTTTCAATGCTTGATGCTCAATGCTACTACCGACTACTTACTACCTACTACTTTGTTTGCGTCTAAACAATCGTTGCTATCCTCAGCTTGGCACTCCTGGCTCTTGGGTTACGTTCTACTTCCTCATTTCCGGCTATGATCACCTTCGTATTCACAGCTTTCAGGGGAGCCAGCACATTGCCGTAAAAGTCCTTTTCTATTTTTCCTTCAAAGTTTCCACTTCGTATAAAATTCTTTACCAAACGGTCTTCCAGCGAATGATAAGTCAATACTACCAGTCTTCCCCCCGGGTTCAAAACTTCCAGGCTTTGTTCCAGCAGCGATTTCAACACGTCCATTTCCCTGTTTACTTCTATGCGCAGTGCCTGGAATATGCGGGCTAAATCTTTCTTTTCCGTCTCACGGCCAATATGTGGTTTCAACATATCCACAAACGGGAAAATCATTTTAAATGGCTTCTGGGCACGGGCATCAACAATCATTTTGGCTATCTTGCGCGAATTGCGTAACTCGCCATACAGGTAAAACACATCGGCCAGTTGTTCTTCCGTGTAAGTATTGAGCAATACGGCAGCGGTAAGCGGTGATTTTGTATTCATACGCATATCCAATACCCCGTCGAACCGGAAAGAGAATCCACGTTCTGCTTCATCAAAGTGATGGGAGGATACTCCTAAATCAGCGAGTATGCCATCTACTTTTTCGACATTGTGATATTTTAGGAAGTTTTTCAGGTACCTGAAATTGCTTCGCACGAAAATGAAACGTTTGTCGTTAATCTTATTTTTAATGGCATCCTCATCCTGGTCAAACCCAAGCAATTTCCCGTTCTTACCGAGTTTGGTAAGTATCTCGCGGGAATGGCCACCACCACCGAAAGTAACGTCCACATAGATTCCATCGGGTTTAATGTTCAACCCTTCAATCGTTTCGTTAAGTAATGCGGGGGTATGGTAGGCAGGTTCAGTCATTTAGTTGTTTTTTAAGTATTTTGTCTTAGCGACACGAAAATAATCAATATTGATGTAATTCAGGTTGTAATACCTCAACAAATAACTATTTTTTCAACATCCGTTCTTTTAATAAAGCTGCGAAATCAGACGGTGCAAGTCTGGCTTGTTCGTATTTCGATTTGCTCCATACGGCAAAGCGGTCGATCATTCCGACAAACAGCACATCTGAGTTTTCAATCCCGATAGCCATCAGATTCTTCCTGGAAATCAATATTCTGCCCTGCGAATCAATATCCAGCCATTCAGCATCCGATACAAACTGCATCAACAACATTTGATCAACCGGG
Organism: Paludibacter sp.; assembly: GCA_028710415.1. Lineage (GTDB taxonomy): Bacteria > Bacteroidota > Bacteroidia > Bacteroidales > Paludibacteraceae > Paludibacter. The sequence continues at coordinate 325,452 of JAQTUE010000001.1, read as the reverse complement.
TTCCATTCATCCAGTTTGGATTTGAAATCAGCCACCTTTTCGTTCCACACACTTTCGGGAAAAACTACCAGGCAATCATTCTCAGCATCCTTGCGCATTACTACCCGCTCTTTTTGTCCATCCGGCAACAATTTACGGTACGCCGAAGGGATAAAGATTCTTCCCTTTACATCGGCCTTTGCTTCGTATTTACCTATAAATGTTGACATAAAAAATCGGGTTCAATTATTCAACGGTAAAAGTATAAAATTAAATTCATATCCCCCACATTTCCCCACAAATTATTTATCAACAGTTTTCAACCACAAATTATCCAGATTTGAACAACTTATCAACAGCTTGTCAACAACAATAATTGCGTTCTTAATTCATTTATATAATTCATATTGTGATATTTACACAATATATTCATCAAATCCATCCAGGATAAACAAAAAGTGGGGGAAGCTTTTACACTTTTTCTTCTTTTTCGCTACAAATCATCAAAATCACAATATTTCTAAAGGTTTTAAGATTCATAAGTGAATGAAACACAGGGTCTCTTTTTTTTCACCCTTTGGGATGGAAAATTAGCATTTTTACCCGGGTATTCCTGTCAAAATTCCAGGAAGAACATCTGCCTGATTCCTGATTTGTCTTATCCTTTTGGGCAGCTGATTAGGAATCAATCATGTTTTCTGTGTAGTCATTAAAGTATTTTCTACCAATTCATCTACATATTTTCGTGTTTTTAAGAATTACTCTTATTTTTAACTAGGATATACCTTAGATATCTTAACCTTTTTATGATAAGAGTTATTTATGGGATATCTAAGAGATATCTAAGATACATCTAAGGGATATCTAAAATAGGATAAAGACATCGTGACCAAAATACCAACCGGAATTTTAAACTAAAACAACAGGAAAAAAAACAGGGTCAAGGGCATAAATTCAAGGATTAAAATCAGGTATAATGTTCTATCAAGCTGAAATACATAACATAAATTCGAATTATACAATCTTTAAATTGAAAAATAGATTCTCAATCCAATGTGAGAATAAGATTCATTCAACAAAACAAAGAAAAGCCAGAGCCATAAAGTAAGGTAGCATGTTACTTTTTCACAAGATTATATTTATTATAGTAAGAATTTTTTTAACCACGAAGGGGTGTGATGATTGTAATTAAGTATACATCAGGCTATTTCTGAACCCCGAAGGGGGTGATATTATTTATGATCTCTTCCGCATTTCTTTCTTATACTTATTCACATTATTAATTGATCCGGGCGACATATTGAATTGATTTGTGGATATAATTTGATCTTTTTGTATTTGTTTGTTTATATCACCCTCTTCGGGGTTAATATTATGTGCTATACTTTTAGCTACAATCATGTTAACCCTTCGGGTTTAGAGACATTGCTATGTTTGCAAATCAATATTATGACAAAAAATACATCAATTCTAAATATAAGAGTATAATCTTTTGAATTGATGCAAAATTCTATGATCAAAAATCTTGGTTCAGATTAAGGGTCACTGTGACGCAAAAAATGGGCTCTTTTATTAGTAACGCATTTTTTGTACATTTGTGGCCTGAAGCTAAACCAGTTTAATCCATGCACAAAGCAAAACCGATCACCATTGATATCGAAAAAGTACTGAAAAGTAAAGCACCCAATGCCCATATTCCTAAATTCGTTGTGAACTACCTGCGCAAAATCGTGCATGAGGATGAACTGAATGATTTTTTTATCAAAAACCCCGGGATCAGGAACCTGACATTTATTGAGGCTGCCTTTGATTACCTGCATGTCACCACCAGCATTGAAGGGAAAGAGAACCTTCCACACGGAGAGACTTATATTTTTGCAGGGAATCATCCACTGGGTGGATTGGATGGTATAACAACCGGCTATTTGCTTGGAAAAGAATATGAGGGGAAGATCAGGTTCTTCTCCAACGACATACTCATGAACGTAGAACCAATGCACGAAATGTTTGTACCGGTAAACAAAGTTGGAAACCAGAGCAAAAACCATGCTTCGTTGATGCAGGAACTGTATGAGTCGGAGAATAACCTGTTGACTTACCCGGCGGGTATGTGCTCGCGGAAAGTAAACGGAAAAATCGTCGACCTGGAATGGAAGAAAAATTTCATTTCAAAAGCCATAGAATACAAACGGGATGTTGTGCCGATTTATTTTGAAGGCAGGAATTCAAATTTCTTTTATAACCTGGCCAATATCCGCAAATTCCTGAAGATAAAAGTCAACATTGAAATGATGTACCTGGTGAATGAGATGTTCAAGCAACGGGGAAAACATTTTACCATTAGAATAGGAGAACCTATCCCCTGGGAGACTTTTGACAAATCAAAAACCCAGGCTGAATGGGCTAAGTGGGTAAAAGATATCGTGTATAGAATGGCTTAAAAGGACAACTAAAAATTATAAATTATTACCGGCTTTTGCACCCAACTTTCAGTTATTTCTTAATTTACCTTTGGATTGACAGTTATAATCTATTATGAATCATTAAATTACACCGTAGGTGTAACCTTTGAGTAACCCCCAGTGAAGCCTGCGGAACTGGGGGAAAATAAAACAGATACTACCCAACTCCAGAGGAGTTGACCAAAAGAGAAAGAACTTAAACACTTGGTTCTGTTGGTGAACTCCTACAGAGTTCTGTCTTTAATTTGATTCATTAACCCCCAGTTTCGCAGGCTCAACTGGGGATTATGAACAGACTACTCCTACGGAGTAATTATCGATAGAATGTTTATTACTATTAAGATCCTATGTTTAGATCAGTATTAAAAGACAAAAAAACAAACTATGGGTGCATAAGTCGATAATCATTAAACTATAAAACCATGGAAACCGGCAAGAGTAAAAATTCAGTAAGGAAAGCACAGGCAGGCGACATTGATGTGATCCACAACATCCTTGACATGGAACCATTCAAATACAATGATGAGGTTCCGTACGACAGGGAATGGATAGAGCAGCTGGTACTGAACGAACGATGCCTGACCCTGGTTTATGAAACAGAAGGGCAAATAAAAGGATTTATCAGCGGAGAAAAAATGGTTAGCGGGGCAATCATGATCTGGTTCTGCGCCGTCAAGAGGGAATTCCAGCACAGAACCATCGGCATAAAGTTATACTATGAGTTCGAAAAGGCCTGTAAGGAAACCGGGGTGAATGCTATCCTGGCTTACGGTTATAAAACATCGGCAGATATGCTCGACCGTTTAAACTTTTACTCCAACGATACCACCTACCGCGAATTCTATAAACCCCTGGTTGAATCTTTTTAACCACAATAGGCACAATAGAACACAATATAATTGATTTATTGTGTTCTATTGTGCCTATTGTGGTTAATATTATCACTAGTTATCAATTGATTGTGATAGTAAGAAACTATTAAAAATCGGGCTCCGGATCGAAAGGAGTTACCCCGGGAGGATTAAAAAGCCCCCAACGGTCGATGGTGTAATTCCATTTGTCAAAGCTTGCCACCCATTCGATAAACAACACCCTGTATTCTTCAATCAGGTCACGGACCATGGTATAATACTCCACATACTCAAACCCGAACATTTCGAGCGAATGGTATTGCACCATCAGGTCACGGGCGGATTTCCGGATAATGGCCGCATTTTCCATGCGCAGGTCGTACAAATCACCACCCTCGGCACCGGCAATCTTGACTGTCAGCATATAGGCATCTTCCATCATAATTTGTTTCACAAACCCCAGATGCTCATCCTCATCGGGAATCAGATCTGCTATTTGTTTTACGACGTCTAAAATCTCTTTCCCTTTTATAAAAATGGGCAGGTTACGGACACGTTGTTGGTCATCACTTTCAAACATACTTAGTTATTAAAATTAAAGAGTTAACAATCAATTCAAATAATAGTAAGCGAAAAAAAATCTCGAATGCCGCAGGCCCTATGTTTTGGGTCTACAAATCCAGCAAGCCCTCGGGCAACCGGACATAAATTATTTTTTTATCGTGGTCGATATTTTCGATGTATTCCTCACCGGCAGGAATCAACAATTCGTCATCCTTTGTCGGGATGACAAACAGTACATTTTCAGTAGTCTGGTCCACTTCCGAGATGACCCCAAGCAACCCTTTTTCTGCATCGACCAGGCTGAAACCGGCAAAGTAATCGAGCTCAATCTCAGCATCTTCCACTTTCTCAAGGAACTTCTTGGGCAAATAAATGGTCAACCCATAAAAGGTTCGTGCCTGTTCTTCCGTCTTAATACCCTCGAGCTTCAACAATCCAGTGGTACTCCCCTTGAAACGGTACTCTTCCAGGAAGAAAGGCACCAACAATCCCTGCATCTCAAAGACAAAAAAGGGTATTTCTTCCCGGTCGAAAATGTCGGAAGTAAATGAGAAAGACATCTCGCCATTTACACCATGTGGCTTGTTGATCTGTCCGATAGGGAAAACTTCTGATTTAGTTATCATTGAGTTATATGTTGCTACTTGTTGGTTTAATAAACGGGAGAAATATTATAAATAAACAGTCCGGCAATCAAAAACAATAACATTGTGAGGTGTTATTCTATTGGCTTAACCCGGCAATTAAATTGATGGTTAAAGCCACCACAAAAGTATTCAGGACAAACGACAGCAATCCATGAAACAGGGCAATGCGCCTTATTTTGCGTGATGTAATTGATATGTCCGACACCTGGAACGTACAGCCTAATCCGAATGAGAAATAGGCAAAATCAAAATAATCAGGTTCTTCATCACCCGGGAAATTCAGTCCTCCATGAATTTCGGCTAGACCTTTCTTCATGGAATCGTAGAATTTGTGGGCATAGTGAAAAATGTAAATGGTATGAACCATGACCCACGACAGTATCAGTCCTAAGATACAGGTCGGGAGAAACAACAGGCTATGCCTGATGGCTGAATCTTTTGAAATAATAATGAGCATCACAGTCAGGATTCCTGCAAATGAGGAAATCAGCACCATAAAAAACACAAAGGCTACACTGCCATCGTCTTCCCTGGCTTTTTTCCTGATTTGAGCCACTGAGCGCTGAATAACGACCACCCAGCTAAAGATCAGGAATGACAGCGTAAACACAATCCAGGAAGACATGGCAAGCAATAAAATGCTTATTTTCTCCTCATACAGTAATCCAAAAGGCAGCAACGCCAACCCCAGGCTAATGCCCAGGCGGGTCAGCGGATGCATTCTTAAGAATAAATTGTTACGTTCCGGCATGTTAGTAGATGATTATTACCTGATTGAAGTGTGATTGATCTGACTGAATGCTGACTGGCAACTGAATGTTTCGCAAAATCAGGTATTTCTACTCGATTACAGTAACCCACTGATGAGTATCGGGCTCGTCGCCATATTGGATAGCACGTAGTTTCTTATACAGCTTTTCACAGATAACGCCCGGTTTGCCATCCGTTGAAAACACATACGATTTATTCTCGTCGATGTCGTCAATACGTTGAATCGGGCTAATGACTGCAGCCGTACCACAGGCACCCGCTTCTTCGAAAGTGCTGAGTTCTTCTACCGGTATGGCGCGACGTTCCACCTTCATACCCATATCCTCGGCCAACACCATAAGGCTCTTGTTGGTAATGGAAGGTAAAATGGAAGTGGATTTTGGAGTTACATAGGTATTGTCCTTGATACCAAAAAAGTTGGCTGCACCGCATTCGTCGATATACTTCTTTTCCTTTGCGTCCAGGTAGAATACGGCAGAATAGCCCATATCGTGAGATTTTTGACCGGCAACAAGACTGGCCGCATAATTGCCACCCACTTTATAAATACCTGTACCCAGAGGTGCAGAGCGATCAAATTGACGCATAATGGCAAACGGAGTGGTTTGAAATCCACCTTTGAAATACGGGCCAACCGGTGTAACAAAAATGATAAACAAATAATCGGTAGCCGGCTTCACCCCTACCTGTGCACTGGTGCCAAACAGGAATGGACGGATATACAACGAGGCGCCAGATTCGTAAGGTGGAACAAAACGTTCATTCAACTTCACTGCTTTCAGGACTGCTTCTTCGAATTTCTCAACAGGCAGTTTAGCCATCATAATGCCATCGCAGGATGATTGAAGGCGTTTTGCATTATCTTCCATCCTGAAAATCCTGATTTTACCATCTTTCCCGCGGAATGCTTTCAATCCTTCGAAGGCTTCCTGTCCATAGTGCAGGCAGGTTGCCGCCATATGAAGGGACAAATGTTCACTGGTACTGGTTTCCAGCTCTCCCCAGGCTCCGTTGCTATAGGTACAACGGATATTGTAATCGGTTTTCATATAACCGAATGCAAGATTACTCCAATCTATTTTTTCCATATTGATGTATGTATTTATTTTTTCAATAATGAATTGTGTATCAAACTAAATATCGATTCATTTCCCATATTAAAGAGCAGATCGATAATACTCAAATTCGGCTGAAAACCAAAGCGTTGATCGAAAACCTGATAATAGGTTTTACTGTTCAATGACTGATTTTCTTTCTTTGGATGAATTGCATCCCTCAGATCCAGCACTGTATCGTCCAACGTCACCTTATATTCTGTAGTCAGTTGAATGTCGGTGGACAGGTTCAATAATTCAAGTATCTTAGACTGGATTTCAAGATTAAAATCCAGTAAAAAGTTCCATTTCTTTTCATAAAAAGGCAACAAATCGTCCTTGTAATATTCAAAAAAAGGAGTTGAGTTGTAGGCCGATTCAATGGACCGCCAATGATTCAATTGCCAGTCGTTATGCTCCGAGATGCGTACATCGCGGGTAAGTATCTTCTCACTGCCCGCCTTTTCGACCGGGATACTCAACACCATGGATCCATTGGCAGCAGCAATCCGGCATCTGTTCCGATAGGTCTGTTTCAAATAAAAATCGCAATTTTCAATAAAAACAGTACCGGCATTTGCCATTTCGGAATAATACTCCACCGGAGCCAGATAAGCCGGGGACAAACAGATCGAATTAACACTTGAATCACTCACTCCTGATTGTTTCGGTATGAAATTATCTTTCTGCATTTTTAAAGAAACGGTTCCAACGTATTTTGCCATCAAACCAACCTTTATCTTTTTCTAATGATAACCACACCATGACAGGACGGCCCACAATATGATCCTCAGGCACAAAACCCCAAAACCGTGAATCGGCAGAATTGTGACGGTTATCGCCCATCATCCAGTAATAATCCATCTTAAAAGTATATGTTTTCGTCGGTTTATCATTGATATAGAACACATTATTCTTTACTTCCAGTTTGTTATGCTCGTAAACTTTTATAATACGCTCATAAATAGGTAAATTGTATGAATTCAGTGCCAACGTGCTACCTTTTTTTGGTACCCAAAGCGGACCGTAATTATCACGGGTCCAAGGTTTATTACCACCTAACGGGAATACTTCACCAGGACGCTCGGAAGATTCAATTACAATTTTAACCACTCCCGGGGTCTTTTGCAATTGTGTATACGACTCCTCATTCAAAGGGAAATGATAGATCGGCATTTTTGCATCCAACCCAATGGAAGCAAATTCAGGGATTAGCTGTCCTTGATTATAGACCCTGAAATCATCCTTGTTGATATGAAGTTTATCCAGCAAATCCTGGTTCAACATGGTACCATCGGTTTGTACAAAATAATTAAACTGAAGGCCCGGTATATTTTCCTGTTTTTGGTTGTTGATATAAACCTGGTTGTTCTTCACCTCCATCCAATCACCGGCAATTGCAACACAACGTTTCACATAGTTTTCACGACGATCGACCGGACGATAAACGATATCACCATAATCAGCTTTATCCGATTTGACTAATTCCCGTCCAATTCGATAACACATCTCGGTAGTTGGAGTATTGGCCGGATCTTGTTGTTTCAAATTGGAAAATCCTACCGAATAACAGATGCTGTAATAATCCGGGTTTTGCTGTTTGACACACACAGTATCGCCGGCAGGGAAATTAAACACCACGATGTCATTCCGCTTAACGGTATCGAACCCTTTCAGGCGCTTGTAGTCCCATTGAGGGTGTTCAATAAACGATTTGCATTCCAGCAACGGGAAAGTATGCTGAACCAATGGGAAGGAAAGCGGGGTGTTTGGCACGCGGGGGCCATAACTTGCTTTGCTTACAAAAAGGAAATCGCCTACTAACAGGGTCTTCTCAAGTGATGAAGAAGGAATCTGGTAGTTCTGGAACAGGAAAGTATTGATAAAATACACGGCAACCAATGCAAACACAATGGCATCCACCCATCCCATCACACTCAACAGGGACTTGTTTTTGGTATTCTTCCACCAGGTCCAGGGAATGTAGTTGGTAATAAACAAATCGACCACTACCGGCAGGCCTAACAGCCACCAGTAATTTCCAACCCAGGCAATAAATAAAATGTAAATTAAGCTCCACACGCTGCATTTAATCCACTGTTTCAGCGGTTGTTGGAAACGGGATGATTGTTTTTCTGCACTCATATTTAAATCTGAATTATAAATTACGTATTGTGAATTATAAATTGTTTCTTGTAAAATCTGAATTAAAATTTCAACATGTCTTCCATGCCTAAAAAGCCTTTTTTACCTGCCGTAAATTCAGCAGCAATAACTGCTCCGAGTGCAAATCCATCGCGGCTCTTGGCATCGTGGGTAATGGTAATGGTATCTACTTCCGATTCATAGGTAATGGTGTGGATACCGGGAACCTGCCCTCTGCGGAAAGACTTGATAGCCATTTCAGTTGGATTGGTTTCTGTTTCCTTGACCCACAAATTCTTCCTGTCCAGTTCTGCGAGGATACCTTCGGCCAGGGTAATGGCCGTTCCACTGGGTGCATCGAGCTTCTGTGTATGGTGCACTTCACTCATTTCCACATTGTAATTCGGGAATTGGTTCATGATGGCAGCCAGGTATTTATTGACAGCCATGAAGACATTAACCCCCAGGCTAAAATTTGAAGACCAGAAAAGGGTACTATTCCCGGCTAAAATTTCTTTTTTAAGTTGTGGCAGTTGTTCTGTCCAACCGGTAGTACCTGAAACAACGGCAACACCGGAAGCAAATGCCCGGCGATAATTGCTTAAAGCAACCTGGGGAACTGTAAATTCTATGGCTACATCAGCACTTTTAAATGCTTCGGAATCAAAATCATCGGTATTATCGACATCTATCACGGATACAATTTCATGACCACGTTCAAGGGCAATTCGTTCAATGGTTTTACCCATTTTGCCATATCCTATCAAAGCTATTTTCATTTCGGGGATCAGTTATTAGTCAGCACAGACACTGTGTCCGGGACTTTTTATTATTAGTTTAAAATTTTAATCAAAGCAAATTTATTATTCGATTTTCGGATTGACTCATCTTTAAATCACCAGATCTTTAAATCAACTCATCTCCAAATTGGAGTATTTTCAAATCTTCAAATCGGACGAATCAGTATTGTCCGGTACCCAGCAAAACCAGCGTACAGGCTTCTTCGGTTTGTATATTGTTATTATTCAATAAGAGTTCCAACTCAGGATTCTCAGTCCCGGGATTAAAAATCACCCGTTTGGGGTGTAAAGATAAAATATAATCGTAATATTCCGCCTGAAATTTATCGGAAAGATACAACGTAACGGTATCAATATCGGTAAAAGGCTTCTTTTGGGTTTCGATTGTTTTATTAAAAATCACATCAGGCCGTTTGCCTATTAGTTCAATATCATGACCATGAGCTAATAATCGTTCTGCCGCCAGGTAGGAATACCTTTCCTGATTGCTGCTTGCACCTATTATCAAAGTCTTTTTCATATTTTCTCTGTTTTATCATTCATCTAATGCCTGCCTGTTAAGAATAGCTGTAATCGTAAATCAACTAACTTTTCAATCGTAAATAGTAAATGAACAAATTGTAAATCCTTCTTATCCTTCACGATAGAAGTCAAAGCATTCAAAGATTTCTTCTTTTGTGGCTGTCTGGTTGATATGAATATCCCCAATATCTGCTAACAGCGTGAAATTTATTTCATTTGAATCGTTCTTCTTGTCGTGGGTCATTAACTCGTAAAGGGCATCATATTCCTTGCAACTGAACTCAAAGAGTCCGTAATATTCTTTCGTCAGGTACTTCAATCTCAGCAATTCATCCTTTGGGAAACCCAGTTTCATAAACGATAAATACAATTCACAAAGCAGCCCCCACATAACAGCATAACCGTGTAATGCAGGCTTTTCGGTTTTATACGACCAGCTTTCAAAAGCATGCCCGAATGTATGGCCCAGGTTCAGGGCTTTCCGTATATTGGCTTCAAAAGGATCTTTCTCCACAATGCGTTCCTTGATGCGGATCGTTCTGTCGAGTAATACTTTCAGTTTGTCAAAGTCAATTGTTTCCAGATCAAACTTCAATACTTCTTCCCATTCATCTTTGGTATCAATCAATGCATGCTTGATCATTTCTGCATACCCGGAACGGATATTCCTATCGTCTAAGGTCTTAAAGAAATCAACATTGATTAAAACACTATCAGCGGGTGCAAAGACACCAATTTCATTTTTCAGGCCTGAGAAATTTATCCCTGTCTTACCTCCGGTAGCTGCATCCACAGCACCCAGCAGGGTCGTGGAAACATTGATATACCTGATGCCACGTTTGAAGGTAGAAGCAGCAAACCCCCCAATATCGGTAATCATGCCGCCACCAAGGTTAATCATCAACGATTTACGGTTAGCTCCGTTTTCACTCAGGTATTTCCAAATCTCCAGGGCAGAATTAATGTTCTTATTCTCATCACCTGCTTTAATGTTGATATAATGGCATCTCTTTAATTTTTCGGACTGCATCAGGGCAGGCAGGCAGTAACGTTGAGTGTTATCATCGGTAAGAACAAAAACACTCTCAGCGTTTTGATTACCGATTGCCATGTTTAATTCGGAAATAAAATCCTCACAGATTTGGGTTGTTGAATGACTCATTAGTTGAAAATTAGCTTACAAAGATACTTTATTCTTTAAAATTAGCAGTCAAAAGGATTGGAAACTGTGTGATTTTTTTATCATTTTCTCATTTGACATTTATTTTATTAAAAAAACTGAATAGATAATGTACATATGAATATATGTTCATATATTTGCAGAAAGTTTAGAATATGAATGAAAAACCTGATACTATCAAGATGGAGGAAGCAGCCTACACACTCAAAGCAATCTCAAACGGGACACGTTTGTGTGTGATTTCATTGCTTTCGGAGCAGGAAGAATTAAACGTTTCCCAACTTGGTGAGCAATTACAATGTGAGCAGTCTTTGCTCTCGCATCATTTGACCGATATGCGTGCAAAAGGAATCCTGAATTGCAGACGGGATGGAAAGAATTGTTATTACTCGCTTAAGAACAAACAGATCGTTCAGATTATTGAATGTATCCGTACTTGTAACTGTGTGTAAGGCAAATTATTGTACTGAATATATGAAAATATGTTTATATATACATAATTATCACTATCAACTAAAAATATCAATATGAAAGGATTTATAAAAACAAATATTCTGAAAATTACCGGCATACTGGCAGGTGGTATTGGTGGGTTTGCATATTATTATTTTGTGGGCTGTCCGAGCGGTACATGCCCAATTACATCAAACCCTTACATCAGTGTCCTGTACGGATCGCTCATGGGGTATTTACTATTCGATATGTTTAAAAAGAAAGAACATGGAACAAATTAAAAATTATTTCAAGAACTGGGGTGCAACACGCATCATCCGGTTAGTCCTTGGAGGAGCGTTAGGTATAGCCTTTTACTACAACAGGGAAACAATTTACCTTTTTGCCGGATTGGTTCTGACCTTGCAGGCGATATTTAATATCTCTTGTCCGGGTGGAAGCTGCAGCACGAATGTAAGCAAAGAGAATAAGATCGTTGTAAAAACCGAGAAATATGAACCCACAAAATAAAAGATTATGTACAGCACATTTTTAGTTTCCAAATCAGAGTGCATGACCTGCAACAACCAGGTGCTTAAAACCCTGGGGACTTTACAGGGAGTATTTGGTGCCGAAATGGACAGGATAGATGGACGAATAATCGTAAATCATACTGACGAGGTAACCCGCCAAGAAATCGGGGCTATATTGATAACGCTCGGTTTTCCTGAAAGAAAAGAAGAGCCGTCACAGGAAGCAGAAACTGAAGTAGAAGCAGATGAGCCTTCCATTTGGGGATGTGCACTCTGACCATTAGTATAATAAATCAGGATTATTCAAAGTTACAGGATCTCTAAATCAAGTAAAATATGAAAAATATATTTTTTGCAGGCATATTGCTCGCCATGACTATTACAGCATCTGCCGGTAATAATACAGAAAACAAAGAAAATAAACCAAAAGAAATAAATCAATCAAAAGAAATAAAAAAAATGGGAACAATTCATTTAACAAAAGCAGAATTTTTATCAAAAGTATCCAATTACGAAGCTAACCCGACAGAATGGAAATACCTGGGTGACAAACCTTGTATCATTGACTTTTATGCAGCATGGTGTGGCCCTTGCAAGACTATTGCCCCAATCCTGGAAGATTTGGCTAAAGAATATGAAGGACAGATCTACATTTACAAAGTAGATACGGAAGCAGAACAGGAACTCGCAGCCGCATTTGGCATTCGCAGCATTCCTTCTATCCTGTTTTGTCCAATGGGGGAAGCCCCTCAAATGGCACAGGGTGCCATGCCTAAAGATGCATTCAAAAAAGCGATTACCGAAGTATTGCTGAAGAAATAAGTCAAAGCATTGGTAAGAGAACATTAATTTTGTTCAAAAAAACAGACATGAACTTTTGTGTTCTTTTCCGTGTTTGCACGACAGAGCAATTCAGGTAAAGCTTACCTGTCGATAATGAGATGGAATGTATCGAAAGTAAAAATGCAAACGATATCACATTATTGGAACAATCCGTAGATTCATCAAAAAAGCCTATTTATAAATTTCAAAAAACTTAAACCGTATGGAAAATTTATTTATTGAATCACAAAGCCGGTATAACTTTGACCAGACCATGGAAAAGTTATCCGGGATTATTCTCAATGGCGGGTGGAATATATCAGTAACTCTTGACCTGCAGGCTTCGCTCAATAAAAGTAGCATTACGGTACTTCCTGTTAAGGTTATTGAACTTTGCAACCCAAAACTGGCTTCCCAAATCCTGACAAACAGTGACACCAGGATTTATTCAAGTATGCTACCCTGCAAAATTTCAGTGTATGAAAAAGACAATGGAAAAACTTATCTGTCCATTCTGAATTCAGGTGCACTCGCTTCACAAATTGGTGGGGTCGTTGAAACAGTAATGATTGAGGCCTTTTCACAGGTAGAAAAGTTCATTCATCAGGTTATTGAGAACTAATTCCCTGTAGATGTATAAATCAGGTTGTTAATAATACATGCTTTCCCGGCGGGGATTAAACCATTTTACTTTTTTTTAGTCAAAACATTCATAATATACAAAATGAGTATCAACTAATAAAAAAAGTATCATGAAAAAGTATGCAAAATTAGTTTTAGCTTCTGTATTCCTCTTTAGTATGTCAGTAATGGCTCAGGAACAAACACCTCCGCCAGTCAAACCTGCAGGACAAAAGGAAATGAGACAAGGTCCAAGGCAACAAATGTCACCTCAACTCCGTGCTGAAAATATGGCAAAAGAGTTAAGTCTGACTGATGCTGAAAAAGCGAAAGTACAGGAAGTCTATGAAAAAAACGACGTGATCTTTACCAAATTCAGGTCAGAAGTAAGCAGGGACAGCCCGGATTTCAGGGAAAAATTCAAAGCATTACGAGATGCACAGGATGCCGAATTAGAAACTGTTGTTGGAAAAGAAAAATTCCAGAAATGGCAAACCATTCAAACTGAACGCCGTCAGAAAATGAGTAACAGATAAAAAACTAATTTTGTTTTAGATTTTACTAAAAGGAAGAAAAACAACATAAGTATTGTCACAATTAATACATCAAATTAAACTCCCATTGATCAGTCTTGATTATGGGAGTTTTTTTATTGTTTAAATATCTCGCTTACATTTGAGGAGTCTATGTATTTTGATATTTGGAAATAGAAGTTTGATCGATATTGAAAAACCTTTATCTTATTATTATCCTGTTAATTAAATCAAACGTAAAACATCAGATTAAACTATTTGGTGTTTGATTGGTCAAAGTATACAAATGAGAAATTGATAGTATTAACAATAAAAAAATTGAATTATGAAAAAGTATGCAATGTTAGTATTGGCTTCCACGATTCTTTTTAGTGTGGCAGTCAGTGGTCAGGAACAAACTCCTCCTCCGGGACGTAAGGGAGAACGCAAAGAATTCAAACAAAATGAAAGGCCACAGGTATCCCCTGAAAAAAGAGCTGAGAGAATGGCAAAGGAATTGGGTCTGACAGATGCTGAAAAAGTAAAGGTTCAGGCATTATTTGAAAAGCAGGAAGCAGCCCGCATGCAACACCAGGGAGAAATGAAAAAACTCCGGGAAGAACGCATGGCTAAGTTTGAAGCTGAACGTAAAGCACAGGATGCTGACCTGGTAAAAATCATTGGACAGGATAAATTCCAGAAACTTGAAAGCGAACGTGGAGAACGTAAAGCTAAAATGATGGAAAGACGTGAAGGCATTCAAAAAAACCGTGCTGAAAGAGGACGTCAACACAAAGAATACAACCGCGCTGAATTTCCTAAAATAACGGCTGAAAAGCGTGCTGATAAAATGGCAAAAGTATTGGGTCTGACAGATATTGAAAAAGGCAAGGTACAGGCATTATTCGAAAAACAAGATGCCAAACGTGAACAACACATGGCTGCAGTGAAGAAAGTGAAGGATGAACAAATGGCACAGTTTGAAACTGAACGTAAAGCTATGAATGCCGATCTTGAAAAGATTGTCGGAACAGAGAAATACCAGAAACTGGAAAGTGTTCGTCATGATATGAAGGACAAGATGCAAGCCAGGCACGATGGAAACCAAAGACCTCATCAAAAGGGCGAAATGATGATGAGAGATCACAAACAAGGTGTTAAGGCCATGGTCACACCTGAAAAACGTGCCGAAAGAATGACCAAAGAATTAGGACTATCCGAAGCTCAAAAAGCAGATGTTCAGGCATTATTCGAGAAACAGGATGCCAAACGTCATCAGCAAATGGAAAAAGTAGAAAAGATGCGTGAAGAGATGAAAGCTAAATTTGAAGCACAACGGAAGGCTAATGATGAAGCATTAACGAACATCATTGGAAAAGACAAGTTTCAGAAATTACAGGCCATGCGCACAGAACGGATGGATAAAATGAAAGATAAAATGAAGGGAATGAGAAAAGGTCATCAAGATCATTCTCCTGAAAACAAAGGCGATAACAAATAAATATCAATCCTGCTGTTTGACAGTATAAAAAAACTCCCGCTAATCCATTGGACCAGCGGGAGTTCTTTGTCATTTCAACGACACTATTGTTTCATGATTTCCTGTTGATGACGCACCGATTCTTCGTGTATGGCTACCAGGACAGTTTTCATAAACTCACCATCCATATCCATTTCAATGGCCTGGGCAATACGGTTCTTCAGGATTTCATCATACCGTTGTGCCTGCAGGATTGGCATATTATGTTCTTTTTTGTAGATCCCTATTTCATCGGATACCCGCATACGACGAGCCAGCAATTCAAGCAGGCTGGTATCCAGTTCATCAATTTGATGACGCAATGCATTCAGGCTTTCCGTTGACTGGGTCATATCGCGAATTACAATGTTGTTCAGGATTAAGTCCAACACATCCGGAGTAACCTGTTGGGCAGCATCACTCCATGCTTTGTCAGGATGACAATGCGATTCAATGATTAATCCGTCAAAATTCAGGTCCATGGCCTGTTGGCACAATGGAGCAATCAGTTCGCGTTTACCACCAATATGACTCGGATCACAAATTATCGGCAGGTTAGGTATCTGACGGTGTAGTTCGATAGGTATATGCCATTGTGGCAAGTTACGGTATATTTTCTTGTCATAGGTACTGAAACCCCTATGAATGGCAGCAATGCGACGAATACCTGCATTATACACCCGTTCGATAGCACCAATCCATAAATCCAGGTCCGGATTAACGGGATTCTTAATAAATACCGGGATATCGATACCTTCCAGGGCATCAGCTATTTCCTGTACTGCAAAAGGATTTGCAGAAGTACGGGCACCAATCCATAAAATATCGACATCATGTGCCAATGCTTCCCGTACGTGCTTTGCTGTTGCAACTTCTACAGCTGTATACATGCCCAGTTCAGTCTTGACACGTTTCAACCAGGGTAATCCTTCTACTCCTACTCCTTCGAAGCCTCCCGGTTTGGTACGTGGTTTCCAGATACCGGCCCTGAAAATCTTTATTCCATGAGCGGCTAAACCCCTTGCAGTATTCATCACCTGCTCTTCTGTCTCCGCACTACACGGACCCGCTATGATAAGCGGACGCCTTGCATCTACTCCGGGTAGTAATATTGATTCAAATTCCATATTCTTAATTGTTTGAAATGTTTGTTGTTTGAAAAGTTTGTTGTTAATGTCCAGGCTATAAATAGTATAATTAATATTGTTTGAAAAGTTGGATGTTTGAAAAGTTGGATGTTAATGCTCTGGTTATATGCATCATAATATTATCAATTTAAGTAATATCAACGAAGTAATATCAGCAACGTCAATATCAACGAAGTTAATATCTCATTTAGATATTCTCTCCAATGCTTCCTTCAGCATAGGTTCCGGACAGCAAAGTGAAATCCGTACATATCGTAATCCTTTGTCTCCGAAAATAAATCCAGGTGTTATAAATACATTCTTGCCGTACAATATTTCATTTGCCAGTACTTCGGAGTCTTTACAGGAATCCGGTATCCTGGCCCAGATAAACATTCCAACTTGTTTTGTATCATACGTGCAACCCAGCGCATCCATAATCTGACAGGCAAGTACACGGCGGTTGGCATACACACGGTTCATTTCAGCATGCCACTCTTCAGTATTTTGAAGTGCTGCAACCGCTGCCACCATCATGGGACGGAACATACCTGAATCCACATTCGACTTAACCTTTAGTATCCATTGTATAAATTCAGCATTCGTCGCCAGCATGGCCATACGCCATCCGGCCATGTTATGGGCCTTGCTCATGGAGTTCATTTCAATGCAACAATCCTTTGCCCCTTCCACCGATAAGATGCTTAGCTTCTCATCATTCAGGATAAAACTGTACGGATTATCGTTGCAGATAACGATATTGTGTTTTTTACCAAAGGCTACCAGTTTCTCGAATAATCCTGTTGTTGCCCTTGCACCGGTAGGCATGTTGGGATAGTTCACCCACATCAGCTTCACTTTACTTAAATCCATCTTTTCCAGGGAATCAAAGTCAGGCTCCCAGTTGTTATTTTCGTCCAGATCATACGAAACTATATTTGCTTCGCATAACAGGCTGGCAGAAGTATAGGTAGGATAACCGGGGTTGGGTACCAGCACGCTATCACCCGGATTAACAAAAGCAAGGGTAATGTGCAGGATTCCTTCCTTGGAGCCTATCAACGGCTGTATTTCTGTTGTTGGATTCAGGTCCACATGATACCATTTCTTATACCAGTCGGCAAAACCTTTGCGTAATTCAGGAATACCCACATAACTCTGGTAACCATGTACGTTCGGTTTTTGAGCTTCTGTACAAAGGGCTGCAATGGTGGCTTCGGATGGTGGCAAATCAGGATTCCCGATCCCCAGGTTGATAACGTTTTTACCTGCAGCGTTCATTTCACCCACTTCCCGCAGCTTGGCTGAGAAATAGTATTCAGTGACACTTGATAAACGGTTGGCTGGTTGTATATTCATTCTTATATTGATATTTGCCTTCGGCGTTATTACTTTCAGTGATATTACTTAGTTAATATTACTTTGTTGATATTATTTTGTTGATATTATTTGATAGATATTATTTGATAGATATTATTTGATAGATGTTTTCAGTGATATTAATAGGAATTCATATTTATAAGAACGTTACTTTCTACCTTCTACTTTCTACTTTCTACCTTCTCAAACTTCAAACTTCAAACTTCAAACTTCAAATTAGTCCACCGGCGTTACTGCCGCCTTATATTCGCCCAACAGCTGGAAGTCCTTTGTCAACGGCCTGATAGCATCCAGTGACTGGCGGTATCGTGTATAGTCATCAAAGGTAAGGTTGATATAAAACTGGTATTCCCATTCGCGTCCGATAATTGGCAAGGACTGTATCTTAGTCAGGTTTACATGATAAAACGATAATATCGATAATACCTTGGCAAGGCTACCTTCTTCATGTGGCAGGGTAAATACCAGCGATGACTTATTCAGTAAAGTCCCGTTTACCATTTTTTCAGCCAGAGTAGGCTCTGCAATCATTAAAAACCTGGTGAAATTACGTTTGTTTGTTTCAATGCCCTTCGCTATTATTTCCAATCCGTATTTCTCTGCAGCCAGCGAACTGCAAATGGCTGCCCGTTTTGAGATCTGTTTATCAGCTATCTCTTTTGCCGAGAGTGCCGTATCTTCACTTTCTATGGCTTTAATATGGCGGTGTTCGTCAATAAAATCCTCGCACTGCATCAAGGCTATCGGGTGGGAATAGACTTCATCAATATCTTCAATCTGTTGCCCGGGTAATGCTGCCAGGTTATGTTCAATCCTCAGCTTATGCTCGCCCACAATCATACAACCACTTTCACGAAGCAGGTTATGATTCTGCAACAAACTTCCTGCAATGGTATTTTCAATGGCAATGATTCCCAATAACGTTTCGTCAGCTGCCAATGCTTTAAATAAATCCTTAAATGTAATGCACGGAAGAATCTCAATTTCTTCCCCTTCAAAATACTGTCTGGCTGCTATCTCATGGAATGCACCGCTTACGCCCTGAATGGCTACTTTTTTCATATGCTGCTTGTTGTATGATAAAAAAAATCCTGCTCATAGTTGAGCAGGATTTTCATGTATTATCTATTAAATATAGTTTGTTTTTTTACATAAAATGATCCTGCTCTCACCTGCTAAAGTAAAAGAAGAGACTAAAATATGTAAAAAATCGATTGATCATAACGGGTATTGTTTGTTTAGACTCTGCAAAAGTAATATTATTATTTAATAATACAACCAGATTGTAATAGAAAAGTTCAAAATAATTTCATTTTATCATTAAATAAACCAAAGTTCAATAATTTACGAATTGATATGTTTAGGTACTTTTACGGCTTTACTTAAGTTTGATATTGTCATTTATTATTTTCAATTAGCAAGATACCTACAGTTTTAAAGAGTCATTTAGAACATCTTCGAAGGTTAAAGTTGAAATAGGCACTTCATTCTCGGATAATAGACTCTCAAAATCAAAAAGAGACATTCCTGCTACCTGTGCTGCCTTGCCAATAGTAAGCTTTTGAAGTTTATACAATCTAATTGCCAAAGATATTTTAATATCCTGCTTTAGCTCATTTTCATTTTCGTTCAACGTCAATAAAATATCAGAAGGGAGCTCGACAGTTATTAATTGAGTATTCATTGTTTAATTTTTTAATCAGATTGAAAGCTATAAATTCTTAATTCCAATACTGAACACATCAGCATAGTTGAATTTCGAACACTTATAATAGTTACTTATAGGTATTTTATAACGACAAAGATAATGTATTTGTTTTATTTTAGTTCGTTTTAGTTATCACCTGCTGCCTTCAGCAAACTAAAGATTAGATTTTCTATTCCTGAGACAATAGAATTAAGTCTTTATATCTACTTGTAGGAACGTTTTCAACACATCAATAGCAAAATTTGCTCCCCAAACTATATGCACCGAATTAATTAATCTGACATAACAATCTGCAAAATATTAACATACTGCAACTTCTGTCTTGATTCTTGGCTCTTGATTCTTGCGTTCTATATATGTGTGAATGATACAACTTTTTTCAATAGTTGTGTAACAATTACCTATTTGCAACTCCTTACTTTTGTATCGTAATAATTTCACATGATTTATTCAACTGAAAATAAACGAATACACCGATGAAAACAATTAAAAACATTTCAATAATTTTCCTCCTTATGCTTGCCTTTATGGCAACTCCGGAAACGTCGTATGCCCGCAGAAGGGTAGCCATTGTTGTCAGGGTTCATCATGCACCTCCCAGGCTGCCACATTATTATCAACCTCAATGCCCCTATGATGGGTATCTTTGGGTACCCGGTTATTGGGCATACAATGGATACGAATATTATTGGGTACCGGGACAATGGGTTGATCCTCCCGAAGATGGTTATTTATGGACTCCCTGTTACTGGGGGTATAGTGGCGGGTATTACAGTTTCCATCGCGGCTATTGGGGAAGAAATGTCGGATATTATGGCGGCATCAATTACGGATATGGATATGGCGGATCCGGCTTTTATGGTGGCCGTTGGAGTGGTTCCCACTTCCAGTACAATACAGCTGTTATGAATGTCAATCGGAGTGCAGTGCGCTACACCTATGCAGACCGCACGTATGTATCCCGGAATAATTCAACTAATTATTCCAGCTTTAATGGAACCGGCGGGGTCAGGGCAAGGCCTACTGTAAGGGAAAATGTAGCCATGCGTGAAAATCACAGGCAACCAACCTCTTTTCAGGCAAACCACGAGCAATCGGCAAGTAAAAACAGGAATCAATTTGCCTCTGTAAATAAAGGTCGCCCCGCTATGGCTGCTACCAATAATATTGGTGGACGTGGAATGAACCCACAAGCACAGCAGAATGGACGTCAGCAACAAAACAGACAACAAGCAGTCCCTCAGCAACAACAAAGGCAACAACAGGCTGCACGTCAACAGCAGAACAGACAACAGGGAGCTCCTCAACAACAGAGGCAACAGCAGGATGCACGTCAACAACAGACACATCAACAGGCAGCTCCACAGCAACAGCAAAGGCAACAGCAGGCTGACCGTCAACAACAAAACAGGCAGCAACAAGATGCCCGTCAACAACAACAGAGACAACAACAGGCTGCCCCTCAGCAACAACAAAGGCAACAGCAGGCTGACCGTCAACAACAAAGGCAGCAACAGGATGTCCGTCAACAGCAACAGAGACAACAACAGGCTGCTCCTGAGCAGCAGCAAAGGCAACAGCAGGCTGACCGTCAACAGCAAAGACAGCAACAGGATGCCCGTCAACAGCAACAGAGACAACAACAGGCTGCCCCTGAGCAACAGCAAAGGCAACAGCAGGCTGACCGTCAACAACAGCGTCAACAACAGGCTCCCCAGCAACAACAGCAGCAGGCTCCTCAGCATATGCAACGCCAGCAACAACAGCAACAGGCTCCGGGTCAGCAACAACAGCAGGAATCCCGTAAAAACGACCGCAAACAAGATCGTTAATCAGGAGAATGTGATTTATTGGTACAGTTGAATTGCATGGATCTTACAATAAGCAGCTAACAGTAGCGGGATCAATCATCCCGCTATTTTAGCATAGAGACAGTGCTCTCACTACACTCTGAGTTAATCTGTGTCTAATTGGCACACGTTTTGTTCCTTTAAAACCGAATGAGGCATGCATTTTAAAGCCGTTTATTACATACGAATAAAAGTGAGTGCTTCATTCAGGCAAGGAATACGGTTGCCTGGAATTGCACCTTTTCCTTTCCTGCATGTTTTAAGTGTAAAAAGTATTAAATGCTGTTATTCTAATTAAACCGGAACAGCTATAAATAAACTATTTTAATCTTTAATTGTATCATCATAAAAGCGTAATATGTTGTAATGTATTGCGAATCCCTTTGCAGCCCTTACTGAATGCAATCACTTTGGTGAACAGTTATTACTTATCAATAAAATTTATGATCCAACACATCCCTTCCATAAAGAGTGAACTGCAACCTCAAGAGATCCAAAATACCGATCCAGGGTCTCTCAAAATACTTAGTTGGAACATATACATGTTGCCTTACCTAAGCCTGTTCAATCACAATGCAGGCAGGGCAAGGGCAATAGCAGACAGGCTGGAACATTCTGAATATAACATTATTGTTTTCCAGGAAGCCTTTAGCAGCAAATGCAGGAATATCCTGGCCAGGCAACTAGCCCGTGAATTTCCGTTTCAATATGGTCCTGCCAACAAAAACCACTGGCCTTTTATATCCAGCAGCGGGTTGTGGGTGGTCAGTAAGTTTCCCCTGGTACAGATTGACAGCATTACGTTTAGCAACAGCAAGGGGCTTGATATGCTGGCACGGAAGGGAGCTGTCCTCTTTCAGGGTGACTTTCTGGGAGCAAAATTCCAACTACTCACAACTCACCTTCAGGCTTATAATTCCCAGCATATACGTGAAAAACAATGCACTGAAATCAAGGAGCATTTGCTGAATCGGTATTTCAATCCCGATATACCGCAACTGATATGTGGCGACTTCAACATTGATATGGACGATCACATCAACTACCAGCTGATGCTTCATACCCTTGGGTCCAGGAATGGGGAGATAAGTGGAAAAATGAAGTTTACCTACGATGAGATTGATAATACACTGATAGGAAATGTATTGGGCAAAAAGAGGGTGATTGATTACTTTCTGGTCCGGAACGAAAAATGGATTAAACATATTGAACGCAAGGTCCAGACTTTCAAAACCAGAATTGGCACTAAATCGGCTCACTTATCCGATCACTATGCCCTGGAGGCTGAAATCAAATTTCATCCCACTATTTTAAACGATACCATGTTACTTTCTGCGGTTAAATAATCCCGGAGAATATTTTTTCCTAAGCTAAAACGTATAACGAACATGTTCTTCCGGTAATTCTGAAGAACCTGTTAGTTATATATTTGTTTTAGAATCAATGGATTCAATTATTGTCACAATACGAAGTCTCGCTAAGAGTGTATCTGATTAAAATCCGAATCTTAAGTGCATTAATTCATAATTAGTCATCAAATGGTTCTTTTGGAAGTTTTTTTAGATTAGTAATATATCTGACTTCGTCGTAAGGTTTTTTAAATTTTAACAGCTTAAACAATTCAACCGCGACACATTGCGCAATAAGTTTCTTTGCATCCAGGTTACTGTAACCAAGTGCCTTCAATCTTTCAAAAGTCTGTTTAGTTTCAGGAGGTTTATTGCTTCTCATCTGATTTGCAATAATCTTAAAGATCTGTTCTCTTACTATTTCATTTGATTCCATGAGCCGGATGATTTTAGTGGTTTTTTAGATTAACATTGTAACATGGCTGATTATCAATTCCATGAACTGATTGTGCACGATTCGGAGTAGAATCTCAGTTCAATTTTCCTCCGATCAATGCTATAAAAGAATGATCTATCAGGGTGCCTGTCTTATGCTTGCACCGGCATCGGATGCATGATATCGAGTAACTCCTTGCCAAATTTAGTGATTTTCTGATCCCCAAAACCTTTTATCGATAAAAGGTCTTCAACCTGTTGAGGCTTCACTTTTGATACCGTCACCAGTTCAGCATTATTAAAAATCATAAAACTTGGAAGTCTTAATTCCTTTGCTTTAATTACCCGCCATTGCTTCAAGGTTTCGAACATCCTCTTTTCTTCCAATGTCAGCTCTGTATTGACGGCATACGATACTTTGTTTGAAGTTTTCAATTGATCCTTTTTCTGTAAGTCATCATAAAATACCAGCACCGACCAATAATTTGTTTCATCTTCAATTAATCCGGTTTCTGTTTTTCGAACAGTTACTGATTCCAGGAAGTTATTCACTTTTTCCTGATCTGTCTCCAAATGTTCTTTGGTCAGTCTGATGTGGAATGTTTTTACTTTCATAGCGTTTATTTTAGTTAGGTTAGTAATCAATTGAAATGGCATTTATCCTTTGATATGTTAAATAAATAAAAAACTAAACTCCAAAAACAAATTGTTATGCAGTGTTTAAACTTGCTAAAACCAATCAACCACAATCTATTAAACATAATTTGCGATTAATTGTTCATTTATACTAATTATTGTATTTATTCATCATTGTTCATCTCCACTTTGAATGACTGAATCATCAGGAATTGATTTCACTGTTCAAAAATTTGTTTCTAATCTGGCTGACGGACTTAGGGGTGCATTGAAGTCGATACTTAACCTGATTCCAAACCACACAGTATTTACTTTCTTTTTTCTGCAATTCATCCCACGGGAGCTGGTAGTGAATTTCAACACCATTCTTTCACCGTATAGAGACATTTCAAAGGGAGTATCGTGAGGGTTGAGATAGGGTTCAATTAGGTTTACCTATCCTTACCCTATCTCAACCCTATCTCAACCCTATCTCAACCCTATCTGAACAGTGAACAAATACAGACCGAATTCAGTGGATTCGAAGTTGAAAATAGATAGCTATTTTATTCCGTTTTAACTCCAACCGGAAAATTCAGTTTTGATTCCGGTTTGTTGAACGTATGGAGAAGAGAAGTGTAGCTTTTGGGGACGAAAAAAAGGACGGAACATTTAAATGGCAAAATTGAGTTATCCCTGTTACCTGGTTCTGAATTCAATCCTGCCTTCATCAGCAAACCAGACAGGATTCAGGATTAGCATGTTTCAAACTATTAAACAGGGAGCTTTTGAGGAAGGTATAACAAAAGAATGCACGTTGGAAGATTAAACTTCCAACGTGCATTCTTTTGTAGTTATTTTAAAACTTCAGATTGAATCCGGCATTAAAATTAATTCCCGGCATTGGGTAACCGTAATTAATTTCGTATTGCTGGTTCAATAAATTATTAGCAGCTACAAATAATTCAAGATATTTCATTGGTTTTGCAGTCACACGGGCATTAAGCAACAGATAATTTGGCTCCTGAGTGGTGGTAAACGGAGGAGTAGTCAATGCAGAATAGAATTTATCGATATATTGGGCGGATACGTTCAGACCAAAGATCTTATAGGTATAATTGCCCCCCAGGTTCACTTGTTGACGTGGGGCTGCCATAATCACCTTATCCGAATTCAGGTAACTGTAATTGGCATGAAACATTAAATTACGACATATCCTATAACGGGCAGAAAATTCAATACCCTGGTTATTAAACGAACCCAGGTTCGCACGATGGGCTGCAAAACCCTGGCCAACGACCTGCATCATATTACTTCCTATTACTTTATAGGCGGTCAGTTCCAGGTTTAACCGGCTGTCGAGCAACGATTGCAACCAGCTTAGTTCATAGTTTACCAGACGTTCAGGTTGCAAAGAAGGGTTGGGAGCGTATAAGTAAAGTTCCATAACGGTAGGACTACGGAAGCCTTTTGAAACGGAGCCTTTGAAGGTGGTGTTATCAGTCAGGCTGTAATTCAACCCTGCGAGCGGGATCAGTTCAGTGCCATAGACAGAATTATTTTCAAGCCTCAATCCTGCACTGACAGTCAGTTTATTGAAAAATGTATGCTGGGCATAAGCGTATCCGGCCAGTTCATTGACCAAAATCAAAGAGTCGTGTTTATACCCCTGGTTGGCTACCCCGCCGAATTGCTTAAAATCAGCACCTACGGTCAGGTTGGTACCACAGGACAATTTAAATGTCTGGAAAAGCATGGCACCATCGTTTCGGTCGGTTGACTTGAATCCATCGGACAAAATGTGAGTCCCATAATTGTGATAAAAATTAAGCCCACCTTCTGAGTTTTCAAACTTATTAGCAAGAGACAAAGATGCTTTGCCACGGGTGATATCGATATTAAAAGGAACTGGTGTTCTGTTTACCGGACCGTTATCGTTGGCAACATATTTGGCAAGGCTATAATCAGCGGTCAGGTTAAGTCCTTTATAGATTTCGTATCCAAGCTTGAAATAGGCATTGTTGATGTTGAAATCTGTGTTTTTACGGATGCCATCGCTCTGATCGTGGTTAAACGAACCGAAGAGGCTCAGTTTGTCGTATTTGTAGCCAATGGTACCAAAGTACTTCTGGGTATTGTACGAGCCGTACGAGGCGCCCACGTTTACTTTTAGCCCATCTTCGTGCTGCTGTTTGGTAATGATATTAATCACACCCGCCATGGCATTCGAACCATAGAGGATAGAAGCAGGGCCGCGGATAATTTCAACCTTCTCCACATCGGAAGCCACATAGGCATCTGCCAATGGGTGTCCGAAGATTCCCTGGTATTGCGGATGCCCGTCGATCAATACCAGCACATCGGTATTGGGCGAACTGCTGACCCCGCGCATGGTAATGGATCCTGCCCCGGTATTGGAAACCCCGAAGCCCAGAATATTGCGTTCGGTTACGAAAATACCCGGAACAAATGAGTTCAATGCCGGCAGGATATTCATCTGTCCGGTATTTTCGATGTCCTGTTTTGATATTTGTGATACCGATAACGGTACCAGCTTGCGTGATATTTCTATTTTTGAACCGGTGACTACGATTTCGTCGAGTTTAATACTGTCTTTTGCATTGGTTTGTCCCTGTATCATCCCAATGGATAAAAATGCAAAAAACAACAGTGAAAGGAATTTCTGAAATGTACAATTATACTTTGTCATGAATTCTGTTTATTTTAAATAATATGAAATATTAGAGGCGCAAAAGTACTGAAATTTCCATAGAATGCAAGGGAATGTAAACTGCTGGATAAATTCAGGATAAATAGTTTTGCATAATTAACCATAAATAGTGATTATTTTCTTCAAATAGTATACTATTTTGTCATAAAATGCGGATTATTTATAACAAATTAAATAGCTGAACAGCATATTTTTTGTAAATTTGCACCTTCAATTTTAAAAACTGTCCCAAATGAATAAAATAGTCAGCAAGGAGTATTTCTCTGCGAATGTTATTAAGTTTGAAGTGGAAGCTCCATTGATTGCGAAATCGCGAAAAGCCGGTCACTTTGTTATGGTAAAAGTAGGTCTTAAAGGTGAACGTATTCCGCTGACAATAGCTGATGCTGACTTGCAAAAGGGCACGATTACGTTGGTAGTACAAAAAATGGGTGTATCGTCGTCAAAATTATGTGCCCTGGAAGAAGGTGAATTCATTACCGATATGGTAGGTCCACTGGGAAAAGCAACACACATTGAAAAATTCGGTACAGTGATCTGTGCCTGCGGTGGTGTTGGAACGGCTCCTATGATGCCAATTGTAGCAGCCCTGAAAGCAGCAGGCAATCGGATTATTACAGTGATTGCAGCCCGCACCAAGGATTTAATCATCCTGGAAGAACAAATGCGTATACATTCCGATGAGGTAATTGTAATGACCGATGATGGTTCTTACGGCACACAGGGTTTGGTAACCAATGGTATTGAATCGGTAATCAACCGTGAAAAAGTAGATTTATGTGTCACTATCGGGCCGGCTATCATGATGAAGTTCGTGAGTCTGCTGACCAAGAAATATGAAGTTCCGACCCTGGCTTCGTTGAACACCATCATGGTGGACGGAACTGGAATGTGCGGTGCATGCCGCGTAAGTGTAGGCGGAAAAACCAAATTTGTTTGTGTGGATGGTCCTGAATTTGATGCCCACCTGGTAGACTTTGATGAGATGCTTATGCGTCTGGGTGGATACAGGGACATTGAACGCGAAGAAAATATCAGTTATCAGTCGTCAGTAAACAGCCAGAAAAAAGCTGTCAGCTAATTTACCCAAAGACTAGAAATACCTGATAACTTATATTTGAATCCTATTAATTATTGATTACTGAAAATAATATGAAAATTAACGAAGATAGAGCAGAAGCCTGGAGAGTTGAACTGCGCAATGCCATAAAAGCGAAAGACCGTACCAACATTCAAAGAGTACACATGCCTGAATTGGATGCTGAATACCGCAGCCACAACAGGGTAGAAGAAGTAAACCTTGGAATTACCGCCGAGCAGGCCATGGAAGAAGCCAAACGTTGCCTGGACTGTGCCAATCCAACCTGTATGCAGGGTTGCCCGGTAGGAATCAGCATTCCTACCTTTATTAAAAACATCGAACGCGGTGAATTCCTGGAAGCAGCCAAGACATTGAAAGAGACCTCAGCACTGCCTGCCGTTTGCGGACGGGTTTGCCCTCAGGAAAAACAATGCGAAGGTGTTTGTATCCATGTAAAAATGAATAAAGATGCTGTTGCCATTGGCCACCTGGAACGTTTTGCTGCCGATTACGAACGAATCAGCGGGAATATATCCGTACCTGCAGTAGCTCCTGCTAACAATATCAAAATCGCCGGAGTTGGTTCAGGACCTGCCGGACTAGCCTTTGCAGGTGATATGGCAAAGCTGGGCTATGAAGTCGTAGTCTTTGAAGCATTGCATGAAATTGGAGGAGTGCTGAAATACGGTATCCCAGAATTCCGTTTGCCAAATGACATTGTGGATGTTGAAATCCAGAATCTTCAGGCCATGGGAGTTCACTTTGTAACCAACTGCGTAGTTGGTAAGACAATATCCATTGCCGACCTGGAAGAGGATGGTTTTAAAGGAATCTTTGTAGCCAGTGGAGCTGGTCTTCCTCGCTTCATGAATATCAAGGGTGAAAACCTGGTAGGTGTTATGTCCTCGAACGAATACCTGACACGCGTAAACCTGATGGATGCTGCCAGTCCGGATTCGGACACCCCGGTATTCCTGGGTAAGAAAGTAGCTGTCATTGGAGGTGGTAACACTGCCATGGACTCTATCCGTACAGCACGCCGCCTGGGTGCTGAACGTGCTATATTGGTATACCGTCGTTCTGAGGAAGAAATGCCGGCCCGTCTGGAAGAAGTAAAACATGCCAAGGAAGAAGGCATTGATTTCATGACCCTGCATAATCCGATTGAATACATTGGTAATGAACAGGGACGCGTGACACACATGGTACTTCAGGTAATGGAACTGGGTGCCCCGGATGCTTCCGGACGCCGCTCACCGATTGAGATACCTGGCAAAACTGAAACCATTGAAGTGGATGAAGTGATTGTGAGTGTTGGTGTTTCGCCAAATCCATTGATTCCGCAGTCTGTAGAAGGTCTGGAAGTAACCAAATGGGGTACAGTGGTGGTGGACGATGAAACCATGCAATCAGCTGTTCCGATTATCTTTGCCGGAGGTGATATCGTACGTGGTGGTGCCACTGTGATTTTAGCCATGGGTGATGGAAGAAGAGCTGCCAAGGCTATGGACGAATGGATTCAAAAGAAGTAGGTAGTAGGTAGAAAATAGTAAGTAGTAAAACAAATGCGCTTTCCTTGAAAACAGGGAGGCGCATTTGTTATTTCAATAGAATTACTTAGTTTAAATCAACTGGCTTTGTAGTATACCAATTTATACACTTCCCCATTTTCCAGCAAATAGACATTGGCAATATCATCAGCTGAGAACTTGCCATTAAAGCACAACGTCTGTTCGTGGAAGCCCTTAGTGGAAGCAATGGCATACAGACAGGCATAATTACCCGATTCGGCTACGGTATTGTAATTGTAAGCCAGTGTATGATCTTTTAAGATAACCAGTATGTGGTTGGCTTTTGTCCAGGTCAATTCACTGGACCCATTATTCAGCACATACAATGTTAGGTAGGTTTTGTCACCGGCATCATTGTTTTTACAGGTCATGGGATATACCCCGACGGTGTAATTAATAGTCTTGGAAGTATTCGATATGACTTCCAGGTACACAGGATCTTTACTGCTGGTTTGGGCTTGGGAGATACCACAAAATGCAGAAAGCAACAGTCCGATAATGGCGTATTTTGTTTTCATACTGTGGAGTGATTTGTGATTAATAATAGTGGTTAGGGTTTTATAATGGAGGTATAACAAAATAATGCAACAATTGTTTAACCTATTATCATATTTATTTATATTATTTTATCTTTATTCGTTTAATATATAATTTCACTCATTTATTTTATTTGAACTTATTGATAAAATCAATTTCTATAAATTAATCCAGTAACTAAAAAAGCACTTACAATTTCTTGTAAATGCTTTTTTTAGTTTGATAGTCTGACTACCAGTATGACGTATTTTATTTGATACTCAGTTCATCAACCAAACGTTTTGCACCACCAATCTTGTCCATAACAAACATGATATAGCGTACGTCCACATTGATGGTACGTTGCAGATTTGGTTCAAAGACGATATCACCACTCATGGCTTCCCAGTTGCCATCAAAGGCCAGTCCAAGCAATTCGCCTTTGGCATTGAAGATCGGGCTACCTGAATTTCCACCTGTAATGTCGTTATCGCTCAGGAAAGCAACATGCATTTCACCGGTCTTTTGATCCAGGTAAGCACCATAGTTATTTTCAAGGATTGTTTTCTTAAGTTTAGGGGATACATCAAATTCTTCATCTCCGGGTACTTCTTTTTCAAGGATACCTTTGGTAGTTGTATAATACTTGTAATCCACCGCATCAGCAGGGTGATAACCACCCACTTTACCGTAGGTCAAACGCATGGTAGAATTGGCATCCGGATACATGGGTTTGCCGGTTTCGGCAGCCATGGCTTTAATCCCATTTTCGAACAGGCGTTCAGCATCCTTGATTTGCTCAGTTGTCTTATCATAGGCATCACTGTGGATATTATTCATGGTACCACGGACTACATTGGCAAACACAATGGCAGGATCATTTGAGAAATCAGTTTTCTTACCTTTAATGGCTTTTGTAATCTTGTCCAGCGTTGTGAAATCAGATTTATCGAACATGTATTTCGCATATTTCGTATAATCACCTTTGAATTTACGTTTAATAATGGTATATACTTCGGGTAAAGCATCAGCATCTACCGACTTTTTATAAACATCCAGCATGGCAACCAAGGTAGCCTGGTCAACAGCAGGATAGTAATCCTTATAAAGATCGGATGTCTGGATCAACAATGAATCCTGTGGAAGATTCTTTTTAATAAGCCTGTTAACCTGCGTGGCAATACGCGGCATTTCAACACCGGTCATCAATGACTCCATCAGGTAATTCATAGCACGGGTATACGGATAGTTTTTGGCATACCCATCTTCGAGTGTCCTCAATACATTTTTATATTTAGCCTGACGTTCGGGTGTAGCATTCATCCAGGCTGCAAAAGCTTTTTCCTGTTCTTGTTTCTGTCCAAGAGTACCCAGTTTGGTAATGGCTTTATTCATGCCAATGCTGTTTTTCCAGTAGTTGGAACTACGGGCGAATTTGCTGGCATAAGCGATGTTGATAGCTTCATCCACGCGCATAAACGAATGCCATACATCCTGCTTTGCACCACGTACATCAATGCGGGCCTGGTTGGAAGCTTTCATACGGTTGTTGACACCCCATGATGACAGGTAGCGGGTTGTAGTGCCCGGATTTCCAAGTATCATGGTATAATCACCCGGTACGTAACCCTGGTTAGAGATGGTAGCAAAGCGTTTTGGAGAGTAAGGGACATTGTCCTTCGAATACTTTGCAGGCTTGCCGTCCTTGTCGCTGTACACCCGGAAAACAGAGAAATCACCGGTATGACGTGGCCACATCCAGTTATCGGTATCACCACCAAATTTACCAATAGAGGTCGGTGGAGCAAATGCAAAACGCACATCGGTAAACTCTTCGTATACGAACAAATAGAATTCATTACCCGAATAGAATGGTTTTACCTTGGCGATATAAATGCTTCCTTTTTCAGTTTCATTCTGGATCACTTTGATAATAGAATCCTGCTTATCAATCCTCTTTTTGCCAAGCAAAGTATCGGGTAACTGGGAAATAACGCGTTCGGTAACATCCTGCACCTTTACCAGAAACTTAACCGATAAACCCGGAGAAGGAATCTCATCACTGATGTTTTCAGCTGTAAAACCATCTTTCAGGTAGTTATGTCCGACCTTACTATGTTGCTGGATAGCATCAAAGCCACAATGGTGATTGGTAAAAACCAGTCCCTGATTTGATACCATGACACCTGTACACCCGTTACCGAAAATTACCACGGCATCTTTCAGGCTTACGTTCTTATCACTGTAAATATCTTCAGCAGTCATTGTAAGTCCCATGCCGCTCATTTTTTGGATGTTCAGTTTCTGAATTAATGGCAGCATCCACATGCCTTCGTCTGCTCTTAATCCGGCGAATAAGCTGATTGAGAGCAAAAGAATGAAAAGTTTTTTCATAAAATAATTTTGATTGTTTTGTTATTGGTAAAGAAATCAGGAGGATAAAACCCGGAGATTATCGTTTATTTTGCATATTAATGCAGGACAAATGTAAGAAATATATTTTGGATTTTAGTATAAATGGTTAATTATACTGAATCAACACATGCCATATAAGTCATTTTAAACATGTTATGCAAGTCAAAAAGCACATAAAAGAATCAATTTATTTTTTATTATCCGAACAATAATTACAATCCATGACACCTTGAATATAAAAGCAACAAACTAATTTAAAATATAAACTTAAAACCTTTGGTACTATTATTTATAAAGATAACTTTGAAGCATAATTAGTCTGAAAGTTAAATAGAGCATTATTTATTAATCATAAAAAACTTGATGTCAACCAGCAAGAGAAAATAATCATGGATAAATATAAAGATGTAACCAATTTTGATGAACTAATCGAATTGGAACATGGAAAGATAGGAACTGAAAAACGCAATGAATATGAGCAGAACGCTCAAATGTTCATCATAAGTGAAATGCTTAAGGAAGCCCGTAAAGAAGCAAAACTCACCCAGGAAGAACTGGCTTTAAAGTCAGGAACAAAAAAGAGTTATATTTCTAAAATTGAGAATGCCAGGGGTAACATTCAATTGTCAACGATCATACGGATTTTCGAACAAGGGCTTAACAGGAAAGTTGGACTCACATTTCTTTAAGAGGGATTTTAAGAATCCTGATCTAATAGTAATATTTGTACTAAAATGCCCCTTTCGAATTAATCGAAAGGGGCATTTTCAATACTTAGTTACTTATAAGAATTGCTATACCTGAATTACAGTATTGCTTTATAGGATTAAAACGAAAACGCAGCACCAATCATCATATTCGTTCCCTGGACGTCATACCCATAAAAGTCCTGGTAACGGTTGTTGATCACATTATTGATCTTACCAAATACCGTCAGCCAGTTGGTGTAGGAATAATTTATACCCAGGTTGATATCCACCTTATCGTGCATTGGCATTGCCACATCACCAAGTTTTGCATAGCGGACACCTTCGTAATACATGTTGGCAGACACCCATAAGTTCGGGTTAATATGAATATCGGTATTTAATTGAGCATCATATTTTGGCTTGTTCCAGGCATATTGCTGGTTATTGACACTCCACCCATTGTACGCCCATTTCAGCTCAACATTCACCAGTTTTTTCAGGTTATAATTGGCACGAATCCCCATTTTGAGGTGTGATGCAGTACCATACGTAACGTTAAAGCGGTTGGTATACAGATATTGGGGTGCTTCGGGCACCAGGTATTGCGGAATAGCTAAATCATATTCTTTATTCACAAAGAAATACTGGTTGTCGATCTGTTTGTAGTCGATATAGCCATCAATCAGCAGGTTATAAAGGGGTTTAAGCTTAATTCCTGCATAAAAATCAACCGGTGTGTAGGTGTCAAGCACCCTGAGATCAGAGAACACATACGGATTTTCAGTATTTATCTTGTCCAGGGTATTCACTTCGTAATCCCCTGACAAACCTCCATAGATCGATAAGAATTTAGGGATCAGCTTCCACTCGCCACGTACATCAGCTACCGGACTAATCAGTTTACCGTGTACAAACGAAAGGTTTAATTTCATTCCAAGACGTACATTATAAGACGGACGTTCAATGCTGTAATAGGGGTTCAGCGATAAAACGGTATACGATTTCCAGTAATTGAAATCAGGCATGTTTTTAGAAGTGTACATCATATTATCCATGGCAAAATCAAGTCCCATGCGGTTCTTTCCGTTTTGGGAATTGAGTCCTGCCTGTGAATGCACCAGATTTTCGGCCATTCCATTATGTGAACTGAAAACCCTGTATTGCATTTCAGCCTGATAGCGCCAGTCATCCGACATAGTCAGGGAACGTACACCTGCTACCGCATTGAATCTCCAGAAAGTATCGCCAAAGGAGTCTTTTGCAAGGGCATTCAGATTATATAACCTGGGAGTATAATCAACTCCCTGACGGTTTTTCTCAGCGTACATTGCCAAAGGATATGCCGTTGCCATGGAATCCAGATTCACCGGTGAGTTAGCAGCGTTTACATTGTTGCCATAGTATTTAAAATACTCATGCCCCCCTCCTACTCCGGCATACAGGTCGAATGTCTTGAAAAGCTTATCGAACGACAAGTTTGCCTTGGTGGTAGTATGCATTCTTTTGGCTTCAAAGGTAGCCAGGTGGTTCAATGAGAAGTCAAGTTTCAAATCCGGTGTATTCACCAACGGGTATGCAAAATCAGCCAGGGTGTTCAGGTAGTTTCCAAAACCGAAGCGTGCAAAACCCTTATTCGGATCCACCTGCTTTTCAGTCACCAGATCAGCAGCTGGCAAGACATGGATATTATACCCGGCATTCAACGGCAGATTAAAATTGCTGTACACTGCCGGGGATTTATCTTCATTCGGTTCCAACACCTGGGGCATGGAATTAATCTTTCCGGCATCATGGATCACCGGGCGGTACTCACGCTGCACCGAAACGCTCCGGTTGAGAATGGTATCCTGGGCCTGCAACGAAAATGTGGTACAAATTAATAACAAAAGAATAGCTGAACAATATTTTAGAATTTTCATATTATCTATGTTGTAGGGATTCATCTCAATTAATTATGGTTTGCTTTTCACGAAGACTGATGGCATTCAATCGGTCAGTAATCATACCCTGGATTTCATCAGCAACGGTATAGTTTTTCTGCAGGCTGATCAGGTATTGCTTGGCCTGGAAATCATTGTTCTGTTTGATATACACATCCGACAATAATACAAAGCTTCGTGCCAGCCAGAATTGATGGGGTGTATTCTTTTTGGCAAAGTCCATCACTTCGGCTTCAGCTTCCTTCATTTTATCCTGTTCGAAGTACAGGTTTGCCAACAAGTATTTTGATTCTGCCCCATTCCCTGTCCGGGTTTCTGCTGCCAGTACTTTAAGGTCAACAGCAGCTTCACTCAGATTCTTTAATGCCAGGTATGCTTTCGCACGGTTATAGAGCGCTTCCGATTTCAACTCAGCATTCGAATGCGGGTCTGCCATGATTTCATTGACAATGGTAATCGTAGTCTGGTAGTCATTCAGGAAATTACTGCAACGCAATACTCCCAGCCTGCCAATATTTTTATTTTCAGTAGTCTGCCCTACGGTCTGCAATTCCTTGAAGTAAGTCAGTGCTGTTGCATAATCTTTCTGGTCGTATGCGATTTCAGCACTGCGCATGGTAGCTTCCTCGGTGTATTGGTTTCCTGTTATTTTCAGGAGTGCCTCGTAACTTTTCAAAGCATTGGCCTTATTATCGGTGCGATAATAACTGTCCGCCAGGTAATACTGAGCGGTAGTGCAATACCTGCCACCCGGACAGAACTTGTTCAGGTAACTCTGCATGCCGGTAATGGCTTGCGGATAGCTGCCGTTCATATATTGTCTTTCAGAGGCAATGTACGATATGGAGTCTTCCTTGTTGGCGGTTGAAT
Organism: Paludibacter sp.; assembly: GCA_028710415.1. GTDB lineage: Bacteria > Bacteroidota > Bacteroidia > Bacteroidales > Paludibacteraceae > Paludibacter. The sequence continues at coordinate 289,721 of JAQTUE010000001.1, read as the reverse complement.
TGCTGATTTTAAGCCCCAGTGTCTTGGTATAGGCAAAATATGTCGACACATTGTTGCTTTCCACATAGGCTGTCTCCAGGCTTTCCAAAGCTGTAAACGACTCCTCCGTACCCGGGTATTTGGAGATAACGGTCTTGTAAGCATCTATTGCCTTGTCGTAGTTTTTCTCATTGAAATAGATCATCCCAATTTCCAATGCTGCCTTTCGCGCCAGTTCACTGGTAGGCTGGTTGTCAAGCAGCCGTTGGTAGGTATCAATGGCTTTTGAATTGTTTTCCATCATCAAGTAGGCACGTCCTTCTTCATACAAAGCATCGTCGGTATATTCCGATTTCGGGTACTGGCTGATCAGGCTTTCAAGTTTCGAGATCTTGGCGGTATAATTCTTTTGAAGTCCGGACACATAAGCTGCCTGAAACATGGCGTAATCGGCTGTATTCGGGCTTACTGTAGCGGCTTTGCTGTAATAGGCCTGTGCTTTTGCAAAACTGCGGGCATTGAAATAACAATCCCCGATGCGGTTCAGGGCATCCGAATAAGTCGTTACCCCTTCATTCTGTTCAGCATCCACATATTTCAGGAACCAGGTCAATGATTCGGCATAACTCTTTTTTGAAAAGTAAGCATACGCCAGTGCATAGTTGGCAATAGTTCGGTTTACACTCGAGCGGGAATACGGATTATTGAAATAAGCTTTCAAATCAGTAATCGCCTTGTCCGAACGGTTGGTGCGGTAATAACTTTCCGCCCTCCAGTACTGGCATTCGGCCGAATACTTCCCGGTGGACGAACTCTTCAGCGACAGGGTAAAGTATTCAATTGCCTTTTCCATGTTGTTCTGGGCAAAAGCTTCCGTCCCGATCTGGTAGATCAGGTATTGTTTTGTTTCAATCAATTTGGCATTGGGTGCTTTGATTTTCAGAATCGACTGGTAGGCCGCATCGTAGTTCTTCGAAGTCATATACACCGAGGACAGGTAATCGTAAGCCTTATCGGTATATTTTGAATCCGGGAATTCAGTCAGGTATTGTTCGAAGGCGGATACCGATTCCCCAAAGGCAGAAGTGGTCTCATAGGAAGTCAGGGCATAATTAAACAGGGCTTCTTCGCGTACCGTCTTGTTGAAATTAGTCCGCAACGATGCCTCATATGCCAGCCTTGCATTGGTCAGTTCGTGCAGCTTGACATACGAATTACCGAGGTGCATATACGCATTTTCAGTCATCTCGTCCTTTTCGGTAGTGGTCTTTGACAGATACAGAACAGCATTGATATAGTCCTTTGTCTCGAAATACGACATCCCAAGCAAATACATATCATTGCGCAACACCTGCGGGAAGAGCTTTTCGTAACTTCTCAGGTAAGTGATTGCCTTGGCATAATCTCCTTTGCGGTAGGCCATTTCTCCGGCAATGCGGTAGACTTCGGCATTATTCTTATTATCCGGGTTATTCTTAAGCAGGCTTTCGGTGCGTTCGCTCAGCTTATCATAATCCTTCTGGGCATAATAAATCTGCACGATATAGTAAGGTACAATGTTCTTATAGGCCGGAGTTTCTTCCAACTTCAGGAATTCAGGCAAAGCTTCCGTGTAGTTGCCCAGGCAGTATTGCGAATAGGCATAATAGTAGGTCGCCGAAACGGTATAGCGGGTCTTCATTCCCTTCAATTCCTTGAATATGGCCAGTGAAGCGTTATAGTCTTTGGTCTCAACGCATGCCACTCCTTTGTCGAACAAAAAGTTAACACGTTCGGCATTCCCAAGTCGTTTATCTTTCACCTGATTGAAATAAGTCAGCGCTTTCGCATACTCTTTTTTCTCAAACACCAACGTACCCATCATGGCATTGGTCTCATCCCTGAAAGGAGTAGAAGGATTTTGTTCCAGGTAGTTCGTCAGTTGGTCCATCGCATCCTGTTGGCGCATTTCAAAGGCATTGGCTGCCAGATAATACCTCGCTTCCTGAATCTGGCCGGCCTGTGTAGGTTCTGTCCGTTTCAGATATTCGTCAAACGTACGGGACGAGGCGGCATATTTATGCTCCGAAAAAAGCTCTTTCCCCTGGTTAAAAAGCACATCCCCGTTTGTAAAGATCAGGGTATGTTGTGCCATTGCACCAACCGAAAAGAGGACTATCAATACATTTAAAACAATAATTTTTTTCTTCATACTTTCAAATTAAAAATTCAAATATATTATTTCATTTACTATTTTTAGCATTTACTATTTACTATCAATGTCATAAAAGATTTTGATTAGTTGCAATTTAGTGAAACTTAGAGTCTTTGTGGCTTTGTGGCGATTATTTCTCTTGCCACTAAGGCTCTAACTCACAAAGTTTCACAAAGTAAAGCACTAACTTAACGACATTGATTTACCATTTACTATTTACCATTTCTTTTTCTCCTAATAAGTGGACAATTAAAATATCTTGTTCTATTTTTTAATCAGACCTCTCCCCCTGCCCTCTCCCAAGGAGAGGGTGATAGAGCTGAGGGTTAAAAAAGTTTTTTAAATAATAGGGCACTTTTTATTTCCTATTAATTAATCTTTTTCAAATGTCAGTTGTCTGTTTTAAAAACTAAATTTCAAGTCTGCAATACTACCTACAAATGAACCTAAACGCGAAACACGGAACACGGAACACAGAACGCAGAACGCAGAACGCAGAACTAATCAACCAATCTCTCAGAAACAAACATTCCCACAGCCTTCCTGATAGACTTCAGTCCAAACAATTCAGGTTTCACCTCTTTCAAGGGAACAAAGAAACAATCCGCCACATCGTCCGATGGTTTCAGGTTGGTGGTATCCTCCAGGGTGCATTCATAGAACATATCCAATGTAGGAACGGTCATACCGCTGTATTCGTATTCGTTGGGCAAAGAAAAAAGATATTTGGCCTTCGTGACCCGGGCTTGTAATTCTTCGGCGATCTCCCTGCTGACGGCTTCCTCCGCTGATTCATTCTCATCCACAAAGCCTCCAGGCAGGTCCAGCGTTCCTTTTACTGGTTCTTTTCCGCGCCGGCATACTAACAGTTCTCCCTGGGCGTTTACTATAAACGAAGCTACTGCAGCAGATGCGTTCACGTAATACACAAAGCCGCAACTCTCGCAACTCTTGGATTTTACGTTATGAGGGATAAATTTGTCCGATCCGCAGGCCGGGCAGTGTGTGAATAATGTTGAAAAATGCATAAGAAAACAATTAGGTGATCACTACAGGCAAAGATACAATTTATTCGTGAGAGGTCAAATTAATTTCAGGCAGATCCGGCAACACCATGAAGCCAATAATTCATGCACAGGCTCAGGCAAAGGCACCCGCTCCATCCATTCACCAATATTTTCTAACTTTTCCATCCTCAAATTGTTTAAACAGTATACTTAAAACGTAAAAATCTGAACGTTGGTATATCAAATTCACATTCCAATTGCAGATTTTGTTAATAACTTTTATGTAAACAGTTTATATTATTGCGTTTAAAGCACTATTTTTGTAACAAAATTGAATAATATGAACCGTAAATTATTATTTCCGGTGGATGATGAGTCCAGTGACATAGTCAAACGATACGAGCAATTCCTCTCAGGGACTGCACCCGGCTACTTTGACGTGGAAGAACTGGAAACCATTGTAGAATTCTACCTGCGCAAGGGACGCACCAAAGATTGTACCAAAGCGGTTGATCTTGGCCTGAAATTACATCCGAACAATACGGCTCTTAAAACCAAACGTGCCAAAATATACCTCGCTACCGGCGATGAACTGAAAGCGCTGCACATTCTCGATAAGCTGACAGAGTCGTCGGACTATGAAGTAATATTGCTTAAGATAGAAGTGCTCCTGAAACTTGAACGGGTAAAAGAAGCCCGTATGCTGGCCGATAAGATCATTGCAGATGAATCGGACGATATGGACAATGTATGCCTCGATGTTGCTTACATCTACCTGGGCCAGGGGGATTATGGCACTGCCCTCAAGCTCCTCGAAAAAGGGGATAAATTCAACAACCAGAATCCTGAATTGCTTTACGAACTCGCTTTCTGTTACGAACAGAATGATGATTTTGCCAAGGCCATCGTTGTCAACAACCGCATTATTACCCTTGAACCTTTTGCCAACGAAGCATGGTTTAACCTGGGGCAGCTGTATTTCGCCCTGCAGGAATTCCCCAAGGCGCTCGATGCCTATGAGTTTGCCCTGGCTATCGACCAGAATGACTCGCTGTCGTGCATCCAGAAAGGGCATGTCCAATTCCAGCTTGATATGTTCGAGGAGGCTATTGATACCTATCAGGAATATAAGAAAATGACCTCCTACGGGTGGCAAACCGATATCTTCATCGCCGAATGCTTTGAGAAACTGGAACGTTACGATGAATCCATTTCCTATTACAGGCTTTCGCTCGATGCCCATCCCGATAATTATGATGCCCTTACCGGCATTGGGATCTGTCTGCTCGAACAGGAAAAGTATGTGGAAAGCATGACCTATATCCGCCGGGCACTGGCCATCAACAATGAAGCTGCCGATTCGTGGGTATACCTCGCTGAAGCGTATGTCGGACTCGAGGATCTCGACAATGCCTTGCTGGCGTATATCAAGGCTATCGCCATCGATCCCGATCAGGCGGATACCCTGATGGCTATTGCCAACATTTGCCTGGACAAAATGGATTATGACCTGGCCATTCAATACTTCCTTTCCGCCGAAGAACTCGATGAGAACCTTGAGTTTATCAAGTTGTTTATTTCGGTGGCTTATTACAAGAACGGGGAAGTAGAAAAGGCGCTTGCCTGGCTTCGTAAGGCTAATGCCGAAAGTGATGCCTCCATATCCCTGTTCCTCGAATTATGTCCCGAGGCAGAGGATTTGAATCTCTATGAAACTTTATAAGCTAACCTAAAAAACCTTTCGTCGTTCGCAGAACACGAAAGCGTTTTTTTGTGCGTTTATCCATAATAGACATGCATTCGCTATATTCTTCTTTAAATCAGACCTCTCCCCCTGCCCTCTCCCAAGGAGAGGGTGATAGAGCTTAGGGTTGAAGAAATTTTATTTAAGGAATAGAAAACATATATTTACCATTTTTTAATTTACTATTTACCATTTCTAATTCTCCTAAAACCAAATAACATAATTAACTTAACATGCATTTGCTATATTCTTCTTTAAATCTGACCTCTCCCCCTGCCCTCTCCCAAGGAGAGGGTAATAGAGCTAAGGGTTGAAGAAATTTTATTTAAGGAATAGGAAACATATATTTACCATTTTTTAATTTACTATTTACCATTTCTAATTCTCCTAAAACCAAATAACTTAATTAACTTAGTTAACTCAATCAACTTAATTAACTTAGTCAACTTAATCAACTCAATCAACTAATTAACCAATTAACTTAATCAACTAATCAGTCATGTCCAGGAAAATTCTACTTGCCTTACTCCTCATTTTCTCCTTCACAGCCTTTAAAGCAACCGCTCAGGAACTACCGGTTAAAAGCTCGTCCGACACCACCCTGTCCATGATTGGCCACATAGAAGCATGGTATAAGGACAACACCAATTATTTCAGCATAACAGCCCTGATGGCTGCCGAAAGCTCCATCCTGCCGGTTCCTTCCGAAATAGTGATCCCACCGGCCGTGTATATCGCCCTGGAACCCGACAGTAAATTAAGCATTTTCCTGATCATCCTCTTCGGAACCATCGGTGCGTTGATTGGCGCCTCGTTCAATTACTTTATGTCCAAATGGCTCGGTCGCTTTGTTATCTATAAGTTTGCCGACAGCAAGGTGGGCAAGCTCTTTTTGTTAAGCAGTGAAAAGATTCAAAAGGCCGAAACCTTCTTCAACGAACATGGCAAAACCTCTACTTTTATTGGCAGGCTTATCCCTGTGATCCGCCACCTGATCTCCATTCCTGCAGGGCTTGCCAGAATGAATTACTTCAACTTTTTACTGTATACCACATTGGGTGCGGGTCTCTGGAACTGTGTCCTGGCACTGACTGGTTACCTGGCACACGGGCAACAGGAAATGATTAATAAATACAGCCACGAGTTATCGTATGTCTTTGTGGGCATCGGAGCCATCTTGCTTGTCTGGCTGATCGTTAAATCAAGGAATAAAAAGAAATTAAAAGCATGAGACAGTTTGGGTTAATCGGGTTACCGCTGGCGCAATCCTTTTCAAAGAAGTATTTCACAGCGAAGTTCGAACAGGAAGGAATTGATGCACGCTATGAATTGTACGAATTGCAGGACATTGCAAGTTTCATCCTCCTCATCGGGCAGGTGGAACTCAGCGGTCTGAATGTTACCATCCCTTACAAGGAAAAGGTGATTCCGTTCCTGGATGAGCTTGACTCTACCGCTGCCGCTATCGGGGCGGTGAATGTGATCAAGTTCACCCGCAAAGAAGACTCCCTGATCCTGAAAGGTTACAATTCGGATGTTATTGGTTTTGAGAATTCCCTCACCCCTTTCCTGAAACCCAATCACACCAAGGCCCTGATCCTGGGTACGGGCGGTTCCTCCAAGGCCATCGATTATGTACTTCGCAAGCTGGGCATTGTCACCATGTTCGTATCGCGCACCGCTAAGCCCGGCATGCTTACCTATTCCCAACTGACCCCGGAAGTCATGGCGGATAACCAGCTCATTGTCAATGCTACTCCGGTCGGCACATTCCCCAAGTCCGATGTTTGTCCCGACATTCCCTATGAATTCCTGACTGCCGACCATTTATTGTTTGATGTGGTCTACAATCCTGCCGAAACCCTGTTCCTGAAGCACGGACGTGATCAGGGTGCTGTAGGTATTAACGGAGAAGCCATGCTGATTGGGCAGGCTGTTGCTTCGTGGGATATTTGGAATGATTGAGGGCGTCGCGATTTCCATATCGCGAATTCTCTTTCCTCACTTCTTGCTCCTTTGTGAGTTTTTTAACGCTGACATGTCTTCGACGATGTCAGGTTTGTGATTAATCGTCTGTCTGCACTCATTTCTCATTCCTCGCTCCTCAGTCCTGTTTTGTTTGTTTCTTAACGCTGACATGTCTTCGACGATGTCAGGTTTGTGATTAATCGTCTGTCAGCACTCATTTCTCATTCCTAGCTCATCATTCCTGTTTTGTTTGTTTCTTAACGCTGACATGTCTTCGACGATGTCAGGTTTGTGATTAATCGTCTGTCTGCACTCATTTCTCATTCCTCGCTCCTAAGTCCTATTTTGTTTGTTTCTTAACGCTGACATGTCTTCGACGATGTCAGGTTTGTGATTAATCGTCTGCCAGCACTCATTTCTCATTCCTCGCTCCTCATTCCTGTTTTTTTTGAAGTTGTCAGATTTGAATGTAATCGTCTGGTTACCTGACATCTTGCATTTTACTTACTCCTTGCCTCTTACCTCTTACTCCTTTTTCTGTCCTTCTGGTTCTGTTTTTGGTATAGAGGGCCTATAGTGAGGGTTTGGTAGGGGATTCGAGGGGGTTCGGAGGGCCAGGGCCCTCGATACCCCCTCGAAAGGCCCTCGATACCCCCTCGATACCCCCTCGATGCCCCCTCGATGCCCCCTCGATACTAAGACCAAATGCAGACAATGTTCAGAACCTTTTAAGACGGATAGAAAGTAACGGAAAGTGACCCTGTTATCCTCTGATCAAAACGCTATGCGGGACAGGTTTTCTTTTTGAAAAACAGGGGATTGACTGGAAATAGAAAACTAAAATCCGGTAGATTTTAAACATAAAATGCTATTTTGAGCTATAAAAAAGCATTTACCCCCTTAAAATATTTTTTTCCTAAGTAATGTCTCACCTTACCATTTTGCTGAGGTCAGCAAAATCGCAGAAACAAGAACAATAAGGCATAGATTCCGGTTTTAAAATAAATTACGTTAGAATTTTAAGGATATACCGGAATGTTCTAACTGTTTATAAATGAATTTCCCAGATTACAGGCATGGAAACACTGGCAGACAAAATTATCGCATTTAACCGCACGCTGGATTTTAAAGGCATCCTGCCCGAAGGGATTCGGATCATGAACCCGTTCCGGGAAAGGGAAGAGACCCCGGAGATTTCGGCGACTTTCTACAGGAAATACTACAACGACCATAACCCGCGGCACCTAATCCTGGGAATTAACCCCGGACGGTTTGGGGCTGGGCTGACGGGTATTCCGTTTACCGACCCGAAACACCTGACCCTTCAGTGTGGCATATCCTACAACGGACCCATGGCGCACGAACCTTCCTCGGTGTTTGTGTACGACATGATACGGGCTTTTGGCGGGGAGGAAGCATTCTACAGCCGGTTTTACATCAGTGCAGTATGCCCGCTGGGGTTTACAAGCCTTTCTGCAAACACTTCAAAAAACCAATCTACAAATCATACGAAAAACCTTTCAAAAAACCTTTCGTCGTACGAAGTACACGAAAGCGTTTTTCCGAGCAACCAGACGCTCAAAGGTACTGCGTATGATTTGAAGTTTAAGGAGGTGAATTACAATTATTACGACAGCCGGGAACTTACTGCTGCCGTGTACGATTTTATGGTGGAAAGCCTGCAAACGCAACTGGGCTTTGGGGTGGAACGGGATGTGTGCTTCTGCCTGGGAACCGGTAAGAATGAGAAATTCCTGAACGAACTGAATGCCCGCTACGGATTCTTCAAAAAAATTGTGTCACTGGAACACCCGAGGTATATCATGCAATACAAGGCGAAAACAAAGGAAGCGTATATTGAAAAGTATATTCAGGCGTTTCAGGGAGTTTAAAGGAAATACACATGGATATTTTAAGAAAACATTAAGAAGACGCTCAAAAGTACTGCGTACGTTTTGAGGTTTACCGCGTACGATTTGAGGATTACTAAGCGAAATATCGTTCAGGCCAAGTGTCTGTGCGGTGTTTTTTGTTTAAATAGGGGATTCTTTTAGAATGTTTAAAACTATTTGACTTAATTGTGTTAAGAAATAAATAATTGTAGTATTTTTGGAGGGCGAAATAAAATTAATGAAATATGATAATATCTGAAAGTCAATTATACCAATCCTTTAGTCAAAGTTATGTATCAATAAATGAAGAAAGAACGCGTACTAAAAATGCAAGAGAATCTTTTAATCAAGGTAAATCAAAAAATAAACCAATAGTATTTCTATCACATAAACACGATGAACTAAAACTTCTAGAACAAACAATTAATCTGATAAAAAGTTGTGGAGTTGATGTTTATATTGACTGGATGGATGAAGGAATGCCAAAAAAAACATGTTCAAAAACGGCTGAAAGAATTAAGGATAAGATTGAAAAAAGTGATAAGTTTATTTTAGTGGGTACTGAGGGAGCTATAAATTCAAAATGGTGTAATTGGGAGTTGGGTATTGGAGATGTTCGTAAACATGAAGATGCAAATCTTGCAATATTACCCATTAAGAGAAATTACTCAGACTACTCCGGTAATGAATATATTGAGCTTTACCCAACTATACAATATGAAGATGGCAGTTCATATCATGTCCTAATGCAAGAAATTGATGGTTGCATTACCTATGTTTTACAATTTGGGAATAAACCTGCTAAAGGTAGAATACCAAAAGGTTATTATGTTCAAATACAAGATGATCATAGTGAAGAAATTATTAAAGTATTGATTAAATTAGAAGATTGGTTACGCTCAAAATAGTTTTTATGTATAAAGGATTTGAAATTAAAATTAGCAAGGAGGATTTTCCTAATTATAGACTAAATCTCAAAAATAATTATTATACAATTGGGAACAAACTGTATACTCAAGATAAAAATGTTATCCAAAATGAGATTACAAAGTTTAAACTTCCTAATGGTGCAATAGATGGTACTGCTATGCAAGCAAACTGGTTTCCCAAAATACACGCCAATGTTTTTATATCCCATTCACATAAGGATAAGGAGTTTGCTATAAGCTTGGCTGGTTGGTTGAAAATAAAATTTGGGTTGACTGCTTTTATTGATTCTTGCGTTTGGGGGTTTGCAGATGATCTCTTAAAACTGATAGACAATGAATATTGTTCAATTAGAGAGAATAACAAAATTGTGTCTTACAATTACAAAGATCGTAATTACTCAACAAGCCACGTACACATGATGTTGTCAAATGCACTTACAAGCATGATTGATAATTGTGAATGTATATTCTTTTTAAATACTCCAAACTCAATAACCCCTTACGATGTTGTCTCTACAAAAACACAATCTCCTTGGATTTATACAGAGATAGCAATGACAAGTTTAATAAGAAAAAAAGACGTATCGGAATATCGCCCAGTTATAATTGTTGAATCCTTTTCGATAACAGAAAGGAAAAAAGAATTGAATCTTGAGTATATTATTAATACAGACCACTTAATAAAACTCAGAAAAAGAGATTTGCAATGGTGGGAAGATAATTGGCCATATGATGATTATCACTCTCCTGACTTCACAAAATTTGCTTTGGATAAACTATACGAATTAATTAGTAATAAATAAAAAATTATGGGAACAATATTAGACACAAAAGCTAACACTGCTGTGGTTGCACATATTAATATGCAACAAGGCATAATAAACAGAATGGCTGCAAACAGTGCCAGTTGCAAAACATTGACAATTACAATTCTGGCTGCAATTTTAGTATTACTGGCTGATAAAAAACTGTGTATATGTAATATGTGGATTGCATATATTCCGGTAGCTTTATTTTTCTTTCTTGATTGTTTTTATCTAGGATTGGAGCGTGGTTTCACAAAAAAGCAAGCTGAGTTGATTGCGAAAATCAATAATGGCACAGATATTTCAAAGGACATTTTTTTAGTGAAGGATAAAAGTGGTGATAAATTTTGGGTAGTTATTTGGGCTACAATAAAGAAATTTTTTAAACAGCTAATAAATACATTAGGGGCAATCATTTCGTTTTCAACACTTCCGTTTTATGGTTCAATTATTTGTTTTATATATTTCCTAACTAAAATGTAAATTCTATTGGGAAAAACAAAACGTATATACAACAACGAGTGTGTTCTTTTTAAAAGGAAATTTAAAAAACCGATACAGAATGTAGGAGCTGTCATGCCAATCGGATTTGAAAACGTTGATTTTGTATCAGAGTTTAAATCTTTGTTTTCAAATTTATGGGATGATTTATGCTCAAAATATCAGGAATATAATAGAATGGATGAAGGTTTGGCTAAGAAAGGATTTCCCAAAAGATATTTTTTTCCACAACCAAATGAGTTTATCATCTCACTCATAAATCAGAATGTAAAAAGTCTTCGAAATAAACATGAATATGGAATAATCTTAAATCCTGACAAGCGGAATCAGTTAAGAGAACAGTTATTAAGAGAGTGCGAGAATAGGGTCAACAAGCGGAAACAAGTCCAAAAGGATAACCTTTTATTTGTTCAAAAAACGACTCCTGAATACACAAATTATTTTATAAAAGCGTATTTTGAATGTAAGAGATGTAATCCGCAGGATGTTGACCGAAGATATGCTGTAATTAAAGAAGCATCATTATACAAAAGCCCTCAAACCATCAAATTTCTTCATAAAGTAAATGCAAGTGAAAGAAATTATCACTTGAGGCATTTAGCTTTTCTTACATTACAAAAATTCGGAATTAAGGAAGTTCGGTTAAGAAAAAACAGAAAGGGTAAAAAAAGAGCTGGAGATTTAATAGTTCCACAACAAATTAATACACCAGATGCACTTATCAATTTTATTTATAACTCACAGTTAGAGCAAATGAAAACCTATGATCTTTTTTTGTCTCACAGCTCGATTGATAAAGAGGAATTATTGAAGTTGAAATCTTCGTTGAATTCTGAAGATTTAAATGTATATATCGATTGGGTAAATGATAGAGATGCCTTAAGTCGAGAGTTGACAAATGTAGATACAGCAAAAGTCATCATTGAAAGATTAAAATCGTCAAATGCTCTAATGTATATACATTCAAGTTCAAGTTTTAATTCAAAATGGGCTCCTTGGGAATTAGGATACTTTCATGCTTTAGAAAAAAAGGTATGTGTATTTATTCTAGATTTTGATGTAGATAAACCTCCATATTTGGATATCTATCCAAAAGCATATTTAGTTGAGGGAGTAATTTATGTGAACGATAATGGTAGTGCCATTCGCCTGTCTGACTGGTTAAACAAGTAGATAATATTCCATAAAAGATATGGAATTGAATAATAAAATTGATTTTTTCCAAACAACTTATAATTGAGAATTAAAATGTATAATGGATTCAAATTATTAGCCCGTTTTCAAGGGAATGAAGATTCATATTATCAAAGAGGATTAGAACTGTATTCTGAAAACAAAAAAACAATAATTAATTCACTTGATAATTACATTTCAACAGACAGTGTATTAGATGGAGAAAAAATGGAGGAAGATTGGTTCCCCCAAGTAAATACCGATATTTTTATTTCACATTCTCATAAAGATCAAGAATTGGCAATTACACTTTCTGGTTGGTTACTTGAAGTGTTTGGGATAACTTCATTTATAGATTCTTTAATATGGGGGTGCGCAGATGATTTAATTAAAGAAATAGATGGAAGATATTGTTATAATGATCAAACAAATACATACAACTATACTTTAAGAAATTTATCAACTAGCCACGTACACATGATGCTTTCTACTGCATTACAAAAAATGATTCATAAAACAGAATGTCTCTTCTTTATTAATACTCCGAACTCAACTATGGTATCAGAAATAGAAAATCAAACATTATCTCCATGGATATACTCTGAGATTGTATTTAGTAAAATAGTAAAACGAGTCAGACCTTTGAGATATAGACATTTACGATTAACTAATTTTGCAACAGGTAAAACTGGGATAGGTAGTTTATATGAGAAAGACATGAAGATATCTCACTCTTTAGATATAGATCATTTGATTGATATTGATTCAGAGACATTAAACAAATGGGCTAGAGAATTTTATCTAAACAAAGATAAATCCCTTCATGCCTTAGATGTGCTTTATAATATAGTTAATGCTCAAATGCAAATATCGTATATCAGTTAAACTTAAAGTTTTATTTTTATACGAGTTATTATAACAAATAACGCATTAAACATCTGCATCATAGATTAAATTTACCATAAAGATTAAAGTAAAATAGATATATAAACATATACTATAAATTACAATGGAAGTCATTTTTGAAGAAAGCAAACCCAAATCAATACAGTTAAGTGATAAAGAAATCTTTACAAAGATATGGATGTCACCCCGGCTGGTTTTTAGATATATCCAGGAGCACAATTATAGTAAATTCACCACGGGATTATTGATTCTCGGGGGGATAACCAGTGTGCTGAACAATGCATCGAACAGGCATTTGGGAGACCTGATGCCGTTGTGGAGTGTATTGATAGTTTGTGTGCTGGGAGGAGGGATTTTTGGCTGGCTCTATTTCTATATCTATGCCGCCTTGCTGAGTTGGACGGGTAAATGGCTGAAGGGTGCCGGAAACACAAAATCGCTGTTCCTGATGATTTCGTATGCGCTGATTCCGTCGCTGGTAGTCCTGTTCGTGCTTATCGTGAGAATTGTACTGTTTGGAAATGAAGAATTCCAGAGCAATTTGGATATATTAGGTAAAGGATTTTTGACAATCTCCCTCTATGGGTTGTCGGCCTTTGTAGAGATAGCTATTGGAGTATGGACACTGGCTATCCTGGTGATCGGAATCTCGGAAGTACAGAAACTATCAATCTGGAAATCCATACTGAACCTGATCTTGCCGGGGATACTCATTATTGCTGTGCTTTTGCCGCTGGGTGCTATCGGGTATATACTTCGTGATTTCTTCAGATAGATAATTGCTGCTTTTTCAAGCAAGGCTGATTATTTGCAGTTAGTAACATCTACTAATTATTGAAGTAGCTACATTTATTAAAAACTGACAATTAACAATATAATTTCTCAAGTACCTTAAAATTTTACATAATGGCACTCCCGGTAAATATTGAAGATTTAGTGCACGGTCGCACGGTTGAATGGGAACGTCTTGAATTTAAGCAAGGCTGGAATCCCGAAGAGGTTATTCACATTCTTTGTGCCTTTGCCAACGATTTAAACAACTGGGGTGGTGGTTATATTATTATAGGTATTGCTGAAAACGATGGTCAACCTGTTATACCCCCGATTGGATTACTCCAAAACCAGTTAGATGCCATACAGGGTGAAATTGTTCAGTTAGGAAACAGAATTTCGCCTACTTACTTTCCGATATGTCAACCTTATGTACTTCATGGCAAACATATCCTGGTGCTTTGGTGTCCTGCCGGAGATAACCGTCCGTATAGTGCTCCTCTCACATTGGGTAAAGGTGCTCCCTATTATAATTATATCAGGGTTGGTTCACGCAGTATACAGGCTAAGGACGATTATTTAAGGCAACTTCAGGAATTAACTGCCCGTATACCTTTTGATGACAGAATCAATAACCGTGCAGGCATTCAAGACCTTGATTTAGGAATCATTCAGGCTCATCTTCAGGAAGTGAAAAGTGATTTGTTTGAAGAAAGCAAGACAATGCCATTTGCAGATTTATGCCGTGCAATGCTAATAGCAAAAGGTGCCAATGAAGATATTCGTCCTGTCAATGCAGGCTTATTGTTTTTCAACAAAGAACCTGAAAGGTTTTTCCCTCGTTCATGGATTGAGTTAGTATGGCATAAAGATAAATCGAGCACGAATTTTACCGAACATTATTTTAAAGGGCAGTTGCAAAAACAATTACGTGATGCCCTCTCGTTTATTCAATCCAATATTATTTCCGAAAAGGTAATAAAGCATCCTGGCAGAGCAGAGGCAGACCGTTTCTTTAATTATCCATTTACAGCTATAGAGGAAGCACTTTCAAATGCTGTTTATCACAAAAGTTATGAGCTTGGTTCACCAATAGAAGTGCAGATATGGCCTGATAAGATAGAGATATTAAGCTATCCCGCTGCAATGCCTCCTGTAAATAAACAAATACTAAGTACTAACCGCAGGATTATTGCCCGACAATACCGCAACCGCAGAATAGGTGATTTTCTGAAAGAACTTCATTTAACAGAAGGCCGTGGAACAGGTTTTCCAACCATTTACGATGCAATGGAAAAGAATGGTTCTCCAGCACCAGTTTTTGATTCGGATGATAGTACTTATGTTTTGGTTACAATACCTGTTCATGCTGCATTTTCCAATGCAATTATCGAAGTTGGTAACGGAGCTGGTATCGGAGCTAGTATCGGAGCTAATGCTTTATTATTTAAAGATATAGATGATTTAATAGATTACACTAACGGAGCTACTAACGGAGCTACTAACGGAGCTACTAACGGAGCTGAATATATTCTTGAACATTTTGTACATGCTAAAGTAAAAGAAATGCTTCTTTCTTTAGAGTCTTGGATAAGTAGAGAAGAATTATTTGAAAGTATAGGTTTGACTAATCAATCGTTTAATAGAAAGAAATATTTGGACCCATTATTAGAATTTGGTTGGATTGAAATGAAATATCCCGATAATAGTACACATCCTGAACAACGGTATATAATTTCAGCGTCGGGGAAACGATTATTATCATTAATCAACTAAGAAAAAGTGCAAGAAACAGAGAAAAAGATATGAAGAAAAAGGAAATCATACTATTCATTGTCATAGGTATTATAGTTTTATGGATGGTGCTACGATTCACCTGCCTGCATATGTTCAGGGTACCCTCTTCAGCAATGGAAAACACGATACCGCGAGGCACCTATATCGTGGCATGGAAAATGAATTATACCCCGAAACAAAATGAGATCATCGTATACCATTTTCCGGAAGGTGACACTATCCTGGTGCCGGAGTCCCCGGTAAGTTACTATACCATGAAGCGGATGTTGAATAAAAATGAGTTCAATAGCACCTACAGCATTGCGATTGTTCCGCTGAATAAAAGGCAATTACGCGTGGGAAGATGCGTTGGATTGCCTCATGACAGGATAAGGCTTATTAATTCCAGGTTGTATGTGAACGACAAACCGTATCTCAACCCGGATTGTAAGAAACTGTATCTGGTAAAAATGAAGGATCCGGAGATATTGAGTAACGATTTCCTGAAGAATATGAATATTAAACCGGATGATGTTCTCCATGATAGGGGGACCGTTGGGTTATGCATCACGGATAAACAGTTTGCAAGGTTGTCTGTCATCAATGAAATTGACTCTGTCCTGATCTGTAATTCTATCCCGGGGACTGAGAACCAATCAATTTTTCCGTTTACAAAGGAGCTGGGTTGGACTAAAGATGATTTTGGGGAAGTTACCATACCGGCAAAAGGAGAGAAAATCCACCTGACGAAAGGAAATATCGCACTGTACGACCGCCTGATCAGGGTATACGAACAGAATGATTTGAAGATATTGGATGATAAAATAGTTATTAACGGGAAAGTGACGGAATACTACATTCCAAAAATGGATTATTATTTTATTGTGAACGACAACAGGGATTATTCGGTGGATTCAAGGTTCTGGGGATTTCTGCCTGAGAATCATGTTTATGGAAAGATTCTGAAGAAGTTTATTGGAGGTAGAAAATAGTAGGGAGTGGGTAGTAGGTAGTAGGTAGTAGGTAGTTAAGAGACAGAAGCTTATATACATTTCAGGACGATACATTGGCGCATAATCCCCGGGGTTAAAACCGCCGGTTGCAATATATGATGTAGAAAAGAGCGCGATATGGAAATCACAGGACCCAAATATATAGATAAGTTTGTAGGAATAAAAAATATGTATGAAGACAGAGATTATTACCCTGGCGTTTTTTGTATTGGTAATGGTTTCGATTGTGAGTGACAAATATTGATTGTTGCCATAGCAGTTATTTTTATAAGCAATCTGTTTTTTCAATACCTGTTTTATATGAATGACTCAGGGGATTCCCTGAACTTCATAGACTTTGTGGTCCTGAAAATTGAAGCAGGCACACGGTATAAGGATTTAAATCTGGGTACTATAGGCTTATTAGACGTATGGGTCATCAGCATCGGTTTGATGTATATTATTGGCAGAATGCTTCTGCTAAGTAAACTGATCAGGTATACTATAAGTAGGGTTCCCGATGAAGTTACAGAATTTGCAGCTTACCATTTCATACAGAAAAAAGGAGAAGCAGGGGTAAAAAGCGAGTTGACAAAAATGGGTTGGAAAACCGATCAAGAACAAGATATGGTTTTTGAAGCACTGGATGGATATGGAGGCATGAATGAGTTAAGAAGAATGAAGTGAATTTAAGACAATCCTTTTGAATGTATCTACTTGCAAATAAACTAATGAGGATAAGACATCTGATGAGGAACGACAAGAAACGCAGAAGCGAAATTAAGTAAAATATAACAACTTAAAATATTAATAATTTTATGAGAACAAGAATAGTGGTATTATTATTCGTTTCTTTTCTTACATTTAGTTGTGTTGACTATGTAAAAGTGATAGAATCAAAAACCCGGGTTGCATTTATTGAAAAGTTTGATAACGACTCTAATAAATGGGAACAGGTTCATAATCGTGAGTTTCTAGTAGAAAATACGAATGGTTTACTGCATATTGAAAAGTTTAAAAAGAACAGGATAAGCAATGGTTGCTTGTGGTATCGCAAAGCATTTGAAAGCTTAAATACAAGGAATGATTTTGAAATATCATTTGATGCTAAATATATAAGCTATGATGACATTTATAATGCACTGGATATTCAGTGGGGTAATATGGATAGTGTTTCCTATCAGTTAACGGTATGCCCGGATGGCGACTTCAGATTTAATAAGTTTGATAAATTTGCCACATCACGCTGGACCTATATTTCAAAAATAGTAATACCGGGTTTAATCAAGAAAAATGATTTCAATCGAATTCAGATAATACAACTCAACAGGAAATGTATTATTTTAGTAAATAAAAAAATAGTATTCAAAGAGAATGTTGATTGTGAAGGAAATCAGATTGGGTTTCAGGAATGTCTTAGAGTAGCATGGGGGTTTGACAATTTTATAATTCGTTCACCCATTACAAGGTGATGTTTTATTCTTAATCCCTGTATTAAAACCACAGATTGATAATATCGTTCATTCTTAGGGGATTCATTTCAGGGAATAAGAAAGTTCCGTAGGAACGACTGATGTTGTAGCAATTCCGTTGCAATATATGACAAAGAATAAATCGCGATATGGAAATCGCGGGACCCAAATTTATAGATTATCCCAAATATATAGATATATAGAGGAAGAAGAAGGAGTAAAAAAAAACAAAACAGCATACATATGAAAAAATCAGCAGTAGTTCTTGTATTATTATCAATTTTCAGTTATGGGTATACTCAGGAGATTCATTCGCCTGTAGAAATTTTAAAACTGTTGAGCAATTCAAAATTAAGATATGACATTAAAATGCTGGATAAACCAATTACAGGGCCGGATTATTCAGTCAAATTGAATTATTCAGATAGCTACAGGGTAGTATCCGATTCTAGTATCAATACTTACTTTTATAAACCAAATGACCTGGCTACCCAAAAATTTCAAAAAGCAGAAATATATTTTCAGGCTAAAGATTATGAGAATGCACTGATTTGGTATAAATCGACATTAGAGGCTGATTCTTCCTATTTTTTGGTAATGAATTATATTGGCCAGGTCTATGAGATTAATAAAGATCATAAAAATGCAATCTTCTGGTATAAAAAAGCCATCAGTAAAAACTATATCGATTACATGTCCCATTGGTTTCTGGCAGATAATTATAAATCGATCAATGATTTGACTCATGCGGTTGATGAAATAGTTATTGCCCGCATTTTAAACCGGAATAATCCCAGAATCAAGAAGTCATTTGATGCTATATTTCTGAGAGCAAAGAGAGATACCTCCGATTGGTATTTCAATCCCCAAATAGAAATTTCAAAACCATCTGAGAATACAATAAACCTTGCCATGAATGACAAATGGTTTGGGTATGGAATGCCAAAAGCATTGTGGATGTATGAACCCGGATATAGTGAATCGATGGGAGCTACAAAAGGGCAGCATACCATATTAGAAGACAGGGAATGTTTAATTTCCATGGTTATAGCACAAACCAATGCTAAGGCTAAAATAAAGGGTATTCCGGAATTTACAGTTCTAAAACAAGCAGCTGAAAATAAACATCTGGATGATTATATATTTTTCGAAATCATATTGCCGAAGAATCCCGCTGTAGCCTATCAATTGCCTGAGAAATCAATCCTGGAAATCAAGGATTATATCCTGGATGTACGGAATAAGAAGAAATAAATAAGCATAACATGTAACTTGAGGTTCCAATTTGGCACCTCAAGTTACTTGTTATCGACAATGTCTACGACTCTTGACTGTTGGGATTAGGTGGGTTTATCCTGTGTAAAAACCTACGGATTATAATATATAATAAAGAAAAGTTCGCGATATGGAAATCGCGAGACCCAAATAAAAAGTTTGTAGTATGTAGTGGGTAGTTAAGATACTGATGTTTATACACATTTCAGGACCATTCACCCGATGTATAATCCCGGGGTTAAAACCTCAGGGTTACAATATCGTTCATTCCTACGGAATTTATTTCTTGGAATAAGAAAGTTCCGGAGGAACGACCGATATTGTAGCAATGGAATTTATTCCGTTGCAATAAATAAGAGATACAATAAAAGATTTTAGGAATGAAGACAGAGATTAATACCCTGGCGGTTTTTGTACTGTTACTGGTTTCGATTGTATGGGATTTCTATAAACGAAGGAAATTCAATCAGGGAATCGAATTTCACAGCATCATACTGCTGAAACATAAAGATTTTAGGACTTATTCCATTGGCAGTTTAGTACCTGCTGCATTCATCATCCTGTTGGAGATATTGAAGTTCAAGAGCCAGAGTGATGTATTGAATTACACAGGTTTTTTATGCCTTGTATTGGTGAATGTAAATGCTGTTTTCAAATTATCAAACTTTACAGCCCTAAGTGATGAAGGAATCTGGATTGATGGTAAAAAAAACAACTGGGAGAAAATTAAATCGATCGGTAAAAATGAATACAGTTATATCATTACGGTTAAAAACACGGTGCATTACATTCATTTCAACGAATTCGAGAATGATGGAGAGTTTAAAAAAGAATTTAGCGATGGAGTAAAAAGATATTCGAAGAGTGAATATACCGAAGTAAAAATATGAGTAATACCAGGACTTTAAAGAAATACAACCAAAAAACAATATAGAAATAATGAAAAAGACTTTGATTTTCACAGGCTTGCTTTTGTTTACAGTCGCATGCTTTTCAGAGAATTATATGGATAAGATCGTGAAAAACGCCTGCGAATGCGTCTTAAACATTCCTGACTCACTGGGAAAAGATAATTACAATATGAAGCTTGGACTTTGTCTGATCGATGTATCCATGCCTTATAAAAAGGAATTAAAACGCGACTATGATATTGACCTTGATAAAATGAACTCCAAAGAAGGCGAAAAACTGGGTAGAGCGGTGGTATTAAAAATGGGATCCGTTTGTCCGGAAGGATTAGTAATTATGACAAAGAAGAACAAAGCAGCCCCTGAGGAAGATAATAATGAAAAAATAATGGACGGAGTGGTAATGAATATTGAGAATAATCCTTTTGTTGTATTTTCAATAAAAGATGATTTTGGCAGAATCTTTAAATTTTACTGGTTATCATTTATACATTCAGATCTTGAACTGACTAATAATTATAATTCCCTGCTTGGTAAAACGATAAAACTTACTTATGACAAAAAAGATTACTTTGATCCTAAAATTTTAGATTACAGGCAGTTCAATGTAATATCAAAAATTGAAACAGGAAGTAATTGAGAATATTGAAAGTCAGCGGTGGAACATATGTAGTGCGTAGCAGAATCGAACTGCCATTATCGGATTGAGAAACCGGACTCCTAACCGTTAGAGGAACGCACCCAAAGATCGTATATTATAAACAACAACAAAGGTATTAAGAAGTTTTCACAGAACGGTAAATAATCAAAAAAAACTGTTGAACCATTTCATTTAAATTTCCAGGCATGAAGAAATACCTTCTTTTATTGATTTTATTTTTTATTGGATTGATTGTTTCGGGGATTCAACCTCATGATTATTTCACCTGGATACTGGAAGTATTCCCGGGGATTATCGCGATGGCAGTACTACTATTGACTTTTAAGAAATTTCAGTTCACGACCCTGACCTATGTGTTTATCCTGGTTCATTGCTATATCCTGTTTGTAGGAGGACATTACACCTATGCTGAAGTGCCTCTTTTTGACTGGGTAAAGGAAGTATTCCATCAAAGCAGGAACAATTATGACAAGGTGGGACATTTTGCACAGGGATTTGTACCGGCCATGGTGGCGAGGGAATTGTTCGTCAGGCTGGATATTGTAAAACGTGGCAGATGGGTATCGATACTGACAGTAAGTGTTTGCGTCAGTATTAGCGCCGTGTATGAATTGTTTGAATGGTTTGTAGCAGTTGTGTCAGGACAATCATCAGAAGCGTTTCTGGGCACCCAGGGCGATCCATGGGACACACAATCGGATATGTTGTTAGCAACTATTGGGGCTATTTGCATGGTCGTGTTAGTTTCATGGATTCAGGATAAGTTGATAAAGAAACTGGAGAAAAGATAATGACGTCTCCCTGACTCTATTTACCGAAAGAAATGATTGAATTTCAGGACCTCTCCCCAACACTCTCCAAAGGAGGAAGTGGCTGATTTGCAAGACCTCTCCCCAACCCTCTCCAAAGGAGAGGGAGTCAGAGCTTAGGATTGAAAAGGTTTTATTTTAAGTTACAGGATAGGATTTATTTCTTATTAATTATTGCTCAATTTATCATAAATGAGAAAAATATGTTTATTACTTTTGATTGTTTTAGCTCCTGTATTGATTTTTAGCCAGGTAATAATTGGCAACTATCAGTTCAGCTTTGATTTGTATTGGAAAGGCCATACTAATATATATCTTGATCTTAAAAAAGATTACACTTACACCTTTAAGATGATGGATGATTGCTCGGGAGAGATAACAACAGGGAGCTGGAAAATCATTGGAAACGAACTGTTATTAACACCCTCAGTGATTCCGGACAAAGTGATAATTGATCCAACTAAAACTGGTAATAAAAAAAATAATATCATAGAGATTTACAGAAACTCCGATTTAAAAAAAGGAATCAGAGTGGAAGTTTATGCATTTGGAAAACCTAAAACATATACTTCCGATTTCAAAGGGCAGATTTGTTTAAAGGAAAACTATGACAGCCTGAATGTTATGGTAGGGAATAAAAAATATACCGTTCATGAATCCAATGATTTCACCAATACACTTTTGAGATTATATATCCGAACTGATAACAAAGATTTAGTATATAGAATGTTGGGGACTGATCGAATAAAAATTATCAACAATAGACTTTCAATTACTTACAGGAGTGAACGAAAAAAGAAATATGTGACTGAGTTTTTCGAAAAGATAAAATGAGAATTAAATTGAGTAATCCAAGTAGTAACCTGATACCATTTTACATGGATATAAAAAGAATGCTTGATTTTAAATTATAATATAAATTTATACACCACTATGAAATACTTTATACCGATATTGTTGATTTTAATCCTCTTAAGCTGTAAAAACAGCAGTAACAAGGCTCCAAAAATAAAGTATTCAGGATATTATGCTCTTGCAGAAGACAGACGCATTTACCCAATGATTGATAGTGTCTCTTCCATTCAGGAGTTAATTCCAAAATTAAAGACAAACTATACTTTATATGATACCTATAAAGGTTATTGGATTGGATATAACGATTTAATGTTTTCTATTGCCGTGCATGGTGACAGTGCTATTCAACCATTAGTAAATTTTATTGAAACTACGAATTCAATGAATGCTAAGTTTGCCGGACTTTATACTTTACATTTGATCGGCATCCATTGTAAAGAAGCAGGCAGGGATTACGAAGAATTTACAAATATGAATGCAAGAAAAGCCCTTTTGAAATTGTACAGGAATGTAGACTTACAAGTAAAAATTATGCAATTACTAATCCGTGATCCAAGAGAATCGGATATTCCACAACTCTTTGATATTTTAGAATCTTCTCATACTGATTGTTGGACAATTTCCAGCGGACTCTTAAGATATTATTTGCCAAATAAACCTTTTACACGTGGGATTCCTGAAAATATATTACATCTAAAGATCCATATGAAAGAATATACGAATGACTATCACGACAATAAAATAAATCAGGATATCCTGAAAAAAATCAACCGTAAATATAAAAAGTATATTGTTGTGGAAGATACTTTATTCAATTATCAATTCAGTCATCGTATTGCAAGTTATGATGATAATCAGATATATTTACATGAACTTTTAAGTTCTTGTGCCTACATTGATTATTGTGGTGAAATAGGAAATAATTACCAATACTACTATAAAAATAATATAATTCATTTTTGTTCGTCTGCAACCAGTAAAAAACTATGGCTTGCCTGGTGGAAATCACAATCATCAACTTATAAAAATAGATTATTGAATAGTGATAAAAGAATTAAAGATAAATTTATCCCCGAAGATTTGTAGTACAAGTCCTAAAAAGATATGCTTTCATTTTATTAAGATGTACGCATATTTAGATGATTAAAACGGAATTTATCCCAACAAGCTGGAATCGATTTTTCCACTTTGATCAAATTCAACT
Source organism: Paludibacter sp. (assembly GCA_028710415.1). Lineage (GTDB taxonomy): Bacteria > Bacteroidota > Bacteroidia > Bacteroidales > Paludibacteraceae > Paludibacter. The sequence goes on along the minus strand of JAQTUE010000001.1, from coordinate 265,899 downwards.
TATTAGAATTTAATCCTGAATAAATCTTTAAAAGAGCAGAATCTGCTTTTATTTGCTTTAACAACGGAATTCAGCGTTCAATTTTTTAATAGATTGGGCATTATTTCCTCTCAATAAACATGAATCAAATTATCTAATAAAAAAATCCATATCATTAAAATCCACTGTATGAATTGCACAAAAATTATCCTGGGTATTGTACTTTTAGTTTCAGTAGTAAGTTGTTCACCCAAAAAAGCAGAAGAAGCCCCGATGTCAGATAGTACTGCTGTAAGCATGGTTTCCTCATCAGCAGCTGTAGAAAACAAGAAAGACACGACGCATAAGTTTATCAGGACTGCGGATCTGAAGTTTAAAGTGAAGAGTGTGATCAAATCGACTTATAACATAGAAGATATCACAGCCCGCATGGGAGGTTTTGTAACCTACACGAACCTGGCCAGCAATATTGATGATACCGAAACGACTGTTGTCAGTGCGGATTCATCACTGATCACCACACACTTCACGATCACGAATACGATCACCATACGGGTACCTAATACCAGGCTTGACACTACACTGAAAGAAATTGCCAAAAACATTGACTTCCTGGATTCACGTGTTATCAAGGCGGATGATGTTTCGTTACAGCTGTTATCGAATAACCTGACCCTGAAACGTTCGGCCAGAAACGAACAACGCCTTACCCATGCCATTGATAACCGTGGGAAGAAATTAAACGAAACCACCAATGCTGAAGAAGTGCTGCTGAGCAAACAGGAACAAGCTGATAATGCCAGGATATCAAACTTATCGTTGAGGGACCAAATGAATTTCAGCACCATCAACCTGACTATCTATCAACATCAGGCAGTAAGACATGAACTGATAGCCAACGACCAGAATACCCGGGAATATGAACCTGGACTGGGAACAAAAATAGTAGATTCATTATCGACAGGTTGGGAAATATTGGAAGCTGTATTTCTGTTCCTGTTAAAACTTTGGGGATTGTACGTGTATGCAGCTATCCTATACCTGGGGTACAGAATCTATCTGGCTAAATTTAAAAAATAAAAAAAATATAGTATGGCATTTGGATTTAATCAGAAATTTAAAAAGGATTTTAAACCTGAAAACCTGACTCAGGAACAACTCCTGACGATGGCAGTGGAGACTACAAAAAAATTGAAATGGGATATCAGCCAGGTCAGTGAAAATGGATTTATTGCCAGAGTCAAATCCCCATACAGCTCATTCGGGGAAGAATTCAGGATAATCATCCGGGACGGCATTGCTGAGTTGAAGAGTGAAATTATTGGATCCCAAATGGGGGACCGGGGAAAAAACAAAGCAAATATAAGTCTGTTTATTTTCAACTTTGAGGTACTGAAAGAAACCCTTACCGAAGAGGAACTGGCAGAACTATACGAAACCCTGAAGGCAGACATTGTAGCGAATGAGGACAGCTTACTTATCAAAGCACCATTAACGGCAGGTGAAAAGATAAATGAATTCCTGTGCCTGTTTATACCTACTGAAGGGTATTTTATAACACCTATCCTGATCGACCTGAACATCCTGGTATTTATCCTGATGGTAATTACCGGAGTGAATGCTTTTATGCCCGACACGGACAGCCTGATACTTTGGGGAGCAAACGTTAGGCCTTTAACAACAGGAGGCGATTGGTGGAGAATTATCACCAATTGCTTCCTGCACATCGGTGTGTATCATCTCTTAATGAACATGTATGCGCTTGTTTATATCGGGGTATTGCTTGAACCCTATCTTGGCAAAGCACGGTTTGCAACTGCCTATTTATTAACAGGAATAGCAGCAAGCGTCAGCAGCCTCTGGTGGCACGACCTGACTATCAGTGCAGGAGCTTCCGGAGCTATATTTGGAATGTATGGTGTATTCCTGGCCATGCTCACCACGAACCTTATTGACAAGTCCGCCCGTAAAGCCCTTTTGGCGAGTATCGGTTTATTTGTCTTTTACAACCTGGCGTACGGAATGAAGGAAGGCATTGACAATGCTGCCCATATCGGAGGACTGGTGAGCGGACTGATTATTGGCTATGGTTTTTATCCAAGCTTAAAAGTAAAGAATGAAGATGACCGGGAATATGATAGTAAGAAAATCAGTATCGGCATTCTCTCGTTTGTCATCCTGTTCTCTTGTTACCTTGTCTTCCTGCAGGTGCCGAAAGATGTTGATAAAAAGTTCCTGACGCAACAGGATATGAAAAAATACGATATTGAAAAGTACGACGCAAAAATGAAAGAATTCATTTCATCGGAAGCTGAGGCATTGGCAGTATTGAGCATGCCGAAAGAAACCCCCAGGGAACAAATGTTGATTGAAATTAAAAACCGTGGCATCTATTACTGGAATGATAATATCCAACTGATCTATGAAGTGGAGAAATATAATTTGCCTCCGTTTATCCATCACCGGAATAAATTGTTGTTTGAATACTGCAACCTGAGAATAAAAAGTTACGAGCTGATATACAAATCGGTAGAAAACAATATTGAAACAGTGACACCCCAGATTGAAGATATTAACAAACAAATTGAGAAGATAATAACGGAATTATCGGATAAGGGAAGTTGAGATAAAAGAGAGAGTAATCCCTTTTATAAATCGCAGCATACATAAAAGCATTCAACAGGAAATATTGCAAAAAGTCTGATTAAAAAATAATTACAAACAAAACACATTCAGTATTTATTATGGAACAAGTAAAAAGAAACAACAGCCAGGGTTGGAAAAGCGTATTGAAAATCATCCTGCCTTATTTAGTTGTAGTTGTCATCTTACAATTAATCGGGGCTCTGATTACAGGTGTTGATATTATCCACATGAAGGATATTAAACAAACACCAGTACAATTATTGGTCATTAACTTTATGTCGATGATAGGATCAGTTGGGATCGTATGGCTGTTTACCACAAAACTTGATAAAAAATCGTTTGTGAGTATCGGGTTTGAAAAGGTATTAGTGGGTAAAGACATTCTAATGGGACTGATGATTGGGTTTTTAATTATGTTGTCGGGTTTCTCGATCCTGATATTCACTCAGCAACTCCAGTTTGTAGCTTTTAAACCGGACTTTATAAATATACTCTATAGTATCGGTTTATTCATTTTTGTTGCTGTTGCTGAAGAGGTATTCACCAGGGGCTATATCCTGAGGAATCTGGCAATATCGTTTAATAAATATGTAGCATTGATAATTTCAGCATTGGTTTTTTGCGTTATGCATTTAGCCAATCCAAATATCACCCTGATAAGTTTGCTGATTCTCTTTCTATCGGGGTTAGTATTGGGATTGTCCTATCTGTTTACCAAGAATCTATGGTTTCCAATAGCCTTGCATTTTAGCTGGAACTTTTTTCAGGGGACTGTCTTTGGATTCAATGTGAGCGGGATGAAAATCTACAGACTTATTGAAACAAAATATACACTTGCCAACAGTTGGAATGGAGGTTTGTTTGGATTTGAAGGATCTATTTTAGCTGTCCTGTTTTTAATCCCTGCAATAGTGCTGATATACTTTATTTTTCGGAACAGGAAAACGGAAGAGTTATACGAGGTACTACCGGAAGTTGAACCTGTTGAGTTAAGTCTTTAGAAGTAAGTTGACCTGAATATAATTTAGTTGAAAATGAGTAAAATGTACACAACCTAAAATGAAAAATGATATGAAAAGAATCATATTCCTGTTTTTTGTATTCACAACGGTACTGTTATCCGGTAAGGAGAAATATTCAAAAGCAGAAATCAGGCAAAAGACCGATTCCATCCTGGCAGAAGGAAATTTGCTCTACCGGTATGAAAAAGCAGCATGGGTATCCACCGACCTTGCCATGTCCATGAAGGAGGTGAAGGATAATTTCGGAGGTTACCTGATTTATAAATCGGAGGATTCGATTAAGGCCATTATCCTTGGAAAAGACCATTCTACATGTATTTATGAAATGACTTTTTTCAAGGATGGTACAAATCCATACAAGGAATTGCTTGTGAACAGGAAATTAAGCGTTTTAGAGGAAGAGTTACAAGTCATCAAAGTAAAAATTATGAATGAGGCATTGACTCCGGCTTATGCTGTCAACTGGCCTGAAGGGTATAGCCTGGCCATGGAAATGATTCCTTGTGAAACGGGTTATAAATTATACATGTTAATCGGAACTTCGAAAAAGGATGTCATCCCCATGGGAAATGATTATATCTTCTTTGCAGATAAAAAAGGAGCTATCACCTCCTGGCGGAAATTCCATTCGATGGTAATCCCTGCCATGGCAACTTATAAAGGTGAAAAAGTTGTTGGGGTAGTTCATAGTCATCTAATGGCAGAGCCTTTTATTACTGCCACGGACATCTGTAATTTCAAGCTCTACGGGTATGACTATTATGGATTAAAGGATTTCAAAGTAGTATCATCTGCCTTGTCTAAATTGTTTACCTATGATGCTATTAAAAATACGATTGAAACAATAGATCTTGGAAAATAATACTCTCGCGGAGAATTACATCTGCTATTTACATAAACGCTTTGGGATAGTGGAATAACAAAGTGCAATTTTATTTCTGAAATATTATGCAAAAAGAGTATCTTTGAAAATTCAAATCAGAGGAATCTTAAAACTGTTTATAGTTCTACTTATAAAGGAAATAAACAATAGAAACTGAGATTATGAAAAAAAATATCAATATGATTATAGAATATATTTAAATAAACTTGTCAGATTAATTAATATGTATGGTAATGGGTTCTGGAGTACCTTTGACTTAGGAAAAGTAAGATGGCAATCTATATTCAGTAACTTTATACCTGTCATTGACTGGGTGATAAAAGCCTGTAAAACAGTTGACAATCAAAACTGATCATTCCGAGGATATCCTCGGAATGATCGAATTGGGGAAAACTGCTAAACGTGAAGTTGAGAGTGTGAAATTATCATGTTTTGCATATTATCTTATCGTTCAGAATGCAGATCCTTCAAAAGAGCTTGTGGCTACCGGGCAAACTTATTTTGCGATACAAACCTATATCCATGAAATAAACCAGATTGAGAAATATATAGTCTTAAAACTGAAGCGATAGATTTAGTCAAAGTTAAATTTATAAAGGAAATAACCTATAAAAATTGAGATTATGGAAAATAAACTATCAAAAAAAGCTCAGAATATATTTGAACAAATTCGTCAGGTTGATGAATATGGAAATGAGTTCTGGAGTGCACGTGACTTAGGAAAAGTATTAGAATATTCTGAATTCAGACACTTTATACCTGTTATTGACAGGGCGAAAGAAGCTTGTAAAAACAGTGGACAATCAGTACCTGATCATTTCGAGGATATCCTCGAAATGATCGAATTGGGGAAAACTGCTAAACGTGAGGTTGATAGTATGAAATTATCACGTTATGCATGTTACCTTATCGTTCAGAATGCAGATCCTTCAAAAGAGCTTGTGGCTACCGGACAAACTTATTTTGCGATACAAACCCGTATCCAGGAAATAAGGCAGATGGATGAGTATACAAGTCTAAAAAGTGAGGTGGAAAAAAGATTATTTCTACGTAACGAATTAAAAACACACAACATTCAATTGGCAGAAGCAGCAAAAGACGCCGGTGTTATTGAACCAATTGATTATGCTATTTTTCAAAATCATGGTTATATGGGCTTGTATGGAGGCCTTGATGCTAAAGGTATTCATATCCGAAAAGGATTAAAGAAAAGTCAAAATATCCTCGATCATATGGGAAGTACTGAGCTGGCAGCGAATCTATTTAGGGCTACTCAAACCGAAGAAAAACTTCGCAGGGAAAATATCAAAGGAAAACAAAATGCAAATACCACTCATTTCAATGTAGGGAAGAAAGTTCGTAAAACCATAGAGGAACTTGGAGGTACCATGCCTGAAAACCTGCCGACTGAAGAAAGCATCAAACAAATAGAAAAGAAAGAGAAGAAAAAACTAAATGAGTAAGATCTTTTTTAAACAATAAAAGTTTTGAGAATAAAGGATTAGGAAAAATAAGAAAACACCAATATGAAAAATAACACCCAGATAAATTGCCCGAACTGCGGCACCTCCATCGATGTCCAGGATATCCTGGCCCATCAGTTGGAGGATGAGATAAAACTGAAATACCAGAATCAGCTGGCGGAAGAAAAAAAGAAATATGAGGATGAGGTGGAGAACCTGAATAAGGCGAAGGAACTGTTTGAACAAAAGAAGAAACAAGAGAACGAGCTTTTTCAGGACAGGCTGGATAAACAACTAAAAGAAGACCGAAAAGCGATTGAAGTAAAGCTGAAACAGAAATTTCAGGAAGAACAGGCAGAACAATTCAATGCCCTGCAAAAAGAGCTGAATGAAAAGTCGGAACAGGTGAAAGAACTTAACCGCACCAAAGCTGAGATTGAAAAGTTGAAACGCGAAAAGTCTGAAGTAAAGGAAATAGCCGAAGCGGAAGCCCAGAAAAACCTGAATGTAACGTTGATTGCCGAAAGGGAACGGATCAGGAAACACGAAGAAGACAAGAACGAATTGCGTTTCAAAGAACTCCAGAAACAACTGGAGGACCAACGTAAGCTGACTGAGGAAATGAAAAGGAAGCAGGAACAGGGTTCGATGCAGTTACAGGGCGAAGTACAGGAACTGGCAATTGAAGAATGGCTGGCAGCCCAGTTTCCATTGGATACGATAGAGGAAATAAAAAAAGGTGCCCGTGGAGGCGATTGCATCCAGATAGTCAATACCCGCACTGTTCAGAATTGCGGGACGGTATATTACGAAAGCAAGCGTACCAAGGATTTCCAACCCAGCTGGATCGAGAAATTCAAAGCGGATATCCGTATGAAGGGAGCTAATATCGGGGTACTGGTCACTGAAGTCATGCCCTCAGACATGGACCGGATGGGATTGAAAGAGGGGATTTGGATCTGCAATTATGAGGAGTTCAAAGGACTGTGTTCGGTATTGCGGGAATCAATTATACAGATCAGCAATGCCATCAGTTCTCAGGAAAACAAAGGCGATAAGATGCATATGCTCTACGATTACCTGACCGGCAATACATTCCGCTTACAGGTAGAAGCCATCGTGGAAGGATTTACCCAAATGAAGATGGACCTGGAAAGTGAGAAACGTGCCATGCAGAGTATCTGGAAGAAAAGGGAAAAACAAATAGACAAAGTAACGGTGAATACCATTGACATGCATGCCTCAATAAAAGGGATTGCTGGAAATGCTATTCAGGCAGTGAAATTGCTCGAGTTGGAGGAGCCGGAGATGGGGAATGAGGAAACGGAAGAAGGGTGAAGAGTTTGAAGTTTGAAGAGTTTGAGGTTTGAAAAGTTTGGGGTTTGGAAGTTTGGGAGGGTAAAGCAATACTATTCAATAAATAAAAACTAATTGATAAGATTACTAAAAATAAAATATGAATTTAAATTTAAGGGTTATGAAAAAAATCGTTTTATTCTCATTTGTATTTATTACTTGCATGCTACAGGGGCAGATAAATTTTTCGAAGGAAGAAATCAGGCAGAAGACTGACTCCATTCTGGCAGAAGGCAATTTGCTGTATCAGTATGAACGTGTTGCCTGGGTATCGACCGACCATGCAAAGGAACGCAAGGACGTAAAGAAAAAATTTGGTGGATACCTCATCTATCAATCGGGGGATTCTATCAAATCAATCATTCTGGAAAAAGGGAAAAGCAATTGCATTTATGAAATGACTTATGTAAATGATTTTACAACTCCTTTTAAGGAAAAATCTGTCAATCGGGAATTAAGCACCCTGGAAATAAAACTAATGAACATGCGGACTACATTGTTAAAGGAAATATTCACTCCGGCTTACAATGTGACCATTAATGGAGGGTATAATTTAAATGTTGAATTGATTCCATTTGAAAAGGGCTATAAACTTTATATTATCACAGGAACATCCAAGTCGGATATCATTCCTATGGGGAATGATTATATTTTCATTGCAGATATCAATGGAAAGATTACTTCATGGCGGAAATTTCATTCCAGGTTAGTACCGGCAATAACAAAAATCAATGGAGCAAAAGTAAGGGAAATAACGCACAGCCATTTGCGGATAGAACCTTTTATTTCGGCAACAGACATTTGCACATTTAAACTGTATGGCGGCATTTACGGCCTGGATGAATTCAAAGTCTATTCACCGGCTTTGTCGAAATACTTTACATATAATGCAGTTAAGAATACCATTGTGACTGATGACAAATAGAATGAATCATTAGTCTGCCGTTGAAGAAACAAAGGTATGAATTCAGGAAATAGTTGATAGAAACAAAGGGGTCGGATTCGACCCCTTTGTTGTTAATGGATGCATCTACTTTTGTTTCCTGTTAATAAACACGCATTAATGGTAGAAACGGTATCGTAGACATACAAAATCTAATTTTTAAATTCTTATTCAACAAGTAATGTGCATTTTAAGAATGATAGTCTAAAATTATTGAAACAAATATTAAACAGCGAACTAAAATATTCAATCTTTGTTTTAGAAGAATAATTATTTCATTTTATAGTATCCACTGATAGTATTGGAGTTTTTTTATTGAGAGTAAATCTATACGGGTTAGTTTTATATTCTTTAAAAGATATTTTGATTTTAATCAGGCTGGATACTTTTTTTATGTATCAGTTCATCGGGCAACAGCGTATCTGAAGACCGGGCAACAGCGGTATTGAAGGAAATAAATCATCTAAAATCAAAGTAAAATGAAAAAAGTAATTTTTGCAATTGCAATCCTGGTAGGGCTTACTGCATCAGTTTTTGCCCAGACTCCATCCACCAAGATGAAGAGTGACAAAGAAAAGACTGAAATGAAAATGAAAATGAAGATGAAAGATGGTGTGATGATGGTGAATAACAAAATGATGGTATGCAAAGATGGGAAATGCATGCCAATGAAAGAAACATATACCTGCACCGATGGTAGCAAGATTACTCCAAAAGGTGAGATGACAATGGCCGATGGCAAGACCATGAAACTAAAAAATGGACATGAAGTGGATAAGAGTGGAAAAATGGCTATGATCCATCATGGCGAAATGGGACATGTCTGCGGGCCGGATTGCCCTATGTATAAGAAAATGTAGGGATTAGTTGACTAGTTAATTGGTTGATTAGTTAATTGGTTAATTGGTTGATTGGTTAATCCCGTAAACTGGACGTCACTGTGTTCCGTTGGTTGATTAGTTAATTTATTAATTTACTGTCACAAAAAATCCCCGGTAAGTAATCTACTTGCCGGGGATTATTTTCAATTTTCTAAATTCTACTTTCTATATTCTACTTTCTATATTCTACTTTCTACCTACTACCTACTCATTTCTCATTCCTCATTTCTTATTCCTTTCCTCTTACCTCTTACCTCTTACTCCTTACCTCTTCATACAGTCCTTCGCAGGCATCTTCCAGCAAATCAATAACATACTCAAAGCCATTATCGCCTCCATAGTAAGGGTCGGGGACTTCAGTAGCAGACATTTTAATACAGTAATCGGTCATAAGATGAATCTTAGCCAGATGGGCAGGATTTGAAGTCAGTTGCCTTAAACCACGTACATTCTGTTCATCCATGCAGATTATCAGGTCAAAGTGTTTAAAATCATCCTTTGAAACAGGGCGTGAACGATGAGCCAGGGTATATCCGTGTGAAGAAGCATGAGCCCGCATACGTGCATCAGCCAGTTCACCTTCGTGATAATCGAGCAATCCGGCAGAATCAATCTCATACATACCGGAAGTACCTTCACGGGCATGAATGCTTAGAAAAACAGCCTCTGCCATTGGAGAACGGCAGATATTGCCCATGCATACGAAAAGGATTGAAGTCGAAGACAAAGCTTAAGAGTTTGAAAGGTTTAAAGAGTTTGAGGTTTGAAGTTTGAAGAGTTTGAAAGGTTTGAAAGGTTTGAAGAGTTTGGTGTTCTGTGTTCCGTGTTTCGTGTTTTGCGTTTATAAAAACTATAAGCCTTCTATAAGTGCTAAACCTTTCAAACACCAAACCTTTCAAACCTCAAACTCTTCAAACCTCAAACTCTTCAAACCTTTGACTAGATTGACAATATCTGAAGAACGCCCAACAAATTTTCATTGACAGGCTTGTCGTCTTTAATGGCTTTGGTAAATGGGATATGAACAATCACATCGTTTACAATCCCAATCATGATACTGCGCTGCTCGTCCATCAGTGCATCGATGGCAGCAACACCCATGCGGCTTGCTAATATGCGATCGTAGGCAGATGGGGAACCCCCACGTTGAATGTGACCAAGTATGGTAACCCTTACATCATATTCGGGATGTTCAATACGCATGCGTTCGGCTAATCCGGTAGCACCGCCGGTGATATCACTCTCGGCAACAATGACGATACTGCTGTTCTTTGATTTACGGAAACCATTCTTAATCAGTTCTTCCAGTTGATCCACTTTGGTTTCACGTTCGGGTATAATGGCTGCTTCAGCACCTGAAGCCAAAGCACTGTTCAATGCTAAGAAACCTGCATCACGACCCATCACTTCAATAAAGAACAAGCGTTCGTGGGAAGAGGCAGTATCGCGTATTTTATCCACCGCTTCAATGATTGTATTTAATGCCGTGTCGTACCCAATAGTTGAATCGGTACCGTATAAATCGTTATCAATAGTTCCAGGCAAACCTACAATAGGCACATTGAATTCCTGGGCAAAAATACGGGCTCCGGTAAAAGTACCATCACCACCAATCACTACGAGAGCATCAATTTCTTCTTTTTTCATGGTTTCGAAGGCTGTCTTTCGACCTTCGACAGTCATGAATTCCATGCAACGGGCAGTCTTAAGAATCGTACCACCCTGTTGAATAATATTACTGACATTCTGGGTTTGAAATTCTTTAATTTCACCGGTAATTAACCCTTTATACCCTCTGTAAATTGCTTTTACACGGATACCATTGAAAATGGCAGCACGTGTTACTGAACGTATTGCTGCATTCATACCGGGAGCATCACCTCCTGAAGTAAGTAAACCAATACATTTAATTTCGTATTTCATTTTTTCCACCTTTAAATAACTATTTAACTAATTTTTATTCTTCTTTAATACCCTTACTTAATGCCAGTTCATTCAATTTATCGGCAACATCCTCCATGAGCCATCGTGGGGTGGAGGTGGCACCGCAAATACCTATCTTCTTGTTCAGGTCAAGATCTAATTCTGCAATCTCATCTGCCTCTGTTACAAAATAGGTGTTTGAGTTCATTTTTTTACTGTGTTCATACAATACTTTCCCGTTGGAACTCTTCTTGCCGCTCACGAATATGATAATATCATTATTCTTTGCAAAGGTAGTAATATTTGGAATTCTATTAGCAACTTGGCGGCAAATTGTGTCAGAATATTCAAATTCGGCACCTTTTACTATCTTTTCGGATAAAGTAGACACTAAATGGTTAAACCCTTCAAGTGATTTGGTAGTTTGGGAAAACAGGCTGATATTCTTGGAAAAATCAAGTTTACTCAGATCAGCTTCACTTTCAATAACAATAGCCTTTTCATCTGTCTGACCAACCAGCCCGTTTACTTCGGCATGTCCTTTTTTACCATAAATAACAATCTGTGTATCATCTTCCGGGGCTGCCTGATATGCTTTTTTAATGCGTGCCTGCAATTTCAACACCACAGGACACGAGGCATCTATCAGTGTCAGATTATTTTCCTTGGCTATCTGATAAGTCCTGGGTGGTTCCCCATGGGCACGTAATAATACTTTGGCATCATGCAGTTGTTCAAACTGCTCATGATCAATGGTAATTAAACCAAGTCGGGTAAGCCGTTCCACTTCTTGTCCGTTATGAACAATATCACCTAAACAGTATAAGGTTTGACCTTTAGCCAATTCCTCTTCAGCTTTTGAAATGGCATTTACTACACCAAAACAAAAGCCTGATTTTTTATCTATCTCTATATTTAACATGAAAATATTTACTATTTGTTCATTTACTATTTACTATTTATAATTTAAATATGTGCACTTTACAATATCGATTACACACTTTACGAAATGGTAAATGGTAAATATCTAAATAGTAAATTAATTAAACGTTTTTTCAATAAACAAAGTTCTTAGCAGCATACTTTGTTCTTCGCGTGTGAGGTGCGAATTATCGATTACCACAGCATCATCCGCTTTGCGCAGGGGGCTTTCAGCACGATTCTGGTCACGGTCATCACGCTCTATGACATTTGCCAGCACTTCCTCGTAATTTGCAGACTCACCTCGGGCTGCCATTTCATCAAGCCTCCTTTGTGCCCTGATTTCAGGTGATGCAGTTACAAATATTTTTAATTCTGCCGTGGGGAAAACAACTGTCCCTATATCGCGGCCATCCATGACAATTCCTTTTTTCTCACCCATGAGTTGTTGTTGGCGGACTAATTCGCGTCGTACAAAACCTAACGTACTCACCCGGCTTGCACCATTGGCAACTTCCAACGAGCGTATCTCGGTTTCAACATTCCGTCCATTCAACCAGGTATCCGATTTGCCTTCTTGATTTGTCTTAAACTCTATTTGTATAGATTCAATCTTCTTTTCTAGTTCAACAGCATTGATATCGGTATCAGTCATCAAACCGTTTTGAATACAAAACAGCGATACGGCGCGATACATGGCACCTGAGTCGACATAAATATAGCCCACTTCGCGGGCTAATTCTTTTGCCATGGTACTTTTTCCGCAGGATGAAAAACCATCAATGGCCACTATTATTTTATGCATGAGTAGTATTAAATTATGGAAAATTCTCCATTTATAACCTGAAATCTTTTAGCGCAGTACTGATAGAAAACTGATAAGCATAGTTGCCAACCTGGAATTGGGTCATACCAAATCCAACATGGAATTTATAGAGTTTGATGCCACCACCAAATGAGAAGCCTGCACCGCTTTTAAAGCCGGACATTGCCATTTCCTGTTGGCGGCGATCATTATATGCTACAGTCAGATAAAAGTTCTTGGAAGGGACAAATTCAGCTGCCAGAATCACATGACGGAAAGCCATATCGACAAACCCTATTTTTTTTATGGTGGAAGTACCGGTAAGATTGTCAGTAGGCTGGTTAGTCGATTGGTAGCTCAGGTCCCATTGTTGAATATTATCCAGCGTAACCGAAAAACGAAGTGGTGCGTGTAAGAACTTCTTGGAAATACCCAATTGAATATCGAAAGGTAAAGGTTCCAGATGTTGAGCTCCATCTTCGGAATAATACCCTTTTAATTGGGTACCCATATTCTTTAAAACCAATCCGGCGGAAAACAGGTTGGCTGAATCATTGTAACTGACCCCGGCATCCATGGCTACCCCGTAACTGGTATAAGTTTCATACACCGAATAGATAGGTTTCAAGGTAGCGCCAATTGTAATTTTGTTCGTAATAGGTCGGCCATACATAAGGTATAATGCCATATCCTTTGCAGTAAACGTCCCGATTATTTCATTTGTTTCGGTAGTTTGCTTAAAAAGTCCATAATCGATATATTGAATTCCAAGGGCAAAGTAATTCTTAGTTCCAAAATTTTTACCGTATACTGCTGAGCCGAATTTTATATCCGCCAGGTAATTTGCCATGTTCAGTCCAATCGTATTGTTGGTTTCGGAAGTCAGCAAGGCAGGATTCTGAAATGCGAAGTTAATATCATTGTCGTGCAAGGACACATTGATACTACCCAAAGCTGCTAAACGGGATGAAACCGGTAAATCGAGAAATTGATACACTCCGGTTCCTGCCTGAGAAAAGGCAAGAGATGAGATGGTTACTGCAAATAGTACTATAAAAAATCTTTTTCTCATTAAAATCTTTTTATTTAAAACTAAGAATTTAAGTTGTAAAAAATGATTTCACAAACAATTTCTCAAAAAACACCCAAAGATACACTATTTTTATGGTCTGAAAGAGAAGAAATAAAATTTCTATTTGAGTAAACGGTAAAAAAGTAAAAATAATATCTTGCTATCAAAAAAAAATACAAAATCATGAATTTGCACCCTTCTAAGCAGCTGGAATAAATGATTGTTTTATTTTAACCACATGAATCCTGTTTTTATTCGTTACTTATATCTTCGGAGGTTGACAGACATTGGGTGGCATTGAAGTCAATCGTAAACTTGAATCCATGAAGAGTAGAAAAGAGTTTGGTCGCAAAATCAAAGGCTCACGTACCAGAATCGAAATCACTTCTGATTTTGTTTCATTTTTTGCAATTCATCCCACTGGAATGCAGTTTGAATTTCAATTTCATTCATTCGCTGTTCAAAGACATTTCATTGAGGGTTCAAAGAGGGTTCATTGAGGTTTACCTATCCTAACCCTCAATGAACCCTCTCTCAACCCTCAACCAACCCTCAACCAACCCCCTCTCAACGTAAAACGAATGAAACCTGAATACCGCAGGTTTTCTTTTGAAGAAATGACCTCGGGTTCCTGTCGTTTTACATCAATCCTAAAAAGTCTGTTACGATTTACACCAACTGAGCACATGGCATGAAAGAGTAATATTCCGGAAGGAAAGATGAAAGGATAATTTCATTCTTTTAATTTTAAAATGCGACATTTAATTCTTCCTATTCCTGATAAAGAAAATTTGTTTTTTTTATCTTTGATAAAATAGACTTTTAAAAAAATATAGTACATTTGTTTTTTTGAAAATCATCAGGGCTTACTAAATTACCTGTCTGCCAATCCGGCAAGTATTCAAAAATAAACTTTGTTTCACTTGGATTCTATCTTACTCCTTCAAGTTGCTATTTTTTAATCACTTTGGTTCATTTTTTTCAACGCAGGCAATAAGGAAAATCATTCATAAGGAACCAAACAGCACTCACAAACAGGTTGGATGTGCCAACCATTTTTTTTGAAAATAAAGAAGTATGAAAACAGAAATATACGAAGAAACAGCAGTCCTGGTAGGAGTGATAACTCAAAACCAAAAAGAAGAAAAAGCACGGGAATATCTCGATGAGCTGGCTTTTCTGGCTGAAACAGCAGGAGCTGCCCCTCAGAAGCTCTTTTTCCAACGTCTCGAATATCCCAACCCAAAGACCTTTGTAGGGCCTGGAAAGTTGATTGAAATAAAAAACTATGTCATTGAACATGAAATAGGGGTAGTGATTTTCGATGATGAGCTTTCACCAAAACAACTCAGGAATATAGAAGCCGAATTGCAGGTTCTAATCCTGGACAGGACCAGTCTTATCCTGGACATTTTTGCAAAAAGGGCTCAGACTGCCAATGCAAAAACTCAGGTGGAGCTTGCCCAATTGCAATACACACTGCCTCGATTAACCAGATTGTGGACGCACCTTGAACGTCAACAGGGCGGTATTGGAATGCGTGGTCCGGGTGAAACACAGATTGAAACCGACCGCAGGATTATTCTTACTAAAATATCCCTTCTCAAACAAAACCTGAAAGATATTGACCAACAGATGACCACCCAACGCAAGAACCGTGGGAAAATGGTCCGTGTTGCCCTGGTAGGATATACCAATGTAGGGAAATCAACGCTGATGAATTTAATCAGCAAATCGGATATTTTTGCTGAGAATAAATTGTTCGCCACCCTGGATACTACCGTCAGAAAGGTGATTATTGACAATTTGCCATTCTTACTATCCGACACGGTAGGGTTTATTCGTAAGTTGCCTCATCATTTGGTTCAATCGTTCAAATCAACCCTTGATGAAGTCCGTGAAGCAGACTTATTACTTCATGTGGTGGATGTGTCACATTCAAACTTTGAGGAACAACTGGAAGTTGTAAACCAGACCCTGAAAGATATTGACCCGGTCGAAAAACCAATGATTCTGATATTCAATAAAATTGATGCATTTGGATATACCCCGAAAGAAGAAGATGACCTGGCTCCAATAAAACGTGAAAACATGAGTCTGGATGACTTGAAAAATACCTGGATGGCCAAAATGCATGATAACTGTATCTTTATTTCGGCAAAGGAAAAGCTAAATATTGACAGCCTGAAAGAAATGTTATATGAAAAAATAAAGGCCATTCATATTGAACGCTACCCATACAACGACTTTTTATTCCAGAATTACACAGACATTGAAACTGAAACAGAAGAATTAACTCAAAGATAAACACTAATTTATCACTCCATGACAAATTATCGTGCGCTTAGCGACTTAGAAATTGCAACATTAACCGTATATGGCTGTTCTGCCGAGAACTGGAAAGAAGTTCAGGTTTCCGAAGGTTTTTCACCGGCTTTTATCTCCAATGTACATTTTTCAGGATCTGTTTCATTAGGAAGTTACCAGAAAGTATTTGAACTGGCAGGTGGATTAAAAAAACATTCCGGCATTTTTAATTGTATCTTACACAATTGCATTGTTGAAAATGACGTATTTATTGATGAAATTCACAATTACATTGCAAATTACAGAATTCAGGAAGGGACTTACATAGAGAATGTCAATTTGTTGATTGTTGAAGGCCAGTCAACTTTCGGGAATGGCGTTAAAGTGCCGGTAATGAACGAAGGTGGCGGACGTGAAATTCCGATATTCGATTATCTTTCCGCTCCGCTTGCCTACATCCTGACTCTATACCGCCACCGGCCAACCGTCATTCAGAACCTTCAAAAAATGATTGACGAGTATGCTAAAACGTTGCAATCGGATAGAGGAACTATTGGAAAAAACGTGCGTATTGTAAATTGCGGCAGCATTAAAAATGTCAGGATCGGTGATTTTGCTACCCTGGAAGGGGCTTCCCTGCTTGAAAACGGATCAATTAACAGCAATGAACTGGCACCGGTGACTGTAGGCTCGGGAGTAAAATGCAATGACTTTATATTAAGTTCCGGAGTATCAATTACTGATTCAACCCTGGTTTCACGATGTTTTGTAGGACAAGGCTGCATTATGGGCAAACATTATTCGGCCCTTGATTCTCTTTTCTTCTCAAACTGCCAGGGCATGCACGGTGAAGCAACTGCTATTTTTGCCGGTCCATACACGGTTTCACATCATAAATCAAGTTTGCTGATTGCCGGGATGTTTTCATTCCTGAATGCAGGCAGTGGATCGAACCAAAGCAACCACATGTATAAGCTGGGTCCGATTCATCAGGGTATTTGCGAACGCGGTGCCAAAACTACCAGCGATTCATACCTGTTATGGCCAGCTAAAATCGGAGCATTTACCCTGGTTATGGGGCGTCATATCAAACATTCGGACACTTCCGATTTACCTTTCTCCTATCTTATTGAAAACGCCACTGAAAGTTACCTGGTACCTGCTGTCAACCTTCGAAGTGTCGGTACTATCCGGGATGCCCAGAAATGGCCCAAACGCGATAACCGGAAAGATACCAGGAAGCTGGATCCAATAAACTTTAACCTGCTCAGCCCATACACCATCCAAAAGATGATGAAAGGGGTGGATGTGCTTAAGAATCTGCAACAGATTTCGGGAGAAACGACAGAAGTTTACACCTATCAGAATTGCAACATCAGGAATTCATCATTGACCAAGGGTATTGACCTTTATAAAATTGTAATCAACAAATTCCTGGGGAACTCACTTATAAACAGGCTGAAAGAAACTAATTTTAAAACAATTGAAGAAGTAAGGCAACAACTGAAACCTGAATCAACGAAAGGATTGGGTGAATGGATTGACCTTTCCGGCCTTATTGCCCCTAAAAATGAAATTGACAGTTTATTAAATGCTATTGAAAAGGCACCTGTGAACTTTGAAGACATTCAAAGCAAATTTGAAACCATGCATCAGGAGTATTATAACTACGAATGGACATGGGCTATGCAAAAGCTCGAAGAACACTGGAGAAAATCAATTGAAAACGTAACAATTGAAGACATTGTAAATCTTGTAGAAGGGTGGAAAACATCGGTTGTAAAACTGGACCAATTGATCTACAATGATGCCAAGAAAGAATTTGACCTGAACTCCAGGACCGGTTTTGGAGTCGATGGCAACGAGGAACAGAAACACCTGGATTTTGAATCGGTACGTGGCAGTTTTGAAAGCAATACTTTTGTAAAGGAAGTTCTAAATCATATTAAAATTAAAACCGAATTAGGAAACGAAGTAATTCAACGATTATCAAAAATAAATTAACAAGGAAGTATGAACAATTTCAATTTTTACAGCCCAACATTTTTTGTATTCGGGAAAGAACGCGAGAATGAGGCAGGAAAATATGTGAAACGATTTGGTGGGACAAGAGTGTTAATCCATTATGGTGGAGGATCTGTTATTAAGAGTGGATTATTGGACAGGGTTAAAGCTTCTCTTGCTGCCGAAAACATATATTTTACCGAATTGGGTGGTGTCATGCCAAACCCTCGAAGTGGATTGGTTTATCAGGGAATTGACATCTGCAAAAAAGATAAAATTGACTTTGTATTGGCTGTTGGAGGTGGAAGTACCATCGATTCATCAAAAGCAATTGCTTTAGGTTCATTGTATGAAGGTGATTTCTGGGATTTTTATGAAGGAAAACCGGTTGCTGTGGCATTGCCGGTTGCAACCATCTTAACAATATCTGCAGCAGGAAGTGAAGGTTCGGGAGGATCGGTTATCACTCATGAAAACGGCATGTTGAAACGTGCCTGTGGCGGAGATGCCATGCGTCCTGTGTTTTCAATTTTAAATCCTGAGCTTACCCTCACACTGCCTAACTATCAGACAGCCTGTGGAGCCACAGATATGATGGCACACGTCATGGAACGTTATTTCTCCAATACAAAAGAAGTTGAGATTACCGACCGTCTGTGTGAAGGAATTTTATTGACTATTATCAAAGAAACTCCAATAGCACTGGCTGACCCGAATGATTATGAATCAAGGGCTAACCTGATGTGGGCGGGTATGGTGGCCCACAATGATATTTGCGGGGTTGGCCGTGACCAGGATTGGTCGTCACACCAAATGGAACATGAACTGTCGGCCTTTTATGATGTTGCACACGGGGCCGGATTAGCTGTTATGTTTCCTGCCTGGATGAAATTTGTCATGCATCATAATATCATGCGTTTCGCTCAATTTGCAGTCCGTGTTTGGGGTTGCGAACTGGACTTTCAGAATCCAAAGAAGACTGCCCTTGAGGGGATTGCTAAGTTTGAACAATTTCTAATTTCGATTGGTATGCCTGTTCGTTTTGCTGAAATGGATGCCAAAAAAGAAGATATTCCAACCCTGGTTAAAACACTCGGACTTGGAAGCCGCACACTTGGCAGTTTCGTTAAACTGACAGAGAAGAATGTAGAAGAAATATATCAGCTGGCAATTTAGAAAACAACCGGTTTATTATCACTGTTCTATTTTATTGGAATAAAAAAGCAACAGATTTAATACTCACTTCTATCACACATTATATAATGAATTTCAACCATTATAGCTTGTAATAAATTGTTTATTACAAGCTATAATTTGTTTATAAAAAAAATCAGGTTATCGCTTCAAATTATTTTCTGTTTACAAAAATAATTTCCTTAAAGCAATGCCGTTGAAGAGTCAATGAGTCAGATTATTGAATGTAAAACCTTCAGAATCTGAGAACTTCAACTTACAAATCATTTTTAATCCTTTAGATTATGAACAGCAACGAAAAAGAATTACACATAACAACCGACAGAATCACTGTCCGCATTGATTTACCGGCATCAAAAAGCATCAGCAACCGGGCCTTGATTTTAAATGCCTTGTCGTACAGCCCGTATGATGTTTTAAATCTTTCGGATTGTGATGATACGCGCGTTACCCTGGATGCATTGGATTCCAACAATACGACTTTTGATATTGGTGCTGCCGGAACTGCCATGCGATTTCTGACTGCATTCCTGGCAAAGACAGTCGGTGAATGGATCATTACCGGCAGCGAGCGAATGAAAAAACGTCCCATAAAAGTATTGGTGGATGCTTTAAATACTCTGGGTGCAAAAATTGAATACGTAGAGAAAGAAGGATACCCGCCATTGCGTATTTTTGGGTGTGCCCTTACCGGTGGTGAGATTCACATAAATGGCAGCGTAAGCAGCCAATACATTTCGGCACTCATGATGATTGCACCTTTTATGGTAAAAGGCCTGAAAATAATCCTTGATGATAAAATAATCTCCAGGCCCTATATTGATATGACCATCCAGATGATGCAGGAATTTGGGGCAACAGTTGAATTTGATGGGAACATCATTCAAATTGACCCGCAGGAATATAGCCCTATTGAGTACATCGTGGAATCTGACTGGTCAGCCGCCTCCTATTGGTACGAAATTTTGTCGGTAGCCGGGAAAGGGGAAGTCTTCTTAAATGGATTACTTCAAAACAGTTATCAGGGTGACAGTAAGGTGGCTGAACTTTTTGAACAATTGGGCATTCAAACCACCTATATGTCGGGGGGAGTATTGCTCAGGACAGTTGATGTGATTTCAGAGAGACTGGAATATGATTTTACCGACCAGCCCGATCTGGCACAAACATTTGCTGTAACCTGTTGTTTGAAAGGCATTCCATTTTTCTTCATTGGCTTGCACAGCCTGAAGATTAAAGAAACCGACCGGATTGCAGCATTGATAAATGAACTGCGTAAACTTGGGTTTATACTTACTGAACCCGATGAAGGTATGTTATCCTGGGAGAATCAAACTTGCGAACCAGAAGAAAAAATCAGTATTGCCACCTACGAAGATCATCGCATGGCAATGGCTTTTGCACCTGCAGCACTCGTATATCCGTTAACCATTGAAAACCCCGAAGTTGTGAGCAAATCTTATCCCGGTTATTGGGAAGACCTTGAAAAGATAATTCCAAAAGAATAAGAACCCCTGACCCCTAAAGGGGGATAAGAAACTGATCCCTAACCCCTAAAGGTGGATTTGGTTACTTTCGGATCTGATATGTTTTTAAACAATACTAACTTTCTTGCTCCCCTTTAGGGGCAAGGAGTTGTATTATAAAATAAAATTAAACAATTAATACTAACATCTCTTATCCCCCTTCAGGGGTTAGGGGTTCTTCATTTTAGTAATTTCTTCCAGCACTTCATATACGATCGGACAGGTATAAGCGTTTTTTATCGATAGATTATAAATCTGATAAAAGCGCTTCCTGTCTGTATGAGGATATTCACGACAGGCTTTTGGTCGGGATTCATAAATTGAACAGTAATTATCCGATCCCAGAAATGGACAAGGCATGGATTGAAATACCATATCCCCGTCTTCATCAATCCTGAAGTATTTAGCAATCAGATCCGACGATTTCATCCTTAGCATTTTTGAGATACGCTCCACATCTTTATCGGTAATTCGGGGACCTAATGAACGGCAACAATTGGCACATTGCAGGCAATCGGTTTTTTTAGAGATTGCTTCGTGTAGTGCATGAACCTTCAGGTCCATAGCCTCAAGTTTCTTCTTGTTCTTTTGGAAATATCGCTTCCATTCCACTTCCGATTTAGCAGCTAAAACGGGCAATAATTTATAATCTAGTTGTTTGTTCACGTGAAACTTAGTGTTATATTTTGAGGTACAAAAGTATTCAAATTTAGCATAGGAATCAAAAAATATACTTTTTTCTAGAAAAAATTAGTATCTTTGTAGCCGTTTTTAATTACACACACATAATAATTTATGAGTCAACTTAGTAATGTGTTGGGACAATATGATGCGCCCCAACAGGCAAAAGCAATGGGTGTATATCCTTATTTTCGTCCCATCGAATCTGACCAGGATACAGTTGTAACAATTGATGGTAAACGAGTATTAATGTTTGGTTCAAATAGTTATTTGGGACTAACAAATCACCCCAGGTTAAAAGAAGCTTCCATAAAAGCAATAGAAAAATACGGTACAGGTTGTGCAGGATCTCGTTTTTTGAATGGTACATTGGATATTCATTTGGAATTGGAAGATAGATTGGCTAAACTGGTTCATAAGGAGGGTGCTTTAGTTTATGCTACAGGTTTTACAGTGAATTCAGGAGTTGTTCCATGTGTTACAGGCCGTGAAGATTATCTTATCTTCGACGAATTTGACCATGCTTCAATAGTAGAAGGTAAAAGGCTTTCATTTTCAAAGCAACTGAAATATCGTCACAACGATATGGATGCCCTTGAAAAAATACTCAAGAAATGTGAACCTGACAAACTTAAACTGATTGTCACAGATGGAGTTTTCAGCATGGAAGGTGACGTAGCCCGTTTACCTGAAATAGTAGAACTTTCAAAGAAATACAATGCATCCATATACGTTGACGAAGCCCATTCATTAGGTGTGTTTGGCAAGACAGGAGCCGGTATCTGCGAACACTTCGGTGTTTCAAAAGATGTGGACCTGATCATGGGTACCTTTAGTAAATCATTGGGAACCATTGGTGGATTCATTGCTTCCGATAACAGCATTATCAATTATTTAAAACATAATTCCCGCACATTAATTTTCAGTGCTTCTATCACACCGGCTTCAACTGCCTGTGTATTGGCTGCCCTGGATGTTATGGAAGAAGAAACATGGCGTAAAGATGCTTTGTGGGCGAATACAAACCGTGCCAAGGAAGGTTTTCTGAAAGCAGGCTTTGAAATCGGGCCTACTGAAACTCCAATTATTCCATTGTATGTACGCGACAATACCAACACCTTTAAACTCACCCGTATGTTAATGGATGATGGTGTATTTGTAAATCCGGTTGTTTCTCCGGCTGTTCGTTCAGAAGACTCATTAATCCGTTATTCCCTGATGGCAACACACACTTTCGATCAAATTGATGAATCCATCGAGAAGATCTCAAGAGAAGCCCGCAAACTGGGAATCATTCAATAATAGAATTCAACAAGAACTACTCTTGAAAAAAACACAAAGAATAGACCGGGTTTGCTAAACAGCCTGGCTCTATTCTTTGTTTTAGTTTCATGATAATTGAAAAGAATTCCTTCAGGAACTCTTCAAACCTCAAACCTTTCAAACTTTTCAAACTCTCAAACTTTCAAACTTTTCAAACCTTTCAAACTTCACCAATGATTACAGTTTCAAATTTAGCCATACAGTTTGGCAAACGTGTCTTATTCTCTGATGTAAATCTCAAATTTACTGCCGGCAATTGCTACGGTATCATCGGTGCCAACGGTGCGGGCAAATCCACACTTATCCGTATCCTCAGTGGTGACCTTGATGCAACACGCGGAAACATCCAGTTCGGTGTTGGAGAACGGTTGTCAGTATTAAAACAGGATCACTTTGAATTCGACGAGTATACAGTCATTGATACCGTAATGATGGGTCATGATATCCTTTGGAAAGTGAAAGATGAGAAGGATAAAATCTATTTAAAAGAAGACTTTTCGGATGATGATGGCATTCGTGCTTCCGAACTGGAAGAAAAGTTTTCTGAAATGAATGGTTGGAATGCCGAAAGTGATGCTGCATCTTTGTTAAGTGGATTAGGCATCAAAGAGGACCTACATTACCAGTACATGAAAGAACTCAGTGGTATGGAGAAAGTACGCGTCCTGTTAGCACGTGCTCTTTTTGGCAAACCGGACAACTTACTGCTTGATGAACCTACCAATGACCTCGATGTGGATACGGTAATGTGGCTTGAAAATTACCTGGCCAACTACGACAACACTGTGTTGGTAGTGTCCCATGACCGTCACTTCCTGGATGCTGTCAGTACCCATACTGTGGATATCGATTTTGGCAAAGTACAGTTATTTGCAGGGAACTATTCATTCTGGTACGAATCAAGCCAGCTGGCACTTCGTCAACAACAGAACCAGAATAAGAAATCAGACGAGAAGCGTAAAGAGCTGGAAGAATTCATTCGTCGATTCAGTGCCAATGTGGCTAAATCGAAACAGGCTACCAGTCGTAAGAAAATGCTGGAAAAACTGAATGTAGAAGAGATCCAACCCTCAACCCGTAAATATCCGGGAATCATATTTACCCCTGATCGTGAACCGGGCAACATGGTTCTGGAAATTGCCGGATTGGGTAAAACCCTTGAGGATGGGACTGTCTTGTTCAAGGATGTCAATTTCAATGTAGAGAAGAACGATAAGATCATCTTCCTTTCCCGCGACCCACGTGCTATGACTGCATTCTTTGAAATAATCAACGAACACGACAAAGCTCACGAAGGAACATTCAACTGGGGAATAACCATTACCAATGCCTACCTCCCACTCGACAATTCTGAATTCTTTAATACGGATTTAAACTTAGTTGATTGGCTTGGACAATTCTCTGTGGATACTACCGAGGCTTTTATCCGTGGATATCTGGGTAAAATGTTATTCTCGGGTGAAGAAATTTATAAAAAGGCTAGTGTCATTTCAGGGGGTGAGAAAATGCGTTGTATGATCTCGCGCATGATGCTTCGCAATGCGAATGTTATGATCCTTGATTCACCGGCCAATCACCTGGACCTTGAATCGATCCAGGCTTTTAATAATACCCTGGTTAATTTCAAAGGGAATGTTTTAATGTCCTCCCATGACCGTGAATTTATTCAAACAGTTTGTAACCGCATTATCGAACTGACTCCCCGTGGGATTATTGATAAGCAAATGGATTATGATGATTATGTTACTTCCGAGGAAATCAAAGCTGTCCGAGAGAGAATGTATAAATAATCTCACTCTGGCATACTGATTCAAAGGCAGATACATTCACTTGTATCTGCCTTTCTTATCTAAAAGTATCCTGCGGATTATTCATTTTTCAACCTATACCGATATGCAATTTAACAAGTTCTTATGTGACACTTTGAAATTAAAAGTCAAGGGTAAATGTGTCTCATTAAAATATTCCAGTTATCTTTGTAAAAAAATCAGCAAGCAATAGAGTACGCATATCCAACTTAGAATAGTATTCACGGTTTCAAAAAATCAAATGTATGAATGAAGAAAAATCGTATGATTGCAAGAACAGGCATCACCAGCAACAAACAGCATCCGGTGGTGCGGTTTATGGTTTGGGATTAATTGGTGCTGCCGTTTATTTCATTTCGCATGCCACCAGTTTTTGGTTTGGAGTGTTAGCTTTTCTGAAAGCTATTGTATGGCCAGCCATTTTGGTCTACGAAGCTTTGCGGGCATTAGGGGCCTGATCACCCTGCTGCCTCATAAAAAATGCTTTTCCCGTATTGGGAAAAGCATTTTTTATGAGTTTACTTTGTGCTTATCTTTTCTTGGTTAGTTCAATAAAAACACTATCGACCCTGCCCCCAAGGGGTGGATTCTGTTTCGACAACTTCACTTCAAGTTCCTTTATCTGTGGGAATTCGGCAAACACATGATCCAGGATACGCTGTCCGACATGTTCTATCAGTTTCGAAGGAATATCCATTTGTTTCTTCACTACATCATAGACCAACTGGTAATTCACTGTGTTATTCAGTTTATCCGTTTTTCCTGCTAAGGTAGTATCCAGCTCCATGCTTAGGGTCACAAAGAATGAATTGCCAAGCGTCTGTTCGTGTTCCAGGCAACCGTGAAAGGCGTGGAACATCATATTTTCAAGAATAATTTTACTCATTTTTGGTTAGTGGATTGGTTGATTAAGTTGATTAAGTTGATTAAGTTGATTAAGGTAATTGGTTGATTAAGTTGAATAAGGTAATTGGTTATAGGAGAATAAGAAATTGTAATTTGTAAGTTGTAAATTGTAAATAAATATCATTCCACAGTGCTTCCAAATTCCCCATCATGCACATACGTCCTGATTTTTTGTCCTGTCTTCACTTGTCCGGCAGAAGTAATCCGTTTCCCGTTTAGAGTTGTAATGGTATACCCATGCCTTAGCAGGAATACCGGTGAATGGGTTTCAATGTTCTTCTCGAGCATTTGCAACCTGTTGTTTTGCCTCAGGAGTTGAAGGCGCACATTCGACTGCAGGCGACTTTTTTGTCGTTCCAACAAATGTGTTTTCAGCACTACCCAGCTTCGTAAGGTCTGTTTGATGCGCAACTTTGTCTGTTCCATTTTCCGGGATTCGGATTCTATCTTGTTTTTAAGGACATACCGGATGTCTGAAAAAATATCCAATACTTTATCCTCTGCCTGTTGCAAATTCGCGATCAGGTATTCAGCTACCGCCGTAGGGGTTTTAACGCTTGTATGGGCAACCATATCGAGTATAGACACATCCCTTTGATGGCCAATCCCTGCAATAATGGGTAATGGGAACTGGGCACAGTTTAATGCCAGGTCGTAGGAGTCAAAGCATGCCAGGTCGGTTGTTGCCCCTCCCCCACGGATAATGACTACCACATCAAACAAATCCACATGATCATAGATCGTTTCCAATGCTTTAATAATCGATCCTTCTGCCTGGTCACCCTGCATGACAGCAGGAAATAACCGGGTGTAAAAGGCAAAATGAGAAGGATCGTTCGTTAACTGATCAAGGAAATCGCCATACCCTGCAGCCGTTGCCGAGGATATGATGGCAAGCCTTTGCACCAACATGGGCATATCGAGTTGTTTGTTCATATCCACTACTCCATCTGCTTCCAATTGGCGAATGATCTGGAGTCTGCGTGCTGCCATTTCACCAATGGTAAAGGTCGGATCAATATCCCGGAGATTCAGGCTGAACCCATAGACGCTGTGAAATTCAACGGTCACTGCCACCAGTACTTTCAATCCCGCACGAAGTGTTTGTCCGGTGCTACTTTCAAAATAAGGTTTCAACATCCGGTAGGTCGATCCCCAGCAGGTTGCCTTCGATTTTGCCAGCAATGTATCTGAGTCTGCATCTTTCTCAATCAACTCCAGGTAACAATGCCCTCCGGGATTCTCCCTCAATTCACTGATCTCAGCACGAATCCACACAGGCGTTTCAAATCCTGCCCGGATGGTTTGCTGTATCTGTTCGGTTAATTCGGATAGGGTAATCGAGGTCATGGGCTAAATTAGTTTGAAAAGTTTGATGTTTGAAAGGTTTTGCGTTCCGTGTTTTGTGTTCCGTGTTCTGCGTTCCGTGTTCCGTGTTTTGCGTTCAGCGTTTTGCGTTCCGTGTTCTGTTTAGTTCCTTGTTCTTTATTCTTTGTACTTGGCTCTTGGTTCTTGCTTCTTGGTTCATGCTACCTACTACCTACTACCTACTACCTACTACCTACTACCTACTCATTCCTTGCCTCTTGCCTCTCTATCTAATAATCAATTTCTTCGTTTCCACCTTTCCGTTCGTTGAAATACTAACCGCGTAAATCCCGGGCTGATAATTATTGGTCTGCAAAACTGTCGTTGCTTCTTTCAACTGCAAATTGACTAACAGGCTGCCTGTCATGGAATAGATCCGGACAGTTGCATTTAATGGGCTCCTACCATCCGTAAAACGAATGGCCAGGGTATGATAAGTTGGGTTATATCCGATATTGACATTATCCTTCACAACCCTGCGTATCGAATCAAAGGTCTTTAAATTTTGTTCTGCCTGAAAGAAATTGGGTATTCCATATCCCATTTGTGCCGTTGGATTGTTGTACAAACTGCCGCTTTTAAATACCGAGTTAAGCAGTGTGGGTATGTCAACCAGCGAATCTATGGCTTTGTATTTTTGCAATAAACAGGTCACCATACCAGCCATAATAGGGGTTGCAAAGGAAGTTCCATTTCCATAACCTGGTGATCCGGCAGTATTCACCAGTGCTGAGGCTGATCCTGTGGCACAGAGTTCCGGTTTTACGCGACCGTCCGAACTTGGTCCGAATGATGAGAAACTGCTTGAAATACCGGTTGAAGTGACTGCCCCGACGGTTATAATGCCATCAGCATCAGAAGGCGAGCTGATATAATGCCAGCTTGCACTACCTTCATTTCCTGCTGCTACCAACACAACAATTCCTTTTTTACTTGCCAGGTTCGCCGCACGGCTTGCCCTGGATACTTTACCGTTCATATCGGCATAAGTAAAGTTCATCGATACATCATCAAATAAAGAATATCCGAGTGACGAAGTTGCCACATCAACACCTACACTGTCCGCGAACTCAATGCCCGTGCACCAGAAGTCCGTTTCAACTTTATATTCCGTTGCAGCATATTCTGTACGGATCAGCCAATAGGATGCATCAGGGGCGGTACCCAGGAACTGTCCGGGCAGGTTGCCGGTCATGGTGGATAAAACCATAGCCCCATGACCATCTTCGGCATAAATATTTGAAGCGGGATAAATAATATCTTTAGTTCCCAACAGTCTTCCCTGCAGGCGCAAGCTGTCAAAACAAGGATTTACATTTACATTCATAAAACCGGCATCAATGACCCCGACCTGCATTCCTTTACCCCGAAAACCTTCGGTATGCAATCCTGTGCCATTCAGCTGGTTGATCTGACCGGCAGCAATCCCGTAATCAAATGTTGATTTTACGGATGATTTCACTTGGGGAGATAACACCGGCCCAACTAATTTTCCGGTGTATTCTACAAATTTTACAAACGGCAATCCCCTGACCTGGGACATCTTGCTTGAGTCGGTCAGCAACACCGTTGCCCCGTTCATCCATTTGCTAAAGCTATGAACCGGGATACCCAGATTTCTAATTTGTTGCAGGTACGAAGTATTTACAGGCACGTCAGTTGAATCGCAAACCATCCCATAGGCAGTCCGTCTGGCAATAGCACGTTGTGAAAGGAATTCACCAGGACGTGACAATGAATACGGTGTATTATTTTTATCCTTTAACTGGACGTAGAAATAAAAACTGGTCTGTGCCTGAGCAATGCCCGTTCCAATAAACAGAAAAACGATCAATAAGCCACAAATATTCGATAGAAAAGTAGATTTTTTCATAAATCTGTTTTTTTTATATCCACAAAAATACAACAAATTATGGTTGTGTTGTATTATCTTCCAACATTTAAAAATAATTAAAAGAACACCTTCTTTGAAAATAAGCAGTGTAACTCAACCATGCAGGGTTTTAAAGCTGAAAGAATTGAACCCGATTTAGGGAAAATTACAGCAATAAATACGATGAAAATCCCGTTAATTAATTATTTAATTTGAATCGGTACGTGAAAGAGTATTTTCGATGACAAAGGGACTTCCGGGTTTATACCGGTTATCAACCAATTTGACTCCATATTTCTTCCACAACCTATTCTTGCATGCAGTGACAATAACACTCAAATTACTCGCAATTAATCCTTTATCTGCGAGTTCATTAAACTTTAGATTCATTAAAATAAGGTTTATTATTCCATCCAAAACGTAGTTTTTGATAGATCATCTGAATTGGTCGATATCTTCATGATGTTTTAGTTGTATCTTAGATGTATCTTAGATGTATCTTAGATATAACTTAGATATCTCATATCATTAAAAGGTTAAGATATCTATATTATATCCGAGTTAAAAACAAGAGTAATTCAAGACAATTCAAAAACAGGATGAAGAAAGGATAACTATATTGAAAAACGGAACTAAAAAAACGAACAATTCAGTCATGAGATTTAAGTTAAATCAAAAATAAAGTGTATTTTTGTTTCCTGTTATTCACATAAAACTAATCCTATAAATTTACTATGAAAAATCACAAAAAAACATCTCCTGCAACCAAGTACAGGTTTCTGCATATCGTACCTATGGCACTGGCCCTGGTTTTATCAGTCAATGGACAAGATTTGAAATCGATGACTAAAGCTGTCACTCCTACTGTCAGGGATTCGGTTACGACTGTAACTAAAAGCGTGCAAACTCAGACTGGAAGTTCTATCCAAAGACCAAACCCATCGTTGCAACAACCTGACAAAGAAGGCAATTATATGATTGTAGACAAAATGCCACAGTATCCGGGCGGTGAAAAAGCATTGATGTACTACATAGGCCGTCATTTAAAATATCCGGTTATAACCCAAAAAAAGGGGATTCAAGGAAAATTAATTGTACGATTTGTAGTTAATAAATCAGGAAAAGTGGAAAATGCAAAAATCATACAAGGACTGGAAGAAAATGCAGATGCCGAAGGGTTGAGGGTTGTCAATTCATTACCAGACTGGATCCCGGGTGAACAAAAAGGGGAAAAGGTATCGGTTTATTATACCCTGCCTATCGCCTATAAAATCATCGATGAATTAAAAACTACAGCCTTTGGCCCAAAGAAAAAACTACTTGAGGTATTTGATGGCAAGGTAATACCAATCGGAAACAACCTTTCATCCACTCAGAAAGACAGCATACTGTATATAGATGTTCTAAAAGCGGATACCGAAGTAAAAAAAGCTGAACTGATTGCAAAGTATGGTCCGCAGGCAGCGAATGGAGTGATCCTGATTACCAAAAAGAAATAAAAATTCATCTCGAAACGGGTTGATTTTTTATCTGTTCGAAAAAAAACCTAAAAGCAGGAGTAAAAATCAGTTATTCCTGCTTTTAATATTTCACTAAAATAAAATATAGTTGTACATTTGCTAGCGAATTAAAAAACGGCATAGCTGCACGTTATTATGGTTCTGTAAATTTAATTTTTGTAATCCATAAAATATCCTTGATGAAAAACTCCCAAAACATGAAATGCTTTTTTTCCTATCCGGCTGTGATTGTACTTTTCGCACTCCTATTCTCATTTACAGGCAATGCATCTGCCTCCCAATTTAAAAACATTCACCCTACTATTGATCAGACTGACACTAAAACCAGTCAGGACAATGCCAAAGACTCGGTGTATAATTTTGTAGATAAAATGCCTCAGTTTCCGGGAGGAGAAAAAGAAGTCGTAGCGTTTTTAAGTAAAACCATGGTGTATCCTGAGGAAGCCATGAAGAAAAATGAACACGGCAAAGTAGTGGTTCAGTTTGTGATTGGCAAAACCGGCAAGGTCGAAAATGCAAAAGTACTAAGAGGTGTTTCCAAAGAACTGGACGCCGAGGCTCTGCGCGTTGTGGGTCTGTTACCTGACTGGACTCCGGGTGAACAGAACGGGGAAAAAGTAGCCGTATACCGCATCATCCCGATCCTTTTCCAGAGTACCACACCGGAAGACGCGTGGCAAATTAATGATAAAACGGTCGTGGTGATTAATGATGTGAAAATGCCCAATAATTTCAATACCGGGATTTTAAACCTCGATAAAATTGCGACGGTAAGCATTCTGAAACCCTTTCCAAAAGAAGTGAAATCAAAGCTGATCTCAAAATACGGCAAAATGGCTGAAAACGGGGTGCTCCTGATTACCAGCAACAAGCATGAAATTCAATACTCATTGCCCGATTCAACCCTGTATCCCCCGAAAGCTAAAGACCCAAATTGCAAGGAAGAAGCCATTATGCCTTCATTCCCCGGAGGAGAGGACAAATTACTTGGAACTATTGCCGACAGCATCCAGTATCCTTTTGTTGCCAAACGTACCAAGACACAAGGTAAAGTTTATGTGCGCTTTATGGTGGATGTAAACGGAAAAATAAGCGATGTAACCGCAGCCCGGTCCATCGATTATTTCTTAGGAAAAGAAGCAGTACGGGTTATCAAATCGTTACCTGACTGGACTCCGGCAACACAGTGTGGCAAGAAAATGAATATTATGGTGACCATGCCGGTGATCTTTAAACTGGACCTACCTGCCGCTGATAAGAAAGATTGGGTGAGGAATGACAAGACCATTGTATTGCTGGACGGAGAAAGACTGCCTGCCTCCTTTGACCTGGAATGGCTACGGTACGAAAACCTGTCCTCGTACCAGGTGCTTCAACCGACTTCCAAAGAGGCTATCAAAAAGTTAAAGAGCCAGTATGGACGCGATGCAGAGAATGGAGTCATTTTAATTGGAAGCAGAAAATTAAAAGAAGACACAAAGTAATAAAACCATCTTTAAAGGGATAAAAGCAGGAATGATACAGTATCATTCTTGCTTTTATTATGTTTAAGTTAAAATGTAAAGAAAAAACTGTACATTTGTTCCGGAAATATTAGTGACGGCTCACTCTATGTGAAACTGTCAATTGAACAAGCAAAAAAATAAAATCACACTATGAAAAATTTAAAAACTATCAGGTTTAAAATTATCTGTGTTTCATTATTAGTCTTTTCTGCATTTTCTATCAGATTATATTCAACACAAATAGGTTCAAATCAGAAAACAGGAATTTCAAATTCAGATTCAACAACAAATCAAATACAGGTACCCAACGAAATATCAAAACGAACAGATTCAATCGGGAATAAAAAAAATCAAATAATTGAAGAGATGCCGGAATACCCGGGAGGTGCAATTAAATTATTACAATTTATTGAAAACAACCTAAAGTATCCGAAACTTGCAAAGAAAAAAGGAATAGAAGGTAAAGTGAAGGTTCGATTTGTAATTAGTTCTGATGGGAAAATTGGAAAAAGCGAAATAGTCAAAAGCCTGGACCCTGAATGTGATAGAGAAGCATTGCGTATTGTTAATTTATTGCCTGCTTTTATTCCCGGCAAACAAAACGGGGTAAATGTTTCGGTGTATTATACTTTACCGATTAGTTTTAAATTGGAATAAAAATATCATTGAGGGCTTTACTTTTAGATACTGACGGCTTGAATTAAATTTTACTGAATCAAAATAATCATGAAAAATCAATACAAAAAATGTTGGGTAATTGGAGGAATGACAGTTATTTTAATTGTTGCATGTAGCTTTTTAGGAAATGCACAAACACCAAATACACCTACCTATGGAACAAATATTGTTGACAAAACAGTGAATCAGAAAAAAGATTCTATTGATCAAAACAAGAATATCAATGCTAACGAAAATAATTTAATTATTGACCGGTATGAAAGAATGCCAACATTTCCTGGTGGTTCAAAAGAGTTATTTAAATTCATTTCAAAAAACTTAAGATATCCAATTGAAGATATAGAGAAAGGTATCGAAGGAAGAGTTATAGTTCGATTTATCGTCAGGAAAACAGGAAAAATTGAAAATGCTAAGGTTGTTAGAAGTGTTTCTAAATCAATAGATGAAGAAGCTTTACGTATAGTAAACTCTTTACCTGATTTTATTCCCGGAGAACAAGGAGGTAAAAAGGTTGATATTGAGTACACTTTACCTGTTCCTTTTAAAATCAGCTCAAATACAAAAAATAATGTTTATACAGTTGTAGATAAAATGCCTCAATTTCCAGGAGGAGACAGTGAGTTATTCTCATTTATAAATAGTCATATTCATTATCCTGTAGCTGGACTAGATGAATTTCCTGTTGGAAAGGTAATTCTTCGATTTATCATTACCAAAAAAGGATCAGTAACCGGTGTTGAGATTTTGAGATCCCTTGATCCATTTTGTGATAGAGAAGCAGTACGGGTTATAAAAATGCTCCCAAACTTTATACCGGGAGAACATAAAGGAAAAAAAGTGGCAGTATATTATACTTTACCGGTTACTTTTAAAATGGAATAAAAAAAAATGTTGGCGGCTTCACTTTAATTTTACTGACGGCTTCACTCGGAGTGAAGCCGTCAGTAGAATAGTATAATTTATCTTTTAAAATCATTAAGAAGGCACAAAACGAAAACCATTTCAGATGCGGTTTGTTATTCAAGAACCAAACAAAATATGGTTTTGGAATAGTTTCACTAAATACCAACAAGTATGAAAGAAGATCCAATCATTTGTGATTGCAATGATGTACGCAGATCTACATTGGAAACTGCAATCAGGGAGAAAGGCTATAAGACCACTGATCAGATTAATAAAGAATTCTATCATGGCAGTGCCTGCGGGGAATGTTTAGAAGACGTCCGCGAAATACTTACACAAGTCAATGGAAAATAATAACAGGAGAAGAGGAAGACACACGTTTTCCTCTTTTTTTATGGATAATGGTGAATCTGCATGAGAAAATCAAATTACAAAATAAACATCCCTTTTGATCTTTCCTGATTCAAAAAACATTATTTTTGTAGAAAATAGATTTCAGTGAAGTTCAACTTTCTGAACTACTTCCAGAAAAATAAGTTTTCCATGCAAAAATACCTCGACATACTCAAGCAATACTGGGGCTACGATGAATTCCGTTCGTTGCAGGGCGATATTATCCGCAGCATTGCCTCGGGAAAAGACACCCTGGGATTAATGCCTACCGGTGGAGGAAAGTCGTTGACATTCCAGGTACCTACCATGGCGATGGAAGGACTTTGCATTGTGGTAACCCCGCTGATTGCCCTGATGAAAGACCAGGTGGAGAATTTGAAAAAACGGGGTATTGCAGCTGCAGCCATTTATTCGGGCATGTCGCACAATAGTATCCTGATGACGCTGGAGAATTCAGTGTTCGGAGCCTATAAATTCCTGTATGTTTCACCCGAAAGGCTCTCAACCCCGATTTTTATTGAGAAGATGAAGCAAGCTACGGTTTGCATGATTGCAGTGGATGAATCGCATTGTATCTCGCAATGGGGATATGATTTCAGGCCTTCATACCTGCGCATTGCCGATATCAGGGAACTGATTCCTGATGTACCTGTCTTGGCACTGACTGCTACCGCCACCCCGGAAGTAGTGGATGATATCCAGAAACAATTGCTTTTTAAAAAACCCAATGTATTTCAAAAGAGTTTTCACCGCACCAACCTGGCTTATGTGGTGCGTACGGTTGAAAACAAAGATGAGAACCTGCTAAAAATACTCAACAATGTACCCGGCACTTCGGTGGTGTATGTCCGCAACCGGAAGAGAACCAAGGAAGTGGCCGATTTCCTGAACCAGAATGGCATACCGGCAGAGAACTTTCATGCAGGACTGAAGAATGAAACCAAGGATGCCAAACAATCCCGCTGGATGTCGGGCGATACGCGGGTGATTGTATCCACCAATGCCTTCGGTATGGGAATTGATAAGGCTGAGGTTCGTACCGTGGTTCACATGGATTTGCCTGATTCACTTGAAGCTTATTTTCAGGAAGCAGGCCGTGCAGGCAGGGATGAGCAAAAGGCGTATGCGGTGTTGCTGTATAACAACGGGGATGCTGTAAAAATGCGCAAGCGGGTATCGGACTCCTTTCCCGGGAAAGAAATGGTGGTAAAAGTCTACGAGGCCCTGGGGAATTACCTGCAAATGGGCGTTGGCTCCGGACTGGACAAGGTATTTGCCTTCGACATAGCGGACTTCTGCACCAAATTTAAACTGCCTATACTTATATCATACAATTGCCTGAAGATACTGCAACAAGCCGGGTATATCGAGCTAACTGACGAACAAGACAGCTCCTCAAGAGTCTTATTCACAGTAGGAAAAGATGATTTATATAAACTCAAACAAAATGCAGAGCAGGAGAAACTGATCCACATACTTCTCCGTTCGTATACCGGGCTTTTTACCGACCTTGCTCCTATCAGTGAGGAAACCATTGGAAAACGACTTAACTGGGATCGTAAAAAGGTATACGACCAACTGGTGCTGCTGGCAAAAGAAAGCATCATTCAGTTTATTCCCCGAAAGAAAACCCCTTACCTGACTTTTATTCGTGAACGGGAAGCCACCGAAAGGGTGTACCTGGGCAAAGAAGCATATGATAACAGGCTTGAACGGTATATTTCCCGCATCAAAAGTGTGTTGGATTATGCACAGGAAGAGAATACCTGCCGATGCAGAATGTTGCTTACCTATTTTGGGGAAAAAGAAATCAAGCCCTGCGGGTGTTGCGATATATGCCTGAAACAAAAAGAAACACAGGTATCAAACGATGATTTTGAATCGATACGCGGGTCGATTGTTCAATTATTGACCCTTGAACCGCTAACAGTCAATTCTGTAATCAGGAAATTGACTGTCAGCGAGCCAAAGGCCCTGCAGGTAATACGATTCATGATGGATAACGGGCAACTAGAAGAAAACGAACTTATGCGGTTGAAATTAAAATAACATTCAGGAAACAATGAAGAT
This sequence comes from Paludibacter sp., assembly GCA_028710415.1. Taxonomy (GTDB): domain Bacteria; phylum Bacteroidota; class Bacteroidia; order Bacteroidales; family Paludibacteraceae; genus Paludibacter. The sequence goes on along the minus strand of JAQTUE010000001.1, from coordinate 229,946 downwards.
GGTTTTTCTATTATAAGAACATAACTATTCGGATAAAATAAAGCTTATTTATTATTAAATCAATTCACAAAGCACAAATTTGTCAGAAAAAATCAACCTATCAGCCAATTTGATTTAAATAATATATAAAAAGAAAACGTATCTTTGAACCCTAAAACAGAATAAAAGAGATCATATTGATGTACAAAGATAATAAACTGAATTATTTTAAGTGGAGATTAGGCGACCGGTACGACGGATGGAGATTGAAAAATGTGGACCCTATGTTTTCGGTAGCACCCTTTATTCTTAAGTCACGGGTGGATTCACAGGTTCTTTTTGAGATTAAAGTCCCGATTGACAAGATAGAAACCTTTATACGTGCGCACAAAGAAGAAATTCCGGATTTATCAATCATGCACGTAGTAATGGCCTCCCTGGTCAGGCTGATGTCCCAACGTCCGAACCTGAACCGCTTTGTCATGTGGCATAAGATCTTCGCGCGTAATCATGTCAACTTCTCGATAGCCATCAAGCGATCGATGTCCGATACGGCTGAAGAATCAATTATCAAACCCTACTTTTTGCCTACCGATACCTTAAGGGAAATCGTAGAAAAGACCACTGCAGAATTAAATGGCACTTTAAAAAATACCCAGGACAATTCAACAGACAGCCTTTCAAAGTTATTTGGTTACTTGCCTGACTTTTTGTTGAGAAGCGTAGTATTCAGCTTAACCCTTTTAGATAAAGTTGGTTTAATGCCCAGGATGTTCAATCATGCCAGTCCGTTCCATACCAGCTTTTTCCTGACCAACCTGGGATCTATCGGCATTGAATCCATTTACCACCATTTATACGAATTCGGCACCTGCAGCATGTTTGTTGCCATGGGAAGAAAGACCAAGGAAAATGTAGCAGATAAAAATGGTGCAATGACCGTTCAAAAAAGCATACTGCTCAAATTTGTATTGGATGAACGGATCTGTGATGGCTTTTATTATGCCCGCTCGATGCGTTTGCTCGAAAAGATACTATCCGATCCTGCTGATTTATTAAATCCACCAAAGGAAGTGTTGATTGATGAAGGAGTAAGAAGAAAGAAATAATTCACAATGCATAATACATAATGCATAATTTAAGATTCTCATAACAACAAAATCCTTCCGTCTGAGAGGCTTTTGTTGGTTAAGGGATCTCCTCTGATACATCATAGCTATCCAGAATACTGCCTGATGCTTAAGTAATAATTATGAATTATTCAATACCCTTGAAGATTCAGGTTGTCGCTGTCAATCATAGTAACAGGCTTGCCCATTTTCTTTTGAATGATCTTAAAATGGTGTTGTTCCTCCGGGGAAACAAAGGATATTGCTTCACCGGAAGACTCTGCACGCCCTGTACGACCTATTCGGTGTATATAATCTTTTGGAGAGCGGGGTAGTTCGTAGTTGATCACGAATGGCAGGAACTGGATATCAATCCCGCGGGATATGAGGTCGGTTGCTACCAGCACACGCAATTCTCCGGATTTAAACTTCCATAATGCTTCATTGCGGGCACCCTGGCTCTTTTTACTGTGGATGGCGGAAGCATTGATTCCATTCTTGCGAAGTTTATCGGCTACATTATCGGCTTTATACACTGAAGAAGCAAAAATCAATACCTGTTTCATGTCATTGGTTTTAAGCAAATAACGTAGCAACGGGCCTTTCTTTTCTTCTGATACAAAGTATCCAAGTTGTTGAATCTTCTCAAAGTAATCTTCTTCCTCTTCGGTTTTAATAACCAATGGATTCTGAAGCAACAGTTGATTAATCCTGGTTACATCTTCATTTAAAGTGGCTGAAAACAATAAGTTTTGTCTTTTCTTAGGCAGCAGCTTAAAAATAAGACTCATTTCCTCCCTGAAACCAAGGTTCAGCATCTTATCGGCTTCGTCCAATACCAATGTTTCAATCTCAGACAAATGCACCGCCTTGGATTCCACCAACTCCAGCAATCTGCCGGGAGTTGCCACCAGGATATTGACACCCTGCAACGCCATCATTTGAGGGTTAATGGATACACCCCCGTAGACCGCCATTGTTTTTATCCGTTCAGGGAGTCCTGAACTAAACAGCAGGAACACTTCACTTACCTGAATGGCAAGTTCACGGGTTGGCACCAACACCAGTACATTCACATGCCTGTTCTTAGTAACGGTATTCCCAACCAGATTCATTAAAATTGGCAGTACATAACTAACGGTTTTCCCGGAGCCTGTCCTTGCAATTCCCAATATATCCCTTCTTTTTAGGATGGCTGGTATAGCTTCAAGTTGAATGGGATAAGGCTGTGTATAATTTTGTTCAGCTACTTTTTTTAATAAAGCGGGAGATAAACCTAAAGTTGAAAAAGACATAAATGAAGGAATTTATTGAAGTTGATGATTTGTTAGAGGATATAAAGATACGGGAAATAAATTCAGAAATATAAAATGAGGTAGATGAGACAGTGAAAAGCTTCATTATTAGCTTAAATTGGACAGACAAAGAAGAAAAAGAGTTAAACAATACCGTTCTTGTGAGAAGATCAGTTTGCTTTATACAATTTCTTTACCAAAAGGAGTTAAAGCCAAACCTGCCATTTTGAAATGTTGCCTGGCAAATGGAATGCCGATAATGGTAATGGCAAACAAGATTCCAAAAAACACATGGGTAAGCGAAATCCAGAATCCTCCGATAACTATCCAGATTAGGTTCATGAGAGTGGACAAACAGCCTGAATTTGACTCTTTCAGGCGTATTCTAGCTCCGAAAGGCCATAAGGCAAGAACTGCCAGTTTGAGGGTCTGGAGTCCAAAGGGAATGCCGACAATGGTCATCATCAACAGCATGCTTGAAATCAGGTATTCGATGGAAATAATAATACCACCGAAAATAAGCCAGATTAGATTTCCCAGAAGCTTCATAGTGATATTATTTCTTTTGTAAAATACGGGAAGCAATAAAGGCAAACAATCCCAGTACCAGCCCTGAAATGATTCCAACCACCGGACCTGTCATTAGCATCATAAGCCTGGGAGAATCAGGTAACGGCATTTTAGTCATCATATCCGCTTCCTGAGGGTGGCTGGCAATATAGGCATTAAAAAACAGGATGTGGGAAGCAGTGATCCAGAAACTATTGGCTATACTCACCCAGAAACCGGACATAAAGTACTTTCCGGAACTTTTCAAGGCAATAAAATACGCGCAGATCACAAAGATCACCAACCATAAAATGGGCTCAATACTTGAAGGGATCAAAAATACTGTTGAAAGCCCCATAGCTAATCCAAAAAGTGATAACTGGAAAATCAATTTTACATTCATAACAATCTTTTTAGTAATATAATAAATTAAGTTTTCATTTAATCCTTGATACCGGCAATTATTACGCTTCCTTAATCAGTAACCTGTTTCTTTTTATCCTGATCTTTACGCAAGAGAATGTAAATGATCGGTAAAATTCCCATTGTATTAAAAATGGCAATACAAATAAACCAGGCCAGTTCGTTGTTACGTCCCGCTTTCCACATTCCGATCAATTTCCAGGTGCCATCCCACACTGCACAAAAAACAATTAACGGGATAAACCAGGCAAAAGTGCTTACTAAATGATGAATACTTTCCATTTTGATTGAATTTAAAGCTTGAATTTATATAGCTGTATGAATATTAAAGCCTAAGAATACACCAATTTATCTAAACAGGAATCGTATTAAGAATGAAAACAAATTTAGCTACAGATAAAACACAAAAATTAGTATTTAGTTTAAAATCCTTCTAAATGATTTAAATTTTTGCATTCTTTCTAATATACCTGCAGGTTATGACATTCTGTTTTTATAATCCTCATATCCAAATTCCCGGATCATTTTAAATTCGTTCCCTTTAGTCCACATACCGATACCCGGATGTGAGACTCCATTGAACATGGTGGTTTTGACCATGGTGTAATGAATCATATCATCAAAAACGATCCTGTCACCAATTTTCAATTCTTCATCAAATGACCATTCTCCAATAAAGTCGCCTGAGAGGCAACTGTTTCCACCCATACGATAGGTAGGTTTGCCGGATACCGCATCCGTAGCACCAATAATGGTTGGCTTATAAGGCATTTCTAAGCAATCGGGCATGTGGCATGCAAACGAAACATCGAGCATGGCTGTTTTAATGCCTTTATTTTCAACAATATCAATAACAGAGGATACTAACACGCCTGTTCTCCATGCAAAAGCACTTCCTGGCTCCAGAATCAGTTGCAGGTGGGGATATTTGGCTTGAAAGGATTTCAGGAGGGTGATTAAATGTTCCGTATCATATCCTTCACGGGTCATTAAATGGCCACCACCCATGTTAAGCCACTTGATCTGAGAAAAATACTTCCCAAACTTCTCTTCCACCACATTCAATGTCTTTTCAAGGTCAAAGGAGGAAGATTCACACAGGGTATGAAAATGCAACCCTTCTACACCTTCCGGCAATTTATCTCCTAATAAATCTGCAACTACACCTAATCGCGATCCGGGTGCACAAGGGTTATACAGGTCGGTTTCCACATCCGAGAACTCCGGATTAATGCGTAACCCGCAGGATATATTATTAAATTGAGTCTGGGGATAAAACCTTTCGAACTGGGTCAATGAATTAAAGGTAATGTGGCTGCTGCAATTCATGATAGCCGGGAATTCCTTATCGGTATAGGCCGGTCCGTAGGTATGTGCAGGGCTACCCATTTCCTCGAAAGCCAGGCGTGCTTCAGCCAACGAGCTGGCTGTTGAATAAGGAATATATTCCCGTACAATCGGGAATACACTCCACATGGCAAATGCTTTGAATGCAAGTATAATCTCCACACCTGCCCGATCCTTTACTGATTTTATCAGTTCCAGGTTCTTACGGAAGGCAACTTCATCAAGTACGTAACAGGGGGATGGTATTTTTGAGTAATCCATTCTTACAAGTTGATTTGTATTTATCCCAAGAACATGGCAGCATGTATTGCTACGATTCTTGGGTTAAAGTATTTTGTTTCGGAGTCGTTTGAAAGTACAAAAGCTTTTTTAAGAGGTTTATCGAGGATTTCTTCCAAATTAAATAAATGTTTTGCATCTGTATGACTGACTTTACCTGCCATCTTTATTTCAAAAGCATAATAATAATCTGGAAATTCTAACAGCAAATCTACTTCTTTATTATCAGAAGTTCGTAAAAAATAAAACTGAACTTGCGACTGCACATTTTTGGCTTGCTTATACATTTCAGCGATTATTGCACTTTCAAATTCGTTACCCGTCATCCCTCCCCGTTTGTTTAATATGGCTTGAATAACACCTTGATCCAAATAATGGATTTTAGATGACTTAACTAATCGTTTATTCTGATTCTTTGTCCAAGGAGGCAAAACAATAGCCTGATAGCTAATCTCAAAATACTTAATGTAACGCTGAACAGTTTTTACACTTATAACCAATTGTTTAGCAATAGAGGAAGCATTTATAAGATTACCAGTGTTTAATGCCAGATATTGTTGCAACTTGACAAATGGTTCCAGATCACGGAAAGAGGCCAAATCCCTCACATCGCGTTCGAGGTAAGTGCGTACATAGTTTTGCAACCATTCGAATTTATCATCTATAGTAATGTCATTTTCACTGACAGCCGGATACCCTCCCAATTGTAAATAATGATCATAAGCCTGCATTTTTTCTGCTCTGCCTTTATCGAGTAAAAACGAAGGCAGATAAACAGAATCAGCTTTATTGTTTAATTCGTGCTGAAAAATAGATTCAGGGACAGTATCATCCCAGCTTTTTGTACGAATTTCGGGTAGTGTAAGCGGAAATAATTCCAGGATAGTGCATCTGCCAGCCAATGTTTCGCGTATTTTTTCCATGAGCAGCAGTTGACTTGAGCCTAACAAGATATAGCGCGGTTCCCCCCATTGATCGTAAGTTGCTTTTATACTTTCAATAATTGCTGGCTCCTTTTGAACCTCATCCAGTATTGCCTGTGGATATAAAGTTTTCCATTGTTGAGCACTTAATCCAAGATACACATTCCTTAAAACAGGGTCTTCAATGGAAATGTACTCATAGTTCGGAAAAAGCTTTCGCACTAAGGTTGTTTTCCCTGTTTGACGCGCACCTGTCAGCACAATAATTCTTCCGAATTTAGAAGTGCTTTTTATTAAAAGATTAGGTGCCATTTTTCTGTTTTTCATCAGAATGAGGTGTTTTTTAATTGTTATTGATGGCACAAAAATAGTATAATAAATTATCAACTCCAAATAAAAGCGTAATATTTGGAATACAAGTACAAATAAAGGCGTAATATATGGAGTTGTAGTCCAGGTATTACGCCTTTTTGTGGAGTTGCATATTAGAGACGTTGCATGCAAAGTTTCAACGAAAATAACAATTTACAATTCCAGATCAATATTATGCAATTCATGCCAGGGCAGTCCTTGTTGATTAAGTTGTTCCATAAACGGATCCGGATTAAATTCCTCTACATTGAATACACCCGGTTTACGCCAGATACCTTTAAAGAACATCATGGCACCAATCATGGCTGGAACACCTGTGGTATAACTTACACCCTGTGCACCGGTTTCTTTGTAAGCGGCTTCGTGGCTGCAATTATTGTAAACATAATAAGTTACTTCTTTTCCGTCTTTTAATCCTTTAATGCGGCAACCAATGGAAGTCTGGCCTGTATAGTTTTCACCCAGGTCACCCGGATCAGGTAACACGGCTTTCAGGAACTGGATAGGAACGATCTTTTGTCCGTTGTACTCCACTTCATCAATCCTGGCCATGCCGATATTCTGAATTACCCGTAAATGAGTCAGGTATTCCTGTCCAAAAGTCATCCAGAAACGGGCACGCTTGATAGTCGGATAATTCTTCACCAACGACTCCAGTTCTTCGTGGTAGATTACATACGATTCCTTGGGTCCTACTTCCGGGTAGTTTAATGGCATATGAATCTGATGGGGTTCTGTTTCAACCCATGCTCCATTTTCCCAGTATTTGCCTCGTTGGGTTACCTCGCGGATATTGATTTCAGGATTAAAGTTGGTGGCAAATGCCTTGTGATGATCCCCTGCGTTACAATCAACGATATCCAGGTACTGGATCTCATCAAAATGATGTTTGGCAGCATATGCCGTATAGATACTGGTCACACCCGGATCAAAACCACATCCTAAGATGGCGGTCAGTCCTGCCTTTTCAAATTTATCTTTGTAAGCCCATTGCCAGCTGTATTCAAAATGCGCTTCATCTTTTGGTTCGTAGTTAGCAGTATCGAGATAATTGACCCCTGCTTCCAGGCAAGCGTCCATAATGGTCAGATCCTGGTAAGGAAGTGCCACATTGATCAGCAATTCCGGTTTATAGGCATTCAATAGGGTTACCAATTCAGGAACATTATCTGCATCAACCTGAGCTGTTTTAACCTCTATCCCAAAACGTTGTTTAATATCTGCCGCTATTTTGTCACATTTTGACTTGGTACGACTGGCCAACATGATTTCAGTAAATACATCCGGATTTTGAGCCACCTTGTTTACAACAACAGTTCCAACGCCTCCGGCGCCGATAATCAATACTTTTCCCATTTTCTTTGACTGATTGAGATGATTTTTTGAATAATTATACGTTGATACAAAAATAGTTGTTTTTTATCAATCTGAAAGAATATATTCTTCCTATCTTTTTAAATCTTGACTTTCTAACTTCTTCTGTCCTGGTTCTTGATTCTTGCCTCTTACCTCTTGCCTCTTACGTCTTGGCTCTTGGTTCTTGGCTCTCATACACCGTCGGATCAAACCCTGCCAGCCCTTCTTTGCGTTCCGTACAGGTACCGCACGTACCGCAATGGATCTCATGGCCGTTATAACAAGAATAAGTATCTTCGAACGGCACGCCAATTTCTTTTCCGATCAATGCTATTTCTCGTTTGGATAAATTGGTAAATGGAGCCAGGATTTGACAATGGTTATAAGTTCCCAGGCTGATCGCTTTGCTCATGGTTTCAATGAATTCCTCACGGCAATCCGGATAAATGGCATGATCGCCGGCATGATTGGATATCATCAGTTTGTCGCATCCGATGCTTTCGGCAATGCCGGCAGCAATGCTCAACATGATCCCGTTCCGGAAAGGCACCACTGTTTTAATCATATTCTGGTCTTCGTAATGTCCGTCCGGTATATCTCCCCCTGATTGAAGTAAATTGGATACAAAGCCCATTTTATTTAAATCGATATCGATAACATGATGCTCAATGCCCAGTGCCGTACAATTCCTGTTGGCATATTCTATCTCACGCAGATTATGTTTCGATCCGTAATTAAAGGTCACGGCCAGGCTGATACGTTCGGCATATTTATAAATGGCCACCGAACTATCCATTCCACCTGAATAAAGTATTACTATATCTTTCATTATTTTGATTTTTTGCGGCACAAAAGTACTCAAAACATGTCAATTCCCGGCATTTTAGTGACATTTTGTTTAGTTGTTGCAAATAGATGTTTTTTTGTATTTTTGCAGTTAGAAAATATATTACTCTACTGAGAACACTTAGAGATACTAAGTGGTTCTAATAGAACTTTATCACTTTGAACTAAAATGGAATCAAATCATCAGATTGTATTACCTGCTGAATGGGCAGAGCAACAATTCATTCAACTTACATGGCCCCATAAAGATACTGATTGGGCGGATATGCTCGATGAAGTAAACGAATGTTTTGTCAACATTGCCCGCGAAATAATTAAATATGAGGACTTACTGATTGTTTGTACCGATACCGACGAAGTGGAACAGCTCCTGGGTGATGCTGATTTATCCAGGATTACTTTTGCAGAAATGCCAACCAATGATACCTGGGCACGCGATCATGGCGGGATTACCGTATTGGAAGATGGCAAACCGGTAGTTTATGATTTTACTTTCAATGGCTGGGGAATGAAGTTTGCCGCCAATTATGATAATCTGATTACACGGAAACTTTATTCTGCAGGAATCTTTGGTGATTGCGGTCACAAAAACTGCTTTGACTTTGTATTGGAAGGTGGCAGTATTGAATCGGATGGTGAAGGGACAGTACTGACTACTGCTGAATGCTTACTGTCCGATAACCGCAACAATCTATCTGAAGAGGACATCGAGAAGAAGCTAAAAGAGTATTTCGGGCTCAAACAGGTACTTTGGCTGAATCACGGGTATCTGGCCGGCGATGACACCGACAGCCATGTGGACACACTGGCACGGCTTTGTGATATTAGTACCATTGCCTACGTAAAATGTGATGATAGTGAAGATGAACATTTCGAAGAATTAAAGAAAATGAAGAAGGAACTTCGTAAGTTTAAGACTTCTGATGATAGATATTTCAGGCTTATTGCACTTCCAATGGCTGATGAAGTATACTTTGACGATGAACGGCTTCCTGCTACCTATGCAAACTTTTTGATCATTAACGGGGCAGTTCTGGTACCAACCTATAATTCCCCAAAGGATGAGATTGCCATGCAACAATTGCAAAAGGCTTTCCCTGATCGTGACATTGTGGGTATAAATTGCATGGCGTTGATTAAGCAGCATGGGTCGTTGCACTGTGTGACAATGCAATATCCGAAAGGAAAGGAATGAGGAGTGAGGAATGAGAAATGAGTAGGTAGTAAGTAGTAGGTAGTAAGGAAAATCACCGCAATTTACAATCTTTTAATATCCCTGTAAGTAATATCGCTGTAATAATATCACTGTAAGTAATATCAATGAAATAATATCACATTAAGTAATATCGCCAAAGGCTAATATCAACTAATCTAAAAGACAATGAGAATAGGAATAATCCAACAATCCAATACGGAAGACCGTACAGCAAACATCGCCCGGCTGGAACAAAACATTCGTGCATGTGCTGCTGATGGTGCTGAATTGATCATCTTGCAGGAACTGCACAACGGGCTTTACTTTTGCCAGACCGAGAACCCTGAAGTATTCGAACAGGCTGAAACTATCCCAGGTCCTTCCACCTTGTCTTTTGGCAAACTGGCCAAAGAACTGAAAGTGGTGCTTGTTCTTTCCTTGTTCGAAAAACGTACTGCCGGGTTGTATCACAATACTGCCGTTGTCATTGAAAAAGACGGAACCATAGCCGGTAAATACCGTAAAATGCATATTCCTGATGATCCGGCCTACTACGAAAAGTTTTACTTTACGCCCGGTGACCTGGGCTTTGCACCCATCCAAACATCTGTTGGCAAATTGGGTGTCATGGTGTGCTGGGATCAGTGGTATCCGGAAGCAGCCCGTTTAATGGCCATGACAGGTGCTGAAATACTCATCTATCCCACTGCCATTGGTTGGGAGAGTACCGATACGGAAGATGAGAAACTACGCCAGATGATTGCCTGGCAAATTGCCCAGCGTGCTCATGCTATTGCGAATGGCATTCACGTTGTGGCTTGTAACCGTACCGGATATGAAGCCGATCCTTCAGGTGTTACCAAGGGTATCCAGTTCTGGGGAAACAGTTTTGTAGCCGGTCCTCAGGGTGAAATTCTTTCTCAGGCAACCAATGACATAGAGGAGAACCTGCTGGTTGACATTGACCTGTCGCGTACCGAAACAGTTCGCCGCATGTGGCCTTTCTTCAGGGACAGACGGGTGGATGCATTCAGCGAAATAACGAAAAGGTGGAGAGAAGATTAATGAAATAATGTAAGAGTCTGAGGATGTAATGATTTGAGGATATAAAGAAATAAAGGTTGACAGGAAATAAATATTTATAAAATAAATAGCGTTTTTTTTGAATAGTTCCGGGATTTTGAAATAAGAATACAAACAGGTTGTTTTTAATTTCTACCCTATGAAGAATCACTCTGAAAAGCATAGATTGTCCGAATCGGATACTCTTAAAAAGAAATGGAAGAAATGGGGACCTTATCTGGCCGACCGCCAATGGGGAACTGTTCGTGAAGATTATAGCGCTAACGGTGATGCTTGGGGAAATATCACCCATGATTCAGCCCGTAGCCGTGCATATCGTTGGGGTGAAGAAGGCATCGGCGGAATCAGTGATGACCGCCAACTCCTGTGCTTCGCCCTTTCTTTTTGGAACAGGAAAGACCCGATCCTGAAAGAACGCTTTTTTGGATTAACCCAGAATGAAGGAAATCATGGCGAAGATGTCAAGGAAAACTATTATTACCTGGACAATAATCCCACCCACTCCTACATGAAGATGCTCTACAAGTATCCTCAAAGTGAGTTTCCTTACAAAAAGCTGGTGGACGAGAATAAAAGAAAAAGCCGCCTTGATCCGGAATATGAGTTGATCGATACCGGTATTTTTGATGCGGGCAGGTATTTTGATATTTTTATTGAATACGCTAAAAACAATGAAAATGATATCCTGATTAAAGTTACAGCCCATAACCGTGGGAATAAAATTGCAACCATTGACCTGATTCCTCAAATCTGGTTTAGGAATACGTGGAGCTGGGGACTGGATAATGACAAACCCCTGTTGAGTAAATCCGATCAGAATTCTATCAACATCGAGCATAAAAAGCTGGGACATTATACCCTCTACTGCGATGGCAAGCCGGACCTGTTGTTTACGGACAATGAAACAAATGTCAAAAAGCTTTATGGCATCAGGAATTCGCTGAATCACTACAAAGATGGCATTAACGATTATATAGTCAACAGGGATAAGAATGCCATCAACCCCAATCAAACAGGCACAAAAGCAGCTGCCAGATATCAGCTTAATATCCTGCCGGGCAAGTCTGAAACCGTTTGCCTGCGTCTTACCGCCATCCAATTAAAGAAACCATTTAGTAACTTCAACCGTATCGTTACTGAGCGGATTGCCGAAGCCAATGAGTTTTACGAGGAACTTCAGGCAGAAAACAATAACCCTGAGACCAGGGATATCCAGCGGCAGGCACTTGCAGGAATGCTTTGGAGCAAACAATTCTATTACTTTAATATATCCCAGTGGCTGAAAGGCGATCCATCCCAGCCTGTTCCTCCAAAAGAAAGATTGAGCGGCCGGAACAAAGAATGGCTCCACCTTAACAATGCAGATATCATTTCCATGCCCGATAAATGGGAATACCCCTGGTTTGCAGCCTGGGATCTGGCTTTCCATTGCGTTACTCTGGCCATGGTCGACCCTCGGTTTGCCAAGGACCAGCTAAAATTACTAACCAGGGAATGGTACCTGCATCCTAACGGTCAATTCCCGGCTTATGAATGGAATTTCTCGGATAGTAATCCCCCTGTTCATGGTTGGGCAACCTGGCGGGTCTACAAAATAGACAAGAAACTGAACCATGGCAAAGGGGATACGGAATTCCTGGAGTCAATCCTCCATAAACTGTTGTTGAATTTCACCTGGTGGGTCAACCGGAAAGATGAAGAAAACAGGAATATCTTCCAGGGTGGTTTCTTAGGACTGGACAATATCGGAGTCTTCGACCGCAGTTCTGAAATACCCGGTGGAGGCCATATCGAGCAGGCTGATGGCACTGCCTGGATGGCCATGTACTCGTTAAACCTGATGCGTATTTCCCTTGAACTGGCAAAAACAAATCCGGTGTATGAGGACCTGGCCACCAAATTTCTGGAGCATTTCCTGTATATTGCCGGTGCTATGGCTAATATTAGTGGTGAAGGAGTGGATCTGTGGGATGATGAGGATAAGTTCTTTTATGACGTGCTTCATACCGAAAATGGGCGTACAAAACTCAAGGTGAGGTCGATGGTTGGGTTGATTCCTTTGTTTGCTGTCGAAGTCATTGACGAAGAAACGCTCAAATCGTGTCCGCAGTTTGCCTCCCGCATGAGCTGGTTTTTAAGCTATCGCACGGATCTTGCCAGCCTGGTATCCAGATGGAACGATGAAGGTACAGGTGAAACCCACCTTTTCTCCTTGCTCAGGGGGCACCGCCTGAAACGGATATTAACCCGCATGTTGGATGAAACAGAGTTCCTGTCCGACTATGGGGTTCGCGCATTATCCAGGGTACACGAGCAACACCCATATATCTATGTCACCGAATTTCATAACCACACAGTCGATTACCAGCCAGGAGAATCGAGTACCTCCATGTTTGGGGGCAATTCCAACTGGCGTGGCCCTGTCTGGTTTCCGGTTAACTTCCTGATCATTGAATCGCTCCAACGGTTCCACCATTACTTCGGGGATGATTTTAAAGTGGAATGTCCTACCAATTCTGGCCGGTTCCTGACATTAAAGGAGATTTCCGACGAACTGTCGTCCAGGTTGATAAAGATATTCTTAAAGGACCGGAATGGACGGCGGCCTGTCTTTGGTGAGAATCCATTGTATCATGATGACATCCACTTTAAGGATTACATCCTGTTTTATGAGTATTTCCATGGGAATAACGGCAGGGGTGTAGGTGCTTCCCATCAGACAGGCTGGACCGGGTTGATTGCCAAATTGATCCAGTCAAAGAATCAATGATGTGATATTGGAATGATGTAATGATAAATTCATAAGCCATCAGGAGTATTTATCAAATCGTATTTTAGCATTTATCTATTGGAGTATAATTAAAATCCCTAATAAAACAATATTGACAACTAATATAGTAGACAGGAGTAAATTACTTGTATTTTTTAGAAAGATAAGAAGAATATTCATTTTTAGTATCAATATCTGCCGGGATATGAACGCCTGTGCACATACTTTTTACAAAGGCTGATATTTCAATTTCCTCATTATCTTTTTCAGCACTTTCCTGACTCAATAAGAATTGTAAATAGTTTTCTACAATGCGTGAAAGACTGATTTTATGATTAGTAGCATACACTTTGGCCTTCTCAATCACTTCTTTATTCAATTTCACTGTTAACTTAGCATCCATACTATCACTTTTTTATACGTGCAAACATATTATATTTGGAGGTAAATAGCAACTCTATAAGGATTATTTAACTATAGTAATATGTAGTCACTTAACTCTCAATTTCGTACTTGTTTTGGTACAATATTGCATAATTCACTTCTACCTATTTTATTCTGAAGAGTCTATGTAAGGTCTTAAAATCAAAATACGCAGTATTTTTCTGATCCGTTTTTAATCCGCCAAATCAGCGTGAATCCGCGTTCCAATCTTAATTCTGGCTTGTCCAGATTAGGTCTAGTGAAACTTATTATACCGCTTCTTTAAATTGAAAACTTTCCACAACAATTACAAACCCAATAGTTCTTTCAAATCCTGGGAAAGAACTTGTTAGACTAAAATACGGGCTCCTGAAGTTCAAAACCTTCAGAAACCCGTATCGGTATAAATCAAAATTCAACTTAGTTTAGAATGGCAATTTGAAATTACTGTCTTCTACCGGTTGTTCCAGATTTCGTTTTTGTTTCTCAATGCTCTTTCCAACTTTAAAATTATAGCTGTACATGACGGCAAAAGCTGCTGTCGTTTTCATATACGTATTTGTCTGTTGAAATATTGAATTGCTCCTGAGTGCTGACGTGCTATCGAAAAACCTGCTGGCAAACGGATTGAATGCAATAATATTCAGTGTACTATTGTTCTTAAACTGTTTCACGAGCCCTACAAAATAAAACGGTGACATCTTAGTTTCTGTTTGTCCGTCCAATACCGGTCCGTTTAAATTCAGCATGGCAATAACCTTCAGATCCCACGGTATAGGGAACATCATAAATGAATTCCAGTTCCAGCTTCGTTGGTTTCTGGCATCAATTTGAGTGATGTTATTCAGATCCACATACCTGTCGATATGATTGAATGAATACCTGAAATTAGAATTAAACATAACCTTGCCGATTTGCGAATTTACCGACAACCCGCTTCCTGCTTCATAGCCATTGGAAACATTATAGGGCACACTTTCAAATATTTTGGAAGAATCCTTCTGAATGACTATTGTTTGAATTAACCCGGTTTTATACTCATAAAACAATTGGGGAGCCAGGTTTAGGGTTACTTTCCCAAGTGTGACCTTCACATTGTAGGTAAACTGAAAATTATCCCTGTATGCAGGTTTTAGATTTATGTTTCCACGACTGATCGTCAGGCTGTCAACATAACTCTCCAACGGGTTTAGTTGGCCGACGCCTGGCCTGATCACCCTTCGTGAATAGGATAGTTTAATGCTGTGATTGTCATTAAACTTAAGCGAACCATTCGCATAAGGCAGTGGTGAAAAATAGTGGCCTCCTTCCACCGTGTTGATGGTTACCCATGAAGTTTCAAATCTCGAACCAACCTTAACACTCCCCTTCTTGAAATTCCTGGATAATTCAGCATATCCTCCCAGCCTCAAATCGGTATAATCCAGGTTCGGGGCCTGGATAAGCGTACTCGTATTGTCAATGTTGTATTTGTTATAATTGCCACTGATCCCTGCATTGAAGGAATAAACACTGTCGAAAGGCAGGGTATAGTTGGTCTGGCCTGTAAGAGTCTGGGTATTGGTCTTGCTTTTTTCATTTTGCCAAAGTCCTGCGAAACGAGCAATGGTATCGATCGGATTGAAATCAATATTCCGGTAATCGTTTCCCGATGTATTATTCAGGCTCTTGTTGTATTTCAATTCCACTTCAAATCCGTGCTGGGTTTTCTTATCAAACTTATGCTTGTAGAACAACGATGAAGTCAGGCCATTTCGTATGCTGCTTGAATTTGTTTCCGTCTTGAAGATGCTGTTCATCAAATTATTTGAACGATTGTAATTCCACGTATCCCCGTTTACATTCGATGAGATGTTGTTCAGCGAGACATTCACGTTCAGGTTGTTTAATTCGTTCGGATCGTAAATAAGGCCAACATTCACATTTTCATTATTCCCCTTATTCATCTGGTTACTGATCCGTTCTAAATCATTAGTTCCTGAAATCCTGGACATATTCGAATTAATATCAAAGTGGTTGAGCATGCCATTGCCTGCAACATAATAGGATATCTTTTCCATCCCGTAATCCAGGCTTCCATTGACACGTCCCATATAGGATTCCCCGCTAATGGGAAATCCCATGGCACTTACCATCCCTTTCAGTCCAAACTTCATGGCTGGATTCGTCACAATATTGATCACAGCATCCACATCGGCATCGTATTTACCCGAAGGACTTGTAATAACTTCCATCTTATCCACCTGCGTGGGATGCAGCCTTTTCAGGTATTCCTTATCGCGGGTGATCCCGTCCACTTCAATCTTAATGTTCGTTTTTCCGTTCACCGTGATGTCCTCGTTTAAATAGTCTACCTGGACTGAGGGTACTTTCCGAAGGACATCGAGTCCATCAGTAGAGGTCTTTTTAATGCCATCGGGTATTCCGTAAACAGTCCGGTCACCCAGTTCGGTGACTTTTACTTTCGACCCGTTCACTACGATTTCCTTAAAATTATAGGTGTTCGGATCCAGGGCTATCGCACCCAGGTTATTGATCATGCTCTTCTTTTTGGGAACAGCACTCACCCGGGTCTTATAGACCATATGTTTTATCCGGACACAATAGGTTTTTATCGTATCCCCTTTATAAAAGGCAAAAAAACCTTCGGAGTTTGTCTTCGACTGTTCCACCGTGCTGCTGTCCGGCAACTGCAACAGCTCCACATTGGCACCTTCCACAGGCTTCGTGGTCTCTTTATCGGTAAGGTTCCCTGTGATGACCTGGCGGGCTTGCATATTCAGGGCTACAAAGCAGAACAATACCATGAGAATTTTATTCATAAACTTCTTATTTAATTTCAGTTAATCCCGGTATTATTTCAACATGAATGTTTCAGTCTGTGAATCTACCACAACAGGCATTTTCATCTCGTTGCCATTATTTTTCATGGTGGTAATTCCTTCCAGATGTCCTTTCGAGTTGTTTTTCAACATCAGTCCTGTTACAACATCCATGGTTCCGTCAAAAGTCATAGAACCTTTTAATTCCTGTGTCATTTGAGGTGTCGGTTCGTTTGAAGGCATGGATTCTACTTCTGTTTTGCCCGATACAGTGGCAATATTAGAATCAATTCCTTTCAAGGTAAATGAATTTTGCGTTAATAAAGACACACTGCTTGCTATCCGGAAGTAGGAGGTTTCCCAGGTGTCGCCGGTCTTTACAGCTGTTTCCGGCAGATAGGCAAACAAAGGTTCTATCATGCTTTTCACAGCCGATTCCTTTATGACGCCTTCAGCCTGTGCTTTCGCCTGATCCTTTTTTGCGGCTGGTACTGAATCCAGGGCTGTCATTACATTATCCTTAAACTTCCCGTAATTTACAAAGTCAATAAACTTACCGCCTGTCGATATCTTTGCGATCAGTTTATTCGAACTCATCCTGTTCATGATTTTTTCTATGGGGTCCTTACCTGCTGGCTTTGCCGAATTGGTTTCCTTATTATACATCACCGAACTGATCTTTGTAGCAATGGTATCAAATTTAAATTCAATATCCATTACCTCATTTTCCTGTTTCAATACTTGATAACTGATGACCATGGTGGAGTTCACATCCACTTTATACTGTTGCCCGTTGGCTGTTTGCTGAATGGCTTGTTTAGTGGTACTTTTTACTGTGTACACTTTCCCCTTTTCAAGATGTAATTTAAAAGTAACAGGTGTTTGGGCTGATAACGAAACACATAAAAGTGCTAAAAAAATAGTTGAGATAAATGTTTTCATTTTATAAATCGTTTTATAAGTTTATAGTGTTTAAATAAAATTTCATATATTGTGCAAAAATTGAAGGGAGGGTATCTAAGTTTAGTGAATCAACAACTTAGTATTTTAATACCCTGTATTACAAAAACCACTCCCGGATTGTTCATTCCAAGAGTGGTTTATTTTAAAATTGCTGGCGTTATTTTGCCTTTTCGTTCATTTTCATCAGCCCCATCATTTGGTTCACGGTTTTTTGCATGCCGTCGGTCGATCCATCCAGGAAGATCATATTCCCTTTGCCTGTTTCGCCAAAATGTTTGATGGTTTCAGTCCACATACTGAACAGCAGGAAGGAGGCATCCAAATCCGCTTCGGTCATTTCTTTTGCTGCCATTGCCATCCCTTTGGCCACTTCCTCGCGGAACAATGCGATCCCCTGTCCACGTTGCTGTGCAGCTTCTTTCTCTGCCAGGGCCGATATTTTAATAGCATTTCCTTCTGCCTCTGCCGCTTTGGTACGGGTTATTAACAAGGCCTGTCCTTCATTTTCAGCAGCTGCCTTCAGGTTATTCGATGCCACCACGCGTGACATCGACTTAATGATTTCATCATCAAACGTGATGTCGTTCAACTGGATGTCAATCATGTGGAAGCCCCATTGCTCCAACGTATCATCCAGGTGTTTCTTCACTTCCTGGATAATCTCGGTACGAAGTCCAAGGATCTCAGCTTGCTTCTTGGTGGCCACAAAACTACGGATTGTACCTTCGATGGTGCGGATCAAAGCCTGCATAAAGCTGCGTTCGTCCACAAATTTAAAGGCTACGTTTTTAATCGTTTCGTCCGTCTGGTTAAAGACCGCGTACAGCAACATGGCCTTAAAATACACATTGGCCTGATCCTGCGATACAGCCTGAAATTCCAATTCCGCCGAACGGTTCTGAATGCTGATGCGTTTGTACACCATCTCGATTAACGGGATCTTAAAGTTAAGACCCGGTGCCATAATCCGCCGGTACTTCCCGAATACGGTAATAACTGCCACATTGCCCTGATTCACGGTCACAAAACCGGAGGCAATAACTATCAGAGCAAGAACTCCAATAACAATAAAAGGAACTGATTCCATGTGATGTTTTGTTTAATGATTAATTTGGTTAATACTAAGAAAACTTATACTAAATTGAATTGTAATTTCATATACGGACTAACATTTCTACAACACTCTGGCATCCGGATCTTCCAACAGGGCGATTTCCTGTTGATCCAGGTCCAGGTCTGCAATAGCCGATTTCAGGGTTGGTCTTTTTAATGCCATCAACACCACCATTAATCCTGCGTATACCATAAAACTGGAATTGTTGGTTCTAAATACAGCTACCAGGGCAAACAAAGCAGGCCCTTCGAGCAACATATAGCGGATAATCAGTGATTCCCGGTAACCTTGCATCTTCGTTTTCAAATCCCCTCTTTCTTTTACCTCATTCAATCTGATCCGGTACATCATGTTGCTGGCTACAATTCCAACAACAACCAATCCCGGTACCAGGTAAACCAGCAGTTTTGGAAATTCGGTAGTTGTATCGACATGTTGAAAGTCAGCCAGAAAAAAGTAGACTATCATACCAAACAAAACTACACCCAGTATCAATCCAAGATGAATGAATGAAGCCAGTTTAAAAAATTCTTTTGTCGATTGTTGATTGGTTTCCATAAAATTTTAGTTTCTAAATTTCTTATTTAAATAATTTTTCTTATTAAAAAAGTTGCAATTTAATTAGCCAACAAACAAATACTTAATTGTTGTATAAAAAGGGTTATACTTTCCATCATTATCCACCTTTTCAATTAAATATCCACTCACAAAATCAATTAATTCTTGATCTGATAAAACATAATCAATAAATGGTTCAATTGCTTTTTCTCTCATTTTGTTTAGTTTATCAATCCCCAACCTTAGTTTGTCAATGGTAATACTTGCTGCATAATCCATTTCATTTGCTGATTCAACATGCCCATCGAAAGTGTATTTAAATTTCCTTTCGCATTCGGGACTTAAAGGCGAAATAAAACTTTCTTCTTTGAACCATTTACCTTTGCTATTCCCGCAATGACGAGGCTCTCCTTTTTTAAGTTGCCTTTGGCAAGAGCATAACATATTTGAATATTCTAATGGATCAACAATTCCTTTTTCCTGTGGATTCAGATGTTCAATATGATAATCATCCTCCATTAATTCCCTTTCACAATAGCAGCAAATAAATCCTTGCTCTTTCTTTAATGCTTCATAAACTGCATTTTTTATATTTCCCGAAAGTTTATCATAACTTGGAGTCCATTCAGCATTTGCCTGATTCTTCCATTCTGTAAATTCAATTGGCTCTTCACTCTTAATGATATACTTCATTTTCCAATAATTTCTTTACGCTTTATTAGTACACTTGCTTTTACCAACTCTGGATCTTCTCCAATTAAATTTTTCAACGTAATGATTTTAGATTTTGCTTCTTCAATTTTATTCTCTTGAATTAATTGAAATATCTTGTGAAGTTCTTTTTTCTCTTTGCTAGGTCTTGCATCAACATCTAATAAATCCTCAAGAATTCTATCTGTATTCATTCCATAAGATTCCAAAGCCTTTGAATAAGACAATTCATTATTCTTATTTTTAAGCAGAAATAAACTTTCAGATTGAACCTGGCTAATAACTTGTGGAGAATGAGTAGTTATAATGAACTGACAATTTGGAAAAACTTTAGTAAGTTGTGAGATGATTAACCTTTGCCAGCTTGGATGTAAATGTAAATCGATTTCATCAATAAGTATAATACCTTCTCCATGTAATGGATGATTGCTAGTAGGATTTGCAATTGCCAATCTACGTGCGATATCCCCAACAAGAGTAATTAAATTTTTTTCGCCATCAGAGAGTTGATCAATATTAAATGTCTCACCATTTTTATTAATCAACATGATGGGTCGAGGAACTCTTGTTACTCGAAGTGATGAATATTCAGGCACAAATTGTTCAATTGCCTTAATTACAGCTTTTAGCTCTTGACCTTCGCTACTAAACGCATTCTTTTTTTGTTGAATTTCTCTTCTTATTATTTGGGTGAGAGTAGTTGATAATTCATCTGTTTGTGGATCAAAAGTTTGATTGATTTGCTTAATAACAAGCGAGTATTTTCTAAGTTCTCTTTCCATATCTCGCTTGGCTTTATCACTCATCCACCAAAGACTAAGAATGTTTGCCAATATGAATGCTTCCCAAGTAAACTGCATTACATTTTTATCAATCTCTTTTTCTTGAAATCCATTTCTGAAATTTTTTATGATCCGATCAATGACTTCTCCATAGCGTCCACCCTCATCAATTAAGTCGTCACTATATTCACGACTAAACATTTCCATTTTGTGAAACATATACTCAAGTTCGTGGAATATCTTTTCATATTTAAAATGAGCAGATGAATGTATACCCACTCTTTCTATTAAGTTTGATAATTCATGAAAAAGAAAACGAGGTTCTTCATAAATCATTTCATCTTTTTCAAAACGTCTTATTAAATAAGCATATTCATTTCTATCTAATTTATTTTCACCATTGGTTGTTATCTCATTCATTAAATCAAGAAGTCCTTTAACCCGACGTTGAATCCAACCTTTATTTTGTTGCATCCATTTTGTACGGGACACAGCTTCTTCATTCACAATATCATCCTGTAATCTAAACCATTCAAAAAATGATTGATAGTTTATTTTTCCTCCCAACGCATTATCGTAAACATCTAGAATATAAAGATTTTCTTTTCCTCTTATTTCAGGCATAGTTCGATCAACAACTCTGGCCACAGGGTAATATGCTATTATTGGTAATCGCGATTCTTTTACTAATGATTCCTGATATTTAGACGCTAATTCTGAAACTTCATTCAATTCCGATTTTTCTAATGCGTTCGTTCCTTTAGCTGCTTTATAAAGTTTCCAGTCATATTCTGCTTCTCTTTCTTTAACACTTATTTCTATTGCCGAAAAAGCAGTATTATTTCTAATATCAGCGTCCAATATATTTTTTCCTGCTGCACCTTGACGCTGAATCCTATTCACTAACCATGAAAGTGAAATAGAAATTGCGTCAAGAATTGTAGTTTTTCCAGAACCATTAATACCTACAAAAACATTGAGATTATCCATTAATTCAATTGAAATATCCTTAATGCCTCTGTAATTTTCAATTTTAATAGATTTGATTTTCATTTTATTGTTCTAATTATTTAATAAATAAGGTTCAAAGATAATACAATTAGTCTATTAACTATATATAATATATGGAAATTATCACTAACTAGTTTTACTTCATAAAGATAACGATTAACACCTGCGATTAGTAAAATAACATCATCACGTCAGTCATTGCTATGCGTTAGCTGGGATTTTCTGTTTTTTGTTGGATAAAACAGAATATACCACATATTAATACGCATATTCATTCACTATTCATTCTTTCTTTTCAAATTATTTTGAAATAATGTAACCTTCATATTTTCATCCTATTTCTTCAATAACTGGTCTTTTTCTTAATTTTATCATGGATATCCCTTAGATATCCTATACCATTAATGATATGGGATATCTATGGGATATCTAAGAGACATCTAAGGGATAACTAAAACATCGTGAAGACATCATGAAGAATAGATCACGAATAAAAAAAACAAAAATCGTAGCGTATTCGGGCTTTAGAGAATAAGGAAAGAATGAAATTCAGTGAGAATATATTAAACACCGGATAGTTAAATCACATGCATTTCGGGAATGTACGCCATTTATTAGGATAGACAAATATAAAAAAATTAGATTCTTAAATGGAAAAGCAAGTACTTAGAAGCAATATTGGAAAGCCTGAGGGGTTCTCCGGGTTGCTGTATAATTATTCAGGAAAGAGAAAGAAGCATAAAAGGAGTGTTTCATCCTGAATGGAATGAATAACTTAAAACAGTTAAAAATTAAAACCGGGGTTATTGTGACTGACAGGATTCGTTCATAGTACTATGAACGTAAGTTTACTTCTTTTCGTATTCCAGCATCTTCATTTTGCATTCCAGTCCCCAGCGGAAACCACCCAGGGTGCCGTCGGTGCGGATCACGCGGTGGCAGGGGATGAGGTAGGCGATTGGATTGGCACCAATGGCAGTTCCAACGGCACGTACTGCTTTTGGGCGTCCGATCTGCTCGGCAATCTGGGCATAGGTAGTTGTTTTTCCGGCAGGAACCTGTTTCAGGGCATCCCAAATGGAAAGCTGGAAATCAGTACCGATCAGGTTTAATACGGGCTTGGACCCTTTTTCAAAGATCTGGCGTACCAGGCGGTCCGCCTTGTCTTCATTGAGTTTGAAATCGACATCAGGAAAACGGTTATCCAGGTCGGAATAGGCGCTTTCACGGGTTTCGGGAAAGGTCAAAGCGCAAATACCATCGTTAGAGAAAGCAATGCAACATTCACCAAAGGGCGTGGCAGAGAAGCCATACGAAGGATTTGAATGGGGAGGTAATTGTCTCATAAGGGTTGAATTTGGTATAGAAAAATAAAAGCAGGCATGTTTTGGATAATTTTCCGTAAAAACTGCCACCGATGTTAAATGGTATCGAAAACTCCACTACATTTGTGACAAAATTACGCATAATATCCTAACTTTGTTCACCCTATGATGAAAATAAATTCAGCGGTTGTAGTTTTTTGGTTTCGAAGGGATCTTCGGCTTGAGGATAACGCAGGATTGTATCATGCCCTACAATCGGGTTGCAAGGTGCTTCCTCTTTTTATTTTCGATACAAATATCCTGTCACAACTGGATGACAAATCGGACAGAAGGGTCGATTTTATTCATCAGGCCTTGACTGCACTCAATAGGCAACTGGAAGCATTGGGAAGTTCACTGATAGTAAGAACAGGGAAACCACTTGATATTTTCAAACAACTGGTCATTGACCTGGATGTAAAAGCCGTGTATTGCAACCGGGATTACGAGCCTTATGCCCTGGAGCGTGACCAGGCAATCCGGAATTTATTGGAGAAGAAACAGATTGAATTTAAGTCATTCAAGGACCAGGTAATTTTTGAAGCAGACGAAATAAAGAAAAGCAACGGGGAACCCTACACTGTTTTTACGCCCTTTTCAAGGATCTGGAAACAAAAACTAACCACCGAAAGCTACAGCCCCTACCCTTCCGAAAAATCACTGGATCAGCTGATACACATTGACAAACAGAAAATCACTGAACTGGAAGAACTGGGTTATCACACCACAGGATTTACTTATTCACCTCCTGCGTTGGATAAAAATGTGATCAGTAACTACGACAAGACCCGCGACTTTCCGGCACTTGATGGAAGTACCCGGTTAAGTGTTCATATCCGGTTTGGCACCGTGAGTATCCGAAAATTAGTATCTTTGGCAACTGAATTGAACGAAACCTGGCTGAATGAATTGATCTGGAGGGAGTTTTTCATGAGTATCCTGTTCCATTTCCCGGGAGTGGAAAAACATTCGTTCAGGAAACACTATGAGAATATTGCCTGGCGAAACAATGAACAGGATTTTGAACGCTGGTGTGAAGGTAAAACGGGCTACCCAATGGTCGATGCTGGCATGCGGCAACTGAACGAAACAGGCTGGATGCACAACCGGGTACGAATGGTGACAGCCAGCTTTCTGACCAAGCATCTACTGATTGACTGGCGATGGGGAGAAGCCTATTTTGCAGGCAAGTTAATGGATTACGACTTAGCGGCCAATAACGGGAACTGGCAATGGGCTGCAGGATGCGGATGTGATGCTGCCCCTTATTTCAGGATATTCAACCCCATGGAACAGGCAAAACGCTTTGACCCGGAGCTGAAATACATACGCCGCTGGGTTAAGGAACTGGATACATTTGAATACCCTCAACCTGTTGTGGAACATACTTTTGCAAGGCAACGGGCGCTGGAAACATACAAGGCAGGGATCAATGAGCGTTGAGCATCAAGCGTTGAGAATTAAGCATAGAGTATTGGGAAAGTTGAGCATCAAGCGTTGAGCTTTGAGCATAGAGTATTGGGAAAGTTGAGCATCAAGCGTTGAGCGTTGAGCATAGAGTATTGGACAATAAGCCATTCAGGAATTAAGCGGAGCATGACTTAAAAACAAATTGTAAGGATTTCAAAAACATAAATTCAAAAGAAATATATTCACTAATTTATAAATTCATCACATGAAACGAATTTTTCAGACCCTGTTACTTGCAGCTTTATGCATTTGTTCAGGTGCAGTGGCACAGGTAAGTACTTCGAAATGGCAGGCTCAACCGATCGTTATTGATGGTGACGGTTCGGACTGGGGAACATTACCCCGTTTTTTTAATGTGGATTCGAACATGAAGTATGAATTCCGCAACGATGACCAGAATCTGTACATCATTTTAAGGGCAGCAGAACGGATGACACAAACCCAAATGCTGGCTGCAGGATTCTATGTGAAATTGAAGGTAAAAACATCTCCCCCAATCAAGGTAGGTATCAATTTCAAGGCATTGAAAAAAGGTGAAATGCCACCTATGATAGTTGCCCAGGATGGAAAAACGGATAAACTGAATTACAAAACGGAATCAGTAGACCGGACTATCCCAAAGGACACAGCTCTGTTGGATGGTTTTCAATTTGCAAAAGGCAAAATAACTTCGGAAAACAGTGATGATAAGAGTATTAATTTTGCACGCAGCAAGACCAGCCGGGAACTGGCAACTTACGAAATACGCATACCACTGAGGGAGATTTTCGGAAATGGGTACACCATGGAGAATGTGAGCAGCACGCCTATCCAGCTTCAGGTAAGCATCAATGACCTGTCGCAGAACGACATCAAGAAAATGACCGGCCGTAAGGGAAATAAAAACATGCCGGGTGGCATGCACAGCGGTGGCAGAGGAATGGGCGGCAGCATGGGTGGCAGGGACATGGAAGGTGGAGGAATCGGAGGCAGCGAAATGGGTGAAATGCCCGGACAGGATGCTCAAAACCAGCTTATGGAAATGCAGGAAAGAGGAAACTTTATGTTGGAACGCAGAAGCTTCAGTATTGATTTTAAATTGTCTTCCTCTAAATAAGGATAACAGATTTTCACAGATAAAAATACAGATTTACACAGATAATATAATTGATTTACACAGATCAAATACCAGATTTACACAGATAAAAGGAAAGGATTTACACAGATTTCGGGGGTTGGAAGATTGGGGTTTCCTCGGATCAGAGTAGATAAATAATATAATTGTCCGCAGATTATATCGAAAAATTAAAACTATTGTCCACAGATTACACTGATTTACACTGATAATTAATCTGTGGTAATCTGTGTAATCTGTGGACAATTATTATTTAGGCTTTTAAGTAGAAGAAAAGGATTTACACAGTATATACCAGCATAGAGAAAAATATTAATCACTGATTACGCTGATTACGCTGATATTTAATCTGTGGAAATCTGTTCTTAAATCTGTGTAAATCTGTTCTTTAATCTGTGGTAATCTGTATTTTAATCTGTGAAAATCTGATTGATAGCCTTTTCTAATGACTCTTTGCGCAGGACTTTATTGCTTTCTGAATAGCTAAAATTTGGAACATAAAACAATTGTTTTGGCATTTCATATTTTGAGAGGACATTCTCCAAACGGGCTTTTAAGTCTTCTTCCTGTTCTGTGGAGTATGCTTCCGATTCTATGACCAGTACCACCTTGTTCTCTAGTACTTCGTCGGAAAGGGAGGCGATAAAAAAGGGAGTTGGAATGATACCTTCGAGCTTTCGTTCAACCAGCTCGGGATGAATCTTGATGCCGCCGGAATTAATGGTTGAATCGGCACGGCCCAGCCACCGGAACGAAGTATCCCCTTTGAGTTCCACAATATCGTTTGTTTGTATTTCATCGGGAAGCAAATGCGGGGCACGGATAGCCAGGCATCCACGTTCATCCAGCCGGATAGCGACCCCATCGAGGATGGTAAAATAATCCGATTTCTCCTCACCATTGAAACGACGCAGTGCAATGTGCGAGCAGGTCTCGGTCATTCCATAGGTCTCATACAATTCAGCAGGGATGTTCTCAGCAAGTTTTTCAAGTTTAGTAGTGACAGGCCCCCCTCCCACTATAATCTTCCGTACTGGAAACTGTTGCAGACTTTCGGCAGAATGAAACAGCTGATAGGGAGTAATGGCAGCAAAGTCGATGGCTGTATGAAGCGTTTTAAACGGGTTAGCCGAAGGTTCTACCGCCAGCAAGTTAAACTTACCCTCCATAGCCCGCACCAGCATCATTTTGCCCGCAATATAGGTAGCCGGCAGACAAAGCAGCCCGACACTCTCCGGAGTCAGTCCAAAGTAGCGATTAGTCATCCGTGCTGAATTGACCATGCTTTGCTTTGACAAATGGATACTCTTGGGCGTACCCGTGGAACCGGAAGTATTTGCCAGAATAAAGTCGGTATCATCGTACCAGTTCTGAAGGAATTCATATATCGCCTCCCGGAATGAATCCGGGAATTCACCGGAACAAAAGATTTTATCCAGGTTCTCAGAGTCATAACGAATGCCGTTGAGTAGTATACTTTCCATCGCTTAGATTAAAATTGAACTTACATCCCACTTGTTTTCAGGACGGTAATAGAGATTAGCCTTTTCAATGGTAAGCGGTGATGGGATATTGTTATGATACAATTGGCCGGTACCCAAACCCTGCGGCATGTGCGAACCAAGGGTAGATGTCCATTGTGCAATGGCATTCAACCCGATATTGGCTTCCAGGGCGGAAGTAACCCACCAGCCTATCTTATGTTTATCAGCCAGCTGTATCCACTCCTCTGATTCATGGAAACCACCTAATAAACTTGGCTTCAGAATAATATAAGCCGGTTTTATCTTTTCCAGCATAAATTCCTTATCTGCCGAATTGATTCCGATCAATTCTTCATCCAACACAATGGGAATGGGGGAATATGCGCAAATATCCGCCATGGCATCATACTGGTATTGCCGGATGGGCTGCTCGATGGAATGGATATCATAAAACGAAAGCCGGTTTAATTTATCCATGGCATCATGCGGTCCGAAAGCGCCGTTGGCATCCAGGCGTATTTCCAGTTCGGATGCTGTGAACTGGGCACGGATGGCTGCCAGGATATCAAGTTCGGTTTCAAAATCATTGGCCCCCACCTTGAGTTTAATGCATTTATAGCCGGCTTCAATCTTTTCGCGGATCTGTTTTTCCATAAACTCTTTATCACCCATCCACACCAGACCGTTAATTGGAATCCCCGCCAGGCCTTTTGTAAATGCTGAATCAGGGAAAAGGCATTTGGATCCTTTTGAAGCCAGGTCCAACAAGGCTGTCTCCAGTCCAAAAGAAATGGAGGGATATCCTTCCAGGTTAATCGTGACAGGGTCAGCCCCTTGATTCAAAAGACTGCAAAGCAGGTCAAGCTTTTCAGTATACGATTCAACAGGATCAATGCTCAGGCCGGGAATGGTGGAGCATTCCCCGATACCCGTAAACCCTTCACGTTCCAGGATCAGGAAGGAAGAGGGTTTATGCAATAAAACCCCACGGGAAGTACCTGCAGGGAATTTAAAGTGAAGATCGATGGTTTTATACCGGGCTTTCAACATAGTCTATTCAATTTAGGAACCGGATTATTCTTTCTTAGCAGCTACCCCGAGGTATTGCCTGATTTGCTCTGCCTGCAAGTTAGTAATCTTTGCCCGTTCGGTCATATCCTCAGTTATTTTCTTCCATTCTGATTTGGTAAACCGGGATGGCAGGTACAGGTTATGGCAACTGCCGCAATTCTTGACATACAAATCCCGCCCTTTGGTCAACGTTTGTAACGGAACATTTTGACTCACGGCATCGTTGCTTGTCGGGATATACAAAACGGATACGCACCCGACAAGGCAAAGCAGCATCAATACAACGCCAATTTTATTATAACGCGAACGAGAAGAGCAAACGTGTCCTGAGTTTTTCATTTTCTGTATAATCTAGTTTTCCGGATTTTAAGTCAGTAATCTGAGGCAATACCGAAAGATTCACCCAAAAACCTTCGGTATAATACGAAATACAAGGCCCTGCTGATAAAACAGAAAACTCAAACGCATTGTTTCGGAACAGGTTGTTGTTGTATGCCTCCAAACCAACGGAGAAATGTTTATTGAGCTGCCAGGCAAGACCGTAATTCAGGTTAAGTTTTACCTCATGACCTTTCTGCACTTCAATCAACGAATTTACAGGCACCAGCTCATTGACAAACTCATATTCACCGGAGATATTCAAAGCCTGTACCGTTTTGCCAATCTGCTTGTCGAAGATCAGCTTTCCTTCCAGTTCAACCTCTGCAGGGCTCAATGTATATTCAACATACACGGCAGAACCAATGGGATTACTGACAGGATCAGTCAACTTTAATTTCCACTCATTGGCAAAGCTAAAGCTTTTATCATCTTCCACACTTTGAATGCCATTTTCGGTGACAATTCCTTTTGAATACGATGAATTCAGGTAAAATGCGGTTTGCAGATTACTGCCTAACCCTGTTTCAAATTCAAGGGTATGATCAAACCCACGGAAATAATCCTGATGACCTGTTTTCATTGTCGACCAGACTTCCAATTCCTTTTGCCCTTTATTCAGGACATTGCTTTGATACGTATATGTAAACAGACGGTCCTGTGCGTTCACTGCCAATACTAAAAATAGTGATGCGATAAATAGAATCTTTTTCATTGAAATGTTTTTTATTATTGATTAATAAATTTTCAATGCAAAATTACTCTATTCAATAATGCCAGACAATCACTACATGTAGGTATATTTCATTTTTTAGGGTTGCCTGTTTTGAACCGCTTAATGACTCCGATTTATTTCATTCAGGCATAGCTATTCAAACAAAATGCAGTTTTAAATATCATTAATACAACACTTTAAAGTAATAATCCAATCCCAAAAGTCAATGCAAATACCAGGCTGGCCATGGATACCCTTGGTAATTCAGGATACAACTCCAATGCATTTTTGTAGGTAAATACCTTTTTCAGATTCAGGAACAGGATCGGAAATGATAACACAAATAAATATTGCCAGGGGGTATGATAATTCAACAGGGTATAGACAATGGCTAACATCATGGCACCTCCCACTAAAAACAAGTGGTACAAGGCTGCATTTTTTGTACCCATAGCAACCACGATGGTCTTTTTACCTGCATTCTTATCGGCTTCATAATCCCGCATATTGTTCATGTTCAGAACCCCGGTACTTAGCATGCCAATGGCAGAAGCCGGCAGCAACAGATCCCAGCGAAAGGTTTGGGTGTGCAGGAAATAGGTTCCAATTACACCCACCAGGCCAAAGAAAATAAACACAAATATATCACCTAAGCCCCTGTAACCATACGGATTTTTTCCCATGGTATATTTAATAGCTGCTATCATGGCACCAAGTCCCAGGACTCCAAAACTTATTAGTTTAGAAACATCCATTCCCTCTGTACCAATCACAATCAGGGATACTCCAGAAATTGCACACAATATTCCAATAAGAATAATTCCCCGCAACATGATTGCTGGGGTTATTTCACCCGATTGCACCATGCGCTTGGGGCCAATACGCTCGGCAGTGTCTTTCCCGTTTACAAAATCTCCATAATCATTGGCCATGTTCGACATGATCTGCAGCATGATGGTGGTCAATGCCGCCAAACCAAATACCGGCCAGCGAAACTTATAATCAGCAGCCGCCAGGCACGAACCTATAATGGTATTCGACAATGCCAGAGGTAAGGTACGAAGCCTAAAAGCTTCTATCCAGGGTTTTATTTTCATATTATTTTTTAGAGCAAAGAATCAAGATTCAAGAATCAAGACAAAAGAATAAAGATTGTGTCACTCATTTATCAAATAACCAACGGAACAATGAGACGTCCCGTTTAAGTGATGAACTTAATTAACCAATCAACCAATTAACTTAATCAACCAATCACCACTTACGGCATTTTAGGGAATTTCGAGAAATCAGGCTTCCTTTTTTCCAGGAAAGCATTCTTCCCTTCATGCGCTTCTTCGGTCATGTAATAGAGCATAGTGGCATTCCCGGCTAATTCCTGGATACCTGCCTGTCCATCAAGTTCTGCATTCAGGCCTGCCTTGATCATGCGCAATGCCAACGGACTGTGTTGCATCATTTGCTTGCACCAGTCCACTGTTTCGTCTTCCAGCTGGTCGAAAGGTACTACCTTGTTGACCAGTCCCATGTCATAAGCTTCGGCAGCAGAGTATTGCTTGCACAGGAACCAGATCTCACGGGCTTTCTTCTGTCCTACCACACGGGCCAGGTATGAAGATCCAAAGCCTGCATCAAAGCTTCCTACTTTAGGACCTGTCTGTCCAAAGATTGCATTCTCGGAAGCAATGGACAAGTCACACACCACATGCAAGACGTGACCGCCACCAATCGCAAAACCATTTACCATAGCCACAACAGGCTTTGGCAGGCTGCGTATCAGTTTTTGCAGGTCAAGCACATTCAGGCGTGGGATGCCATCTTTCCCGATATATCCGCCAATTTGCTTTACATTGATGTCACCTCCACTGCAAAATGCCTTATCGCCTTCACCGGTCAGGATCACTGTGGCGATATCCTGGCTATCCCGGCAAAACACCATGCACTCAATAATTTCTTTAATGGTATCGGGTGTAAACGCATTGCGGTACCGCGGACGGTTGATGGTAATCTTGCCTATTCCTTCGAAATACTCAAACTTTATTTCTTCAAATTCTTTAATAGTTGTCCAGTTTCTCATAATTTTGTAAGTAGAACCCCTAACCCCTAAAGGGGAAAAAGAGCAGTTAGTATTTTAAATTTGTTTTTAACAAACAATTTCTTATTCCCCTTTAGGGGTTAGGGGTTCTTAGGCTTTCTTTATATTCCTAAAATACCCCTTGTAATTCTCTGTATTTAAATCAGCATCCGTAAATATCTCAAGCACGGTAGCCTGATCGGATGCAAACAATTCTTTCAGTGCATCTACCTGTTCAGAGTCTTGTTTACATGCAATGTATTTCAACCCGTAAGCTTCCACCAGGGATTTAATCTTCACATGATGGGGGGTGGTAAAGAACTGTTCGCACGATTTCATTAATTGAGGATCGCCTATAAACCGGAAGATATTACCGCCATTGTTATTCAGCACAACGATTTTAAAATTAGTTCCAATATAATTATTCCACAATCCGTTGGAATCATAGATAAACGATAAATCGCCGGTGAGGAAGAGAGTTGGTTGTTTCGACGAATAAGCAAATCCTGCTGCCGTGGACAAGCTCCCGTCAATGCCCGAAGTACCCCGGTTGCAATAGTAGGATAAATCGCTTCGTGTCGGGAATAACTGCGTCCAACGGACTGAAGTACTGTTGGCCAAATGAAGTTGTGTATTTGCAGGCACCAGATGAAGCAAATTTATGACAGCACTCATATCCGACAAGGGAGCATTTTCTATAAAAGCATCATGGCGTCTTGCTATAATCTGATTTTGAGTTTGAAATGTGTCTGAATAATTGCTTTTTGTTTTACCAAAAGGCATCTTCATCAGGATATCACCTGCTGATCCTGGAATAATCACATTGAGGCATTTGTAGGTATCAATGTATGGCAACGAAGATTCAAGTTGCCATTGAGCGGCAGCCTGATATTCCCTTAAAAATAACTTCAGCTGTTTGCAAATCACGGAATGCCCGATCGTAATGAGCAAATCGGGTTTGAATGAAGCTTTGCTTTCAGGGGTAAGGGAAGAGAAAAATGATTCAGGGCGGGTTATAATCTTTTCGCCACTTATATTCGACAGATTCTCAGCTATGACAACCACATCAGGCTCATTAGCCAACAGGTTTGCCAATGCGTTAAGCTGTTCATTTTTGGAAGAGACTCCAAAGACCACCATTTTCTTTGGGGAAGAAGTCCATAAATTCTGCAACTTTTTCAGGCTTTCCTTGGTTGGGGTAATTACACTCTCCAGAGTTTTAAATATCTTTGGAAAAGAATGTGTTTCGGGTAAAGGAGTATAAATCGGTTCCCGCATAGGCACATTGATTTGTACCGGCCCTTGCGGATAGGATACTGCTGTATCAATGGCCTGTGAGACCTGACGATCAGAGAATTGCAAATCAACAGCCAGCACTGTCTCAACAGGCAATACAAAATTTGCTTTTATATAATTGCCATACACATTTTCCTGACGAAGCGTCTGTCCATCAGCCTGGTCAATCAGTTCAGCAGGACGGTCGGCAGTGAAAACCAACAAGGGCAGATTTTGATAATAGGCTTCTGAAATGGCAGGTGCAAAATTAAGTACCGCAGTTCCGGAAGTACAGATCAATGCCACCGGTTCATTGCTGTGTTGGGCAATGCCAACAGCAAAGTAGCCAGCCGAACGCTCGTCGGTAATGCTTAAACATTCAAGTCCGGTATGGGAAGTAAAAGCCAGAATTAAAGGTGCATTCCGCGAGCCCGGGGCAATGATTACTTTGCGTACTCCTTGCTGGAAGCATATTTCGGGTAGGTTCTTAATTCCCTGACGGAAATGATTCATATCTATTTGCGATTTAGTAACTTTTCCAAAGTTTGGAACTTTGGAAAAGTTGATTTAAATTGTACGATTCATGACATTCATCATGGTCATCATCTTATTATCTGTCTCCTCCCATTCCCGCTCTGCAATGGACGAAGTGGTAATACCTGCCCCACTGTAAAGCACAAATTGCTTTTGAAACAATTGCAGGCACCTTAAGTTAACAAAGATATTGCTTTTGTGTTCAATGTTGACAGGTCCCAGGAACCCGGTATAATAACTTCGGTGGTAGCTTTCATGCCCCAGGATAAACTTACGGGCAGCATCCTTGGGCAAACCACCTACCGAAGGAGTGGGGTGCAATGCTTTGATAAAATCGCCCAACCTATCTCCCAAATCTTCTGACTCGAATTCAAAGCTTGTTCTAAGATGGATCAGGTTGGCTGCTTTATAATTTGAAGGTCCATTCTTTGAAAACTTGTTGATATTCAGCGATTGCAATGTCTTTTCTACAAAACCGGTGACAATGCCCTGTTCTTCAAGTTCCTTACTGCTCCAAACATATGAATCAACCTCAGCATCAGAAGCTATTTGAGTTCCGGCAAGCGATACGGTCTTTACTTTTCCTTCCTCAACCACCAACAAAGGCTCAGGGGTGGCTCCTATCCAGCAACCTGCTTCAGGAAGTTGAACCAGGTACACAAAGGCATGGGGATAAGTATTGCATAATTGAAGGAAAAAAGTGCTTGCATCAAAGTCCTCATTCAGATTTTCCACCCTGACTTTCGACAGTACCACTTTATGGAATTCACCAGCCTGCATAGCCTCTTTGGCATCATTCACCTGACGAATAAAGTCTTCACGTGTGGTTGTAATAATATCTTTTACTGATCGTTTCTCTACATTCTGGTATCCACTATGTTTGGACAACAATTCTATTGCTGCAGAATCTACAGCATCATCATGAAATATAAAATCGGGATTCAGGATATAGGTGCTACAAGCATCAGTTTCAACAAAGGGGGCAATCACAAATCCCTGTTCCTGACTTGCCCGGGTTGTAAAATCAATTCGGACAGGAGATGATTGATACTGCACCAGGGTTGTAATATCCTGCTGCAGGGGTAAACGATAGGACGCAATGGGAATGTTCTGTTTCAGACAAACCTGTTGCAGCTTTATGAGGGATTGATATGAGGATTGTTCCAGACTCATTATTCAGCTTTGTTCTTGATAGGAATGATTCGATTTGTAAGACGGCAGACAGATAACAGGGTATTTTTGATATCCCTGACATGGATTTCCCAGACATGCGAACTGGCTCCCTGATGGACGATAATCGCTTCAGCCAACACATAATCCCCGGACGTTGAACCTACATGACTTCCACTGATTTCAACACCAAGCACCTGAAACTTCGAATAATCCACCAATGCCAGCGAGCCGGCACTACCCGCCGATTCGGCTAAAGTCATGATAGCTCCACCATGCAAACGTTTCATTGGCTGTATTGTTCTCCCGTCAATGGGCATTCGGGCTACCACCCTGCCGGCTGACAGCTCCGTAAATTCAATCCCTAAATGCTCAATCATTGTGCTTTTACACAGATTATTAAGCTCTTCCACCGTGAGTAGTTGAGTCATACTGATTAAATTTAAATTGATTAGTCCCCATTTTAACAAGGATACAAAGATAAGAAATTATCTAAATCGCCCATAATTATCTTTCGTCAAATCATCAAAGTTATTGGAAAGCTTTTGGCAGTCAGATTTTTATACCGTGGACAGATAAAGCCGTGTATCATGGATACACGGTTATTGCAGATGATTTCATTTAAATTTATCCTGGGAGGGAACTCTGTCTATACTGAATTTGTATCTTTCAAGAGCAAGCAGTAATTAGTTCTGCATTTTAATGGGTTTCTTTGATAATACTGACGTCAACTCAGGTATACCAAAGAATCTTCGGGTAAACACCTTGAAAGCCAGATTCCCTAAAAAGAAGAATGCAAATGCCGTTGTAAATCCGGCCATGACATCAATCACATAATGTGCCTGGATATAAACCGTGGAAGTAACCAGGGCTACATAGAGCGGGAATAAGAATGCCAACAGGAAATACTGGCGGTTCTTTATAATCAAAAGAATTATTAATGTCGATATTCCCACATGCGAACTCGGGAAGGCAGCAGTAGGCCTCTCTCCAACCTGCTGGGTGCTTTGTACCAGTTGCGAAAAGAATCCTGAGTTATTGCTTACACAAAACAGCGATTGGTGCTTGTCGAAATAAAGGCCTATGTTAGGGAAAATACCCGATTGAACCTGATCCAGCCCGATCGCCTGGTAATAGTATTGGGGACCTGCTGTAGGGAAAAGGATGTAAATGAGGTAATACCCGAAAAATGCGAAAAGCACTGTAAAAAAGAATGGCTCGAATGATTTGTTATTCTTGAGATAGAAATACATGCTGGTGACAATGATAAATGGATAATACGACAAATATCCCATGTTCAATATCTCACCAAGCCAATGCTGTGGGTAATTCTGTATAAATACCAATGCCGGTTGGAAGCCAAAGATGCTCTGTTCCAGTCCTGCCAGCAGATGATCGAAGTTCGGGATCATCCGGTTGATATCAAAAGTCTCCGGGTACCAGTATACCAGCAATGCCCCGATAAAAGCATAACGCGAGAAACGAACTATCCACCAGTCCTTAAAAGAATTAATAATCGCCAGTGCAATGATCACAATGATCATTAACAACCTCACTCTTAATAATTCGATTACTACCGGAATCTCTGGCTTCAAAAAGAGAATTATCAGAGAAGTTATCAAAATATAGATAAACGTCAGTTTTTCAACTGCTATAAAGCGTATCGATCTGTTTTGAACCATTTGTGTTGATCAATGTTATTATTATATACAAATTTTTACAACCTGCATCTTATCATATTACCACAATAGAAAGCGTTAATTATCAGGTATAATCAATTACAAAATAATTGTAACCGACTACTTGTATGACACTTAAGATTACTTTTGTTAGTTAATTAAGAAAATAAATTGAAACGCAAAGATACAACTTTAATAATTAATAAAATAACATATCTCAAATTGAAAATGTTTATTATTTCATTTATGTTACATTTCTATTACTTTTAAGATAATTTTTTTTATATATGTCAATTATAAAATAAACATTCAAATTACAATAAAAACATTTTACATAAATCTATTTATCTATTATACTGCGTATTATCATTTTGAATAAAAGTATTTCCAAAATGCAACTATGGGAATATGAAAAGAAATTCCTAAATTTGTATCGTACTTATAGGGAATTGCGAATCTATTATTACAATTTCTTTTAACACTTATAAAACTAAAATCCATGGCCAATTTAGTGGGCGATAATTTGAAAACTATCGGCATTTTCAACGACAGCTTTCCCCCGATAATGGATGGGGTGTCGCTTACTACCCAGAATTACGCTTATTGGTTACACCAGAAACATCAACCGGTCTGTGTTATTACTCCCAAGTCGCCAAACTACAGTGATAACGAACCCTATCCCATTTACCGTTACACCTCCATACCCATTATAGGACGAAAACCTTACCGGTTGGGGTTGCCTGAAATAGATTTCCAGTTCAGGGCAGAGATTGACCAGATCTCTTTCGGGTTGGTGCATGCCCATTGTCCGTTCAGTTCAGGTAATTTAGCCTTAAGCATTGCCCGCAAACAAAAAATCCCTTTTGTAGCCACCTTTCATTCCAAGTTCAGGGATGATTTTGAGCATTCGGTACACAATAAATTCATTGCCCGTCAAATGACAAAAGATGTCATCCGTTTCTTCGAAAAAGCTGATGAAGTATGGATCCCACAGGCTTCGGTGGAAGAAACCATTCGCGAATACGGTTTTAAGGGGAAAGTGGAAATTGTAGACAATGGCAATGATTTTGCAACAAACCAGAATATTAAGCCCATCATTTCCTCTGCCCGAAAATCCCTGGATATTTCGGAACAGGAACATGTCTTTTTGTTTGTAGGACAACATATCTGGGAAAAAAACACCAGGCTGATTATTGAGACGCTTGCCCGGATCAAAGACCTGAAGTTTAAAATGTTCTTCGTGGGAATTGGTTATGCAGCTTCCGACATGAAACAACTGGTGGATGAGCTTGGTTTAAGCGACAAAGTTGAATTTGTGGGAATGATTACCGACCGGGACAAACTCAAACAGTATTATGCGGCTGCCGATCTATTCCTTTTTCCTTCCATTTACGACAATGCCCCGTTGGTTATCCGTGAGGCGGGGGCCCTGCATACCCCTTCCATCCTGGTAAATGGATCTTCTTCTGCCGAAAATGTGATTGACAACTTCAATGGTTTCCTGATAGAAAATACAACTGAATCCTTTGAGGCCAAATTACGGGAATTAATCGATTCACCCATCAGGGTACGTACAGCCGGGGAAAATGCCTCCCGGACTATTGCCCGGTCCTGGGAAAGTGTGACCGATGAAGTACTCGACAGATATAAAAAATTAATGGACCGGAAATGCAGGAAATAATACAACCAATACTTCAAACAAAAAAAATAGCAAAGCCTTTTAAAACCTATCAGGTACTTATTCCTGTATTACTGGGTTTAGTGGTTATTGGCTGGCTTTTCCTCGATGAATTCAACCCCGATGTTTTTTTCTCTTTCGACTTCACCATTACGAGTTTATTGTTTATACTTCTTGCCTTTCTGCTAATGTTGCTTCGTGACTTCGGCATGATGTGGCGCTTCAGGTTGCTCACCGACAACAATCTATCCTGGCGGCAAGCCTTTCACATCAACATCCTGAGCGAATTTACCACCGCTGTTACCCCTCCGGCTGTTGGAGGATCAAGCCTGGTAGTCATCTTTCTGATTAAGGAAGGGATCAATGCCGGGCGCAGCACAACCATCATGTTTGTCAATTTATTCCTGGATGAACTCTTCTTTATGCTGTTTTGTCCGTTGGTGTTTTTATTTATTCCCATCAACCAACTGTTTAATTCGTCATCAGTCATAGTTTCAACTTTTGGGGTAATTTTCAGTACCCTGTATGTGATACGGCTTTTCTGGATCAGCACTCTGTTTATCGGTACTTTCAAACGGCCAAACTGGATCAGGCATATTCTTTTAACCATCTTCAAACTACCCGTATTGAAACGCTGGTACAGCAATGTCGATCTGCTCACCAACAACCTGGTTCAGGCCTCGATTGATATTGCCAATCGTTCTTACTGGTTTTGGATCAAAGCATTTGGGATGACCATGCTCACCTGGACAGCCCGTTTTTTAGTGGTGAATGCTATCTTTATGGCATTCGTCCCCATTAGCAATCACCTGGTAATTTTTGCCCGCCAGCTGATCCTTTGGATGGTTATGGTAGTCAGCCCAACCCCCGGGGGCAGCGGCATCAGCGAGTATGCCTTCAAGGAGTATTACAGTGATATTTTCTATTCCACCAGCGCCATCATCTTTGTCACCCTGGTCTGGAGAATCATCAGTTACTACCTCTACCTGGTCCTGGGCCTGATTGTGATCCCAAACTGGATTACAAAATCTTTCTCCAGAACCAATCACGATACACCAACCTGTTCTGAAGATTAAAATTCAACGTTCCGTGTTCCGAGTTCCGTGTTCCGTGTTCCGCGTTTGGGGTTTGAAAGTTTGATAAGTTTGATGTTGAAGGAAGCGTTCCGTATTCAATATTCAGGGTTCCGTGTTCCGCCTTGAGAGTTAAAGTGACATTATGAGATAAAAGGAACAGAAACCATCAACCTCCATATTTAAAATAATCCTACCTATTTTTCCAGTCCCAAAAACGACTTTTTCCTGCACACTGTTCATATGTTTGGAACCATATCTGAATTTCCCGGACAGAAGGGAAATGGCATGAAATTGCAGTACATCTTCAAAAGCGCATCTTCTGAATCCGGTCTGAATCCGCTTTGAATCTGGTTTGAATCTGGTTGTAGTATGGAGGGGGTATCGAGGGCCTTTCGAGGGGGTATCGAGGGGGTTTCGAGGGCCCCAGCCCTCGAAACCCCCTCGAAAGGCCCTAGATACCCCCTTTGAAAGCCCTGGATACAAAGAATGAGTGGCATTGTTATTCAAAATGAACAAAAGTGGCATGAAATAAAAAACCTGATTCCAAATCAGATGTGATTTAAAATCAGGTGAACGATCGGGTTCAATGCAACCCTAAGACTTTCAGCAATTGGAGATAATTGTAAAGGTCAAAACAGTTTAACTATGAGAATTAAAATAAGATATTCATATTGAAACCTACTTATCAACCATTTTTGGATTATGAACACATTATCAATACTAATCCTATTTTGTTAGATTATAAAGTGACTGGTTTTACTTCATCTATTCAAGCCATCAACTCGATTTTAAAGACTTTTGACCTTTATCTGTTAAAGTTGCACTTTTACATTTCATTTTTATGTTTATCTTTGTGGCCATCAACTGAAAATTAAAAAGAAGAATGATTAAGAAAATAATTTTTACAGCCGCCTTTTTACTCACAATCCATGCCGGATTTGCCTGTACCAATTTTTTAGTAGGAAAAGCTGCAACCCTCGACGGTTCCACGCTGATCAGCTACAATGCTGACTCTTATTTTTTATTCGGTGCATTGTCCCATTATCCTGCTGCTACTTATCCCGCAGGAGCCATGCTGGATGTGCATGACTGGGACTCGGGCAAGTACCTTGGCAAAATCAAACAGATTGAAAAGACCTATTCGGTGATTGGCAATATTAACGAGCATCAGGTGAGCATTGGTGAAACTACTTTTGGGGGACGTCCTGAATTAGTGGATACAACAGCCATCATGGATTACGGCAGCCTGATTTATATATCGCTGCAACGCTCGAAGACAGCCCGTGAAGCCATTAAGACCATGACCGACCTGGTAGCAGAGTATGGTTATTACAGTGAAGGGGAATCATTCTCAATAGCCGATCCAAATGAAGTATGGATCCTCGAAATGGTAGGTAAAGGAGCCAATAACAAAGGCGCTGTGTGGGTGGCACAACGTATCCCGGACGATTGTGTATCAGCTCATGCCAACCAGGCCAGGATCACCACTTTCCCGTACGATGATAAAAATAATTGCCTGTATGCCGAAGATGTCATTGCTTTTGCACGTGAAAAAGGATATTTCAAAGGAAAGAACAAGGATTTCAGTTTTTCCGACACTTATGCACCCCTGGATTATGTGGCTTTGAGAGCCTGTGAAGCCCGGGTATGGTCTTTCTTCCGCAAAGTGGATCCTTCCATGGAGAAATACATTACCTACATCAAAGGCGAGACTGCCGAAAGAATGCCTTTGTGGGTGAAGCCAACCTTCAAACTGACTGCCCAGAAACTGAAAGAATACATGCGCGACCAGTATGAAGGCACTGAATTTGACATGACCAAAGGAATGGCAGCAGGACCTTTCGGTAGTAAACTACGTTGCAGCCCGCTGACTTTCAAGGTGGACAGTGTGGAATATGTTCATGAACGTCCTACAGCAACCCAGCAAACCGGCTTTACGTTTGTAGCCCAAATGCGAAGCTGGCTTCCCGATTATATCGGGGGCATCCTGTGGTTTGGGGTGGATGATGCTGCTACAGGGTTATATGTTCCAATGTATTGCGGCATTGACCGGGTACCCGAATGTTACCGTCCGGATAATGGCAGCCTGTTGGAATTTTCATCAACTTCCGCTTTCTGGACCTACAATCAGGTAGCCAATTATGCATACAGCAAATACTCCTACATGGCACCGGACATCAAAAAGGTTCAGTCGAAATGGGAATCTGACTTCAATGCGCTGGTACCTGCCATCGATAAAGTAGCTGTAGGAATGACAGAAGCTGATGCACGTGTCTTCCTGTCCGATTTCAGCATTGCACAGGCAGAGAATTCAACCGCAGCGTGGAAAAAACTGGGGGAATACCTGCTTGTAAAATACATGGATGGAAATATCAAGGCTGAGAAAAACGGTAAATTTGTTCAGAACCAGTATAAGATCCCTCCTACCATTATCCGTGCAGGCTATCCGGAAGAATTCCTACGCCAAATGGTAAAAGAGAATCCGGGATTACGCGTTAAGACTGAAACAGAAATGAAGAACCGGAAGTAGGATGAGGCGGATATTGATTACCGGTGCCACCGGCAATATAGGAATGGAAGTAATTCGTTTTTTATATGAAGGGAAAACTGAGAACCAACTAATTGCAGGGGTACGGGATATCTCAAAAGCAAAAAAAGTATTTAGCAAATACCCACAACTGGAATATGTTTCCTTTGATTTCGAAGATTCCGGAACCTTCGATCAGGCTTTGGAGAATACCGATACTATTTTCCTCCTAAGACCTCCCCATATTTCGGATGTGCCCAGGTACTTCCAACCTCTGATAGCTAAAATCAGTCAGAAAGGCATACGCAGGGTTGTAT
Source organism: Paludibacter sp. (assembly GCA_028710415.1). Classification (GTDB taxonomy): domain Bacteria; phylum Bacteroidota; class Bacteroidia; order Bacteroidales; family Paludibacteraceae; genus Paludibacter. The sequence continues at coordinate 188,113 of JAQTUE010000001.1, read as the reverse complement.
TTCTTTCTGTTCAGGGTGCCGAGACAAGCAAGATTATACCGCATAACAAGATTGAAAAACTCATCAGGGAGTACGGGCTGGAATATATTTTTATGCGTCCGGGTTATTTTATGCAAAACCTGACAACAACCTTGATCAGGGACATTCAACTTAAACGTCAGATTATCCTGCCTGCCGGAAATGCCAAATTCAACTGGATTGATGTTGAGGATATAGGCGCTGTTGCAGCTAAGTTGTTGGAATCATTTGACACCTATAAAAATCAGGCTATCGAACTTACAGGAACAGAAAATGAGAATTTTCCTACTGTAACGACTTTACTGAATAAAATTACCGGAGAAAATATTGAATATATCAACATCAATCCTTTTAAATTCTATCAGATTAAAAAGAAAGAAAGTGTTCCTACCGGAATGATCATTGTGATGATCCTGCTTCATTTCATACCACGTTTCCAAAAAGAACCACGTATTTCCGATTCATTTGAAAGAATAACAGGAAAAAAGCCAGGCACACTGAGAGAATTTATTTTTAGAGAGAAAACAAAATTTAGACCTTTCAAAACGGTTTAATTTATTCTATTGCATGCAATGTATTTTGAACTACTGTAAGGTTTTTGATTAAGAGAGTTACTTCAAGTAATTCTCTTTTTTTATAAATATATTTTTCAGTAGCTCGAAACTTTTAGATAGTGAATGTGTTGAATATATAAATGAACTCAATTCATTTCAAATTGAATCATTCTCTATATTTAAAAAATTACAATATGAAAGTAGTTATTTTCGGTGCGAATGGCAAAACGGGAATCCTGTTGGTTGAACAAGCGTTAGCCAAAGGATACCAGGTTGTAGCCTATATACGCCGGGCGGGTACGATACGGATTGAGAACCCGAAGTTGAAAATTGTGGTGGGGAACCTGAATGAAACCCTGAAAATGAAAGATGCTATTACCGGTGCCGATGCATGTATTTCAGCTCTGGGTGGAGGATCGTTATCAAAGCATGCAACCGAAGTAATGGTGGGCATTCGGAATATTGTGTCTATCATGGAGATTACAAAAGTGCACCGGTTTATATATTTATCAAGCCTGGGCGCAAACGAGAGTGGCGATATGATTGCCCAACCCATGAGGTTTATATTACTAAAAATGCTGTTACGGGTTACCCTGGCGGATCACAACACCAATGAGAACATCATTAAAAGCAGCAAGCTTCAATGGACATTAGTACGACCCGGAAGCCTGACCGACGGCATGCTGACAGGGGAAATAAAACATGGGTATGAAAAAATAAAGATCAAAGGAAGCCCTACCATATCGAGGGCTAATGTTGCTTCATTCATGATTCAGCAGCTCAATGACGCCACCTATCATCAAAAAGGGGTCTGGCTATTTGAATAATCAGTATTAGAAATCAATTAAACGCGGGGATTACGGATAGTGATTCTCTTTTTTTATATACTTATCCGGGTTTATAAAATCAAATGACTATTTTTGCAGACACATTAAATACTCCTAAAATTGACTGAGAACATACTTTTTGAGCGCGTTGATTATACTGTTGACAATCTGCCCAGGGGAGAATACGAGAACTGCAGGTTTGTGAATTGTAATTTTCACAACGGGGACATATCACACATCACCTTCCGGGAGTGCACTTTTGACAGCTGCGATTTCAGCCTTGCCAAAATGAAGAATACAGCCCTGAACGACATTCATTTCATTGGCTGCAAGCTATTGGGAGTTCAATTCGAGGAATGCAACCCCTTTCTGCTTTCCCTGGATTTTGAGAACTGCGTCCTGAAGCTGGCAGTATTCTATAAACTGAAACTGAAAAAGACCCGCTTTAAAAATTGCAACCTGCAGGAAACTGATTTTACCGAAGCAGATATGACCGCAGCTGTATTCGATAACTGCGATATGCAACGGATAATTTTCCAGAAGACCATACTTGAGAAAGCTGATTTCCGCAGCTCCTTTAATTATTCCATCGACCCCGAACAGAACAGGATTACAAAAGCCCGCTTCTCAAGAATGGGGGTTGTGGGATTGCTGGATAAATACAGGATTGAGATTGAATAAAAATACTGAGACTAATTCTATTTATGTATTTAGCAATAAAAAGTGTAAAACCGACCCCTGACTACCACTTGATACTCACTTTTGAAAATGGAGAAGTCAGGCAATTTGACATGAATCCGTTGTTAGATACCGGGATATTCAAGGAATTAAGGGATGTAGCCAAATTTAACACTGTCAGGATTAGCTTTGACACTATAGAATGGGAAAATGAAGCAGATTTAGATCCTGAAATACTCTATACAAATAGCGTACCTATGATTAAAAATTAATTATTCGAATTAGTTGTATTTAAAAGAGAGGATTGCCTATATCTATCACTGTCAACTACTTATTCATCATCTACTTACTACCTACTACCTACTACCTACTTCCTTAAATCCTTAGCCCCTCTTATTTCCGTTGAGACTTCATTCAACCATCCTGCCTGTTGCAATACTGCTGTCTGTACTTTGATAAAACGGATATTCGGAAGGACTACTGCATTCCCTAAAGAATCCACAGCATTTGCAATATCAAACTTATTGGCTCCTATAGAAGCATCATAATCCGTCCCGTATAAGTTTTTGGCATATCCCCAAGCGAAACGTGTTTGAGGAACTGACCAGTACTCGGTAGTGGCATTTGAATTATTATCGTAGGCATCGGGCAACCGGGTACCGTGGAAGGTTATGCTATCGGTGGTTGAAGCAGGCCACCACCAGCCGGCAGAATAATCCCCATTATAGTGGGAGATCAATTCACCCTTTGTGCCTTCACTGTCTTTCCAGGTTATGTTTGAGGTAGCAGTTGCTGCTTTGTAATAACGCACCCAATAGTTCCGGTGGCTGTTGGCAAACTGATTGCCTTTCAGTTCATACCAGGTTTCATTGGGTAGCCCATCCCCATTCGTATCAGGCATCACATAGACTATGCCGGGTTCGGGGGAAGCACCCTGCAGGGCATAGACTTCAAAATCATCACCATCACCATTCACAACATTGTGATCGAACCCAGCCACTACATACCCTCCAAAACCTCCCAGGTACAACCAGCCTTTATTATTATTCGGTTCACCTACGACATTGCTTGTATCGGCAGGCTTGGCCAGTAATGAATGCTGCCCGGGTGCATAGACATAACTGAATACCTTTGTAAGATACCCTGCAGATGATTTTGTATCAGTGGGGGTATTTCCATTACAGGATATCATCAGTATGGAAAGCATCAACAATAGTGCGGAGAATGAGAAGGATTTAGGATTCAGGAAAAGCATAATTCAATCATTTATTTGAGGTGCAAAGTTACTGTTTTTCCATCTAATCTTCCTTATCAGAATGCAATAAGAATATTCTTTTTTATGATTTTCCGCATATTGTCCTAAGACGTAATTTTTGCTTTTAACTTTCGGTGCTCTGCACCTTTTTTATTCGTTTTTGATATTTATTTCTACCAAACTGTCGGGACGCTGTCCCTTTACAATGCCAACACCAGGAGCATAGCTCCGATATTTTGGTAGAAATTATTGAATGAAAAATAATGAAAGGTGCAGAGCACCGAAACCTATTTTTATCGCTTTAGGACACATTGTTGACAATTATTTTCTTTTTATGAGGATATAGTACTCAAACCAAGTCCTTCAAAGTGCAAAGTATAAAAAATAAAATTATTTGCAATCCGGTAAATCCAAATCAAGAAGTCGTATCGTCTAATATACAAATAAGAGAATTTGATGTAATATTAGTTCCTGAAATAAGTCTTTCTAAAACAGAAGATCTGAACGAAGACAAAAAATAATTCAACTAATTTCAATCTAATAAATCCAAACAAACTTATTGAAACGTCTAATAATAAAATAACAATTTCTGATGTAAGAAAATATCAAAAAACAAGTCATTATAGAACACAATCTGATTATTTCAGAAAATAAACCAAAAACTTAAATAACCAAATAAATTACAATTATGAAAACAACTATTAATTTCCAGGTTAAAAGAATGTTGGTAGTATCAGGTTTAGCATTCTTTTCTTTCGTATCTTATGTAAATGCTTCCGGAGTTATTAAAGGTCAGGTGATGGACGAAAACAACCAACCTGTTGAATATGCAACAGCAGTATTGAAAGATTCAAAAACAAATAAGTTTGTAACCGGAACTATTTCTAACAACAAAGGTGAATTTGTAATCAATGATGTAAAACCGGGCGAATATAAACTTTCCACCCAAATGATTGGTTACGAGAAAAAGGACTTACCAAAAATAGTCGTTGCAACTAATAAAAACCAGGTAGTTGAAAAGAAAGTCGTTATGAACGAAACTCCTTCAAAGAGTATTGTAGTAGTGGCAAAAAAGAAAGCAACCGGAATTATTAAAGGCCAGGTAATGGACGAAAACAACCAACCGGTAGAATTTGCAACAGCCGTTTTGAAAGATTCAAAAACAGATAAGTTTGTCACCGGTGCCGTATGTAACGATAATGGCGAATTTATAATCAACAATGTAAAACCGGGCGAATATAAACTGTCCACCCAAATGATTGGTTACGAAAAAAAGGACTTACAAAAGATAGTCGTTGAGAATAAAAAGAACCAGGTAGTTGAAAAGACAGTCATTATGAACGAAACTCCTTCAAAGAGCATTGTAGTAGTGGCAAAAAAGACTACATACGGAAGAAACAATCAAATAGCAGAAAGGTAATAAAAACTTCAGTTTAAAAAAGGCAGGATAGCACAATGTTATCCTGCCTTTTTTGTATGAAGTTATAAAGAAAGTTTTTGGTTGTATTAAAAGAAAATAAAAATAAACTTCAATTTATGGAGCTTCTTTGTAGTTTTTTATTTTAATTTGTGGAATCATTCAACAAATCTACCCCATGAAAAAAGCTATAGGTATTTTCATTCTTTTCTTTCTTTTGCAAGCTTCGCTACATGCCCAGCAATACAACGACTTCTTTCTGGACAAAGCGTGCCGGGTAGACTTTCATTTGTGCGGGAATGCCCAACAAACGAGTGTATTCCTGGACAATATTAAACTGGAACCTTTCTGGGGCGGTCGACACGCACATCTGTCTAAAGATTTGAATCTTGGGGACTATCGCTTCAGGGTATTGGATAGCCTCAGCAGCCAACAAATCTATTGTGATGGGTTCAGCGCCCTGTACCGGGAATGGCAGTCAACCCCGGAAGCATCCATAACCAGCAAAAGCTTTGAACAAACCATTCAATTCCCTTTCCCAAAAAAAGCAATTACCCTGATTATTGAAAAACGGATAGACCTGGATAACTGGAGTGAGTTGTTCCGGTACAAACTCTCCCCTACCGACAAACTGATCCAACGTACGAATCCGACAGCTTTTCCGGTAAAGATCATCACAAAAACCGTTTCCTCCGATAAAGCCATTGATATTGCAGTGATTGCCGAAGGTTATTCAGCAAAAGAGCAAAAGAAGTTCTACAGGGATGCACAACGGCTGGCTGAAAACCTGCTTACCCACGAACCTTTTACCAAATACAGGTCCCGGATCAATATCTATGCAGTTGCTGCCCGTTCAGTGGATTCAGGCATTTCCCTTTCAAAGGATTCCACCTGGAAGAACACTTCGGCAGGTTCCCATTTCTATACCTTTTACGAACCGCGCTACCTGACAACCACCAATGTATTTAAAGTCCGTGACCTGGCAGCTTTGGTGCCTTATGATGCCATTTATGTATTGGCAAATACTTCAACCTATGGAGGTGGTGGCATTTACAACAATTATGCCCTTACCGCAGCGGATAACAATTTAGTAACTCAAGTCACCGTGCATGAATTCGGTCATTCGTTTGCGGGGCTGGCTGATGAATACTTCCATGACAAACAGGATGCACTGGATGCCATGTATGATATCAAAAAAGAGCCCTGGGAACCGAATATCACTTCCCTTGTTCAGTTTGAGCGTAAATGGAAAGCCCAACTGCAGGAAGGTATTGCTGTTCCGACACCTGTTACTGAAGAAAATAAGACAAAGATCGGTGTATTCGAAGGAGGTGGTTACCTTGCCAAAGGCATGTACCGGCCCATGTTTGACTGCCGCATGCGTACCAACAAAGCCCCTGAATTTTGTACCATTTGCCAGCAGGCGGTGGAGAGAATGATATTGTTTCTAACTGAGTAGTTTGGTTGATTAAGTTGATTGAGTTAATTGAGTTGATTGGTTAATTAAGTTAATTAGTTAATTGGTTGAGTAAGTTGATTGAGATAAATATGAAAATGGTTAATTGGTTTATGGTTTGTTTGATAAAAAACTCCATAACCCAATTAACCATTCAACTTTTATAGCAAGTCAGCCAATTAACTAATTAACCAATTAACTCAATCAACTTAATTAACTTAATCAACTCAATCAACTTAATTAACTAATCAACCAATCAACCAATTACCTAATCGTCACCATAGTAGCTCCAAACCCATATTCCCTGAACGAAGCATCCTGGAAATAATAAGCTTTATATTGAGTTTTGAGGAGTTTTTCTATCTCATTACGCAACACGCCTTCGCCTTTTCCATGGATAAAAACTATCTTCTGGCCTTTTTTGTTCTTGTTTTCCTCCAGTACTGCATGGAATTTATCCAGCTGCAATTGCAGCATATCACCGTTTGACATACCTGCCGTAGAGTCCACCAGTTCATTGATATGCAGGTCCACTTCAATTACTTCGGCAGTTTCCTTGCGTTTTACAAGACGTGGCCGGCCCGGTTCTTCCTTCTGGAACATGGCTTGTTTGATTTCTTCGGGTGAAACATCCGCCATCTTCTTATTTTCTTCTTCCTTTTCCTTTTCTGCTGTAATATCAATCAGCATGGCAGGTTCGTCGAAATAGTCGTTCGTTGTAAAACTATGCAATTTATAGAATTTGACTGCATTGATCTTCAACCGTGCATCAATCACTGCTTGCGGGTTATAGCTTTTGCCTTGCTTGAAGGGTAACAATTGAACCCGTAACCGTTCCCAGGCACTTAACTGTTCCTTGGTAATTTCGGTAAGCAGTTCCTGTGTATTTGGTTCGATAATACCATTGGCTACACTCTGGAAGACATCATTTTCACCATTCACCACATTGTAGTACAGGTAATAATTGCTGTCATTCACCAGGTAACATTCGTAGGATGTTGTCTGCATTTGCTTGATATCCATTGGGAAAAAGGCAAGCAATGCAATCAGATTATCGCCTTCGGGGGTTTCAACAATTGGCTCTGCCTTGACAGGCTCCGGTTTATAGGTTTCAGCTGCCTTGCTCACTTCAGGAGCAGGTATTGTTGCTGTTTTAGACTTAAAATCCTTAATAGGAAAATTTGTTTCTTTGTTGATGGCTTGAATCAACACACATTCACGTTCCAACACAGGCATTTCAAATCCATCTGCATCTTCCACAAACACCATTTTCTTAGCTTCATCCACTCTGATGACTACTCCTCCACCCACTGCATTCAGAAAACGCACGGTATCTCCTTTTTTTATCATTGTTGTAATCTTATTTCGTTACTCTGTTCAAAATTCGAATTACAAAGATAGAACAAATTTACCTATTCTTCCTGTTTTGTGCAGAAACGGTAACCTATGCCTGATTCAGTGAGAATAAATTTCGGATTATTGGGATTGGGCTCTATCTTTTTACGAAGTTGCCCCACAAATACACGCAGATACTGTGATTGTTCAGTATAGCCCGGTCCCCAGATTCCCCGCAGGATATATTGATGGGTTAATACTTTCCCGTCGTTTTTGGCCAGCAAGGTAAGCAAAGAGTATTCAGTGGCAGTGAGCTTGACTGGCTGGTTATCAACGGTTACAATCCGGGTAGTCAAGTCAATAGCCAGGTTATCAAATTCGAGTTTCTGCACTGTAGCTACATTCTGTGTCTGTCGAAGGGCTGTCCTGATCCTGGCCAGTAATTCGCCGGTACGGAAAGGCTTTGTCAGGTAATCATTCGCTCCGCTGTCCAAGGCTTTTACAATATCCTCCTCCGAACTCCTGACAGAAAGGATAATGATTGCGCCCAGATACCACTCCCTCAACTTGCTTAATACCACCTGCCCGTCTTCGTCAGGCAATCCAAGGTCCAAAACTATCAGATCCGGTGGATGAACCACAGCCATAGTGATACCTTCCCGGGCTGTTGAAGCTGAAAGGGTATGATAATCATTGCTGTTCAATGTTATTTCAAGTAATTTACGAATCTGTGCTTCGTCGTCGATAATTAAAATATTCATTTTAGAATTCATGACTTATAAGTTGATAAATTACTCATTCACAGTGTCTGTCTCAGTAGGCTTTTGTTTATCTTTCCCTTTGGGGATATAAATATCGGTCAGCGTTTCATACTGGATATTCTCTTTGATCGTCAGTTCATTAAAGTCCATAATATCCTCCAGTTCCAGAGTTTCGCAGGGTATTTCGATGGTGAACTTAGCACCCACAGGAGTATTGTTTTCCACTCTTACCTTTCCATTATGAGCTTCTACAAATCCCTTTACAATGGATAATCCAAGGCCGGTACCTCCCGTAGTCTTGGCAGTTGCCCGGTAGAATTTACTGAACAACAGCTTCAGTTCTTCATCTGTAAATCCTTTTCCATTGTCCGAGATAATGATTATCAACTTGTCGTTGATATAGCTGGCGTCAATAGTAATGGTCGAACCTTCCGGTGTATACAAGGTTTCATTGTGCAATAAATTAAACAATGACTGCTCTATCAACCCAAAATCCAGTTTTATCATAGGAAAGTCTTCCTGAATATTAATTTCCAGGTTATGAGTCGACAATTCATTTTTAAGGCGGTTTACCGGACTGTTTATCAATTCACTTACTTCACACCAGTCAGGTTTAATTTTCAGGGTACCCGATTCGAGCCGCTGCATATTCAACAAATTATCGATCAAACGGTTCAACCGGAAAGCTGCTATAGAAATCTCATCAATCAGCTTTGCCTTGTCGGGCTCTGAAACATGTGAGTCTTTTTGCATTAAATTATCCGATGCACCTACAATGGTAGCTATCGGGGTGCGCAATTCATGGGACAGGGAATCAAACAGTGTCTTATAAAGCTTGATGGTATTATGCCGTTCCTCTTTCTGCAACTCCATCTTCTCCAGGCCTCTGACTTTTGAAGTCAAAACTCCATTTATCAAGGCAATCACGAAATACATCAGCAACAGCAGTGTATCTTCCGAACTGGTTATATGAAATGTAAAATGAGGCGGTATAAAAAAGAAGTCCCAGATCAGGGCACTCATTGTTGCTGCACACAATATCGGATAGAGCGTAAAGAAAATTGCCAATACTGACACTGTAGCCAGCAATAGCAGCGCAACACTCCGGTAGCCGATAATGTCAACACTCGCATAACAAATCAACGCTACAGTGATAACTGAAATATTACTTACAAAAAACTGCTTAAACATGCTTTGTTTAAAATAATCAAGTTTCATAGGGTATCTATTTAATGACTAAATTTATGAATCAAGAATTGAACGCTTTTCACTGCATTCAATTCTTTTATATTTAAAATGTGCCATTTAATTAATTATACAAGCGTACAAATTTATTTATAATTATTCACTTGCAATGCTTTTCTCAATGAAATTGGAATAATAATGGTAGTCAGGCCTAATTTGTACAACCTGCGTTGGATAGAAAAAATGGTATAGTTATGTAACATCCTGGAAATCCGATAGGTACCGCTGAATACCAGCTGACCGCCAATAAAGGTAGTATTTGGGTATTTTTCAGTTATCTCTGGGACAATCTTGATCACTTCTTCGGATACATCCGTTCCGATACTATAGCGGTATTCGGCATTATAACCAAGTTTCTTGATTAAATAGACATATTTGCTCAGATCTTCTACAATATTTTGAGTGATTGTATCTACCACCGACTCGGTATGAAAACTATCGGCATCCACAATCCCAACCTGTATAAATACAAAGTTCTTGTACACATCCTTGAACTTGCTCAGAATCTTGAACAACGAGTACAATCCGACGCCGGTATACCCATTCACCAGGATTACAGCGGTCATATCGTTAATCTCGATCGTCCTGTCAGCTGAATTACGTGCCATGTTCTGGTGTAATTCGGCAATGGTTTCAGGCATCTTGCTGTTCATGATCTTTTGAATCCTGCCAATCTCTTTCCCGATTTTGTTATAGTGGCTCTTGATATAAACCGCCATTCCTACCAATGCACCGGTAATCAGGATAGTAATCCAGCCACCTTCGTCAAATTTTATCACTATCACAGTAAACAAAATAAAGGTGGTCAATATAAAACCGGTTCCGTTAATCAATAATTTGCCCAACCAGTTTTTATCCGTTTTGCGTTCAGTAATCCAGTGTTTCACCATCCCGTATTGCGATAATGAAAAGGTAATAAACACGTTGATACTATAAAGCACCACCAGGAAAGCAACCGACGCTTTCGAAAACCAAATTACAAAATAGGCAGCAACACCCATAATCAGGATACCGTTCTGTGATACCAACCGGTCGCTCAACAAGCTAAAGCGGCGTGGTAACCAGGAATCGTGTGCCATGTTAGCCATAACCCTTGGGCCATCCAGGAAGCCTGTCTGTGCAGCAACAAAAAGCAGGGTAGCTTCAGATATAAGTGTCACATACAGGAAAGTCTGTCCGACGATTGGGTTCCAGGATGCAATGGCTGTATTAATCAGTACGGCATTCATTGTTTTTCCAGGTTGGATATGAACTCCAAAAAGGAAATAAGATATAATCAATCCAAGCACCGCAGCCGACAACGAGATAGCCAGCAGGCGCATGGTACGGATCGCAGTTTTGACGCGTGGTTCACGAAGGTTTGGGATCCCGTTGCTCACCGCTTCAATACCGGTATAAGTTCCTGCCCCCATACTGTAGGCTTTCATAATCAGGAAAATAGTACCGTAAATCCCCAGTTTGTGAACCGTACTGCCAAATTCTGTTCCGGTTTGTACTGCCACATTTTGTATCATGGAAGCATGGGTTGTAAATGCATAGCCAATCAGGAAAATATGGGATATAATAAAGATCACAAAAATCGGTGTCAGGGCTGTTACCGATTCTTTTACTCCACGCAGGTTCATGATGGTAAGCACTACCAGGATAGAAAGGGCAAATGCTATTTTATAATCGTGATATTGTATGGGAAGGAAACTAAAGATCGCATCAGCACCACTCGATACAGAGATAGAAATTGTAAGTACATAGTCAATCAACAACGCGCAACCCGAAATCATACCTACATTTGGTGAAATGAGCCGGCTGGCAACCAGGTACCCTCCACCTCCATGAGGAAAGAGTTTAATAATCTGGGAATAACTGGTACTGATAATAAATATCGTTACCATGGTGATTAATCCGACAATAATCGAGAGGTTTACATGGACACCCAACGTTTTATAGATTTCCTCCGGACCATAACAGGAGGACGAAAGGGCATCGGAGCCAAGGCCTACCCATGCCAGGAATACAATCAGTGAAATCTGCCGAAACGTGCTGCTATCCTTTAAATCACGTGGATTTCCGATCACAGTCTTTTTTACTTTTCCAATAACATCAGTCATAACTTTTTACCTTTTAATTGTTCTAAACTAATCCGGTGCAAAGTTCATACTAATTTTATAAATCTGACATAAAGATAATTGAGGTATGTATAAAGATTTTATAAAGATTCGGTGAATTTTAAGAATAGAACACTGATTTAAGTAAACACTTGAATAAATATGGTGTTTTGATGAATTATCAGAATGAAGATTTGAACGCGGATTTACGCAGATCAGGCGGATTTTAACGGATTCTTTATTAATGATCTGATTATATTCTGATTTTATTCTGATTATAACACCAGCAAGTGGTTCTGTTCAGGAAAACAAATCTATTCCAACTTGTTGGAATTAAAATCCGTTTTTTAATCCGCCAAATCTGCGTAAATCCGCGTTCCAATCTTTTAAATTATTAAATGTGACAGTTCTGCATAAGTTGCGCCAAATTGGAATATTTCATCCGCGTTCCATTCATAAACTTGAAACAAACGCTTTTTTTTAGTACTTTTGCTATCTGTTTTTAATCAATTTTCTCCGTGAATAATAAAGTAGACCACCAACCCATTTTTATAGATAGCTTCGACTATCCGCTTCCTGACGAACGGATTGCGAAGTTTCCATTAACACGCCGTGATGATTCTAAATTGCTTGTCTATCAAAATGCTTCCATTTCCGAAAGCGTTTTCTCAACCATTGCCGACTACCTGCCCAAAGACAGCCTGTTGGTGTACAACAATACCCGTGTTATCCAGGCCCGGTTGATATTCCACAAAGATACCGGTGCCCGCATCGAAGTCTTTTGCCTGGAGCCCCTGATTCCCTCCGATTATGTACTTTCGTTAGGTGCTACGAATGGATGTACCTGGAAATGCATGGTGGGCAATGCCAAGAAATGGAAAGAAGGCACATTGAGCAAGACTCTTGAATCAGGAGGTAAAACATTTACGTTTACGGCTGAAATCCTCCATACCGACGACAATACCCATACAGTTCATTTCTCGTGGGATCGCCCGGACATTCACTTTGCCGCCATCCTGGAAAATACAGGCGAACTCCCTATCCCTCCTTACCTGCACCGTAAGACCGAGGAAAGCGACCTGACCACCTACCAGACCGTTTATTCTAAAATCAAAGGTTCAGTTGCTGCCCCTACCGCCGGTTTGCACTTCACCCCCGAAGTCTTCGAAAGCCTGATAGGCAAGAATATTGAAACTGATGAACTGACCCTCCATGTGGGCGCCGGAACCTTTCAACCTGTGAAAACGGCTACCATCGATGAACACCGCATGCATACCGAAGTTATTTCGGTAAACCGCAGCACCATCGCCCATTTACTGCAAAAGTCAGGCAACATCATAGCTGTAGGTACCACCTCGGTCCGCACCCTCGAAAGCCTGTATTATATCGGGCTGAAACTATTCCTGGACCCCAGCGGTACTGATTTTCATGTTCCCCAATGGCTGCCTTACAAAATAACTGCCTCCATCCCAACTACACAAGCGTTGCAGGCTATCCTGGATTACCTGGACACCAGCAACCTCCATACCCTGCACGCCGAAACCCAGATCATGATCAAGCCCGGCTACAACTTTCATTTGGTCAATGGCATCATCACCAACTTCCACCAACCCAAAAGCACCCTGCTCCTGTTGGTTTCCGCCTTTGTTAATGGCAAATGGATGGAAATCTACGACTATGCACTGGCCAATGACTTCCGCTTCCTGAGTTACGGGGATAGCTCTTTATTGTTGCGCTAAACTTAGTGAGGGCTTCACTCATAGTGATGCCCTCACTTTAAAAAAATACCAATTCTGGCTTCCATGATGTCTTCATCCTATTTACGTTGTATCTTAGATGTATCTTAGATGTATCTTAGATATAAGTTAGATGTATCATATCATTAAAAGGTTAATATATCTTAGTTATATCTGTATTGAAAATAAGATAGATCCAAAATAATACATAAACAGGGTGAAGATAACCATCAGCACAGTAAAGAAATCCCAAAAGAAACACTTCCCGAAACCATTCAAATCGTAACGAAGTGTTGGACTCAATTTATTGGGAATCTACAAACCCGGACCAAATGCTTTCGATTTGAACTTGGTGAATAAATGGTTTACAATGGTAGATCGGATTGAGACAGCAAGAATATACAGCCTCGTTGATTTACAATCGGAATTTATGGTTGATAAATAATTTAACATGAATATGGATAATTTGAATTATAATTTGTAGTTTTGTACAAATTAAATAATCATTAAGTGGGTTATAGAGTCGCAAAAAACTAGTGGAAAATAGTATTAAAATCAGACAGAAATAATATGGAAAGTATTTATAAGAAACTATTCGAGAAAGATCTGCTTGATCAAAAACAATATGAATTTCTGGATGCAATCAATACCAATAAAATAATTTCACTCTATAATGAATTGCGTTTGATGCTTTATCTGGGTATCATGTTACTTTCAGCAGGGATAGGATATTTTGCTTATCAGAACATGGGTAATTTTGGACATATGACCTGCATGGCACTTCTATTGGGAGGTATTATTGTCTGTTTCTATTTTATAATGAAATATGCAATTCCTTATTCAAATGAAGAAATTAAAGTTATTTATCTATATTATGATTATATTTTAATTCTTGCTGCATTATTAATTATTGGTTTATTCAGTTACATTCAGGTCTATTTTAATTTATCACATATTCTTCTAAAATGGTCTACATTGGTAAGTGCTGTGATCCTATTATTTATGTCCTACCGATTTGATAACCGAGGCTTACTATCAATGGGAATTACTGCCTTTTCAGCTACATTGGGAATAATTATATCTCCCGTAAACTGGGTGAAAGGAGAATGGTTGCCAACTTTCAACCTATACAATACAGGCATATTGCTTGGTCTCACATTCATATTATTTGGCTATATTTCACAGGTCAAAAGTATAAAAAGTCACTTCAGGTTTACCTATCAAAACTTTGGATTATTGATATTTTTTATTGCATGCATTGCAGCATTATTTAATAGCAATTATCCATTGATGTTTTCATTTTTATTATTTATATCCTCAGGGGCAGTAATTTATTATAGTTGGAAATATAAAGAATTTCTATTTTTTCTATATTCGAGTATTTCGGGTTATATAGCATTAACTGTCTTATTGATTGATCTATTCAGATGGTTAAACACCGAAATTTACGTTATGTTGGCATATTATTTCCCATTTAGTTGTATCGGGTACATTTTATTTCTAATCAAAAAGAAAAACCATTTTACAAATGATTGAATCCTTTATTTCATATAATCTTGATGAGCTTGAGAATCATCAACTGCTTTCTGAAGCTAAAACATTGCATAAAAGTAAAATGATTAATGAAGTGCAGTACAATAAAATTCGTGAAGAAGTTAAGTCGTCACTGTATACGCCGTCTGTATTTATGAAAATACTACTTTTCATACTTTCGTTTATTGGATTGTCAACTGTTCTTGCCCCGGTTAACTTAGTATTTGGCAACATTGGTGAAATTGGTTTCAGGATAATATCTGTATTAACAGGTTTATTATTAATTTGGGTTACCGAGAAAGTTTTAATTGATGACAAAAATCATTATAAATCAGGAGTTACCGAAGCTTTGATTTATACGGGATTTGCTTTTCTGACCTTTGGTATTTTGGGTTTTGGAGATAACATAGAATTATCGTATTTAATCGTTGCCCTTTTGATTACCGTGATAATAACAGTTCGATATCTTGACTTATTAGCTCTTGTGGCTGGATTTATGCTTTTTATAAGTATTCTTTATAGAACTATTCATTTTTTCGGTGGCATAACTGAATCATTAATGCCATTTATTTTTATGATAATTTTCCTTTTAGTTTTTGTGACATGTATGCGGATTGAAAATAGTTTAAAAAGTTTCGTATTTACAAATCATTTGATTATTGCAAAAACACTGGCCCTTGTTATCATTTACGGATCTGTAAATTATTTTGTTGTTAGAGAAATAAGCGTTCTGCTAATGGGCCTTGTTTTAAGAAATGGAAAAGATATTCCATTTGCAATTATTTTTTATATATTAACAGCATTGATGCCGATACTATACATTTACTATGGCATATTCAAAAGATCATTATTATTTTTACGTGTAGGTTTATTAGTATTTGCATTAAGCGTTGTTACTTTCAAATATTATTTTAGCCTGGGAATGCCTGTTATTACATTTACTGTTTCAGGAATTATTTTAATAACTATCTCTCTTTGGATGATGAACTATCTAAAAATTATACGTAACGGTTATACAAGTGAGAATTTAATTAATGACAAATGGTTGTCTGAGGATATAAATGCAATAATAATCTCACAAACTATGGGTGGAAATAAACTAATAGAAAATAAAAATGGCACTTTCGGAGGCGGGCATTCAGGAGGTGGAGGCGCTACTACTAAATGGTAAAACCTGGTTATTTAATTCACTCTTATTACGAGTCACTAAATATATTATTTAATAATATATACTGCTATAATACAAATGTCTAACATACAATTTTCATGACAGTCACCTGTTAATAAAAGAAAATAGTAGTGTTGGTTCCTCACATATTTAGTCAAACTAACCAACACTTCCATTATAACATTTATCTAAAATTGAATATCAGTTAACAGTCAAAAAGGTACACTATATTAATTAGAAAATGAATTAATTCATCGGATATTTAATTCCAGTTAATTTATTTATACCATTCATTTTCTTCTAATAAACAGGCCTGAATCCCTGAATCATTACCGAATCAGGAACGAATCAGGAACGTATATTTATCCGTATTTTTCAAGGCAATACCTGTACCGATGGCCACCACATGCAATGGATCTTCGGCAATGTGGAACTCAATATTTAACTTATCGGATAAGCGTTTGTCCAGGCCACGAATGAGTGCACCACCCCCGGCAAGATAGATGCCGCGTTCAATAATATCGGAATAAAGCTCAGGAGGTGTTTGCTCCAGTGCACTTAGTACGGCTGATTCAATTTTAGAGATTGTTTTATCCATGCACAGGGCAATTTCCTGATAGGAAACCGGAACCTGCATAGGAAGGGCAGTCATACGGTTAGGACCGTAAACGATAAAATCTTCGGGAGCATCTTTCAAATCAGCTAAAGCAGCACCGACATTTATCTTTATCATTTCTGCTGTATGCTCCCCGACTTTAATATTGTGCATCCGGCCCATGTATTCCATAATATCCTCGGTTAAATCATCACCGGCAATACGGATTGATTTATTGGTAACAATGCCACCCAACGATATTACAGCAATTTCGGTACTTCCACCACCAATATCAACGATCATGCAACCATTCGGAGCTTCAACATCAATGCCAATACCGATAGCAGCAGCCATCGGTTCGTAAATCATATATATTTCACGTCCACCGGCATGTTCGGCAGAGTCACGCACTGCACGTATTTCCACTTCAGTACTCCCGGAAGGTATACACACTACAATTTTCAATGTAGGGGCAAACAAATGTTTTTTGGTAGGAACCATCTTGATCATACCGCGTATCATCAATTCGCAGGCAGTAAAATCAGCAATTACACCATCGCGTAAGGGGCGAACCGTACGAATTCCTCCGTTTTCTTTACCACGCATCAGGTTTGCTTTTTCACCAACGGCAATAAGTTTATCTGTACGATTGTCTAACGCTACTACAGAGGGTTGGTCCACTACAATCTTACCTTCGGAAATAATGATCGTATTAGCCGTACCTAAGTCCATGGCTATATCTTGATTGAATGAAAAAAATCCCATTTTATATTAATTAGTTATTTCTATTTTATACTCTATTATCGTGAATTCTTACAAAGTTAGAATTTATAAGTTCAATAAGTCCCGGGGTTCTGTAAGTTTATCATTTCTTATATTTTAAATATTTCCGGTTTCAGGAATATCAACAGGATTGAAAAGGGCTGATATCAATCCGATCGCAAAGTCAGGTTTATTTATAAATCCGTCCGGGCAATGTGATTTACTTAACGAACAAAAGATAGTGCTAGTATATCCGGATTGATTGGTTATTACAAGTTTTAACCAAGAGTAAGATAATGTTTACAGAGTCCAATCTAAAACTACAGGTTCCTACAAAAAAGCCAAAATTATTTATCAATTTGATAATTAATAGGATTTAAGATGCATGGATTAACACAAAATCCCAGAAGAGTGCTTGTAATACAATCACATTTTTCGTACTTTTGTGCAACTTTTTAAGGCGATAGAAAATTGTACATTAGTAAATTGTAAATTAAGATTATGCTCGAAAAAATAATTATCCTGGATTTCGGATCTCAAACTACCCAACTGATTGGTCGTCGCATACGCGAACTGAACCAATACTGCGAAATCGTTCCCTACAACAAGTTCCCTGAACAAACCGACAATATCAAAGGGGTTATCCTTTCGGGAAGTCCGTATTCAGTATACGATCCAGTGGCATTCAAGACCGACTTAAGCCAAATACGCGGAAAGTATCCCGTGTTGGGAATCTGTTACGGTGCCCAGTTAATGGCCTATACTTCGAATGGTACTGTTGAATCGGCAGGATCGCGGGAGTATGGCCGTGCTAATCTTTCGTATATCAGTTCAGAGGATGCATTGATGAAGGAAGTAAATCCGGGATCACAGATCTGGATGTCGCACGGTGACAGTATTACCAAAATACCGGATAATTTCAATAAAATAGCCAGTACCGACGATGTGGAACTGGCAGCTTACAAGATAGAAGGCGAAAAAACCTGGGGTGTACAGTTTCACCCTGAAGTATACCATACCCTCGACGGGACCTTGATCCTGGAGAACTTTTTGAATATCTGCGGATGCAAGCGTGACTGGTCGCCTGCATCATTTGTAGAATCGACCGTAGCAGAACTAAAGAAACAACTTGGCAACGACAAAGTGGTGCTGGGCCTTTCAGGAGGGGTTGATTCGTCGGTAGCAGCCGTATTGCTGAACAGGGCCATTGGTAAAAACCTGACCTGTATATTCGTAGATCATGGCTTGCTCCGTAAGAACGAGTTTGAAAACGTGATGAAAGATTACGAACACCTGGGACTGAATGTGATCGGGGTGAACGTAAAGGATCGTTTCTATGCAGCATTGAAAGGGGTTACCGATCCTGAAGAAAAACGCAAAATCATAGGCAGCGGCTTTATTGATGTATTCGACGAAGAAGCTCACAAGATAAAAAATGTAAAATGGCTGGCACAGGGCACCATTTATCCCGATATTATTGAATCACTCTCGATTACAGGGACTGTGATCAAATCGCACCACAACGTGGGTGGTCTTCCAGACAAAATGAAACTTAAACTGTGTGAACCGTTACGCCTGCTCTTCAAGGATGAAGTGCGGAGGGTAGGAACACAGTTAGGCATGATGCATCATTTAATTAAACGTCAGCCATTTCCTGGACCGGGACTGGCAGTACGTATCCTGGGTGATGTCACTGCTGAGAAAGTACGCATCCTGCAGGAAGCCGACGATATCTTTATCACCGGCCTGCGCGAATGGAATCTTTACGACATGGTATGGCAAGCTGGCGTTATCCTGCTTCCTGTTCAATCGGTAGGTGTTATGGGTGACGAGCGCACCTATGAAAACGCTGTTGCACTGCGCGCAGTAACCTCTACCGACGCCATGACAGCCGACTGGGCACAACTTCCTTATGACTTCCTGGCTAAAATGTCGAACGAAATCATCAATAAGGTAAAAGGTGTGAACAGGGTTGTATATGATATCAGCTCCAAACCGCCTGCTACCATTGAATGGGAATAAACGAAAGTTTGAAGGGTTTGAAAGTTTGAAAAGTTTCGTGTTCGGCGTTATAGAAAAAACCTCAAAGCGTACGAAGTACCTTTGAGCGTTTTTTTTAATAGTAAATGGCAAATGACTAAATAGTAAATGAATCGATGATTGATACCCATTCACATATCTATTCCGATGACTTTGATGCTGACCGGCATGAAGTAATCCAAAGGGCACAGGAGGTTGGGGTGAAACATATCATCCTTCCAAACTGTGACAGCGGCACCTTGCCTCAAATGCTGGCACTGGAAGCTGCTTATCCGGGTTATTGCCATGCTACCATTGGTCTGCATCCTACCAGTGTAAAAGAAAATTACCAGGAAGAACTTGCCCTGATAAAATCGGAACTGGAACGCAGGGAATACCTGGCCATCGGGGAAATAGGCATTGACTTGTACTGGGATAAAACATTGCTTGCTGAACAAACCATTGTATTCAAACAACAGATTGAATGGGCGTTAGAGTATAACTTACCGGTCATTATCCATGTCCGCGATTCCTTCCGTGAAAGCATGAATGCCCTGTTGCCTTATAAGGACAAAGGATTAACAGGTGTTTTCCATAGCTTTACGGGAACACTGGAAGAAGCTCAGGAGATACTTGCATTTGGAGGATTTAAATTGGGAATCAATGGCATAGTTACTTTCAAGAATTCAGGGCTGGCAGCTGTGGTTGAAAAGATTGAGTTAAAACATTTGCTACTTGAAACAGATTCCCCCTACCTCACTCCTGCCCCTCACCGTGGAAAACGTAATGAAAGCAGCTACGTAAGTCTGGTATGTTCAAAACTGGCTTCTATCTACAACCTATCCGAACAGGAGATTGATGAGGTGACTACAAAAAATGCGTTGGAGGTCTTTACAAAACTTCTTTATTAGAATCAAGAGCAAAGAAACAAGAGTCAAGATTAAAGATTAAGAAAAAGAGCAAAGAATAAAAACTATATGTTTTCAATTTCAACGGATTAGAAATCTAAATGGTTTGTTTATTGAAATATTAAACAGCTTGTCCTTTAAAGTTTATAATCCGCTCCAATAAACTTGTTGCCAATTAGGAAATTTTGTTTAACTTTGCACAGCATACGGAGAGATGCTCGAGTGGCTGAAGAGGTACGCTTGGAAAGCGTATGAACTCCAAAAGGGTTCCGGGGGTTCGAATCCCTTTCTCTCCGCAAATAACATTTCAGTGCTCAGTAAAAGCCCGTAAATTCAATGATTTACGGGCTTTTTTATTTTGAATAGATCCAAATAATCAATTGAAATTTACCTGTCAGATTGAGGTGAATTTATTTACTTACCGTTGAAAAATAATTATCCTGCTACAAAAGTTCAAAATAGGTCAATTATTTTAGCCCGTTTATTCTTCATTTTCTTGCTCAAATACAGCAGGTATCAAAGAAGCTATAAATAAAGCAAAATCTGTAATATCACCTTGAACACTCGCTTTTTCTAAAGCATCCATATATTCAGCCCTTCTTTCAACAGGAATAATAGTCCAATTGTATCCACCCGATATAAGTTGCGTATTCATTAGAAAGCGGGCAATACGACCATTACCATCCATATAAGGGTGAATATATACAAAAAAGAAATGACCCAACACAGCTCGAACTGAAGCTTCCGGTTCGTTTCTTAATAAATCAAATAAAACCGGCATAGCATCTCTGACAGCGTCCGGATTTAATGGAGTGTGCATGGAACCACTGATATATACCTGCTGCACTCTATATCCGGCTAAGTCTGCCGGTTTTAACAAACCAGCCACAACGCTTGGTGAAAACAGTTCCCGATACCATGTTCTATGATCGTCATCAACAATATCACCTGCGTTTCCACCCTCAATAACTTTCACAACACTTTCTTTTACAGCTTGAAATGCCTGCCAATATCCTCTTGCAGCCATAGCATTCCTTAATTCAATATCAGAAATATTGTTCTCAGGTTCCCAAGTTCCACTCCTTACCTTCTCAATCAAATCATTAGTTACCTTATAACCCTCAATAGAGAGCGAGTGATAAGCATCCAGTTTATATTGCTCGTCCAAATGCTTCATATAGGTTTCAATATCAATAGAAACTTTCGTTATCTTCGGAAAATTTGCCAATACCCCTTCCCTCATGGAATTCCACATCAATTTTAATCTAACGACATAAGGAGAAGAAGGGCGTGTATAAGCAATGGCAGCCATATCTGTAAACGGATCCACTTCCCTTACAACATAACCTATACTTTTCATTGTGTTCATTATTTCATCCGCAATTGCTGTATTACCAATATTGCGGAAAGCTCCCGCAAGTCTGCCTGCTTTTGTTGCATTTCCTTTTTCCAGTAAAATACTTAATATATTTGATGCATCGGGCAGAAGCGATAAACAAGTCCTGGCGCTAATATTGTCTAGCCTGAAAAAATCCGGACTGCACTCAATCAAAGCTTCTGCTAAAGTATATAAGTTCAATCCAAACTGAACTTCTTTGATTATTGGATTTCCGATCGAAGTTTTAATATCAAGTAAGCTTGTATTATGGAGTAGATTTCTGACGTTGTTTGTACCTTTTGGGGAACGAATAATGGCTTGCGTAGGCACAGTTATATTGCCGCTATGCAATACCAAAGACTGTTCTGGTGTTAAGCACCAGTCATTTTCAAATCTGGATTGAGCATACATAGATATAAATTGCCAAAACGATGTATACCAATTCGTTGTATCTCCTGGCGCACTATCAGGTCGCGAAAAAATATACCAACCCTTCATCACTTCCTGAAGAAAACCATTATCTACCAGTCTCACTAAATGAACCCTTGACAAATCTGAGGATTTTATAATCGTATGATTATTTTCTTGTTGAAACCTCTGCAATTCATGTAAAGAATCAGCTAATTTCTCTTGTATTGTTGCCATAATATATCAATGTATTTAAAACAACTATAATTTATGCTACACAATCATGTGTTGTTATTAGTTTTCTGTGATGTGCAGTTATTAGTTTTTCATGTCGTGCTGCTATTAGTTTTTCATAACGTAAACACATTAGTGTTTTATGCAAAAATAATTAATTTAATCCGACTATACAACTACTTAAGCAATTATAAACAACTGTATAATCTTTGTTCACATCAGACTATTATGATATTAAATGATATTTTTCGATATAAATCTATTAGTTTTTCATGTTTAAACAAGTTAACATAACAGAGCAATGTGATAAAATAGCAAAAGATTGAGTTTCCTGTACATTCCAAAGCCAATGGTTCGTGATTCAGATGAAGATAATTTGATTGATGTTATTTCTGAGAATGTGCATGAACAAAGTGAATATCAAGAATATCTCAGAGTAAATAGAAATTAAAAAAAGGTTGAATAATAATTATTTTTAGATTTAACTTAGCCAATTACACCGCAACCTAAATAAAACATCATACCAAATGAAGATAAATTTAGTAAAGGAGTAAAATAGATAGAATCCTTTTTAAAGGTTTTCACGTCCTTAGCAACTGCAACCTTGGAAGATTATCTCATTTATCCTGAAGTCTTAGTCAGCTTTTCCAAAAAGTTACTTCCAAACATCCTAATCATTAATTACATTTTAATTTTGAACTACCTACAGAACAAAGTGATAACCTGTTTCGTTCCATCCAGAAATAGCAATTATTTTCAAACATGTTTTATTAAAAGCCTGGCAATATGAAAACAATTAAAATTGGAATTAATGGATTTGGCCGTATCGGACGGCTGGTGTTTCGGGCAGCTCAAAACTACGAACAGATTCAGGTCGTTGGCATCAACGATTTGCTGGATGTAGACTATATGGCGTATATGCTACAATACGATTCGGTTCATGGTCATTTTAAAGGAACCATCAAAGTTGAAAACGGGAACCTGATAGTAAATGGAAAGAAAGTGAGGGTGACTTCAGAGAAAGACCCTGCAAATTTAAAATGGAATGAAATTGAAGCGGAATATGTTGTGGAATCTACGGGCATATTTTTGACAAAGGATAAAGCAGAAGCCCACATTAAAGCAGGTGCTAAACGGGTGGTTATGTCCGGCCCACCGAAAGATGATACGCCCATGTTCGTCATGGGAGTCAATGAGAAAAAATACAACGGGGAGGTTTTTGTATCCAATGCATCCTGTACCACCAATTGCACGGCGCCGCTGGCAAAGGTGATTCATGATAAATTCGGGATTGTTGAAGCTTTAATGACTGCCATTCATGCAACTACTGCCACCCAGCGGACCGTGGATGCACCTTCAATGAAAGACTGGCGGGGAGGACGTTCCATATTGGGGAACATTATTCCTTCGTCCACCGGCGCTGCAAAGGCTGTAGCGAAAGTGATACCCGAACTGACCGGGAAAATAACAGGCATGTCGTTTCGCGTACCGGTAGCTGATGTTTCGGTAGTTGATTTAACCTGCCATCTGGCTACTCCTGCCACCTATACTGAAATATGCCAGGTCGTAAAAGAGGCTTCTGAAAATGAATTGAAAGGAATCATGGGGTATACGGAAGATGCAGTAGTTTCCACCGATTTTATTGGAGAGACCCGAACTTCAGTGTTTGATGCCAAAGCCGGAATTTCTTTAAATCCCACTTTTGTAAAACTCGTTAGCTGGTACGACAACGAATATGGTTTCTCTTCGAAAGTGCTGGATCTTATCATTCACATGGATACGGTAAAATAAGAGATTTAATCCGAAAGCAACATTGAAAAGCAAAACCCTGTAAAACTACTGTTTTATAGGGTTTTTTCATTTACAAATCGGGTATTTATGCTGTTATTTAAGAAACAACTTAGTCAGAAAAAAACAAAAGCTCTCTCCGTTAAGAGAAAGCCTTGTTTGTTGTGAAGAAATAAATCTTATTTCTTTGAAGCTTCAACAGATACTTTTCTGAATTCTTTCAAAAGTTTTTCCAGATCCAGTGAGCTTTTGCGTGCACGGGTACCGGCAGCTTTATTTGCTTTCTCAACCTGTAAATTTGCATCTGTAGCAAATGCTTCGAATTCTGCTTTGATTTTGTTTACTAATTCTTCCATTTTCAAATAATGTTTAGTTTTTTAAATGGCTGTACCATTCAATACAGCTTAATATCTGCTGCAAATATAGTCAAATAAGGATAATATCAAAAATTATCAGGCTGAAAGTTGGTTTCAGCCTGATAATTTATCAATATTCTTTAAATATTTATGAATAATTACCCTTAAAAGAGTCTATAAAGCTTCTTCCAGCTTGCCTGAAATGATATTGGAAGCACTTTCAAGCTTAGAATTTTTGGTAAACTTTCTGCTTTGAATTACAATTATTTTTTTTTCACCTGGCATATTGAGAACATTTTTCTGTTTTTAAAATAACAGGAACATTGAAATGTCGCATTATTCGTTCGTTTTTTTCACTCTCAAAAACAAGCTTTCATTCTGAAATGTCCAGAAGGTGGAAAACTTTTCTGAATTTGCAGGTTGGATGAAAAATAGCATAAAGTTGCATCCCTTTTTCAAAAGCGAAACCATTGAAATCCGTTTTTATTTGTTTTTGGTTGAGAGAGGGTTCATTGAGGGTTCATTGAGGGTTGGTTGAGGGTTGAGAGGGGTAAACCTCATTGAACCCTCTCTCAACCCTCTCTCAATTCTCTTTAAAGGGTCTCTATACAGAGAATGGATTGTTTTAAAATTCAAAACGAACACCTTTGGGCTGAATTTCAAAAAACAAAACGAATCACGAGATATTTGAATTCAAGTAAAGGTTGTGATTTTATTCCAACCAAATCCATCTTTCAATGGTGTTATTAGTAAAGGCCTAAATAATTGTCCTGTTTTAACTGATTTTTATTCGTAAAAGGATTTGAAATATGACTTTATTTTTCTTCACCTGCATCTATCCATTTATTGAACGAATGGATTTTAGGAGTTGATAGTAAATCCGGCAGCCTGCTTTAAAACATCTAAAACACAATGTGCAACATGTTCTTACTTACGATTTTTTTTTGTAATTTTGCACCCCTGAATTAGTTATTAGCTAAATGATGAAATATATTGATTATAAGGTGTTGTATGAAACCAATACTTTGTAGTCTGTTCTAAATTTTTGAAATTTGATTTTTATAATGAAAAAGTTTGCTGAATATACCAATCTGAATTTATCGGACATCAACAAGGAAATGCTGACACGCTGGAGCGATCAGGATATTTTCCATAAAAGTATAGAAACCCGGGAGGGCAAACCATCGTTTGTATTCTATGAAGGGCCACCCTCAGCCAATGGGTTGCCCGGCATTCATCATGTGATGGGACGTACGATTAAAGATGTTTTCTGCCGGTATAAAACCATGCAGGGTTTTCAGGTGCAACGAAAAGCAGGCTGGGATACCCACGGGCTTCCTGTGGAACTTGCCGTTGAAAAAGCATTAGGCATAACCAAAGAAGATATTGGCAAGAAAATCAGCGTAGACGATTATAATGCCGCCTGCCGCCACGACGTACTGAAATACACCCGCGAATGGGAAGACCTTACACACAAAATGGGCTATTGGGTGGACATGAACGATCCGTATATCACCTACGACAACCGGTACATTGAAACACTCTGGTGGTTGCTGAAACAGCTTTACAATAAAAACTTACTCTATAAAGGGTATACTATCCAGCCTTATTCACCTGCAGCAGGTACCGGACTGAGCACCCACGAACTCAACCAACCCGGTTGCTACCGTGATGTGAAAGATACAACCTGTGTGGCACAATTTAAGGTGTCGGACAACAGCACCCTGCCATTTGGAATCCCTGTGGAAGGCAACAGCTATTTTATCGCCTGGACTACCACCCCCTGGACGTTACCATCGAACACGGCACTTTGTGTTGGTCCGAACATCAGTTATGTACTGGTCAATACTTTTAATCCATATACCAGTGAACCTGTATCATTGATACTGGCGAAAGATCTGGTGAACGCTCATTTTAATCCAAAAAATGCAGAATTAGCTTTTGAGGATTATAAACATGGCGACAAAAATATACCGTTCAAAATAGCCGGTGAATGCAAAGGGTCCGAGTTGACAGGCATACAGTACGAGCAATTAATCCCTTGGATGAATCCGGGCGAAGGTGCTTTCCGCGTGATACCGGGTGACTTTGTGACCACTGAAGATGGTACCGGGATTGTTCATATCGCCCCTACCTTTGGAGCTGATGATGACCGTGTTGCGAAACAAAACAACGTTCCGCCACTCTTGCTAATTGATAAAGATGGCAACCGCCAACCGATGGTGGACAGGACCGGGAAATTCTACAAGCTGGAAGATTTAAGTGCTGACTACATTGCTTCGAATGTCAATGCTGAATTGTATGGTGAATATGCAGGACGTTACGTGAAAAACGCATACGATGATACCCTGACTGACGATGATTCCACACTGGACATTGACCTGTGCGTGATGCTGAAACAACAGGGGCTGGCATTTAAAATTGAAAAACACATACACAGTTACCCGCATTGCTGGCGAACTGACAAACCGGTATTGTATTATCCACTGGATAGTTGGTTTATCAAAACCACCGAATGCAAGGATAAGATGATGGAATTGAATGATACCATCAACTGGAAACCTCAATCGACAGGAACAGGACGTTTCGGGAAATGGCTTGAGAATCTACAGGACTGGAACTTATCACGCAGCCGCTATTGGGGAACCCCACTGCCTATCTGGCGTAGTGAAGACGGTACCGAAGAAATTTGTATCGGGTCGGTGGAAGAATTGATGTCTGAGATAGACAAATCGATGGCAGCGGGCTTTATGACCGAAAATCCATTCAAAAACTTCAAAGTTGGTGAATATACTGCCGAAAACTATGCGGTAAAAAATATAGACTTGCACCGTCCGTATGTGGATGGAATCATACTTGTTTCGGCAAGCGGGAATCCCATGAGCCGTGAACTCGACCTGATCGATGTATGGTTTGATTCGGGAGCGATGCCTTTTGCCCAGTTGCATTATCCATTCGAAAATGCAGACCTGGTTGATAAAGGTGGCTTCTACCCTGCCGACTTCATTTCAGAAGGTGTGGACCAGACCAGAGGTTGGTTCTTCACGCTGCATGCCATCAGCACCATGGTTCGTGGATCGGTAGCATTCAAAAATGTTATTTCCAACGGGCTGGTACTCGATAAAAACGGCAATAAAATGTCGAAGCGGTTAGGAAATGGTGTTGATCCGTTTTCGACAATAGATAAATACGGTTCTGATCCGTTGCGCTGGTACATGATGACCAATTCCTCACCCTGGGATAATCTGAAGTTTGACAGTGATGGAATTGAAGAAGTACGCCGTAAGTTCTTTGGAACACTTTACAATACGTATTCATTCTTCTCCTTATATGCCAATGTGGATAAATTCAGTTATGCCGAAGCTGAAATCCCAATGGAAGACCGTCCGGAAATAGACCGTTGGATCATTTCTTTGTTGAATACGTTGGTGAAAGATGTAACCGAATATTTTGAAACATACGAACCTACCCGCGCAGGACGTGCCATATCAGACTTTGTGGGTGAGAACCTGAGCAACTGGTATGTACGCCTGAACCGGAAACGTTATTGGGGTGGTGATTATAATACGGACAAGATTTCCGCTTACCAGACTTTGTATACCTGCCTGGAAACAGTAACAAAACTTATGGCGCCAATTGCTCCGTTCTTTGCAGATAAATTATTCCTGGATTTGAATGCCGTAACCGGAAAAGATTCAAATGAATCCGTTCATATTGCTGATTTTCCTACCTATAAAGAGGAATTGATTGATACTCATTTGGAAGCCTGCATGCAACTGGCACAACAGACTTCGTCGATGATACTGGCATTACGCCGTAAAGCGGATAAGAAAGTGCGCCAACCCCTGTCGAAAGCAGTGGTTCCGGCACATGATGAAGCAACTTATAACCAGTTGACCTACATTGCCGACCTGATAAAAGCAGAAGTCAATATCAAAGAGCTGGAAATACTTCCGGCCGATACCGATATGGAAAACCTGATAAAAAGGATCAAACCTAATTTCAAAACATTAGGCAAGAAATACGGCAAGCAAATGAAAGAGATTGCCCAGGTAATGAATTCTTTTGGTAAAAATGAGATCAGTGAAATTGAAACCAATGGCAAATATGTTTTGTCTTTGCCTTCGGGAGAAGTTCAGTTGGATCTGGAAGATGTTGAAATCATCACCGAAGATATGCCGGGTTGGTTGGTATCGAACGAAGGCAAACTTACGGTTGCTTTAGATATCACAGTAACCGATGATTTATTGCGTGAAGGCATTGCCCGCGAGCTGGTTAATCGCATCCAAAATATCCGGAAATCAAATGGATATGAGATTGTTGATAAGATCGTTGTAGAAATTGAAAGCAGGGAAGAGATCGTTGAAGCTGTAAAAGAATACTCTAATTACATAGCTTCACAAACATTAGCTAATTCAGTATTGTTATTATCCGACTTACCAAATGCAACCGAACTCGAATTTGATGACTATATTGTAAAAGTATCCGTAAAAAAAGTACAATAAAACTTGTATAAAATAAAGTGTGAAATAATTGTCTAACTGAAACTAATTAGCTATTTTCGCATGCTATTAAGAAATCGACTTGAAATTTTGATCTTTTAGATCAAATACCTTACAAAACCATTTAAATATTATGATTATGGCCGAGAAAACAAGATACACAGATGCAGAACTGGAAGAATTCCGGGATTTGATAACCGAAAAACTAGAAAAAGCCCAGAAAGAATATGAAGCTTTACGTAACGGCATAACAAATTTAGATGGTAATGATGTTATGGATACTTCACCGACCTTTAAGGTTCTGGAAGAAGGAGCTGCAACCCTTTCGAAAGAAGAATCGGGACGTATGGCACAACGCCAGATGAAATTTATTCAACATTTGCAATCAGCCTTAATTCGTATTGAAAATAAGACTTACGGGATCTGTCGTGAAACCGGGAAGCTTATTCCGAAGGAAAGATTACGCGCTGTACCTCATGCTACACTGAGCATTGAAGCAAAAAACGATAAAAAATAATCGAATATAATATTATAATTCGGCAACGGGACACTTGTCTGTTGCCGAATTTGCATTTAAAATAATTTGCAGATTGTCCTATCGGCAATCGTAAATTATAAACCCTAAAATTGTAAATTCCTTCCCATGTCGATAACTAAAAAATCAATCTTACTTATTTTTCTCGTACTATTTATTGATCAGGCATCAAAGATTTATGTCAAACTACATTTTGCACTTGGCGATCATGTTGACGTATTAAGCTGGTTCCAGATTTATTTCATCGAGAATAATGGCATGGCATTCGGCATGGAACTTATCGGTAAACTGTTTCTCACTATTTTTAGGATTGTTGCCGTTGGTGCATTGGGATATTACATTCATCTATTGATAAAAAAACAAGTTAAGACCGGTTACATCCTAACCATTTCATTGGTACTGGCCGGTGCAGCAGGAAATATCATTGACTCGATACTCTATGGCCTGCTCTTCAACGACAGTTACGGGCACATCGCTACCTTCTTACCCGATGGAGGGGGATATGCTTCCTTGTTTTATGGCAAGGTAGTGGACATGCTTTACTTTCCAATTATCCGCAACAGCGTAGGTGAAACTATTTTCTTCAGCCCTGTATTTAATATTGCTGATTCAGCCATAAGTGTAGCGGTTGTAATCATTCTGTTATTCTATAGAAAAGAATTAAACGACAGTCTGGAATCAAAAAAAGACAGTAATGTTGAACCTGCCAATTAAATTTCACAGATATTTTCTCCCGCTAATAGCAGTCATAATGCTGTTCTCTTCCTGTGACAGCAGGCCGAATGGTGTGTTGAATCAGAAAGAAATGACCAATGTCCTGACTGAGATGCATAAGACTGATGCTACCCTGAATGAAACAGGGTTAACATACAAGCATTATTCTGACAAAGCGCCTTATTATAAGTTCATTTTTAAAAAATACGGCATCACCCAGGCAAATTTTGATTCTTCATTGGTTTGGTATTCCAAGAACCCAAGGGTTTTCGGGAATATCTATGAGAAAGTATTAGCCAATCTTACCAGCCTTCAAAAGGAAGTAAAAAATGGCAAATACCATCCGGTAGATACGCTTGATATAACCAAAATGAAAACCTTCATCTGGAACAAACGAACAAAGTATTTATTGACGAAAGATTCTACCAGGACGCATTTGAATTTTGAGATACCGAATAATAACTTCATGTACAAGGATGCTTATATTTTGAAATTCCTGCAACGTATAGCTCCTGTAGATTCATGCACAAAACAACGGATTGTACTCAGGATAAATTATGCCAATGGTAAAGCGGACAGCATTACAAGCATTGCTTATCACGACAGCATCCTTCGTCGTTATACTATCCGTTTACTTGCAGTACGCAAGCTAAAGATCAAATCCATTTCAGGTGAATTGTTGGGAAGTAAAACCTATAAAGGTAAAATGAATTCCCTCACAGATAGTATTTCATTGATGAGGGAATACAATTCTAAAATCCAGGACAGCCTGCGTAAAGTTGTTGATATGGCCAGCCCCGGATACAAGCCGGTTCCTATAAACACAACAAATGAGTTGCAACGAAACAACAAAAAGTTTATAAACAGAAGATTCTATCATCCTTTATGATCCGTGTTGGCAGCCAACTCACATTTTGTTCACCCGAAAGAATACTACGAAGATCGGTAGTGCAGTTGGATGAAAAAAATATCATTACCGGTATTTTTAGCCTGGACGATGGGAATGTTGAGACTGCACAAACCTTGTTTTATGATGGGATCGTATCTCCGGGGATCGTATCATTGAAACAAGCAATGCCAGTTGAGGGGATATCGGGTCATTTAAAGGATTATGAATATTATGATTTTTCAGTAATCCCTTCAGAAATTGTTTTACTGAAAACAGACAAACCGTTGATACTTGATTTTGGTACAAATTCAACGGACAGGATAAATACCCTTCTGCCTTACCTGACGGAAGCATTAAAAGCATATTCCATTTTCGAAATAATTGCTGCCTGTACCTATTTTCCTGCATTAATAATGGGTCAGACAGCCGGATTAACTGTAAACGGTTCTTCCGGAATATTACTCTGGGAAAACGTTGATTTGATAGAAAAGAAACTTCTGGCAACTACTCAGATTCGCGAAATGAACTAATTCAGTTCAATATACAAAAACAAAACACCGTTAACTGTGTTATTAGTTATTTACAAAGTATCAATCAAAACAATTTAATAAACGATGTGGCAATTATTTTTAGGGAGTCTGCTTTTAGGCTTGATTCATCCATTATTTCCAAATCATTGGATTCCATTAATAGCTATTTCAAAAACAGAAAAATGGACCAATAAAGAAACAATTGTTGCTACATTAATTACCGGGTTTTCGCATACATTAAGCACCATTATTATTGGTATAATAGTAGGATTTGTAGGAATAAAATTATCTGAAAATTATAGTTACATTACCAGGATAGCAGCACCCCTAATATTGGTAACATTGGGAATTATCTATTTATTATTGGATTTAAGGTCAACTCATCATCACCATCATTTTGAGCTCGACAATGAAACACTTAAAAACAGAAAATCCAGGACTGCTATCATATTCACGTTGTGCATCGGGATGTTTTTTTCACCCTGCATTGAAATAGAGGCTTACTATTTTCAGGCTGCCACCCAGGGTTGGATCGGGATATTGCTGGTATCAGTGATTTATTTAATCATGACACTGACCATTATGGTTGCATTGGTTTACCTTGGATTAAAGGGAGTCAATAAATTTAATTCGCATTTCCTCGATCACCATGAAAAAGCAATAACCGGCGCAGTATTAATCCTTCTGGGTTTACTGGCTTACTTTGTAGAATTCTAATAAATCGCTTTTGGCTTAAAGTTTAATAGAAACCTGACATTATAAAGCTTACCAAACAAAGAATAGTATGGCATCAAATAACTGGACAATTACGGATATTCCCGATTTGACAGGGAAGACAGTCATCGTTACAGGAGGTAATAGTGGACTGGGATTTGAATCGGTAAAAGCATTTGCACTGAAAGGTGCCCGTGTCATTTTAGCATGCCGCTCGGTGGCTAAAGGTGAAGAAGCAAAAAAACAGATCGTAAAATTTCTTCCAACAGCTGATATACAAGTTATGGAACTTGATTTAACTGATTTAAAATCAATACGTAATTTCGCAACCAAATTCAAACAAAACCATGCCAGGCTTGATATACTGCTGAATAATGCCGGCATCATGATGGTTCCTTATGGTCTAACCAAAGATGGGTTTGAGAGCCAATTGGGAACTAATCATCTTGGACACTTTGCATTGACAGGTTTGCTATTGGATGTTCTTAAGAACACCCCCACATCACGCGTGGTGAATGTAAGCAGCATGGCTCACAGCAGTGGCGAAATGGATTTCAATAATTTACTGTTTGAAAAAGGCAAAGGTTATACGCCAATAAAAGCCTATGGTCGATCCAAGTTATCCAATTTGTTGTTTACCTATGAACTTCAACGATTTTTCGAGACTAACAAAATAAACACAATGGCTGTTGCCGCTCATCCTGGATTTTCGGATACCAATCTGGCCCATACCATGATGGAGAAGTGGTATTACAGGCTTTTAAAGCCATTATTTTTCCGGATGGCACAACCGGCATCCATGGGAGCATTACCACAACTTCGTGCATCAGTGGACCCTGCAGCGAAACCTTCTCAATTCTATGGACCTGATGGAAAACGTCAAATGAAAGGTTATCCGGTGGTTGTGCAGCCAAAAGAAAAAGCTTTCAATAAAGATGACGCCAGAAGACTTTGGGAGGCATCGGAAAAACTCACTTCGGTAATCTATAGTTAAAACTGAATATGAAAGGTTGTCTGATTGAATCCTTAATTCGCACAACTATCCATCATTCCATTTTCACATCATCTTATCATCTCATCAACCCTTTAATCTATGTTTAAAAGTCTTCAGGCTCTCTTTCAGCCCGATCAATACCAAGGCTGGGGAAAAACAAAAAAGTATTTCGAAGGCTGGTATTTCAAGGTAGTAACAGCTGACGAAACCAACGCATTTGCTTTTATTCCCGGGATTGCAATGGATGAAAATGGAAAACAACAGGCTTTTATTCAGGTAATGGATGGAAAAAAAAGGACTGCCGAGTATCACAAGTTCGACGCCGATGAATTTAAACCTAAAGCAGGAAAGTTTGAAATAGAAATTGGATCTAATTTCTTTTCGAATGATACCATGCGACTTGATATCCCAACAACTTCCGGACAATTGCAATTTACTGATTCTATTCCCTGGCCAAACCAATGGTATTCACCAGGGATCATGGGACCATACTCTTTTGTTCCTTACATGGAGTGCTACCATGGCATTTTAAGCATGGATCACCGGATTGAAGGGCAACTGACCATTCATGGGGAAACCATTGATTTCTCCAACGGCAGAGGATACATGGAAAAAGACTGGGGACAATCATTCCCAAGTGCCTATTTCTGGATGCAATCCAATCATTTCAATCAACCCGGGATATCCTTAAAGGCATCGGTGGCAAAGATTCCCTGGATGGGAAATTCATTTATTGGCTTTATTGCAGGTGTCTGGTTGCAGGATCGCCTCATTCAATTCACAACTTATAATGGTTCGCGATTAATCAAATCATATGCCGATCGGGACGAAGTAAAATTGATCCTGGAAAACAGGAAATACCGCCTTGAGATACTTGCCCATCGTGAAAAGGCAACTCAGCTCGCCTCTCCAATCCTTGGATTTATGGATGGAAGGATTGAAGAAAGCATGACCTCAGAGATCGATGTCCAGCTTTATGACAAAAAAAGCAGTAACCTTATTTTATTTGACACCGGTAGAAATGCCGGATTGGAAGTTGCCGGGAAAATAAAAGAAATCACAGTTCCCCTTTTTCGGAATGCAAAAAAAGACAAATTCTGATATTAGAGAGAATTTGAATCCTGAAACGGATCCTTCCCCAATAATAATATTGACATCTATTGCAATATCCACTGTTATTACGAGCTACTAATCAAACTGTTGTTATGAAAAAAGCATTATTCACATTATTCATTTCAGTATTTGTAATTTCAATTGTCCTGACATCTTGTACCGTCAAAAATGAAGCTTCTAAGCTTAATACTTTAAGAACTGACATTTTAAAGAATATCCATTCACCAGCGGTTCCCTCAAATACAATTTCTATCCTGACGTTCGGTGCTGTGGGTGATTCAATTACTGATTGCAAACCGGCTTTCGATAAGGCATTAGCTGAATGCACGCGATTAAAAGGAGCTAAAATTGTAATTCCTGCCGGAATCTATTTTGTTGGAGGACCTATTCGATTAGTGAGCAACGTATGCCTTGAAATTCAGAAAGGAGCACGACTCAAGTTTAGTTCTGATCCGGAGAAATACTTACCGGTCGTACCTACAAGTTGGGAAGGAACTTTCATTTTAAATTACAGCCCGTTCATTTATGGCTACAAACTTCAGAATATAGCCATCACAGGCGAAGGAACGATAGATGGGAATGCATTAAAAACATTCAGCACCTGGCGTGATTTACAAAGCAAAGACCAGCAACTTAGCCGTGATATGAATCACAACAATGTTCCGGTTAACAAACGTGTTTTTGGGGCAAATCATTACCTGAGACCCCAATTGATCCAGCTTTTTGATTGTAAAAACATATTAATTGAGGACATTAGCATTACTAATTCTCCTTTCTGGTGCATTCACCTGCTTAAATCAGAGAACATAACCGTTCGGAGAGTTAATTACAATGCCCATAATATAAACAATGATGGCATTGATCCTGAATATTGCAAAAATGTGTTGATAGAAAATATCAATTTTGACAATGGCGATGACAATGTGGCTATTAAGTCAGGACGTGATGATGAAGGGCGTGCAACCGGCATTCCCTCAGAAAACATTCTAATACGTAACTGCCGGTTCAAAGGTTTACATGCAGTTGCCATCGGGAGTGAGATGTCCGGGGGAGTTAAGAATGTCATTATCGAAAACTGCGTCTCAGGAGGAAAGTGTAAAAGAGGGATATTTTTAAAATCAAACCCTGATCGTGGGGGATATATCACTGATATTTATGTAAACAACGTTACTTTCAAAGAGGTAGAAGATTGTTTTTATATTACTTCCAACTATCATGGTGAAGGCAAAGGACATAACACTGACATTCACAATGTTTTTGTAGATAGCATGTTTTGTCACAAAGCTACGAATGCAGGATTAGTAATACAGGGTTTCCCCTCAAAAAAGATTAAAGACATCTATTTTTCAAACATCAGGATTGATCAGGCAGCTTCACCCCTTAGTTTCACAAACTCAGAGAACGTGGTGATGAACAATGTTATAATCGGAGGAGAAGCAGGAATACCTTCATCTGTAAAGTAAGAAAAGAAACATGTTCGGTAATATTCCAATCAAAAGCAATAAAAATCAATTGATTGGCATTTGAGATTAGAATGAAGAACCGGGAATAAAAAAGCAAAACTACATTCTGTTTCAAGAAAAAAAGTTTCATTTCAATATAGCTTGTTAACATTCACCGGAGCTTGTCAGACAATTTGAAATAAATTTGTACTTTTGCAGTGATTTTATGGAATTATTCCATCTGTGAGGATTGTAATTATAATTAGTAAATTATTAATGAGGAATTATTGATGAGTGTTGTAGAAAAAATAAGAACTGCCAAATCGACTGCTTTTTCGTTCGAATTACTGCCTCCTATTAAAGGAAACGGCATAGAAACTGTATACAGAACCATCGACGCCCTGAGGGAATTCGATCCTAAATATATTAATATCACAACTCACCGAAGTGAATTGGTTTTCCGGGATAACGGACATGGCCTTTTTGAGCAGGTTGCTGAACGTCATCGTCCGGGGACGGTAGCTATTGCAGCTGCCATTCAAAACAAATACCATATTGAAGTTGTACCTCACATTATATGCAGTGGGTTTACACCAGAAGAAACAGAATATGCACTGATTGATTTGCAATTCCTTGGAATTACAGACCTGTTGCTGCTAAGGGGTGATAAAGCAAAACACGAACGTGATTTTTCACCTACCGGATATAAAAATGCCACAGAGCTTCAGGTTCAGGTGAACAATTTCAACCAGGGCTTGTTTTTGGATGGATCGAAAATGAAGTCACCTGTTACACCATTTACGTATGGTATGGCTTGTTATCCGGAGAAACATGATGAAGCACCTAATCTGGATTCAGACATATTTTATGCAAAACAAAAGGTTGATGGAGGTGCAGAATATTTGGTAACACAAATGTTCTTTGACAACAAAAAGTACTATGATTTTGTAACTAAATGCAGGGCTGCAGGAATCAATGTTCCTATAATTCCAGGAATTAAACCAATTACGCTGGCTAATCAATTAACCGTTTTGCCAAAGATCTTTCATACGGATATTCCAGAAGAGTTTGCAGCAGAACTGCGTAAATGTAAAACGGATGAAGAAGCAATGGAAGTAGGGGTTGAGTGGTGCACAGTTCAGGCAAAAGACTTGAAGGCATTTGGTGTTCCAAGCATTCACTTTTACAGCATGATGGCAACACAAAGCGTGAAACGGGTTGCTAAAGAAGTGTTTTAATAAATTATTGAATTATGAGTTTTATTTTTGCCATATTATTATTTGTCCTTTTCTTCGGCTTATTTATTATTCTGTCCGTCTTTGGATTTATTCGTTCCCTATTCTCTTTTGGGAAACGGAATAACCCATCCCAAGACTCACAGCCGGGTAACTTTGAACAACCAAGTGGAAAATCAAAAATCTTTGATAAAAAAGAAGGCGAATATGTTGATTTCGAGGAGATAAAAGAGGACAATCAGGCTAAAAGTTAAATATGGCCATTACTCCGATATTCATAAAGAAGTGCAATTTATAGTATAAATTGCACTTCTTTAAAATAAAAGCCACTTGTTTCACCATTTTCTTTTTCAAGAATGAGCTGTCCATCAGGAAGAACTTCTATAATTTTAGCAAGAAACAAATCAGTCCCTGCCTGATAAGTATAAAAACCCTCCTTACGGTACAAGGATTCAGCATAGGTTGTACGTATTTTATCAGGTTCAAATCCGGCATACAAATCCATTATATTACGGCAAATCTGGAGCAGCAACTGCTTTCTGTTATGCCTTTTGCCGGTAATTTGCAATAATGAAACAGGGTTTGGGGCATTACTCTCAAACTTTACCTGATTCACATTCAGTCCAATGCCGATTACCACTGTTTTTATCCTGCTTCCCTGAAGTGAATTTTCGATAAGTATACCTCCTAATTTCTTATTGTTCCAGTAAATATCATTCGGCCATTTCACTGTAATGCCAGTTGTATAATCGTCCAATGCTTTTTTGATTGCAACACTCACCAGTTCAGAAAGCAAGTACAATTCATCCAATGGTATCTGAAGTGGATGAAGCGCAACACTAAACAGAAGATTCTTACCCTTTGCTGACTCCCATGTATTTCCGGGTTGTCCTTTGCCTGCAGTTTGAAAATCAGTATAAACAACAAATCCATCAGGCAAGGATTTTTCACGGTTCATTTCAAAGCTTAATGCATTGGTGGATAATGTCTGCTTAACGTAGAGGCTTTCTTTCATTGTTATAATAGAGTAAATATAAGAGTTAAAGCAACCCTTTTTCTGATAATTTATTTATGTTTGGTTTTAGTTCCACTATTCAAGGATGCCTGTAATAAAAACTCTTCTATTTTCCGGGTGACTGCTTTCGAAGTACCATTGGCATGATTTACCAAAATGGCAAAGACAGAAGTTTTGCTGTTATTTTCAATGAAGCCTGCATAACATTTTACCCCGGAGATAGTCCCGCTCTTGGCATGTACCTTCCCCTGCAACGGGGACTTTTGAAGGAAGTTCGTTAATGTCCCGCTTTTACCTGAAACAGGTAATGAATTAAAAAAGGCTTCTTTGTTAGGGCTAATGGTTTGCATATAAATGAGCAAGTCAACAAAAAAGTTCGAAGAAACTGCATCAAGTGGTGACAATCCACAGCCGTCGTACATGAATAATTGCTCTACCGGTAGACCCTTTGATTTCCAGTATGACCTGACAACCTGCACAGCTCCGTTAGAAGTACCTATTGAAAATTTTGTTAATGCCAGGTAGCGAAATATCTGTTCGGCATATCCGTTATTACTCTTTACATTAGTCTCTTTAATAATTTCGCTTAATTCCGGGGATTCATGAACAAGTATTACTCTGCGATCACTACCTGAAGTTACAATGTCCGATGGTAATTGGTAAATTGAAATGCCGCTTGCTACCAGTTTATCGTGAAAATGTTCAGCCAATAATAATCCCGGGTTCGGGATATCCCCTTTTATAATATATTCCAGCCTGTTTGAAGGGATCTCACCATGTATACTACGTAAATTAGAATGCGGTGCTCCATAAAAATACGCACTGTCAAAACCTATGGTAGTACTTGTCAAATGATTCTCAAAGGTCAAAGAAGGTATTTCCGGGATAATGCGTAAAATTTCAGGAGTTGACCCTTCATTCCCAGAACGTAAAACCAACTGGTAGGTATTATCCATATACGAAATCCCATAAGCACCTGCAGCATAATAATTGCCAATATCCTCCCAGGTCCATTTCGGATTAACCCCTAAGTCATCATACAAGGTGCCATCAGCAATTATCCGGCCAGTTATTCTTTTTATCCCTACCTTTTTTACTTCTTCAACCCATTTTGTCAGGAAGTCTTTATCACCAAGGTGTTCAGAGCCCAGGGTAGGATCGCCACCTCCACGGATATACAAATTACCATTCAACACCCCATTTGAGTTCAGGGTTCCATCAATCTCCAGTTTAGTTTGAAAGCAAAAACCGGGTCCCAATAATTCAAGAGCAGTGGCAGTAGTCACCAGTTTCATAGTGGAAGCAGGAGTACTGCAATTGTTTGACCGGAACTGGTAAATTGGCTTATTAGTTGCAAGATCCTTCACCAGTAAACTGACATTGGCATTCTCAATCAGGGGATTATTGATAAAATCATCCACCGGGTTCTTTGCAACTAACAGGATTGATAGCAATAAGAGTGGGAATATCATTTTAATTCTTTTCATAGTCGAATAAGTATTTAGTGTTTAACGCACATTCCGGATTAAATTCCATAATAGTTCTTCTGCAAAAGTAAACAGAAATAACGTATCAGTTGTTATTCTAATGATAAAATATCAACAAATGGTATTGTAAAATTAAAATCCAAAGAGCATGAAAATGTCTGTCAGGTTTATTAGTATTTTGGTTTGCCTGATGTGTCTGTTTGTTTCGTGTGATTTTATCAGAGACATCTTCCCAAGTAGCAAATCCGATTTGACCTTTAAAGCATCTGTTTCCAATAACACAAACTTAAACGACACCATTCTTTTTTCAGGAGTTGATATTAAATGGGTCAATGGAACAACCGGTGAAATTCGTTTTGTTGATTCTATAACTAATATCCAACTCAGGAAATATCATTGGATTAAATGTTATTTGGGAACTGATTCTTTGTTTAAAACCACCGTGACAGTTCCAACGATGTCAGCAATAGTAAATGATCTGGTACTGGATTTAAACATGAACGATGGCCATTTCTACTTTAAAGATGGATATCCATCTTACATTGACAACCCGGGAACAAATGCTATACGGATACAGAATAAAGAAAAACGTGCAGCTTCCTGGACCCGATTCATTGATCAACTAAAACAAGAAGGCAGGTATGTGGAGAAATGAGTCAAAGAGTTTGATGTTTGAAAGGTTTGAAAGGTTTGAGGTTTGAAGTTTGAGGTTTGAGGTTTGAGGTTTGAGGTTTGAGGTTTGAGGTTTGAGGTTTGAGGTTTGAGGTTTGAAAAGTTACTGAGGTGGATAAGTATTCCTCGTACTTTTGTCTTTTGTCTTTTGTCCTTTGACTTTGACTTAAAAAAAAGCTGCAACCCGTTATGGATTGCAGCTTTTATAATTCATACTGTTAACTGTAGTTTATTCAGTTACCGGTTTTTCTTCACGTGGAGGACGTGGCATCAATGCTTTGCGGGATAATTTGAATTTTCCTGTCTTAGGATCGATATCCAACAGTTTCACATCAATTACATCACCTTCTTTGATACCAGCCTGATCCATAGTTTCAATACGCTTCCAGTCGATTTCTGAAATATGCAATAAACCTTCTTTACCCGGCATAAATTCAACAAATGCACCGTAAGGCATTACTGATTTTACTTTCGAAGGATAGGTTTCGCCTACTTCAGGAATAGCTACGATGCCTTTGATCTTGGCAATAGCAGCATCGATGGCTGTCTTATTGTTAGCAGCGATTTCAACACGTCCCTGGTCACCAATTTCTTCAATGGTAATGTTGGCACCTGTTTCAGCCTGCATGTTTTGAATGATTTTTCCCCCAGGTCCGATAATTGCACCAATCATTTCTTTCGGAATGAACATTACAATAATACGGGGAGCATTTGGTTTCATATCTTCACGTGGAGCAGCCAATGTTTCCTGTATTTTACCAAGGATATGCATACGACCGGCTTTCGCCTGGTTCAATGCTGTCTCCAGGATTTCAAACGAAAGTCCGTCAACCTTAATATCCATTTGAGTGGCAGTGATACCATCTTTTGTTCCGGTTACTTTAAAGTCCATATCGCCTAAGTGATCTTCGTCTCCTAAAATATCCGATAATACTGCAAAATTCTTTCCTTTATTTTCCGAGATCAATCCCATGGCAATACCTGATACCGGTTTCTTGATTTCAACACCTGCATCCATCAACGCCAATGTTCCGGCACATACTGTAGCCATAGACGATGAACCATTTGATTCAAGGATATCCGAAACCACACGAATTACATACGGGTAGTTTTCAGGGATCATATTTTTAAGAGCACGAAGTGCCAAATTGCCATGACCTACTTCACGACGTCCTACTCCACGTGATGCACGGGCTTCACCTGTTGAGAATGGTGGGAAGTTATAATGCAACAAGAAACGTTCTTTGCCACGAATTAAGGCTTCATCAACCAGTTTCTCATCCATTTTGGTACCAAGGGTTACAGTTGTCAACGATTGGGTTTCTCCACGGGTAAATACTGCAGAGCCATGTGCTCCAGGTAAATAATCCACTTCCGACCAAATATGACGTATTTCGGTAGTCTTACGACCATCCAAACGTTTTCCTTCGTCCAGAATAGAACGGCGCATGGCTTCTTTTTCAACTTCATGGTAGTATTTACCAATCAATCCTTTTTTTGCAGCTGCTACTTCCGGTTCTAATGCTGCGATATATTCTGCTTTTACAGCTTCGAAGTTTTCACTACGGGCATGTTTGTCAGGATTACAGGCAGTAGCCAGTGCATAAGCTTTATCATAAGTTTTAGCCCAGATATCTTTCTTAAGATCTTCGTCTTTTTCTTCGTGGCAATAAGTACGTTTCACTGTTTTGCCTACCGCTTCCATTAACTCCAATTGCATTTGGCATTGAGCTTTAATGGCTTCGTGAGCTACTTTCATAGCGTTCAACAAATCGTCTTCACTAACTTCTTTCATTTCGCCTTCTACCATCATGATGTTTTCCAACGTGGCAGCAACCATGATTTCCATATCAGCTTCAGCTAATTGTACAAATGTAGGATTAACTACAAATTCACCATTAACGCGGGCAACACGAACTTCAGAGATTGGACCATTGAAAGGCACATCCGATACAGCCAAAGCAGCCGAAGCAGCTAAACCGGCTAATGCATCAGGGATATCAACACCATCAGAGGAGAAAAGTGTTACGGTTACAAATGTTTCAGCATGAAAATCATCCGGAAACAAAGGGCGTAATGCACGGTCTACAAGGCGTGATACTAAGATTTCATAATCCGAGGCACGACCTTCACGACGAAGGAAACCTCCAGGGAAACGACCGAAAGAAGCAAACTTTTCTTTATAATCCACTGATAGCGGCATAAAGTCCGTTCCCGGAGCTGCGTCTTTGGCCGAACAAACGGTGGCCAATAACATGGTATTACCCATGCGAACCATTACAGAACCATCGGCTTGTTTAGCCAATTTACCTGTTTCAATCGAAATGGTACGTCCATCACCCAATGTGATAGTTTTTGTAACTACATTCATAAAATTACATTTTACTTTTTAAACATCTTATCTTCGCGCGCAAAGATACGATATTTTTTACAAAATTGGTATAACCGGGAAGTAAAATAGTGATTTTTTGGGGATTGATATTTGTACCAAAATGAGAGTTTGAGCTCATCTAAAATTACGATATTAATCAAAGTCTATGAATAAATCAGAATATTCTGACTTTTTCATAGACTTTGATTGATTCTTCTAATTATGCGTGTAACAGGATTTCCCTACTTACAGAGTTTATTTTAGTTATCATTTTAACAAACCCACAGCTTTTAGTTCATCTTTCAATGCAGGTCGGCGAGAGTAGATTTTACATATCTCCTCAATTAAATCGTACACAGCAATCGTATTGCTTTTCGATGTCAATAGAAATTTCAACAACTCAGCAACTTCATGATAATAATTTCTACCCATATTATTTTGGAGCGACACATCAATTTTTGGTTTTGAAATATCAAAGCATTGAACTGGATATTTATTTATAACAGAACGCATTATAAATGTTAATTTTGATAAATAGCCAGTGTAAATTTTTGCATACTCTAAAATTTCAGCGTCCATTTCTTCAGTCTCCAGCATTTGGATATAGAAGTCGTACGAAAAACTATCCTTAAAAGTCTTTATAAAATCAAGTTTTTCTTCATTGGTGAACAGCGGAGCCAACCTTTTATAGTCTTCAATTTTTCTTTGAGAATTAGTTTTGTAAATCAATAGCTTTTTGCTGAACTCAACATCGTATTCGTCATCAATAGCACTTGCAATCAAATTAATCAAGTTGATTGAAAATATTGGATATAGTATTTTGGCATTTTTATAAAAAGAAACTTTATCCGTTATTGATTGATATTCAAGTAATTCAGCAGCCACTCCCACGTTGAGTGTACAAAGTTTTTCTGCTTCCACCACCCATAATTCAGGATTGATAATACGCACTGCTTGTAGGTAAGTATTTGGAAAAAGGTTGATATTACAACTATTTAGTTTACAATCTTCATAAACTGACTTGCAACTTTCAGGATTGTTGCGCAAAAGTGCATTCATAATCAAATCATGAATGTCTGGTGAAAACAGATTTGCTTCCCCAGTACTAAAACAAAGCATGGTATCTTTAATAGTTTCAGACACAGACTTTGTGTTAAGAATTGTTCGATTAATTTCAACTTCCAGTTCTTTTTCAACCACTTTTAGGCTGTCGACAAAATATGTCTGCGGATCGCCTAAATTGCCATAATCATCATCTACATCGGCCTCATAACAAGCTATCAGCAAGCCAGTAAGTTGAGCCATTGCCAATTCAATATTTCCTTGCGAAATCTGCACAATCATATCTGCCTTGTAGGACTGGAATAGTTCATCCACTTCTTCTTCCACAGCCTCTTGCATCATTTCCCATTCCTCATAATACCTGTCCTGCCTATTGTGGTAGCGGTCGTAGTCCGGTTCATTCAAATCAAGTGCTTCCAAGGTTTCTTGATAATCTTCGGCCAATTCAATAACTTTCTCGTTAAAATTGATAGCAATACTAATCTTATCCTTCTGATTATTAGTAAAATAATTTACAAATTGAGATTGTAACTCTTTGGAATTCATCAATACTTTTTCAAGAAAATCAATTTTTTGTTCAGCTGTGAGTGAGCCAATAATTTGGGC
This sequence comes from Paludibacter sp., assembly GCA_028710415.1. Lineage (GTDB taxonomy): Bacteria > Bacteroidota > Bacteroidia > Bacteroidales > Paludibacteraceae > Paludibacter. The sequence continues at coordinate 143,699 of JAQTUE010000001.1, read as the reverse complement.
GTATTTTTCCATTTTCTATTTTTGAGAATTATTGTTGCTTGGAATTTGATACTTTAATTTGTTTCGATACAAAACACAGCATAAAGCGGCACCGATTTGATATTATTTTCAAACCCAAAATTCTTTTTTGAAATACGAATGGCGTATGGACAATCATATTTATTCACGAACAAATTCATGCTTACAGATTTGGTGCGATTTCCTTTTTTTACTTCCACAGGAATTACTTTCCCACCGATTAAAATTACAAAATCAAGTTCAGCTGTATTTTCATTTTTCCAATAATACAATGGAAAACCATTACTCGTTAATGCCTGAGCTACATAATTCTCGCTCAATACACCTAAGAATCCATTGTCCTCCTCTAATTGCGAAAGAATAATTTGATGCGGCATTCCAGATTTCATGGTCAACATGCCAGTATCACTCATATAAAGTTTGAAATCACTCAAATCAACATAAACTGATATCGGCAAAAAACCATGATTGATTTTCTGACATTTAAGTACCACACCTGCAAAATGAAGCCATTCAATAGCTTCTCCAAAAATAGTTGAAGTTCCTCCTTTTTGAACAGTTTTGTATTGAAATTTTTTGTTCTCTTTTGCCAACTGTGATGGAATAGAATTGTAGCAAGCACGAATTTTCACACTAGTGCTGGCAGCTGCATATTTTGCCATGTCGGCAATATATTCGTTCAGAATACGTCCTTGAATTTCGGTGGAGGTAATTAAACTTTTTGTTTCAATAAACTCTCGCACCACTGCCGGCATGCCGCCCACGATAAGATATTGTTTGTAGATTTCCAAAGCCTGTGAGTGTAAAATTTCAGGCATAGCTTGATTTGTGCTGAAATGATTCCTTATTTCAACACCCAACATTTCTTTTTCCGTTGCCCAAAGAAATTCCTCAAAATCCATTGGAAACATAGTCAGTTCATCCACTTTACCAACTGGAAACGAATAATTTTCCCGGTTCACGGCTACACCCAACAAACTGCCAGCTGCTACAATGTGAAATTCGGGAGTTTCTTCGCAAAAGGTTTTTAAGGAAGTTAAAGCACGAGCGCACGATTGAATTTCATCCAACACAATCAGCGTTTCGCCTGCAATAATACGAGTGTTAGTAGCGGTTTCCAGGTATTGAATTATCCGCAGTGGCGTAATGTCTGTATTAAAATAAGAATTAACTGCAAGGTTAGTTTCCAAATTGACATACACTACGTTACTGAAATGCAATTGCCCAAACTCCTTAATAATGTAGGTTTTTCCGACTTGACGAGCACCATTTACTATCAGTGGCATCCGTTTTGGGTTATTTTTCCAACCAATTAATTGTTCTAAAACTTTACGTTTCATTTTACTTAAATGTTTAATTTCAGCACAAATATAATCAAAGTCTATGAATAAATCAGAATATTCTGACTTTTTCATAGACTTTGATCAAACTCACAACTTTTTTATACTCTGTTAGGATACGTATTAAATTTAAAACTCACTCCAATTTAAACGCAATCGGCAAAGTATACCATACCGAAACATTAACACCATTTTGCTTTGCAGGAATAAACTTAGGCAATAATTTAATAAGCCTGATCGCTTCTTTGTCACAGGCCGGGTCGAGGCTTCTTACTATTTCTATTCTTGAAATGGATCCATCTTTCTCGACTAAAAACCTTACAATCACCATGCCCTGGATTCCATTTTCCTGTGCAATGGTTGGATACTTGAGATTCTGGCTGATAGCACTCATCAAAGTAGATTCACCTCCCGGGAATTGAGGCATTTGTTCTACAACCTGATACACTTTCTCTTCTGTTTCCTGAGTAACACTTTCCTTTACATCGGAAATGTCAGCCCTTGTTTCATTATTTCCTTTTGAAGTTGTTACGTTCACACCAGCCATTCGACCCTGTAAAACCTGATTTGAAGTCCCTGACCCCACTGCCACTGTTTCACCTACAGCATAATTTGAAACACCCTGTGTCAGAGGCAGAGGTTGTTTAACAGTTACTGATTTACCATCCTTATCAATTTTAAATTCCTCATCAATCGCAATGAACGAAGTATATTGGGTCATCAAGCCATACTTCAATCCCAGGCTGGTAATATCGTTTTTCAACAACTCGTCGATGGGTGCCTGATAATACAGTCTTTGGTTGGTATAATAATCAAGCAGCTTAATTCTTTCCCTTGCCCACAGGTAGCGGATTGCCGAGAATGCCGGATTTGGCTTTATGTCTGTCAAATCAAATGATTTTTCATACATCGATCCTCCCGTATTCCCTCTCAATGTAACTGTACCGGTATGGGATCCCTTGTATTTACCAAAAATAATAATCGGCCGTTCAGCTAACATATCGGGTGTTGTTCCAGGTTCGATATCATAAGCCACCAGAGTATCAAAATCTGTTTTGATCTGAGTCAGGACAGGTGTATTGATATAGTTACGAAACTTTTCTGCTTGTTGGTCTGCCTTTTCTGTCTTTTCTATAACCATTGGTTCCCCAGTGCCCATGAAAGCCAGTCCTTCGATTAAATGACGGTTTACACTGGTGCCAATACCAAATGCAAAAAAGTTACTTTTATCATTGTTATTACGTACCATCTCAAACGCTTCTTTTTCGACATCCACAAATCCATCCGTAACTAATACTATTGAACGCGACACATACCGGCTATCATGTGGTATTTCGTAAGCACGCTTCAACGCCCGCATCAATTCGGTTCCTCCTCCACCCTTTTGATAGTCAATCAACCGTATGGCCCGTTCAATATTCTGCTGGTTTGCTTCCACGGAATAATCACTTAAAATACCAGTGAATCCAGAGAACAAAACTACATTAAATTTATCAGTTGGTTTCAGGTTTACGATCAGGTTGCGAAGTAGTTTCTTTGAAATATCAAGCGGATAACCATGCATGGATCCGGAAACGTCTACAATAAAAATATACTCCCGGGGAGGTATTTCTTCTAACAATACTTTTTTGGGAGGCTGGACCATCATCAAAAAGAAATTTTCATCCCCATGTTCATACAGCATGACGCCGGATTCAATTTTATTACCCTGCAACGAATAATTCAGAATCACATCACGGTTGCCACCATTCAGTTCGCTTTTATCAAGTTTTACTACTGCTGTATTCAAATCAGGATGAGTAACTTCCATGTTATGGGTGGTACAGGTCACATCCTGAATAGGAATACCTGAATTGATTTTTAGTTCAAATCCAAATTTATAGGTAGCAGCTTCACCTTCCTGTGTATAGGGTGTATTCACAAACTTACCGTCAGTCCCGGCTTCATTTTTCGTTTTATTGGAATAGCGTGGACCAACCACCGTTGGATATACAAATGAATAGACTCCATTTTCAGGAACCAGCAACTCGGTATATTTCAATTCAACCACTATCGTATCCTTTATAGCAATATTCGCAACGTTCATGGTAAAAACATTCGGGCGGTTTTGTTCAAGTAACGAAACCCTGTTGCCAGCTGTTTTTGCTTGTTCATAATCTTTTCTTGCTTTCTCCTTTTCACTGATCCTTGCTGAAATAGTACGGTTGCCAATGGTCATCTTCATGGCATACACTGCTGCTTTAGTCGAAAGCGGGAAAGTATAAATGGCTTCCAGGGTGTTTTTACCGCTGTTTACATATTTCTGCCGGACTGTTACATCGGCAATAACCCCGACAATATTCACGCTGGCCGAAGTTTCTTTCAAGGGCAATATATCAGTTTCAGGGTGCTCGCTGATTACTACAAAGTAAGGCGAAAGTGTTTTTGCACCCGATTCTTCCTGCCTACGGTCATACTTCAAAGACTGTGCAACGCTAACACACGCAAATTCTGAACTGAACAGGATAATTAAGATCGTAATTTTTAAACCGGCAGTGACTTTCTGAATTCGTTTCATGGCTTTTGCATTTAGAGGATGAGAACTAAGATTTAATTTAAACAGTCTCTTATTAACTTAAACTCATTCTTAGTGCAATAATTGTGTGAATTATAAAATAAATGCAAAATTTGATATCTTTTATTTATTTTGAACTTAAGCGAATGAAATAAATTGATGACTGATTCTAATACATAATTACAATATTCAACCTAAACTTCGAACTCCCTGAGTTGACTGTCAGGCTCGGTGTGGCATTGATGCTGTTCCTGAATCAAATTCCAAATCACTCTGAGTTTATTTCAGTTATTTCAATTTAGCTCTCATCTGTTTAAGCCACAAATCAATTCTCCTCAATCACTTTGTAGAGACTATTTCAAGAAGTGTTGACAGGAAGACAGATAATTTAAATTCCAACTGTATTTGTTCCAATATCTTAACACGAAATTCAATCACATGTTATCTGTTTTTAAAAACCAATTCCAAATATTTAAAAATATTTACCTGTTCAAACCAAAAATAATTTTGTATTGTTGGAAAAATCGATTATTTGAAATTAATACAAATTTAAACTCAACATTTATGAAAACTTTTTATACAAAACTACTTTCCATGATATTTTTAATCATGATGATTTCAAATGTAGATGCACTGAACCCCGTACGACACAGAGTACATAAAGTAAAAAGCAATGTTCCTGCTTCACTTCAAACAATAAATGGAATTACTCAGGTTCCGATTGATCCGGCTTTGATTCCTCAATTTGTCGATCCCCTGCCTCATTTTTCTGCAGGGTTAAGAGTGAATGCACGTGATGGTGGAAAACTGATAATTAAAACCGTTCCCCATAGGCAAATAGCCCTCTCAACAGGAACCGCATTGAGCAACGGGACTATCGGGAAGCAAAATCCAGAAGTTGGAGCAGGCAATTACTGGACCTACAGTATTTCAAAGGACAACGGTATCAAATGGACCTCACCCAACTGGCCGGCGCCAACTATTGAAACAGAAAGAGGGAAAGCACTGACGGTAACCTACAGGAACGAGCTGTATGGACAAAAGTATAGCGACCTAAACCTCACAGTTGACCAAATGGTTCATTGGGCTATGCCGGTCATGACGGACGACCCGTATTCGGGACCCGTACCTGTTGTTACCCATTTACACGGCGCAGAAGTAACCTCTCAGTCTGATGGTGACCCTTATGCCTGGTTTACTCCTGGTCATGCCATTAAAGGCCCTACCTGGGGTATTGACGGTACTGATTCAGTCTATCATTACCCAAACACCCAGCAGGCTGCTACTTTGTGGTTTCACGACCATATCATGGGTGCAACCCGTTTAAATCTTTATGCCGGGCTTGAAGGATTCTATCTCATCAAAGGAAGGGATGAAGAAAACGATCATTTGCCCGGCTGGTCCCGGGACGATATGGTTCAGGAAGTGGCACCGGAGGGTACTACGGGCACTTTTAATCAGAAACCGTATCTTCCGGAGGTTGATCTTATCATCCAGGACCGGATGTTCAATGATAAAGGTGAATTGTATTGGCCTATCGACGCACCCACGAATCCGATGTTACCTTATTGGGCACCCGAGTTTTTTGGGAATGTCATGGTGGTAAACGGTAAATCATGGCCATATCTAAGTGTTGCCCCGCGTAAATATCGGTTTAGGGTCCTCAATGCATGTAATGCCAGGTTTCTGAACATGTGGTTGTCCGATCTGGCAACTAATGTAAACGGTCCCGGCATTCAGGTGGTAGGAACTGATGGTGGCCTGTTGGATAGTCCTGTCAAGCTCGATCCGAATGTACTAAAACCAAGCCCACTGCCTTCAGGCACCTCCCCCACAGGATTGTTTATTGCTCCCTCTGAAAGGTTCGATATTGTCATTGACTTTACCGGCCTTGAGGGGAAGACATTCACATTGCTCAACGATGCTGTCATACCTTATCCGTCGGGGGATCTTACAGTCCCTGAGTTGGATGGAAGGATCATGCAGTTTGTTGTAAATGGGAAGATGGTATCAGCAAACACAAATAATGGTGAAAATCACGGAATTGACAAAAGCTTTGTTCCGCGTTTTCTGAGAAGAAATGCAGTGGTCAGACTTACTGATTTCTCCGGAGGCACAAATGTCACTCCGGTTAAAAAAAGACAATTAACCCTGAACGAGCATGAGGGTGACAATGGTCCAATGGAAGTATTGATCAACAATTCACATTACGATAACAATGAGATGATAACAATGCCGGATGCCTTTGGCGATGCCACGGAACATCCTGTTGAAGGGACAACTGAACTTGTCCAGATTATCAATACTACGGAGGATGCACACCCTATTCACATCCACCTGGTTCAGTTCCAGCTGGTCAGCAGGCAGGAATACGATCCTGAAGCCTACAACCAGGTGTATGAAGCTGCCTTTATCGGTGGTTCCTTCAAGCCGGCATCGGGGCCACCGATGAATTACAACGTGATGAACGCGGATGGCGCCATCGGTGGCAATCCGGCCGTGAGTCCTTTTTTAATGGGTACTCCCCGCCCGCCACTGCCCGAAGAAAGAGGTTGGAAGGATACATTTAAAGTATTGCCCGGCGAAGTGTCTACGTTTTTAATCAGGTATGCTCCGATTGATGTACCGGCCAATGCGCCTGCCTCAAAGCTTATGTATGCATTTGACCCCAGCAAAGGGCCAGGATACGTATGGCATTGCCATATCCTGGATCATGAAGACAATGAAATGATGCGTCCGTACTGGGTGGAACCTTCCCCACTCCGGGCACAGCAGACCTGCCTGAATTCAACCGACAATTTATACCAGGCACCTGTTGGCATGTCAAATTACCTGTGGAATATTCCTACGGGCGGAACAGTTCTCAACGGAGGTGGTACCGGTGACAATTTTGTAAATCTCAAGTGGACTACTACTGGTCAAAAATTAGTCACAGTAAATTACACCAGCGGGATGTGGAAGCTTTCAATCCCTTCTGTTTTTGGTGTCAATGTAAATGCCCTTTCGTATCATCCTACGGTAACCAAAGACAACAAAGCTTTAATAAGCAATATCCCTGATGGAAACCAATGGTTCGTTTCTGATTCTGAAAATGGTATTGGAATGGAAATTAGCAACGCTACAAGTCAGGTGTATCAGCCGTCACAAGTTGGCTGGTATTGGACCCAGGTTACGCAGAATGGCTGTTCTTCAACAGGTTCGAACCGGGTCCACTTTGACACGGTACTTTCATTAACTGAAAACCAGCTTGCCAACACTGTTGACATATATCCTACTGTAAACGATGGAAACTTTACGGTTTCAATTTCCGCTCCCGATCGGCTACCTTTCACCATCCAGATATATAATGACCTTGGACAACGGGTATTCGAACAGAACGGTATAGTGGCAAACAACAGTCTAAATCAGCAAATTCATCTGAAACCGGGACACAGTGGTGTGTATACCATCAAAATAATGAACAACAACCGGCAGATTGTACGGAAAATAATCATGAAATAAAAAGAATTATGAAATAATAATTCAGTAAAAAGAACTTACGAACAAAACGAACTTTCTTCTGTTGTTCGTAAGTTCGCTTTTTATAATTTACAGGATCCTCCTTCCCTGCCATTCTGTCACCATCTTACCCTTGGCACTTTTTTTGACTAGTGCAGTCTCCGGTAGTCAGAGTGCATCACTATCTCGCACTTTGACCAGAACGAATTAACCAATCAACACAATTAACTAATTAACTTATAACGAACAATGGCTAAAGGAAACATTGGGGTAACGAGCGACAATATCTTCCCCGTTATCAAGAAATTTTTGTACAGCGATCATGAGATTTTTCTGCGTGAATTAGTCTCAAATGCAGTAGATGCCACACAAAAGCTTAAAACACTGGCTGCAGTGGGTGACTTTAAAGGCGAACTGGGTGACCTCACCGTACGTGTGGATGTAAATAAAAAGAAGGGTACCCTGACTATTACCGACCGTGGTATTGGGATGACTGCCGACGAAATCGATAAATACATCAACCAGATTGCATTCTCAGGGGCTGAAGAGTTCCTCGAAAAGTACAAAAACGATGCCCAGGCTATTATCGGACATTTCGGACTTGGTTTCTATTCTTCGTTTATGGTTTCTAAAAAAGTAGAAATCTTTACCCAGTCGTACCAGGCAGAAACCACAGCCCAACACTGGTCCTGCAAGGGAGATCCTGAATACACCCTGGAAGACACTATCAAAGCTGATCGTGGTACAGAAATCGTGCTCCACATTGATGATGATAACAAAGACTTCCTCGAAGATGCTAAAATACAGGAACTGCTGACCAAGTATTGCAAATTCCTGCCCATTGAAATCGCCTTCGGTAAGAAGAAAGAATGGAAAGACGGTAAGAATGTTGAGACTAAAAATGATAACATCATTAATATCACCAACCCTGCCTGGACCCGCAAACCTGCCGACTTGACGGACGAAGATTACAATGCCTTCTACCATGAGTTGAACCCGATGGCTGAAGATCCGCTCTTCCATATTCACCTGAATGTAGATTATCCGTTCAACCTGACCGGTATCCTGTATTTCCCGAAAATCAAAAATAATATCGAAATGCAACGCAACAAGATCCAGTTGTATTGCAATCAGGTATATGTTACCGACCATGTTGAAAATATCGTACCCGAATACCTGACTTTGTTGCATGGTGTGATTGATTCTCCGGATATTCCGTTGAACGTATCGCGTAGTTATTTGCAAAGTGACTCCAATGTAAAGAAGATTTCAAGCCACATTACCAAAAAGGTTGCCGATCGTTTGAATGAAATCTTCAAGGCCGACCGTTTGCAGTTCGAAGAGAAATGGGATAACCTGAAACTATTCATTCAATATGGAATGCTCAGCGATGAGAAATTTTACGAACGTGCTGAGAAATTTGCTTTGCTTAAAAATATTGATGGCAAATACTTCACTTTTGATGAATACAAAACGCTGGTTGGTGAAAACCAAAAAGATAAAAACGGGGACGTGATTTACCTGTATGCCAATAACAGTGACGAACAATACAGCTATATCCAGCATGCCAAGGACAAAGGCTATGATGTGTTGATTATGGACGGCCAGCTTGATGTACACGTAGTGAGCCAACTGGAACAGAAATTCGAAAAGACCCGCTTCGTTCGTGTGGATAGCGACGTAATTGATAAGATCATCCAAAAAGACGACACCAGCAAAGTAACGTTATCCAACGACCAACGCGACGCCCTGGTTACCGTATTTGATTCACAGATACCAACCCTTGAAAAAACAAACTTCATTGTTACTTTCGAGCAATTAGAAGCTACTACTAGCCCGGTTTTCATTACCCAGAACGAGTTTATGCGCCGTATGAAGGAAATGTCCTCATTGCAGGGTGGCATGATGAGTTTTTATGGTGAAATGCCTGACAGCTACAATCTGGTTGTCAATACAGCTCACCCTATTATCGAAAAAATCCTGACTGATGAAGAAACAGCCTGTGGTGCAAGCATTGCTCCGATTACTACTGAATTATCGGACGTTAAGACCAAACACGATAAATTAAAGGAAACTCACAAAGACAAAAAAGACGAAGAAGTTCCTGCTGCCGAGAAAACAGAACTGGAAGAACTTCAAAAGAAAATGGATGAACTTACCGACCATAAAAAAGCGGTACTGAAATCATTTGCTTCCGAAACCAAACAGGTGCGTCAACTGATAGATTTAGCACTTCTGGCTAGCAACATGCTGAAAGGCGAAGCACTTGCCAACTTTGTAAAAAGAAGTGTGGAATTGCTTTAATCCCTGACCAATAGTATACATTTAACAGGCGGAATGACTTATGGTCATCCCGCCTGTTTTTTTTGAAAATTTAGTACTCAAAAGCATCAATATTTAACCGGATTTTACCAATTTTTACCCCATCAACACCCTTGCCTTTAACTGATCCATTTAACTTCATCTTTTAAACGATCGTCGATATAGATTCAAGTATGGTTTAAATATGGCTTAGATAATAATCCATTCATAACAACATTGCCATCATAACACTTCTAAACAATAAATAATTAATTCATGATCCATAAATGTTCCATATATGGAACACATATGGAATATATATGGAACATCACCGATATGGTATCGATAAGATGGTGATATCAACAGAACAAGTGTAATAAATAAAATAACTGAACTCATTCATTAAAATTCATCCTATGTTATTTTTTTAAGTATGCTAAAATAAAACGTATTATTTTAGAAATGATTATATTTAACCGACCGACAAACATTTTAGTTTGATAATCTTTTCTCCCTAAACATTGCAGTTACTCTCCTTGTGCATGCAATGAAAAGTGACAGGGTCCCGACATGTTGGTAGAACTAAGTGTCAAGAACAAATCAAAAGGTGCAGACCACCTAAAGATAAAACCAACAAGTATGTTTTAGGACTTTATGCGGATAATCATAATAATTTAAAGTCAAAAACGTCAATTTGAAATCAATATGCCATTATATTTGAACAATCAAAACATAATTGCTATTTTTGTACGATATTTATAACAAATCGCAAAAAGCAAACTACCTTGAAACCTGCAAAGAATCCGTCCGAATGTGCCTGCAAAGAAGAAATACGCGAACAAATTGACCGTATTGACCAGGAGATCATAGCCCTATTCGGGTTACGGTTTCAATATGTGAGTGAAATTGTGAAGTTTAAAACGGATACTGAGAGCATTGTGGCGCAACACCGTAAAGACCATGTCATCAAGGTGCGAGGTGAATGGGCTGAAAAACACGGGCTGGACAAAGATACATTTGAGCAGATATACCGGTTTCTGGTGGACCATAATATTGGGAAGGAACTGGAACTTTTGGAAAGAAAAGAACCCCAAACCCCTAAAGGGGCTTAAAGACCAGATATATAAAAGGATATATATTTTATAACAGAACAAATAACAACCAATACTAACTCAAAACTCCCCTTTAGGGGTTGGGGGTCGTATTTATTTAAAATAAAAAGATGTATAAACAGGATATTAAAGTAATGGATTGCACCGTTAGGGATGGCGGGCTGATGAACAAGTGGCAATTCAGTGATGATTTTGTCAGGGGAGTGTATACCGCATGCGTAGAAGCCGGGATTGACTATATGGAAATCGGTTACCTGAGCAGCGAGAAGGCTTTCGACCGGAAGGAAATGGGAGCCTGGAAATTCTGTCATCAGAAAGACCTGGAACGGATTGTGGGAAAGAATGAAACGAACCTGAAGCTTTCGGCTATGGCGGATATAGGCAGGATTGAGCTTTCGGATATACCTATGGCTGCCGACAGTGCGCTGGACATGATCAGGGTGGCATGTTATGTGCACCAGGTGGACAAAGCCATTGCGCTGGCCCACCATTGCATGGACAAAGGGTACGAAACGTGTATCAACCTGATGGCGGTATCCACTGTTGGCGAACTGGAACTGGACGAAGCACTGAAGGACATTGCCAAATCACGCGTCCAGGTGTTTTATGCCGTGGACAGCTTCGGGAGCATGTACATTGAATCCATCCAGCATTTGGTTCGGAAATACATGGCTGCCTTGCCGGGTAAAGAGATTGGAATCCATGCGCACAACAACATGCAAATGGCCATGTCGAACACCTATACAGCATTAATGGAAGGATGCACCATGCTCGACGCCACCCTATTGGGACTGGGACGCGGAGCAGGTAATTGCCCGATAGAGATATTGATTGCCTTCCTGAAAAACCCAAAATACAGGTTATTGCCTTTGCTACAGGTGATTCAGGATTATATCCATCCACTGCAGCAAGAAATTGAATGGGGATACCATATCCCTTACCTGATTTCAGGGGCGTTGAACGCACATCCACGCCGGAGTATGGAATGGATGGAATCGGACAAGAAAAACGATTTCGTGAGCTTTATGAAAGAAATGCACGATAACGAGATACTGGAGTAGGATTCGTGAAATAAAAACAAGACAGCCATTCAATGATTTGAATGGCTGTCCTGTTTTTATTTCTTACCATTTAAATTCAAAATGTCATTTGCAAACCAACCCCATTAGGATTAACTATAAAATGCAAACTTAAACTTCGATCAGTATGATTGGTTATTGAATTATTATAAATTACCACAGAGTTTCTCAAATGACTTTTTGATACAATTAATACTGGAATTGATACTACAACAGCACCTATTCCGATCATTAATGGAGCAGAATTGTATGAACCTGCCGGAAAGGTATTCTCCAATTTTTTGTATTTATAAAAGCCATACGTCATTAAAGCAGCCCCGCCGATCATCAATACACTTGCACCTCCACTTAGTTCCTTATATCTCGAAAACTCCTTAGAGGCTTTTGTGTTTTTACTCATTAAACTTTTAAGATTGTTATTATTAAGCTTTTCTCCGGCATGATAATACGAAGTACCTTGGGCATTATTTAAGATCTGAATCGTATCTTTACTATTTGATATTGAGTTTATTTGTGCAAAAATTCCTATATGAATTGAAAATAAGACACTTAAGATAATTAACTTTTTCATCGATGTATGTTGGTTTATTATTCCTTGTTAATAATGCTGCAAAGATAAGAAATAATATACACGTTGCTTAATTTACAAAATATTCTTTACGATTGGCTTAAAGCCTCCCCCGTTGACATATTACTACAATTTCAAATAGAGTATTCAATTGGATTTGCATTTACCGTTTCACCCATCTCATATAAAGTTTCAGGAGCAATATCTATGTTCCCATTATCCCATTCAAGCGTGTCAGTAACCTTGAATTTTTTAAACACTTCAATATCCTTCAAAGTAATGAAAGCCGGGTAATCATGAAGGAATAAAATACTGTAGAAATCAATAATTTTAGTCACCCCATCATTAAACAGCACACTTACTTTATAATTGCCAATATATTCAGCTTTAGTTACTTCTGTAAACATTTAATTCTATTTTAGTGGGTCAATTTTATCGGGTTGTTCACCATGTTTAGCTTTTTCCCAGGCATGTTTTAGCTCTTCTTTATGCAAATCCTTCCATTCAAAAATAAGACGTAAAGCCCTTTCAGACATTTCACCTTTCACAATCCCGCTTTCGATTTCAATAATCACTTTTTGATTTCCATATTTAGCATGAAAATGTGGAGGATTATGATCAAGGAACATAATTTGAATATAGATTCCAAAGAATTCGCTTATTGTTGGCATATCTTTCACCTATGGATTTAAATGCAAATATACACACTTCTAATTGAATAGATAACAATTGGCATAGAAAATTTGTTTGCTTAGTATATAAACTTTTATTTACAAGTCTTCGCCTTCTGACTGACAGATAGAACAAACTTTCGTACCAGATAGAATGCAGTATTTACAAGTCCTTTATATTCTACTTTTCGGACAAATCAAAAGCAAAAAACTCAGAAATAATAGCGTTTATGTCAATTATTTGTGGTATATTTGTCTGTTTTTTTAGATAGATTTAAACTGTCGTACAGGAACAACTGAAACATATCATTTCACAATAAACAAACAACTTAAAATAAAAATGAGCGAAGTAGAAACAGCAAGAAACACTGCAAGCGCAAGTTATGGTGCCAGTAGCATTCAAGTTCTTGAAGGATTGGAAGCAGTGCGCAAGCGCCCTGCCATGTACATTGGTGATATTGGCATAAAAGGTTTACATCATCTGGTATACGAAGTGGTGGACAACTCCATCGATGAGGCTATGGCCGGACATTGCGACAACATTCAGGTATTCATCAACGAGAACAACTCAATCACCGTTATTGACAATGGCCGTGGTATTCCGGTTGACATGCATGAAAAAGAAGGAAAATCAGCATTGGAAGTAGTAATGACCGTATTGCATGCCGGAGGTAAATTTGACCATGGAAGTTATAAAGTTTCCGGGGGATTGCATGGTGTGGGTGTATCGTGTGTGAATGCACTTTCTACTTTTTTACATGTGGAAGTTTCACGTAACGGGAAACTTTACATGCAGGAATACGAATGTGGTACTCCTAAATTTCCGGTAGCGGAAATCGGGACATCGGTTACAAACGGAACGTTGACCACTTTCCTTCCTGACAACAGTATTTTCATTGAATCTGTCTATAAATGGGATATCCTGGCAAACCGCCTGCGTGAGTTATCATTTCTGAATGCAGGAATTACACTTTCGCTGACCGACAAACGCCAAATTGAAGAAGATGGATCATTCCGCAAGGAAATATTCCATTCAACCGAAGGACTGAAAGAATTTGTCACCTACATTGACGAAGCACGTGAACCGCTGATTGAAAACGTTATCCATATTTCAACAGAGAAAAACGGAATACCTGTTGAAATAGCGATGACTTACAACACCTCGTACAACGAAAACGTACACTCTTACGTAAATAATATCAACACCATTGAAGGTGGTACTCACCTTGCGGGGTTCCGTCGAGGATTGACCCGTACCCTGAAGAAATACGCTGAAGACAGCAAGATGCTTGAAAAGCTGAAGATTGAAATCAGTGGTGATGACTTCCGTGAAGGATTGACTGCCGTTATTTCTATTAAAGTTCAGGAACCGCAATTTGAAGGTCAGACAAAAACCAAACTTGGGAACAACGAAGTGATGGGGTCGGTGGATATGGCAGTTGGTGAAGCTCTGGGAAATTACCTGGAAGAAAATCCAAAAGCAGCACGTATCATTGTTGAGAAAGTAATACTTGCAGCAACAGCCCGTTATGCAGCCCGCAAGGCCCGCGAAATGGTACAACGCAAGTCACCACTTTCCGGTGGTGGTTTACCCGGTAAACTGGCCGATTGCGCCGATAAAGATCCTGAAAAATGCGAATTATTCCTTGTCGAAGGGGATTCGGCTGGTGGAACGGCTAAACAAGGCCGTAGCCGTCAATACCAGGCTATCCTGCCATTACGTGGTAAGATCCTGAATGTAGAGAAGGCAATGCCACATAAAGTGCTTGAAAGTGAAGAAATACGCAATATATATACCGCTTTAGGCGTTACTATTGGTACGGAGGATGACAGCAAAGCGTTGAACATAAAAAAACTTCGTTATCATAAGATCATAATCATGACCGATGCCGACGTGGATGGTAGCCACATTGCAACACTGATCATGACTTTCTTCTTCCGTCACATGAAGGAATTGATTGAACAGGGATATTTGTACATTGCAACTCCTCCGCTCTATTTATGTAAAAAAGGAAAAGTGGAAGAATATTGCTGGACTGATATCCAACGTCAGATTTTTATTGAAAAATATGGTGGCGGAGTAGAAGGTGGAATTCATACACAACGCTATAAAGGTTTGGGAGAAATGAACGAAACCCAATTGTGGGATACCACCATGAATCCGGAACATCGTACATTGCGTCAGGTAAACATTGAAAACGCTGCAGAAGCCGATCACGTATTCTCCATGTTAATGGGTGATGATGTGGCTCCACGACGTCAGTTTATTGAACAAAACGCAACTTACGCGAAGATAGACGCGTAATTGGTTAATTGGTTGATTGGTTAATTGGTTAAATATGTTAATTAGTTGATTGAGTTGATTGGGACATAATCTAATAAGTTTTTAAACTTTTTATTTGCATCTATTATAAATGGAATTCTCAAATAAATATATTTACTTAATCAACTCAATCAACCAATTAACTCAATCAACTTAATCAACTTAATCAACTTAATCAACCAATTAACTTACTCAACTAATTAACCAACATGAATATAGCCGTATTCTGTTCTTCCAGCAACCTGATTGCCGATCACTATAAATCAGCTGCATTCCGCCTGGGTGAGTTAATCGCTGAAAGCGGGAATAAACTGGTATATGGTGGAGCAACAGGAGGATTGATGGATGCGGTGGCTGAAGGGGCTCAAAGTAAAAACGGTGAAATAATCGGGGTAATATCCCAGGCAATAATAAAAATGAATCGCCAAAGCAATTTGCCTACCGAGCTTTTCACAGTTGAAACACTAAGTGACCGGAAAGCACTTATGAAGACATTGACCGATGTGTTTGTAGTTCTTCCGGGAAGCTATGGCACGTTAGACGAAATGTTGGATATTGTCACTTCCGGTATTGTAGGAGAACATAAAAAGCCTTTGATATTAATAAACCAGGAAGGCTTTTACGATCAATTCCTCAGCCAGATAAACTATATGCGAAGCGAAATGTTTATTCCTGCTGATGAAAAATACAAACCACTTATTGCCCAAAACATCAATCACTGTATGGAGTTAATAAATTTGTCAACTAAAAACTCATAATTTAATAGCATTATGAATCTTTTTTGGAAAATACTTTTTGGAGGCATCACTCCTACTGCAAAACTTGAAAAGGATGAAGCCGACCTTATAAAAGCTATGCATCGGTACGCTGAAGTAGAGAAATCGGTTGAGCTGGCAGATTACAAACAGCTTTTTCATGTAGTTAAATCAGCTGCATTCCAGGACAATAAGAAGATCCTAAAAAACAGAAAATATAAAGACACGGAAGAATACAGGAATACGCACAAGTGTAAAAAACTTCAAAACACTCCGGCTATCCGTCTTTATTATCAGGTGCTTGAATCGGACCTCTTAAAGCAATATCTTCATTTTAAAACGACTCCCGATTATGAATTCCTGGGAGACAAGAAGAAGGTAAAGGCTTCGGAGACCTTAAAGAAATTCAAGCATTTTGAACATTCCAAAGATTATAAAAAGTATATCCGTTTTCATGATTCGTATATCATCAAGGAATTTGAACTCTTGAAGGTAAAGGTAGCATCCTCTGAATTTAAAAAGGCGAATGACTTCTGGGCGAATGAAAACCGTTGGCAGACAACCCCGGAATATGCCCAACAAGAACGCTTTTATGAGTTGGCAAAAAATCCGGATATCGTATTTTATGAAAATGAAAAGCCACAACGATTTGAGGATTACCTTACAAGAAAAATATCCTTTCAGGATGAATTTGATTGGAATACACTGGATAAATCGCGTTGGGACTTTGGGTTCCATTATAAAAGCGAGCAACTTATCGGGAACCATTCATTCAGCAATGAAAAACAGGCTAATCATTCCGGTAAAAATGTATCAGTTGAAGAGGGAGTTTTAAAACTAGCCACGAAACATGAAAAGGTTAGGGCACGTGCCTGGGATACTACGAAAGGTTTCATTGAAAAGGAATTCAATTACACCTCGGATGTACTTCAAACAGCGGATACATTTCGCCAGAAACATGGAATGTTTCGTGCGAAACTTCGTTGCACCGGGGATATCCAGCATGCGTTCTGGTTAGGTTCAGAAAGCAAACTACCGCATATCAACATTTTCCACTTTAATGGAAAATCAATCACACTGGGGAATGCAAACAAGAATCTGGTAGATGGCATCCAAATTAAAGGATTGAATCCGGGACAATACTATATTTATACTTTAATCTGGTCGCATAAGGAATTGATCTGGATGATCAACGACCTGGAAGTATATCGAACAGCAAGTAATATTCCTTCAGAATCAATGTATCTTGCTTTCAACTCATTTATTTCCCAAAAACAAAAAGGCAGCGCCGGTGAACTTGAAGTAGATTGGGTGCGCACCTATACCATTGCTTAATTAAAATTGAATATTGATGATTAACGATACCTGCAAAATAAATGTTCTCAATCGTTTTGACATTGGTGGACACAACCGTTTTGTCTTAATAGCAGGACCTTGCGCCATTGAAACGGAAGAGATGACCATGGAAGTAGCAAGCACGTTGAAAGACATTTGCGAAGAACTGCATATCCATTTAATCTTCAAATCGTCTTTCGACAAAGCCAACCGGTCATCAGTCAAGTCACCACGCGGTGTCGGGCTGGAACGTGGCCTGCAGATATTGCAACGCGTGAAGACAGAATTAAACCTCCCGATCGTAACTGATGTCCACGAAACCTGGCAATGTGCCGAAGTGGCCAAAGTAGCTGACATGCTACAAATCCCTGCCTTCCTGTCCCGTCAGACAGACTTACTGGTAGCAGCAGCAAAGACAGGTAAAATTGTCAACGTAAAAAAAGGACAGTTTATGGCTCCCTGGGACATGAAAAATGTCATCGACAAATTACGCGATTCGGGGAATGAAAATATATTGCTTTGCGAACGCGGTTCAAGCTTCGGGTATAACAACCTGGTGGTAGACATGACCGGACTGGTTGAAATGAGAAGTTATGGCTTCCCGGTTGTGTTTGATGCAACTCACTCTGTTCAGAAACCAGGCGGACAAGGCACGACAACCGGTGGCAACCGTGAAATGGTACCTTACCTGATGCGTGCAGCTTTGGCAATAGGAGTTGATGCTATATTTGCCGAAGTACATCCCGATCCGGAACATGCATTCTCAGATGGACCGAACCAACTGTATTTATCCGGCATTCGTGAGACACTACAACAAGCCATTGCAATCGATAATATCACAAAAAATATATCAAACGAATATATCCCCGAAACACGGAACACAGAACGCGGAACACAGAACACGGAACGCGGAACGCAAAACGCGGAACATCAAACATCAAACATCAAACTCTTACTTACAGACGTGGATGGGGTATTAACTGATGCCGGCATGTACTATTCAGAAGCAGGTGATGAGTTGAAGAAATTCAACACGCATGATGGAATGGGACTGCAACTGATACGCCAAAAAGGAATTAAAACCGGCATAATAACATCCGAAGATACAAAATTAGTGGAGCGCCGTTTCCAGAAGTTGAAGCTGGATTATTTATACCAGGGCAAACGCGAAGGGGGAAAACTTGCATCGGTAAAAGAAATATGTGAGAAAGAAGGCATTTCACTTGCCAATGTTGCTTATATCGGTGATGATGTGAATTGTTTTGAATTGCTTTCAGCAGTTGGTATTGCAGCCTGCCCGTCAGATGCATTGGATGCCATAAAAAATATCCCCGGGATTATTCAAATGAAGAAAAAAGGAGGAGAAGGCTGTGTCAGGGAATTTGTGGAAATGATAATGAGTAAATATTGACGAAAAAATTACAAATGGACTTTATAGCACGAAGCAAAGAAATATTCAACCTTGAAATTGCCGAACTACAGAAGTTGGCCGATAAGATAGGACCGGAAATGAACGAAGTAGTTGAAATGATTTACGCTTCAAAGGGTAAGCTGGTCATAATGGGCATTGGCAAGACCGGAATTATTGGCCATAAAATATCTTCATCCCTGGCTTCAACAGGTACTCCTTCAATCTTTGTAAATGCAGCTGAGGCTATGCATGGTGATCTGGGAATGGTCAGTAAAAATGACATTGTCCTTTTGATTTCTAATAGTGGAAGTTCGACAGAAATTATAAATATAGTTGCCCCGTTAAAGAAAATTGGTTGCTCATTGATTGCCATGACAGGAAACCCCAAATCAGTTCTTGCCAAAGAAGTTTCTTTGGTTTTGAACGTGAGTGTATCAAAAGAAGCTTGCCCGCTGGGATTAGCCCCGACAACATCCACAACAGCCACGTTGGTGTTGGGAGATGCATTGACCATTTGCCTGATGGAACGTCGCGGGTTTAAAGCAGAAAACTATGCGCTATATCATCCGGGAGGAGCTTTAGGAAGAAGATTAATTTCCCAGGTAAAAGATGAGATGTTTACGGATATACCAAAAGTTTATGAAACGACTCTTTTCAAAGATATTATTTACGAAGTGAGCAATAAACGCCTAGGAATGACCATGGTGTTTGACCAAAACGAACAAGCCATCGGGATTATAACCGATGGGGACATACGACGTGCTATTCAGCGGTTTGATGAAATTAAACTGCTCTCAGCAGCAGACTTCATGACCCATGGGTTTAAAAAGATTGACCAGGATGAATTATTGACTGAGGCACTTGAGATGATGGATGTGAATAAAATCACTACCCTGACCGTCGTAGACAATACCGATACCGTTGTTGGCATTCTATCCATTCATAACATAATAGATTTTCGAAACCTGACACATTGAGATTCAAAAAAATATATATTGAAATAACAAACAGCTGCAATTTCGATTGCAGCTTTTGTTTTAAGACAACGCGTCCTAAGAAGTTTATGCCGGTTGATGAATTCAGGTTGATCGTGGAAAAGATACGCCCATTCACCAATTACATTTATCTGCATGTATTGGGGGAACCTCTCTTACATCCCCAACTGGATGAGATACTGGCTATTGCCGGGGACAGCGGGCTAAATATCAATATCACCACAAATGGGAGCCTGTTAGAGCGAAAAAAAGAAATACTGCAAAGACATTCAATCCGGCAGATCAACATATCGTTGCATGATGCCGAAGAAAATATACCTATGGATAAGTGGAATGAATACATGCAATCGGCAATCAACTTTGCTATTGAACAGGCAGCGAATACATACATTTGTCTACGGTTATGGAATACTACCAATGAGGAAAGTGCGGGGTTTAATGCACTGTGTTTAGAAAAAATCGGGCAGGCATTTCACCTTTCAACTGAGTTATTGAATCAGGAAACCAAAGGAAACGGGCTTAAACTATCGGACCATATATTCCTCCAACGTTCACCACGCTTTGAATGGCCAGACGAAACCCATACAGGAGAACAAACAACTAAAAACTGTTATGCCCTTCGTGACCACATTGCTATTTTATCGGATGGACAGGTTGTTCCCTGTTGTCTGGATGCAGATGCAAACTTGAGACTGGGTGATATTTTCACAGAAAACCTGGCGTATATTCTCGATACACAGCGGGCAAAAAACATAAAAAAAGGTTTTGAACAACGCAAGGTTGTTGAACCCATTTGCTCCACCTGTGGATTTTCAACTTTACTTTAATAAAAAGCCATGAATCAAAGAATTGCATATACATTAAACAGCAACAACAATTTAGGTTGTTTCCCTGAATGTGTGGTAATGGATATTGATGATCAAAATAAACCTGCTACAAGCTTTATAAAGATTACCCAACAAAACCTTGAACGATACAGGAATCTGTTTGTAACAAATGATGAATTATTGATTGCTTGCTGCTTAAAACTGGAAAAGGAAATAATAGTATCAAAAATCAAAGAAAAGAAAGTAAGTTCCTGGGATAGCTTTATTCAAAAATACTTTGATGGTAAAAACAACCATCCCGACATATTATATATCAGGGATTATATTACCGACTACATCAACCAATACTTAAATCTTTTCTTTGAAAACGTAGCTGATAAAAAGATATTTCTGCCAATGGGAAAATTTCCATTCATGTGGCAGCAGTTGCATGTTGAGCTTGAGATGCCTGAAGTATTTTATTGCTTTGAAAAGAAAGAAGATGGATTATACTTTTCATTGGATCTGAGTTGTGAGAATAAAAACTTTCAGCTAAACGATGCTACATTAATTTCCCGTAAAACAGCACGTGTACTACTGGACAATAAAATATATGAATTTGACAATGAAGTAGATGGGGCCAAATTAATTCCCTTTCTTAAAAAAGATGTGGTTCATATTCCAACACTGCATATTAAGGATTATTTACAAAAAATTGTCATACCCTTAATCACAACAAACAGGGTTTTCACCGAAGGATTTAATATCGTTACTGTAAACGAATTAACAAAAGCTGTCTTTAGGGTTAAGGAAATTCCAGTTATTAAACAGGCTACACTGTTTGATGATCATCAACCCGAATCCGGCATCAAGGACCTGGTATTTGAATTAATTTTCGAATATCAGGACTTCTGGTTTTGGGCAGGTAAAACAGGTGCTTTGAACCGTCTTGACATGATTGAAGATACTATCTTAATTACCCATGTTGAGCGGGATGAACGATTAGAAAAACAATACATAGAACATTTCAACAAGATTGGGATTGCTCTGGACGGGAAGGTTAAAAGAATGCCTTATCTGGAAGGTGTAGATTGGCTCAATGAGCATTACAAAGAAATTGAGATGTTGGATGTTGAAATTCGTTTCGATAAAAAACAAAATGGCTCCCAACGGATCTTTGTTGGTGAAAGGACTATATCCATTCAAATTGAGGAAAGTAGGGATTGGTTTGATATAAAAGGGAAAGTTCGGTTTGGGGAATTTGAAGTTCCATTTCTGCAAGTCCTGTATTATATCAAACAAAACAGATCACAATTACTTTTGCCCAATGGAGAGTATGCCCAAATTCCACAGGCATGGTTTGATGAATTCCGTTCACTGACTGAGTTTTGCAAATTTGAAGATGGGAAAGCTGTCATCGCCAAGCAGTTTATTGTACTTACCAGTGATCTTCAACGACTTGGTAAAGTCGAGTTTACTGTAAAGGAAAACATGCGTCGACTAATTGAAAACCAATTAGATATAAATTACAATTTACCTGAAAACTTTAAGGGGCAACTTCGTAACTATCAATTGGAAGGCTATAATTGGTTACGCTTATTGGACGAATTAGGTCTTGGCGGTTGTCTGGCTGATGATATGGGCTTGGGAAAAACAATCCAGGCGCTATGCCTGCTTCAATGGATGAAAGAAACAGAAAGGGGGACTTCTTTATTGGTTGTTCCTACAAGTCTTGTATATAACTGGCAACATGAAGCTGACACGTTCTGCCCGGAATTAAAAGTTTATGTTCATACCGGGTTTGACAGGACAAAAGATGCAGCATGTTTCGGGAATCCCGATTTGCTTATCACCAGTTACGCAATTTTGAGAAGAGACAAGGAATTGTTTCGGAATATGAATTTCAATTATATCATCCTGGATGAAGCACAGGCTATAAAGAATCCAAAATCCGACATTACTCAGGTTTGCATGGAATTACAGGCTGAAAGGTTCCTGACTTTGACTGGAACCCCATTAGAAAATTCAATTACAGATTTATGGTCCCAAACACACTTTATAAACCGGAATATGCTGGGTTCGATCAATCACTTCACACGGGCTTGCAAAGTCCCTGAGAAGCTGGAAATGTATCGTAAGCTGATAAAACCATTCCTGCTGCGAAGGAATAAGAGTTCGGTATTGAAAGAGTTGCCTGAAAAAACAATAATCGTGCAAACGTGCTATATGAATGAATCGCAACAGGAGTTTTACCGACAGACCCGCAACAATTACCGGGACAGATTCCTGGAAGCAATGGGTAAGAATGACAAGTTAAGTCCGATCCTGTTACTGGAAGGCTTGCTTCGACTACGACAGACAGCCAATCATCCTGTATTAGTTGATAAAGACTTTACACAAACATCCGGTAAATTTGAGACAGTAACCCAGATGATGGTCGACGTAGTACAGTCCGGCGAAAAAGTATTGGTATTCAGCTCGTTTGTAGAGCATTTAAAACTATACAAAACGTACCTGGATGAAAGAAAAATTCAATATTGTTATTTAGATGGCAGCACAAAGGATAGAAAGGAGCAAGTTGAGAAGTTCCAAAAAAGTGATGATTATCCGGTATTCTTACTATCATTAAAAGCCGGGGGAGTTGGGTTAAATCTTACCCGTGCCAGTTATGTTTTTCTACTCGATCCATGGTGGAATCCGGCAGCCGAGGCACAGGCCTTTGACAGGGCACACCGCATAGGCCAGCAAAACAAAGTTTTTGTGTATAAGTTTATAACTCAAAACACGATTGAAGAAAAGATTCTGAAACTGCAGGAAGAAAAAAGAAAATTGTTCGACACCATGATTGAATCAGAAACAGGCGTCTTCAAACAACTGGAGGTGAATGAGATCATAAAGTTAATTGAATAAAATACATTTTTTAAAAGCCCTTTTGTGGACTTCATACAACAAAAAGGCTTTCTAAAATTAAGTCAATCCATCAAATAAAACTTTCAAAATGATTTTTATTTATTGATGTTTAATTTGTTTTTATAATTTCAATCCATCCAATAATTGAATGTATATTTCAATTGCTTCTCCAATCTCCGACAATAATATAAATTCATCAGCAGTATGTGAGCGGGAGGATTTTCCAGGACCCATTTTCAGACTTGGAAATGGCATTAAAGCTTGATCGGATAATGTCGGGGAACCGAAAACAGAACGATTCAATTCACGGCCTCGTTTTATAACTGGATGATCTAATGGTGTAGCCGTTGAACTCAACCGTGTTGAACGAGCCTGAACTTCACAATTTACATGCTTGCGAATCTCAGAAAGCAGTTCTTCATTAGAATAGAGTTCATTGCTTCGTACATCCACCACAAAAGCACACTTATCAGGGATTACATTATGTTGCGTTCCGGCATTAATCTGTGTAACTGTCATTTTAACCGGCCCCAGAAGTTCAGATTTCTTATTAAATTCAAAAGTACGAAACCAATCGATAGCTGTAATGGCTTTGTATATTGCATTTTCACCTTCATTCCTGGCTGCATGTCCGGCCTGCCCAGTTGCTGTACAATCAAGAACCATTAATCCTTTTTCAGCTACTGCCAGATTCATTCCGGTAGGCTCGCCCACAATTGCAAAATCTATTTTTGGTAATTCAGCCAACAAGCTCACAATACCATTTTGGCCAGATATTTCTTCCTCGGATGATACTGCAAAGATAAGGTTGTAGCTTTGTTGTTGCCGGGTAAGATAGAAGAATGCATGCAGCAGGCTGACCACACTGGCTCCGGCATCATTGCTACCTAAACCATACAGTTTTTCATTCTCAATAGTTGGTGATAATGGATTACGGGTCCATCCTGAAACAGGTTTCACTGTATCAATGTGCGAATTGAGCAAAATGGTTTGCCTGGAGGAATCAAAACCCGGGCTTAAGAGCCAGACATTATTTCCCTTTCGGGAAACGACATAGCCATTCATCTCAATAAATCGCTCCAGAAAATCAGCAGCTTCTTTTTCTTCTTTGCTGATTGAAGATATTGCTATGAGTTGTTGAAGCAAAGCAATTGCATCATTTGTCTCTTCTTCAAACTTCATATTAGTGAATTAATTTATTAGCTTTCAACCATGTCTTAAGCAAATCCGGCCAGTTATCAACAGGAAGACCCCGTACCAGCATACCAAATCCATGACCTCCAATGTCAAATTTATGAAGTTCGGCAGGTACTTTCTTTTCCTGTAAGGCTTTCAGCATATTCTCGCTGTTTACAATCGGAACAGTTTTATCGTCAATGCTATGTACAATAAATGTAGGAGGTGTTTTCTTAGTAACCTGTAACTCGTTGGAGTAAAGTTTAACAAGATCGTCAGAAGGATTATTACCGATTAAATTTGTACGTGACCCTAAATGTGTTGTCTCTTTGTTCATGGTAACAACTGGATAACAAAGAATCATAAACGAAGGCCTGTTTATTTTAGAATTAAAATGTGTCCCGACTGTTGATGCTAAATGGCCACCTGCTGAGAAGCCCATAACACCTATTTTTCTCTTATTGATATTCCATTTTTTTGCATTATCATGGATGATTTGAAAAGCAACCTGAGCATCCTTTAATGGTATTTCATAATGACCGTTTGGCATTCGGTAAAAAAGTACAAATGCTGAAATACCTAATTGATTAAACCATTTTGCAATCTTGAATCCTTCCTTTTCAACCGAAACACCTGAATACCCGCCTCCCGGGCAAATAATAACTGCTGCTCCTGTAGCCAACTCCTTAGGAGCAATGTAAGCATACATGCGTGGATCAGTTATATTCGTCACAAAGCTGTTTTTGTCTTTAGCTTCAACTGCTGTAATACCATTGGATTCTTTTGGCCCATCCTTGTACAATTTAATTTCTTCCTGAGCTGATATAGAACAGAAAAATACCATCAAAAACAAACCGGAAAAAATAAGCTGTTTCATATAATAATTATTTTTATAGTTACAAAATAGTTGTTCCCTTTGCTGAATAAATCTGGTCGGCACGTGTTATTACAACTTGCTTAACTCCTGATTTCAATGCTTCAAATGAATTTTCAAGCTTTGGGATCATACCTCCCTGGATAATTCCTTCGGCAACATATTTTTCGAACAATGAATGCGTAAGCTCCTGTATCACACTTTCATCATCCTGCTCATTCAGGAGCACACCTTTTTTTTCAAAACAATAGACAAGTGTTACTTCAAAGTGTTTTGCCAGGGCTTTGGCTGCTTCACCGGCAATGGTATCAGCATTTGTATTAAGCAGGCTACCTTCTTTATCATGGGTAAGAGGAGCCAGAACCGGCACAACTCCTTTGCTGATCAGTTCTGCCAGAATATCGGCATTTACTTCTTTCACATCTCCAACAAAACCATAATCGATATCTGTTACCGGACGTTTTTTGGAACGCATATAATTTAAATCTGCTCCGGTGAGTCCTAATGCATTGACATCAATAGCCTGTAATCCGGCAACGATTTGTTTGTTTACCAACCCTCCATACACCATGGTTACAACATTCAGCATATCATTATCCGTAATACGACGGCCATTCACCATTTTACTTTCAATGCCCAGTTTTGCGGCCAAAGCTGTTGCTGATCGTCCACCTCCATGTACCAAGACTTTATATCCGGCAATTTTTGAAAAGTCAGATAGTAATTGTTTTAAGCTTATTGGGTCTTCAACTATTTTGCCACCAACCTTTACGATTGTCAGTTTTTCCATGTTGTTCAGTTTATCAGCAAAGACTGCATAGCAATGCTTAGTCTTTACACTTTTAATCTAATAAGTTTTAGAATTTAATCAGGGAATGTATGTCTTTTGCTCCTTTCAACCGGTCGATTCCATTCAGGAAACCCAACTCAATCAAAAAGCTCACATAGATGCCGTTATGTGTAAAATTATTCAGCAGACTCAACGCAGCATTAGCACTTCCGCCTGTAGCAAGCAAGTCATCATGTAATAGTACCACATCATCCGGTTCGATAGAATCTTTATGAATTTCCAGGGAATCAGTTCCATATTCCAGGTCGTAGTCAATCTTGAAAGTTTCGGCAGGTAACTTTCCGGGTTTACGCAATAAAACAAAACCTGCATTCAGTTTATAAGCAAGAATACTTCCCAGTACAAACCCACGGCTTTCAACACCAACAACTTTTGTTATTCCTTTGTCTTTGTAGTATTCATACAAATTGTCTGCAATAAACTTCAACACTTCCGCATCTTTCATTGCGGTGGTAATATCTTTAAATAAAATTCCGGGTTTCGGAAAATCAGGCACATTCCTTATAGATGCAACTACAGTTTCTAAATTCATTTCTTTTGATTTTAGACACAACAATAACCTATCGGTTTGTAATAGTTGTGACTATTGAGTTTATATATTTTCTAATAATCTTTTAATGACAACCTGTGCGGAGATCTCACGATTAGCAGCCTCAGGGACTACGATCGACCTTGGTCCTTCAATCACATCATCTGTAACGATCATATTTCTTCTTACAGGCAAACAATGCATAAAACGGGCATTATTGGTGACCGCCATCTGCCGGTCACTGACTGTCCAGCTACGATCAGTACTTAATATCTTCCCGTAATTCGGATTCTGATAAGCTGCCCAGTTCTTGGCATAAATAAAGTCAGCACCTTCGAATGCTTTCAGCTGATCGTATTCCACTCGGGCACCACGAACAAATTGATCGGCTAATTCATATCCCTTTGGATGAGTAATCACAAAGTCCACATCAGCTTCGTTCATAAAATCAGCAAAAGAGTTTGGTACTGCCTGAGGCAATGCTTTTGGATGTGGCGCCCAGGTTAAAACCACTTTCGGGCGTGGTTTTTCTTTAAATTCCTCAATGGTAATTAAATCGGCAAATGCCTGCAAGGGATGGCCTGTAGCAGCTTCCATACTAAAAACAGGCTTACCGGAATATTTTATAAACTGATTGATAATGGTTTCCTGGTAATCAAATTCCTTGCTTTCAAAATTTGCAAATGCACGTACACCAATAATATCACAATAGCAAGCCATAACAGGGATAGCTTCCAGGATATGCTCCGGTTTATCGCCATCCATGATTACTCCACGTTCGGTTTCAAGTTTCCACGCTCCCTGGTTAATATCCAGCACCATGGTATTCATCCCAAGGTTCATTCCTGCTTTTTGTGTGCTTAAGCGTGTCCGAAGGCTCGAATTAAAAAACACCATCAACAAGGTTTTGTTCTCACCGATATGTTTGTATGCAAATCGGTTCTTCTTAATTTCCAATGCCTCTTTCACTGCTTCCTGCAGGTTTCCAAGGTCTTTTACGTTAGTATAGTTTTTCATTTTTTAAAAATCAATTGAACTTGAAGTTTCAAGTTATCCTGAATAATCATTTCGGTTGCATCACGATAATTGGTATCAACATTTCCTCAAGTGATATGCCACCATGTTGAAATGTGTCTTTATAGTAACTTACATAATGGTTGTAATTGTTCGGATAAGCAAAGAAATTATCGTTGTAAGCAAATATATAGGTTGAACTTACATTCGGACTTGGTAATCCAACTTTCGAGGGTTGGGTAATTTCAAATACTTCTTTCTTATTATAACTAAGGTTCTTGCCAACTTTGTACCGTAAGTTTACATTTGTGTTACGGTCTCCGATTACTTTGATGGCATTGTCCACCTGGATGGTTCCGTGATCGGTAGTAAATACAACTTTATAACCGTGCTGTGCTATTGCCTTAAACAGTTCGTATGTAGGTGAATGTTTAAACCACGAAAGAGTCAATGAACGATAGGCTTCAGCATCATTTGCCAATTCCCGCATCATTTTTGATTCAGTCCTTGCGTGAGAAAGCATATCAATAAAATTCAGGACACACACATTCAATTGATTTCCATCAATGCGTGGCAACTGGTCAATTAATCGTTCGCAGGAATTTGAATCGTTTATTTTATGATATGAAAAAGTGTAATTCTTCCTGTATCGCTGAAACATGGTTTGTAACAAATCCTTTTCATTCAGGTTTTTGCCTTCCTCATCTTCTTCTTCTACCCATAGGTCCGGGAACATCTGCTGTATCTGCAAAGGCAATAGTCCTGAGAAAATAGCATTCCGTGCATACTGCGTAGCCGTTGGAAGCAGGCTGCAATACAACTCTTCTTCGTTGAACGTAAAGAATTCGTTCAGTAATTCACGGATCACTTTCCATTGGTCGTACCTGAAGTTATCAACGAGTACAAAGAATACTTTTTCGCCATTATCCAATAACGGGAACACTTTTGTTTTGAACAGTTCCTGGCTCATTAAAGGACGATTATCCGGATGTTCAAACCATTCAACATAATTCTTTCGTATGAATTTAGTAAATGTATTATTGGCTTCCGTTTTTTGCATTTTCAGCATTTCGTCCATACCATTATCCGTTTCAGCAAGTTCCAGCTCCCAGTAAACTAGTTTCTTGTATACTTCAACCCAGTCTTCATAAGTCAGCGAATCGTTGATTTGCATGCCTATCCGGTTGAATGCCGATTGATAAGTTGTTGTAGTATGCTCGGTTACAATTTCTTTCTGGTGGATGTTCTTCTTCAGTGTCAGTAATATCTGGCTTGGATTAACAGGTTTTGTCAGGTAATCGGCAATCTTGCTGCCGATAGCCATATTCATGATATTCTCTTCTTCGCTTTTAGTAATCATTACCATAGGCACAGTCGGATCAATATCCTTTATCAAAGCGAGCGTTTGCAGACCACTTAAACCCGGCATATTTTCATCCAGAAAAATAATATCATATGTCTCTTTTTGACACAATTCTATTGCATCTTTACCATTGGTAGCTGTTGTAACATCATATCCTTTTTCTTCTAAAAAAAGAATGTATGGACGTAACAAATCCATTTCATCATCAACCCAAAGTATTCGGTCTTTTTTCATAACAGGATAAGTATTATATAGTTTGTTTTGGTATATTTCTATTTTAAATAATATTCTTGCATAAACTCAAAATACTGGTTTAGTGCATTCTGTTGCATCAATACATTCAGGTTTTTCTGGGAACCCAATAAATTCCGATAACTGGCTCCTTTTAAACCTTCAAATATGCTTTTCTCTTTAACCATCCTTATCAGATAGGATTTTGCAACCTGTGCATCGGTCAGGCTGCCAATAATAATTACCTGGCGTTTATCAAATGTTTCCAGTGAAACACTCAGGTTCATGAGTCCGTAATTCTTCGAATTATATGCATTTATAGCTACTTTCGTCTTTTCAAAGTCTATTTTCCCCGACAGGATATAAATGGCAATAAAATGAGGTTCATTAGCCCTGTAGCCAAACAACCCTTTAAACAATGGGACATTATCCGGTTTCGGTTGAATAACAGGTGCAGGTGCAGGAGTCACTTTCTCTTCTGGTTTTGGAGTAACACCTGCTCCTTTTACATTTACATCCTGATTTTTAGGCGTAGTAGAAGCCTGAACAGTTTTATCAATTAGTTTCTCTGCAGGTTTTACTACGGTTTTGCCTGTAGCTTTTTCTGCTGTATTTTCAATAGGTTTTACTCCCGGTTTCTCAATTGGTTTATTGTCTGTAGCTTTTTCATGTGTTTTAACCGTAACTTTTTCTTCTGCTTTAGTAACAGCCGCTTCAATTTTCTTTTCAGTTTTTACTGGTTCGATTTTTACAGGTTCTGCTTTTACCGTATTTACAGGAACAACTTTTACACCATTGCTTTTAACAGCGGGAACAATCTCTTGTTTCTTTGTAATCTTATTCTCAGCCAGCAGAACAGGTGGTTTTCTTACCGGAGGATTAAGTTGAAATGCCAGATAATCTTTCAGACTAAAAGTCGTTTTTAACAACCCGTAATTCTCTTCTGATATTATAACCTTTTGAACCCTTAAATCGTTCATTAATTTTGACAATACTGAATCGGTGGAGATAGAATTCTCATACCACACTGCTTCATCATAGGATTCAAAATTGGTGACAGAAAGTGCAGATTGTGTACTATCCATTTTATTTACCACCAAATCAAAATCTTTAATCATAAACCGGGAGAAATTAAATGATGCAATGTTGTAAAGCATCTTATTCATTTGGTCCTGATTTGCAGAACTTATAAACAGGATCCTATGCTTAGTCAGCTTATCTGTCGAGAATGACTGCGGACTTATTTCATTAATTTCTGTTTTTGTATTTTCATCCCGCCTGGATAACAACGAACCACTTGAAGTTCCGGTTTTTGCTTCTTGTCCCTGCTTCATCAATGCCAGGATATCTTTCGACATGGCACTCACATCACTCAGGGGGTAATTTTTCACCAGCTCATTCAGGGCAGTCCTGAACTTATCAGGTGTTTCGCTTTTCCCAATACTCAGGGCGTTCAGGAATAAGAATTTCGGCATCAGGGTTGACAAGGGGAAATTCTGTCTGATATAGGCAACCTGGGTATAAACCGTTTTGAAATCACTCTCATTATAGGCCTTATAAGTCAGGTTATAGATTGAATCCTGAACTTTATACATTCCTTCCAGTTGCGCGGTATAATCCGGTTGCGAAAGTATCTTCTGGTATTTTGAGGTTGGATATTCATTGATAAGTTTTGTACGGTATAAACTTGCATCACTTAAATTTCCGGCCCTGGTCTGCATCAGATAAATATAAAAATAGGCATCCGGCACCCGTTTATCGTTCGGGAACCTACGTATAAATTCTTCAAAAGTCTTGATGGACATGGGTATGTCTTCAATTTTATCTTTATAAATTTCGCCCATTGAAAACAATGCCGTTGCAATATCAGCTGTCGATTTTGCAATCTGATCTGGGGTTACCGGTATTTGCCTTAAATAGTACTCAGGCTTCTTTTTATCAGAAACTTCTTTTGTTTTTGAAATGGTATCTGTAGAATCTTTGATTAAAGTTTTAGCCGATTGCTCATCTGCAAAAATCGATGTCGCTTTATTCGTTCTTCTCCAGTTGTCTTCGAGTTTACGCTTTCCCCATTTCTTAATAAACCCGGACATCCCGTTGCGCATGACATCCATATTGTAAAAATACCAGTCACCGGCAGTACCCGGCATGCCTCCTATCGGCGGTAAATTAGTGAAATTATCCTCAGCATTATTAATCTCTGCCTGTTTATCCTGCAACTCTTTCTCGGCAGCAGCTTTCTCGTCAGCATTCAGTTTCTCAATCAACTTATTGATAACTTCAAGACGTTTACTTTCGGGCATTGCCGACAATTTCTGTAAGCTGTCCTGCAGGACAACAATATCGTATTGAGTCACCAGTTCACTGAGCATTTCACCCAGCCTGACTACCCGGGCATAATCTTCGTTCTCGTTCGTAATAATCTTACCGGCTTCATCATAACAGGGCTGCGCCTTTACATAATTGCGTTTTGTATAATACAGGTCTCCTAATGTAATTAAGGTCACCGCTTTGTCTATGCCTTTCCTTGTGCTTTTTTCAATGGAAAGTTTATAATTATCAATTGCTTTAGCTGTATCGGCATGATGCAGGTAGGTATTTCCGAGAGCATAGTACAATTGGTCCTGATACTCTTTATTATTGCGGTTCTTGAGCATCTTTGACAGTTCTTTCCGAATGCTGGCGATATTACCCATATCAAGCTGGGCACGGTTGATCCGGGCATTAAATTCCATCTCATAGGGTGGATTCGACTTTATAACCTTCGTATAGTACTCATAAGCAGCCTTATTATCTTTCGTTTTCTGATAAAGCTGGGCAAGTAAAAACCCAAAACGTTGTTCAAGGCTCTTATCTTTTTCTTTGGTAAGGGCCAATTCCAGGAAAGGAATGGCATCTTTATACTGATGCTTCTTTAATAACAAATCGGCATTTACTGACGCATAAAAGCCGACATTGGAGCGCTTTAAATTGTCCTGTACAATTTTAGACATGAGTTGTTCGGCTTCATAAATCCAGCCCATTTCACTATAAGCACGTACAATCCACAACTGGCAGGTTGCTTCCATATCCTTATCATTGTTGTAATGACGGACGATATACGAAAAGGTGCCGACCGAACCCAGAAAATTAGCTTTATGAAATTCTGCTTTGCCAAGTAGCAACCAGGCTTCCTTTAATGCCGGGTTAAATTCTTCCTGGTTATAGAACAGCTTATAATCCGGGTCGTTTGCCTTCTTATAATTTTTTGCAGGTTTTATTTTTATCGAATGTAATTTAATGGCCTTACGACATTTTTCAATGGTCATATCCATATTGGAAGTTGCAGCTGTAGCATTAGAGTGCCTGCTGATAGGATACATAGGGATAATGGACGAGTAATCTTCTTTATTCGCCTTCTGGATATTTTTCAATCCTTCGTTGTAGCTGTTATACCCGTTGAAATAAACATTAAACCGCGTATTGGTTGCCTGATACGACCTCGACATCCACGTATTTTTTTTCGTGGAACAGCCGCTGATAAATACTATCAGGATAACAAAAAAGATTTTATGTGCCAGTACTTTTTTCAAAAGAGTTCGGAGTGCCATAGTCAATCGATAGCAATTTTAGATAAAAAATAGAATCTTCTCAGACATCTTTTTAAAAGATGACACATGAGTACGAATTAAAAACTTTAAAAAGCACGTTCTATTGTCTTTAAGCTTACAAAAATACAAATTTTTAAGCACTTATTGTTAACCTTGACGGGAAAATCATTCTGAAACTTAGCTAAAAATACCAAACGGGAATGTAAAGAGGGAATCTGGAAGTTATGAATTAATGATTTTATCAGCCCTTAACCGGAAAATAACTCTTAATCTGTAAATTAAAAATATCCCGAGTGCACCGCTCGCTATTCCAATCCACAAGGTATTTCCATAGCCAATGGAATCTATATCCGGCATTTTATACCCATTGTATTTCAGGTAATAGAAAATTACAGCAACTACATTATTTATAAAATGGGCAATGATTGGCAACCATAGATTTCCACTCCACAAAAGCAAATATCCAAAAAAAGCACCCATTAACAATCTGGGCACAAAACCATAAAACTGTAAATGGATCGTACTAAAGATAAATGCTGCAATCCATATGGCCGTCTTAATTCCTTTCCATTGTTGGAATATTCGTATTAAGGCTCCCCGAAAGAACAGTTCTTCCCCAATGGCAGGCAATAAGGCAATCAGGAAGATATTGAAAAACAAGGCCGTGTAACCGTGAACCTGAAGCATTTGTTCTACCAGTTTATTGGCTTCATCTTCGGCCGACTTCATCCAATTCTCCACACCGGAAAGAAAGCCCGGTAATACCAGATGATGATTTATATCGCCAAGTAAATTTACAAATGGTATGATGATAAGCATGAACAAGATCACAAATCCGGCATCGGGTATCCGGGTCTTTGTATCAAAATAAAGATAAGCAACAGGGCTCTTACTGCACAGATAGGCTAATGCAAAGGGAGGAAGGATAAAAACCGCTGTTGACAGGACTAATTGCGACAACTTTAGAAAGTTGACACTCGGTGGATTTGTTACAGCCATAAGGGCTGTCAATGGTGAGAGTAGTAAAACAAAAAAACATATGAAGGCAAATAGGACAACCAGGTTCGAAAATAGTCCGCTTTGTTCAAGGATTCCTTTAAATCGGTTCATAAGTCAATTGGTTTGTACAAAAAAACTCCTGCTATTTTACAATAACAGAAGTTCGTTTGTGTGATTAGAAAAAAAATCTTAGTTTCTTGGTCTGGCTTCTTTAACAACCATTGAGCGACCATCAAATTCTGCTCCGTTTAATTCTTCGATTACTTTTGCAGCAGCTGCATCATCAGCCATTTCTACAAATGCAAATCCTTTAGATTTTCCGGTTTCACGATCTTTAATGATTTTGCAAGACTCTACTTGACCATACTCTTCAATAACCCCTTGAAGGTCATTCTCGCGAACTTTGTAACTTAAGTTACCTACGTAAATGTTCATAAAATAAAATAAAAATTGAATAAATTGTGTTTCAAGAACAGTATAAACAAACGAGGTTAAAACAATAATCAGTCCTTGAAATAGGCATGAAAAATAACCGTACGAAAAAATACACTTTCTTATCAGCTACAAAGGAAATCAATTATTTTTGAATATACAACAAATAGTGTAAATATATTTGAAATTTAGTGAATTACACTCTTATTTTTCACTTCCTTATGTGTCCGTCTCCTTTTATGATCCATTTGTAGGAACACAATTCTTCCAGGGCCATCGGTCCCCGGGCATGTAGCTTTTGGGTGCTGATTCCAATCTCTGCCCCTAATCCAAATTGGGCTCCATCAGTAAAGGCTGTGGATGTATTCGTATAAACACAGGCTGCATCAATCATCCGGTCAAATACATTTATATTTTCCTTATTCTCACTGATAATGCATTCACTATGTTTTGAACTGTATATGGAGATATGATCTATTGCTTCCCCGATTGATTCCACGGTCTTAACAGACATTTTGTAATCCAGGAATTCGGTCCCGTAACTGTCGTCAGTGACTTTTTCCAACAATGATTTTGGATATTTTCCATTCAGGAAAGTATATGCTTTTACATCGGCATAGATAATCACATTCTTTTCTGCCAACTTTAGGCAAAGTGCTGGTAAATTGCTCAGTTGTTTTTCGTGGATCACCAGGCAATCCAGGGAATTGCATACACTCACCCGCCTTGTCTTGGCATTGAATATTATGTCTTTTCCTTTTTCAACATCGCCAAATTCATCAAAATAAGTATGGCAGATCCCTGCTCCTGTCTCAATAACCGGAACCCTTGAATTATCGCGTACAAAATCGATCAATGACTTTCCACCCCGTGGAATGATTACATCCACAAATCCCACAGCATTCAACAACTCAGCTGTTGACTCACGTCCTGCAGACAGCAGGGTAACAATGTTTTTATCCAATCCGAATTTCTCCAGGATCGATTGTATCACTTTTACAATGGCCATGTTGGAGTTATGGGCATCGGTCCCGCCTTTCAGCACGCAGGCATTTCCTGACTTCAGGCAAAGCGAGAAAACATCAAAGCTGACATTCGGCCTTGCTTCATAAATAATCCCAACGACTCCAAACGGAACGGTTGTTTTGGTTATTCTCATACCATTTGGACGAACTGTCTCCATCAATATTCTTCCAAGGGGCGAAGGCAACTGGACCACATTCCGGATATCAGAAGCAATTCCTTCAATTCGTTCTTTACTCAGCAACAACCTGTCGTACATCGGATTGTCTTTATCCATAGCCGTCAAGTCCTTTGCATTTTCAGCCAGGATACTTCCGGTTTGCACAATAGCTTCATTTGCTAAAGCAAGTAATACCTGATTAATGGTATCTTCAGTTACCATGTTCAGTGAACGCGAAGCTTTTTGAACGGCTTGTTTCCAGGTTGAAGGTGTCGTAGCTGAATTCATAGGAATATATTTTAAGAAGGAATAATTATACCGATTGAACGAAAGGTTCGTTCAATGTAGGATTCGTTTCAAATGCGTTGAATTGAACTAATTTTCAGCTCTTTAGTTTTTGGGTAAACAGTACCATTTTCACCTTAAGCTTATTGCCAATATCGATAACACTCACTACATCCTGAAGATTAAGGGTTTTATCGGCATGAAGCAACACGATGACTTCCTCACCGGCTTTTTTGTTGCTGAGTATGCTCGACAACTGGGCTTCCACATTCTCAAATGCAACTTCTTTCTGATTTACATAATACCGATGCTCGGCAGTTATGGTCAGGTTGATCTGTTTTTTTACAACTACTTTCTCCGAAGTCTTGGCTTGCGGCAGCAGCACCCGTATTGTTGCCGGGGTTACCAGGGTGGATATGATTAAGAAAAATAACAACAGGAAAAACATGATGTCGTTCAACGAGGCAGTATATACCTCTGCTGTTCTCAACTTTCTGCGTTCTATTTTCATTTTTTAATTGTCTTGAAATTATTTAATAATGCTGAAATTAATAGTTCAGTTGGATAATTACATCGGATCAACTGAATTACTAAATTTACTCTTAGTTCTATTCAATTTTAAATGTATCGAATAGTTTCTTCTGATTTTAAAGGAATTGAATAGTATCTATTGATTTTAGATGTATCGAATAGTTTCTTCTGATCGTAACTGAATTGAATAGTTTCTTCTGATTTTCTCCAATCCTATTTCTTACTCAATGCCCGACGCTCAATGCTCACTACCTACTACCTACTACCTACTACCTACTACCTACTACCTACTACTCCTCGTTCCTCACTCCTCTTTTGTAGCTTCGGATATCTTTCAATAAGTCATTCGAGCATTTATCCATTCTGACAACAATCTTGTCAATCCGTCCGTTCAGAATATAATAACCCGAGTAGGCAATAATCCCTACGAACAAGCCGGCTCCCGAACAAATCATCTTTTGATACAACCCATCAGATATATTAGCAATGTTCAGGTCATTGGTCACTGAAATGTTATAAAATATCTTGATTACTCCGAAAATAGTACCCAGAAATCCTAACATTGGGGCAATGGAAGCTGTTATCCCCAGGTAATTCATGCCCTTTTCAAGCTGTGAAATCTGTTGGCGCGCCTCACTTTGCAAAGCATCCTGAATCTCAATATCGTCACCGGGGGTTGCTTCCAGTCCTGCTACAATCACTTTGGAATACGAAGTTGGTTTTTCATTGCAAAACTTAATAGCTTTGTCAATTTTCCAGTCCGCTACCAGTTCGCTGATTCGGCCAAACCATACATTATCATTCTTACCCAGGGCAGTTATTGTTACCCAGCGCTCAATAAACATATAGACAGAAAGGAAAAACAATAAGAATAACGGAAGCAAAATCCAGCCTCCTTTCATGAGTAACGAAAAGTAATTCTGATTTGATGCTACTGCTACAACTGTAGTGGCAGTTGAATCTGTAGGAAGTGCAGCAGATACCTGAAGTAAAACAGTCAGTAAATTCATTTTAATTTATTTTTTGTGGATATTTCTGGTTTCCGATTCCAAAAAAGGAAAGGGATAATTAGTTCAATATGATTTTAACGCAAAAGTAGCTGAATTATTGATATCTAAAAGTGGTTATTAGGTTTAATTAACTTGAAAACATTTAATGCAGGCTATGTTATTTCTGTGTTTTACAGGCAGATTAGCATCTTTTCCACGCAGTGTATTTGGCACATAACAGTCTTTATCACTTCATCCACAACCAATAATCATACAATGCCAGCCATCCTTTCAGTTCATTAAAATTGGCACGATTGGGTATCGTCGCAATAAATTTATCTTCAATCCCGTAATATCGAAACAGGTCACCTACGTTCTTATACTGTTTATTCTTTTCTGCCCGCATCAATCCTTTCTTTGGGCTGAACAGATAATAACTTGAAAAGCTTATATACTTTTCATGGCTTGTACTCGCATGCGGGTTTTCAATAAACGTGATATCTTTATAAAGCTCTAAGGATCCTTTATACTGCAAATTTAAAAACCGTTTCTGATGGCTTTCATTCACCACGATACTGTAACGTTCAACCTCAAACCGCTGATAGAAATAATTAACCCCATCATATCTGAATCCAAAACCAAGTATTGATTCAGGAAAATAGGTAAGAAACTGATGCTCGTCCTTACCTTTAAATACTACCCGCGAATAAAATGAATCCTGTTCAACTCCATTCAGTATGAATCCTCCTGTCAATTGGTCAAACCAGCTTAGCTGAACAACCCCGGATATTGTATCGTGCTTTTCAGTAATAATATACCCAGGAGCTTCTATTGCATTACAATCGGTATGAATACTGAATAACCCGATAAAAAGTACTAGAACTATCAAATATTTATGCCTTGAGTAATTTTGGTTTAAATTCATTATTTGATTTGTTTGTATAAAATATCAAATCTACTTTAAGCTCAAATTATCACTGTTCATGAATCACGAAAAAGTACTTTTGGGCTCCCTTTCAAATAATTTCTCTCCTACCCTATTAATATGATCCAGCAAAGCAGTCTCTTTTATTCGGTTATAAATAATTAAATCAAACATATATGGCAGGTTTAGTTTTTCAATTTCAATTGATAAATCCAAAATATCATTTAGACCTAAATTATCGCCAAAGAGTGCTAAATCGACATCTGATCCTGCATGATAAGTTCCTTTTGCCCTTGAACCAAACAAAACTATTTTAGTTATATTCTGATTCTGTTGCAATGCCGAGATTACCTGAATTATATCAGTTTCCTGCAAACCATATTTTAATTCATCATTCATTTTTCTAATAAAATTAGCTCTTATTTTTTTCTTCTTCTAATCTCGCTTTTAAACTTTTCAACAATTCAAAGTACTCAATCTTGATGCTTTTAATTATTTCTTCAGCAGTTTCTTCATCATAGGTATGACTTGTCAGATTCCGACTCACGTGCATTCGCAACCAACCTTTGCCATCAACAATATAACCATCCTGAAAGCTCTGTTCAATAACCGGTTTTGGACCTACAATATCAGTATATCCCTTGTCTTTTAGCAGATCCTGCAAGGTTTTCCAACTTAATTCATAGGTATATTCAAAGGCTTTAATCAATCCCTGCTCTTCCATCTCATTCAATTTCTCTTCTTGCATAAAACGCTCCAATTGACTGAATGCCTTATTAAAGTTGATAAACCGCTGCTGCCAACGAATATCGGAGTTGAGTGTTGTCATAAATTATTTATTTTATAATCGTAAATAAAAATGTATTGTCCTGATATTTATTAATATTTTATAATGCAAATGTCTAATTTCTAATTACTTCCTTCTACCTACTACCTACTATTTTGTCTTTTGTCCTTTGTCCTTTGTCCTTTGTCTTTGTTCTTGGTTCTTGGTTCTTGGTTCTTATTCCAGATACAAATAATCGCAATGCACCAATGGTTTCTGATTCTTTTTTCCCAGCATTTCGCGGGCTTTACCGCTATCGTACTGAACCTTGCCAATACCCAGCGACTTACCGTCCTGATCAATAATCTTTACAATATCATCTTTTTCAAAATCACCTACTATTTTTATAGCTCCCACCGGCAACAGGCTCACTGCTTTTTCACCTATCAGTGCCTTGGCAGCATTTTCATTAACATGAATCTCTCCTTTGGCAAATCCTTCGCTGTGGGCTATCCATTTCTTCACACTCGATACTTCGCCTGCTGATGCCACAAAATGTGTGGATACAACCTCCGATTTTTTATCCAGCAGTTGCAACAGCATATTTTCCTTCTTCCCGTTGGCTATGATTACCTCAATGCCCTGGTCGGCTATTTTGCGGGCAATAGTTGTTTTTGTCAGCATGCCTCCACGTCCAAAGGTCGATTTGGTACTCTGGATAAAATCTGTGACATCCTCTCCTTTTTCAATCCTGAGGATTACTTTCGATTCAGGTTCGGAAGGTGAACCGTTGTATATCCCGTCAATATTGCTCAGGATAATCAGTGCCTGCATGTCCATCATGGAGGCTATCAACCCGGAGAGCTCATCATTATCGGTAAACATAAGTTCCGATACCGAAACAGCATCATTCTCATTCACAATCGGGATCACATGGTTCTCAAGCATAACCCGCATGCAGTTCCGTTGGTTCAGGTAAAGCCTGCGGCTGCTGAAATTTTCTTTGGTGGTTAACACCTGACCCACAATGATGCCATGTTCGCGAAAAAGCTCATAATAATGATTGATCAGTTTAGCCTGTCCTACCGCTGAAAAGAGCTGCCTTTGTTCTACCACATCCAGTTTCTTGCTGATACCCATTACACTCCGTCCAGAAGCAACCGCCCCCGAAGAAACCATGACTATCTCCACTCCCTTTTTATGTAATTGTGATATTTGATCCACCAACGACGACATGCGTGTAATATCAAGCGTCCCATCCGCACGTGTCAACACATTACTCCCAATTTTTACTGCTATCTTTTTATATCGCAACGACATAGCTTATCATTTACTATTTAACTATTTACTATTATGAAACTAAAATAACCCCTAACCCCTAAAGGGGAATTAAATTAGTATCGTCTCCTATAATTTTGCGTTATTGTTTGATTATTAGACTGGCATTCCGATTCTGTAATACTACCTACTACTTTCTACCTACTATTTTTTTCAGCCTACTACCTACTACCAACTACCTACTACTTCTCGTTGTAAACGACATGCATGAGGGTCGTCCCAACTGCCTTGAGTGTATTCTTGTCCACATTAGCCATCACATCCTGCGTCGTATGCCAGTAAAATCCAAACCCACTTCTGGAATTAGGGTCATACTGGATAATATCGATGCTGGGTATTCCCCGGAGTTGATTCACATAGATATGATCGTCGGTAATCGCGCCACCTTTCTGATCGATAAAATACTGCCCGAATCCAAGACCTTTTGCCTGTGACCATACATTGCTGACCACACTTCCTGCATAATTGTCAGAAGCCTGCTCCCTGTAGAAGGTAGCCTGTTTTCCACCCACCATATCGAGCAAAATACCAAAACGTGCCGTGTAACCTGCCACATGAGGGTTTTTAGCCCAATACTGTGTCCCAAGGCACCATGAATCCTCGGTGTTCTGCCCTGAGAAACTTTCGGGGGCACCATAATCCTCCGTATCGAAGAATATGATATCCACACCCACGGTAGGTAGGTTTTTGCCCATTAACCTTGCCATTTCCAGCAATACCCCTACCCCACTGGCACCATCGTTGGCTGCCATAACAGGTTTTTTTCGGTTTGCCGGTTTCGGGTCATGGTCCGCCCATGGACGCGAATCCCAATGCGAGAAAAGCAATATGCGGGTTTCGGCCTTTGGATTGAAAGAACCGATTATATTCATTGATTTAAGTACCGTACCATCAAATGCGGTCAGATCTGCTTTTTGTTCTATCACTTCTGCCCCCAGCCTCTTCAATTCAGCCGATAAATAAGCAGCGCAAGCATCATGTGCAGCAGTATTTGGTACACGGGGACCAAAATCAACCTGTTTTTGCGTATATTTGTAGGCCGAATCCTGCGAAAATTCAGGGATAGTCACGGTTTTCTCTTCTTTTTGGGTACTGCGGGTTGTATTATTGCAAGCCGAAAGTTGTAATACTGTAAGCAGGAAGATCAATATTTTTCTCATAGACATATTTTTGAACCACAAAGATACTGATTTATCATGAAAAATCACTTTTAAAAGTAGTTGAGTCAGTGTTTTTTCATGTGAATTCTCGTCAAAAGATTCGCAGGAGCCATTCGTTTATTTAATCTCATTACGCTCCGTACAATAATTGAAAAAAAATAGAAAAGCACAATAAACAGGTTGGTTGTAGTTACCACACTCAACTGTAATTAAAAGAACTTTTCTTTGAGTACAAAGTTTGTTTAAAATCAGAATCTCCGGTTTCTAAACAGATAATAGAATTAGTCCCAATTAATTTAGGATGTCCGGACAGTTAAACAAGTGTTTGTCAGGTTGAAACTCCTCCTAGTTCCCGGAATTTCCTGGTTGACGATACCTTCCAGCCTTGTTTTCCGATATACTTTTTCTATTCTCCACCGGTCCTGGTTCCGGTCTCTATCCTGTTGTACTATCGAGGGGGTATCGAGGGGGTATCGAGGGCCTTTCGAGGGGGTATCGAGGGGGTTTCGAGGGCCCCAGCCCTCCGAACCCCCTCGAAAGGCCCTTTAAAGG
Organism: Paludibacter sp.; assembly: GCA_028710415.1. Lineage (GTDB taxonomy): Bacteria > Bacteroidota > Bacteroidia > Bacteroidales > Paludibacteraceae > Paludibacter. The sequence goes on along the minus strand of JAQTUE010000001.1, from coordinate 101,236 downwards.
CTCTCCAAAGGCTCACGATAGATAGAACAGGTGTAAAGTGAGTGGCTAATCGGTAAAGACAATATGCTACTTCGTAAAAGATACTGGCTGGTAGAAATACTTTTTAAGCTAATGAAGTCAAACTTACAAATGAAACATTCCCGGAAACAAGTAAGAACACATGTAAGTTGCAAATAATTATCTCTATGATATGTTATCTGCTTTTGAAACTTGTTCGTAAGACATTATGTTAAAACAAACATATATTGGACGCTTTATAAACTAAATCCGTGTTTGTTTGGCCCAATACAATCGCGTTGGATAGTTTGTAAGCAACAAGTAACTAACAGTAGGGGCTGCTCGTAAAAAACAACAGGGGCACCTGATTTAGTTGGTATAAGACGACTGAAAAAGGCTTCGAACAGCTTTTTATAGAATTTGCAAACTAACTATCAGTATCTATTATATAAAAATTTTAAATATGAATAGTTTTAACTAAAAGTCCGGACAGCAATGACAATAAATAATACACCCAACAATTGAATGTAATGAATGCCTTCAGAGTCCAATGCAGGGGAGCAGGCAATATGTTAAAGTTCAAAAAAAGATGAGTGTCTTGTTATTTTACGTGATGAATAATTATTCAGTTAGTGTGTAAAAAACGCTATTAAAACGATTCTCTTTGCAGTTGTAAAAATACAATTGTGTTAAAAACACCTGTAAAACGGATTTATTGTTTTAAAAGCAGCAAAAAAAGATTTCAAAAAAACCAAACTTATAATGCCCTGTGCAAAAGACATTTAAATCTTGTTATTTATTCATATTGCTACATTAAATAGTGTTTAAGTTCAAAAAACAGGTTGTAAAACATATTTTATTCCTTGTAGAACTTCAATTTAACCCGTTTATTTGCATCGTTAACTAAACAACACAATCTTTTTTATACCTTAAAAAAACTAATACCTATTTAGACGAGAGACTTTGTGAAAAGTCTCTCGTTTTTTTGTGTCAAAGTGAAACTATTTATGCACATTTTTCGAATTTTGTGCAAAAACGGTTGCTTATTCAATAAAAACTGCTATTTTTGCGAGTCTTTTTCTTTTCTAGGTCCATTTACAACCCCTGAGGGAAATCCCGGACACAAAAAGCACGCACACCCATTCGATTTTACAATTATCAGTCAAAATATATTAATTACTAATTAACAGAAAATGAGTTTTAACATTGTTGTTCTTGCTAAGCAAGTACCTGACACGCGCAACGTAGGGAAAGATGCAATGAAGGCTGATGGTACGGTAAACCGTGCTGCACTTCCTGCCATTTATAATCCTGAAGATTTGAACGCGTTGGAACAAGCTCTTCGCTTGAAAAGTAAAATTGCAGGTGCTACCGTACATATCCTGACCATGGGACCAGCACGCGCTGCAGAGATTATTCGTGAAAGTATGTATCGTGGTGCTGATGGAGGTTATCTGTTGAGCGGACGTGAGTTTGCCGGTTCGGATACCCTGGCTACTTCCTATGCATTGGCTTGTGCCATTCGCAAAATGGGAAAAGTAGATTTAATCATTTGCGGCCGCCAGGCTATTGATGGCGACACCGCTCAGGTTGGACCTCAGGTGGCTGAAAAACTGGGTTTACCACAAATCACATACGCAGAAGAAATCTTAGACCTCACCGATAACAAGATTACTGTAAAACGTCGCCTTGAACGTGGAGTTGAAGTAGTGAAAGGATCACTTCCGATGTTGGTAACCGTAAACGGTTCGGCGGCCAATTGCCGTCCCCGTCATGCCAAGCTGACCCTGAAGTACAAACATGCTGCTACTGCTTCCGAAAAAGTTGATTCCGGTTCCGATTATACCGATTTGTACGATACCCATCCTTACCTAAACATTACCGAATGGGGCGTGAATGATATTCAACACGATATCCAATGGTTGGGTCTGACAGGTTCGCCTACAAAAGTAAAACAAATCGAGAACGTCGTGTTTACAGCCAAAGAAAGTAAACGACTGACCGCTTCTGATTTTGAAATGGAGAGTTTGATGAAAGAATTAATTGCTAACCACACGATAGGATAAGTACGATGAATAATATATTTGTATATCTGGAAATAGAGGATGGAATTGTAGGCGAAGTCAGCCTGGAACTCCTTACAAAAGGTCGCAGTCTGGCCAAACAATTGAATTGTAAACTGGAAGCAGTTGCAGCCGGTTATCAACTGGATGGCATCGGAGCACAGGTATTCCCTTACGGGGTAGAAGTGCTTCACCTGATGGACGATAAGCGCATGTCTCCTTATACGTCAATGCCTCATACTTCGTTACTGGTAAATCTTTTTAAAGAAGAAAAACCACAAATCGCGTTGATGGGTGCCACTTCTATCGGTCGTGACCTGGGACCCCGCGTCTCTTCGGCTTTGTTCAGCGGCTTAACGGCAGATTGTACTTCGCTGGAAATTGGCACGTATGAAGATAAGAAACAAGGCAAAACATACGAAAACCTGCTTTATCAGATTCGTCCTGCTTTTGGTGGCAATATTGTGGCTACTATCGTTAACCCGGATTGTCGCCCACAAATGGCTACAGTACGTGAAGGCGTCATGAAAAAAGAAATCAAGGATGCCAAGTTTGTAGGCAAGACTCACAAACTGGACATTGCAAAATATGTAGCCGATACGGACTTCGTAGTTGAAGTGATAGAACGCCACATGGAAAAATCGAAACTGAACATCAAAGGCTCTCCGATCATTGTATCGGGTGGTTACGGTGTAGGAAGTGCCGATAACTTCAAATTGTTATACGAACTTGCAGCTACCCTGGGTGGCGAAGTGGGAGCTTCACGTGCTGCCGTGGATGCAGGATTTGCAGAACACGAACGTCAGATTGGCCAAACCGGAACAACCGTACGTCCGAAACTCTATATTGCCTGTGGAATTTCAGGACAAATCCAACACATTGCCGGCATGCAGGAAAGCGCTATGATTATTGCCATAAACAATGATCCGAAAGCACCAATCAACCAGATTGCCGATTATGTGATCACCGGAAATGTGGAAGAAGTTTTGCCTAAAATGATCAAATACTACAAAAAGAACTCGAAGTAAAAACAAGCAGCAGGTAGTAGGTAGTTGGTAGTAAGAAGTAAAGAGTAAGTAGTAAGTGAAATTAGAAAACGAACTGCACATCTTAAACTTCCAACCATAAACTACCGACTACAAACTACTAACTATAAAAAATATGAATTTTTATAACGACAATCCCGCAATAAAATTTCAGCTTTCTCATCCATTGATGAAGAAAATAGTTGTCCTCAAGGAGCGCAATTTTGCTGATAAAGATAAATACGATTATGCATCACGCGATTTCGAAGATGCCATTGACAACTACGACAAAGTACTCGAAATTATCGGGGAAATAGCCGGTGATGTTATTGCACCGAATGCAGAAAGCGTTGACCACGATGGTCCACAGGTTGAAAACAGCCGCGTGATCTATGCCCGTGGTACTCAGGAAAACCATGATGCACTGAACCAGGCCGGTGTTTACGGAATCACCCTGCCACGTCAATATGGCGGATTAAATTTCCCTATGGTAGTTTATGTTATGTCAGGTGAAATGGTATCCCGTGCTGATGCAGGATTTGCCAATATCTGGGGTTTACAGGATTGCGCTGAAACCATTTCGGAATTTGCTTCCGAGGAAATTAAAGCCAAATACCTGCCACAAGTATGTGAAGGAGCAACTTGTTCGATGGACCTGACTGAACCTGATGCAGGTTCGGACTTACAGGCAGTACAACTGAAAGCTACTTTCAACGAAGCAGACGGCATGTGGTACCTGAATGGCGTAAAACGTTTTATCACCAATGGTGATGCCCAGATCAAATTAGTACTGGCCCGTTCGGAAGAAGGAACCAGTGATGGACGTGGGTTATCCTATTTTGTGGCAGAAAACAAACATGACCATACCGTATTGGTTCGTCGTATTGAAAATAAATTGGGTATCAAAGGTTCTCCAACCTGCGAACTGGTTTTCAACAACACACCTGCACAATTAGTCGGAACCCGCCGTATGGGTTTGATTAAATATGTAATGTCGTTGATGAACGGAGCCCGTTTGGGAATTGGTGCACAATCGGTTGGACTTTCGGCTGCTGCTTTTAACGAAGCATTGGCATATGCCAAGGATCGTCGTCAGTTTGGCAAGGCAATTATTGAATTCCCAGCAGTCTACGAAATGGTATCGATTATCAAGGCAAAACTGGATGCATCCCGTGCTTTGTTGTACGAAACAACCCGTTTTGTAGATGTTTACAAAGCTTATGAAGCTATTGAAAACGAACGCAAACTGGAAGCTGAAGAGAAAGCCGATTATAAGGAATATTCTAAACTGGCCGATGCATTGACTCCAATGCTTAAAATGTTTACCAGCGAATATGCCAACCAGAATGCTTATGACAGTATCCAGGTTCATGGCGGATCGGGTTTCATGAAAGATTATGCCTGCGAACGCTTGTTCCGCGATGCACGTATCATGACTATTTACGAAGGAACGTCGCAATTGCAGGTAGTAGCTGCCATCCGTCACGTAACCACAGGAAATTACCTGAAAATCATTCGTGATTACGACAAACAACCTATCAAACCTGAATTCAGTTCACTTCGCAAACGCCTTCAGATTATGACTAATCTGTATGCAAATGCCGTAGCACGGGTTACTGAAGCCAAGAGCCAGGAATACCTGGACTTCCAGGCACGTCGTTTGGTGGAAATGGCAGGACATATCATCATGACTTATTTGTTGATTATCGATGCTTCGCGTGATACAGAAGATTTGTTCCGCAAATCAGCTGAAATCTACCTGAACTATGGTGAAGTAGAAGTACGCCGCCATGCAGCCTTTATCAAGACTTTCGATGTTGAAAATGTAGACATTTACAAAGTAGTATAAGCTTCTTAAAGTAAAAGCTCTATAAATAGAAACGCTCCCCGGAATTTAGATTCCGGGGAGCGTTCTTCGTTTTAGGTTATGATTGATGATTAATACAATTTCTCATGATGACACTCCAAAACATTCTTTTTATCCCCATGCCAGAGGTGCATGCCGCTACCCTGGCAGTTTTCATATTCATCACATTCCCCGCACTGACCGGTCTTTGTCCATGACCGGTTCCTGAAGGGTTTAAATTTATTCTGCCAGACCTCATAGAAATTCTCCCTGTAAATATTACCCTGGGAAAAACTGCGGTCAATATTGGGACATGCCGAAACAGATCCATCAATCAGGATGGAGCCAATATTGATTCCAGCCCTGCAAAAGAAATAACCATCCCTGACTTTTGTTTCATAATAGCTCACGTATCCTTCGCAGCTGAACTTTACATCCAGTTCATTAAGTTTCCGTTTCTCTTCAATAAAAGTCATTAATTCCTCAAACTGGAAGTCCCATAATTTCAATTCCGGATTATTAGCAGCCCTTCCAATTGGTACAATAGTAGACAATCTCCATGCTTTTACATTCTTGCCTTTCAGGTATTCGTAGATAGCCTCCAGTTCATTAATGTTACGCTGGTTCACACAGGTAACCACATCAAAGTTCAACCTGGAAGAACTGACAGCCAGCTCTATTGCCTTGTCAACTTTTTCGAAGCTGTGCTTTGTATTCCGTAGCCAGTCATGAGATTTTTCAAGTCCGTCGAGGCTCATGGTCAATGCACCCAAACCGCCATTCAATAATGCATTGTGCTTTTCAGGAGTATATAAAAATCCATTCGTTACCATGCTCCAGCGCATACCCCGTTTACGGATTTCCCGGCCACAGACTTCCAGGTCAGTACGCAACAATGGTTCGCCACCGGTCAATACCACCGTGAAGTGTTTAGACGGGGAAGGAATAGTATCCAATGCATACAGAAAATCCGTCAAAGGCATATCTGGCATGGAGGGTTCACTGGCACAATCACTGCCACAATGCAGGCAACTAAGATTACAACGGGTGGTGCATTCCCAGAACAAATAATTCAGCTGATGAATATCCGTTTCAGTTCTCTTGAACTGACGGTATATGTATTTCTTGATTGTGTTCATTTACCTGGATGCTAAGATTACATTTACATGGATAGTATCTTTTAAAGCAACCAGGGAAGTATCCTGCGTAATAAAGTTTCCGTTGTCAATAGAATCAACATCGGCAAACTGAATATTATACATACTCAGCTCAGGGACATACATACCGAATTTACCGGCAGAATCAGTCAACTCATATTGGTAAGTGTGGCCTAACGATACTTTAATTCCTTTAATGGGCTTGCCGGTTTTAGCAGATGTCACTACACCCGAAAGGTAAATATCATTCCCAAAGTCCTGGGGCGTCCCATAGCAAGCCTGAAATACAAACATTATCGAGGTTAGGCTCAGCCCCCGAATAATTTTGCGATAAAATCTTCGTTTCATAATCCATAAGTTAGTTAAGTTAATTCGGTATTCTAATCTTTCAATCCTACAGCAGTTATACTTATAGAATTGATTAATATCAGTGTAAATTTAATGTGTCTAAAAACACATTGACAGATTTGTACTATATTTCACATTGCAAAGCTAATAATAAATTTAAATTAACTCAACAAATATGCAAATAAAATTAATAAAAAAAGCTTCCGGGAAATAATTCCCCGGAAGCCCCTTAGTATACAGATTTAAAACTTTATCTGTTTTCCCTTCGCAACAACCCGGTATACCGGCACATTTCACCTTTATTGGTTAATCCTTCCAGGACAACTGAATAATTATTTGCTTTGTCTGCCGTGTAGAACTTCACATGCACATTACCATTACTATCTGCTGCCAGCTTAGGATTCCAGTAGATAGTTGTCCTCAGGTCGGGTTGGGGACTATTCAACGCACTGTCAACTTCATATTTAGGAACATAGAATTGGGCAGGTTTCTGATAACCTAACGGTACTACATGCGTTAAACTGATAGGAGTGCTGGCCTTTAGAGTAACTCCTTTCTTGAGTGTTATGGCAATCACCCCATTTCCGCCCCTTGATCCAAAGATAGCAGCATTGGCACCTTTAAAAACCTGTAAGTTTTCTATATCATTCGAAGTCATATATGATATTTCATCCATATCCTGCATCTCTATATTATCAACCAGGAACATCGGGTTATTCAAACTGCCACGGATTGAAATTTTATCTCCTGACACCTGAATTCCAGGAATGGTATACAGCAGATCGTGAATGCTCATGCCCGGATATTTATCAAGTTGCTCTGAATTTATTTCATTATCGGCCATTCCTGAATAGTATTCGCTATGAAGATCCTGTTTCTTTGCAGCCTTTACTGTCACCTCAGCCAGATTCACAGCACGCATACCTCCTTCGGTATAATATTTCTCCTTGCTTTGTTTGAAATAATCCTCTTGCGCCGCTGCATTCGCATTCCACGGTACAGGAATAAACATACCCGGTTTAGGATATTCATCTACATCAGGAATTATCTCAACATCTGTGATGCTCTTAGGTTTTCTTGCTTTTAAGACAAAGGAAGTACTATCGGGGAATTCAATGCCATCAATCAAATAACGGCCCAGACTGTCGGTCTTTGCAATACGTATTGAATTCTTATAAGGCGTAATCATAATGACATTACTGTTTTTGGAAGGTTTATTGAAAAGATTCAACACTTTTCCCGACAGTGCCTGACCCGCTTCCATATAATAGGTTGATGGTTTGTAGATTCCTTTTACTACATCTGCAGTATTAAATCGTTTCCAACCCTGGGTCAACATTAACACATCTGTTTTCTCACGGGTCACGATCTTATTATCTACGAAATAGGCCCCAGGATCTTCAACATAACCCTTTATATCCGACGAAAGCAATAAATAGCTCTGGATATTATCGGCCAATGAATCTAACTTCACAGTCCGGCTGTCGGTAATGCTGATCGAGTAACTGCCATTTACAGGTTTTCCCAATATCGATTGGATATTCAAACTCAAATCAACAGGTTCCCTTTTTCCATAGGATGGTTTATTACTATCCATTCTAATCGTAGGGAATGAATTATTCCGTATAAAACTTAACCGTTCGCAAAAAGTATGACCCAATGAATCAACTACTGAGAATGATACTATTCCGGCTGGCAGCAATGATTCGGAGATTTGTCCTTCCAAAAATCCCAATTGTTGAATAACATATACTTTTCCACGGGAATGGATCAATAAATAAAGTGATTTATTTGAAAGAGCTGTTTGGTTTACTATTTGGTACAGTATTTTCCCACGATTATTCACCAAATGAATAGCTACCGCTTCTGATTCCGTCTTAGGAAGTTCAAAGCGTTTTTCGGTTCCATCAGCTGATTTTACAAGGCCATAGTAACTTTCGTTAGGCTGTGTTTGTATGGAGAATTTTCCCATTCCCTTGTGCAAAGTGGTAAACTCAACCAGTTCTTCGTTTTTATTATTAAAAACCTTACCACTCACATCCACGGAAAGTCCGTCTTTTCCAATTGCTTTAAAGGCTATGGATTGTAAATCATTATTCAACAACACTCCGCTTTCAGGGAAGAACTGCACATCATAGTCCTTGCTGAACTCAGGCAGGAAGAAATTGTTTTTATATTTCTCATCCACCACATTCACTTCAATGCTCTTTTTTGAAATATCGTTTGGTCCAACCGACAATTGCCAGGATATTTGCCCTTCTTTATTTGTCAGTATGTTTAGCTTCTTCTTCAAGGCACTCGACCAGTTTTGCACTATCTCCACCTTCTTACCTGCCACAGGGTTTTTCGAAGCATCTATAAATGTAAGTGTGGCAGGTATCAGGCCGTTGAGCGGAGTACCGTACGTAATCTTACTGGTTATACGATCATCGATTCCATTGCCGATGAGGATATTCTTACTAAAAAAGAATGCATCCGGAGTATTTTGCATCCAATAGGTATAAGCCCTCAGGGAATAATATCCGGTAGGCACTTCCGGTTTAAGCTTAATATGTCCTGCGAAACCCAGGGAATCTTTTTTAATCTTTATACGATAGAATACTGAATCCAGCTTACTGATCAGTTCTACATAAACAAATTGACTAAAAGCAGTAGGTTCCAGCGTAGTGGCATTGACCAGGTAGCCTTTGAACCATATATCCTCACCGGCACTATAATAAGGCTTATCGGTTTGCAGGTACACTTTTTCCTGAGGCATACCCACCCATTGCCTGGAGAACCTCTCGGTAATGAGTTGGGGGAAATCTTTTGCAATTTTAGTTGCTGAATACGATGGAACGGAAAGGAAGAGAAAGAGTACAAGGAAAATGGAAGTAGTAATTTTTCGCATATATTAGAAAATATAAAATTTGAAATATAGTAGGAATGTGATTTATTTGGTACAAATGAAAGTCAGCTTTATACCCAGATCAATTTTAACTTATCACCCCGCAAAACTAGTTAAAAGTATTGGTACGCCTTTTCTTTTTTATAGTTTATTAATTTATTAACGAACTATTATTCCCATGTTAGACTAATCTGCTTTCAAAACGTTTAATTATCACCTAAAAGAATATCAACCTGATCAGATAGGCACAGAAAAAAAGCCTATCATAGTATGATAGGCTTCTCTGATGATGTGACAAAAGTCAATTAGTATATACTAAATTACTTTTACATTTACTGCATTCAATCCTTTTTTGCCTTCTTGCAAATCAAATTCTACGGTATCGCCTTCACGAATTTGATCAATTAACCCAGAAATGTGTACAAAATGTTCTTTTTTTGAACCATCTTCGCTGATGAATCCAAATCCTTTAGATTCATTGAAGAATTTAACTGTTCCTTTACTCATTGTTGATATTTATTATTTTAATGTCCTACAAAGATAGTGATATATAATTAGATTTCAAAGTATTTTCTCATTTAATTAAAAATAGTTGTACATTTTTTTGTTTAAATGGATTTGTTTATTTTTGAAATGCCCTAACAGTGGCTTAAATGCTGGACTTCTTATTTTTTCCATAATCTTGTTTATTTCAAAAATAAAATATATTTTCTTTCAATTTTATCGTTCTGTATCAATATTTAATGCATTTAGCCTTTCGTATACACTCCAAAAGTGTCATTTTACCTTCAATTTCATCCGTGCAATCGACGTTACTATATTTCTTGGAGCAAAGCGTACCGATTGAACCAACAAATTATTCATTACCCCCGGAATAACAACAGTTTTTCCTTCCAGCATTTTAGAATAACCGAATTCAGCAACTTCTTTTGAAGAGGCTATCTGGTTTCCTTTAAACAGATTACTTTCTTCCAACGAAGCTGCTGCCTTAAAACCAGTTTCAGTAGCTCCGGGGCAAAGGGTTGTCACTGTAACTCCAGTTCCTTTTAGTTCATTGGCAATGGCTTCTGAAAAACTCAGCACGTATGCCTTCGTTGCAAAATAGACTGACATCGTCGGTCCAGGTTGGAAGGCTGCCGTAGATGCTATATTCAGAATCTTGCCTTCTTTATTTTCAATCATATCTGGCAGAAACAAACGGGTTAGATAAGTCAGGCAGGTAATATTCAGGTTTATCATTTCCAATTGTTTCTCCCAGTCAGTTTCGGCAAACAACCCAAAATCACCAAATCCCGCATTATTGATCAGGTAATCTATTCTGATTTTCTGACCCTTCAACTCATCAAAGACAGCTTTCGGGGCATACTGATCCGATAAATCCTTTACAATGACAGTCACTGAAATGCCAAATTGTTTTTCAAGTTCAAATTTCAATGCTTCCAATTTATCCTTGCTGCGTGCAACCAGCACCAGGTCACCGCCTTTTGAAGCATGTATCCGTGCAAATTCTTTCCCTAGCCCACTCGATGCTCCTGTAATTAATGCAGTTTTATTCATAATCATTATTTCCTCAGTAGATTTTTTTAATCACTTAGTATTATCAACAAATTTCAATTCAAATGGTTTATACGGTACATTTATTTTTTATACTGCATCCTTACCTGTGGCAGCATAGTCACAAACAAAATGACCAGTGCAATGCCCATATATAAGGAATGCGACCAATGGACCATTTTCATGGCTATCATCTCGGTTTGTATCCAGATAATCAGGGCAAATCCCACATAGATACTAAACGTCCAGGACCAGTGCATATCGTTGAAGAAATTAAAGTACTCGGGCAATCTCCAGTTCGGTTTTTTGAGCAGGGCATATACCAATACCAATGGCATGACTCCCAGCACTGTAAACAAGATTATACCCGGTATTAAAAAACTGGTGAAAGGAGAATTTTCAATGGCACTAATTGACATTCCACCCATCATATCACCGCTTGGTGAAAGAATAAATACTCCACCCCCGCCGAATGCTCCCACACCCAGGAAGCCAAGCATAAAAATTAAAAAGTTACGCGTTTTCATAAGCTCATTATTTATAGATTAGGATTGTATTTCAACTCATTTATAATCTTCTACAATTTTATTATGAATATTCAAGGAGCTATTTTACAAAACTATTGATCGTAGGTAAATAGCTTCCAATGTATAACATTAACTTTAAAGCCTCTGGTTTTCAACAATACTAATTTTTACTCCTCTTCAATGTTGCTTTTGAGTAAACTTCAAACGCCCCTTTTGGCTCAGCAAGTTCAAACGATTCTATAAAAGTAGAATCATTCAACAGCTGGTAGGATTCTTTAGCTCTCCAGCCCGAAGCAATATTCTCTATGGCTTCAGAAGTAAACATAATAGCCTTTTTATCCTGCGAAATACTGTCAAGGACATATTGGTTTACAAACCCCTCAACATGGAACTGCCGCAAGACAAATTTTTTCCTTCCTTTATCATAACTTATATAGCCGATATCTTCATGTACCTCCCCTTTCGGATTCTTTACTGTTGGCGGGTAAGTCGATTTATTTCTCACCTCAATGAACCTGTTATTCAGAACGAACTGATAGGTTCTTTCATAGGTTCCGTTGCCCGACTGGCCGGTATTGGTTCCTGTCCATTTGCCAATAAAAAAGCGGAATGGCTCCCAGACGTTATTTTGCTTTACACCCTGTGAAAAAGCAATAATAGGAAACAGAAAGAACAGGACTGAAATGAATGCAAGTTTTAATTTCTTCATGCTTTTATTTATTTTATTAGTCAATGGTCGAAGGATAAAGGTCAATGGTCGAAGGTCAATGGTCAATGGTCGAAAGTCTAGAGTCTTGTGTCCATCGTCCTAATTTTTCTACCTACTACCTATACTTACTACCAACTTCTTGGCTCTTGGCTCTTGATTCTCTTGTCTTAAAAATCATGTTTCGGATAAACCACCCCACATTCTTTACGAACACTATCCATGATTTCAACCAATTGCAGGCTGTCATTCAGGCTCCACATCTCACTCTGCGTTTTACCTTCCTGTAAGCACCGGACTACTTCCTCTGCCTCAAATTCATAGCCATTGCTTTTAAAATTAAAATCAAACTGTTCCTGGGTCCCATCATTCAATATCAGTTTCACACTGCCTGGGCAAAACCACTGGTGTTGAAGCTCAATCCGTCCCTTTGAACCATGGATCTTGGCAATTGTAGGACTATCTGCCAGGAACGAAGAATACATGGCTGCAATTGTATCGTCATTATATTTAAATGTATAACTGCTGCTGGTATCGATACCCTGTTCACTTAAACCGGCCAGGGCTGATATCTCTTTCGGTTTTCCTAGCAGCAGGTACGACAGGAACATGTTATAAATTCCAATATCCAGAATAGTCCCTCCACACAGTTCGATATTAAATTGCCGGTGTTCAGGGCCTTTATCCGATTTAAAGGAGAAGAATGCAGTTAGCAGCTTCACATCACCAATGACTCCCGATTCAACAAGTTCTTTTACCTTTATGATATTCGGCAAAAACCGGCTCCACAAGGCTTCCATTAAGAAAAGCTTCTTCTCGCTGGCTTTCTCTGCCAGGAGTTTCACTTCCTTCCGGTTCACTCCCAACGGCTTTTCGCACAGCACATGCTTGTTGTGGTTCAATGCCATTAAGGTATTTTCTACGTGCAGGTTGTGCGGTGTGGCAATATAAATAACATCTATGTCAGGGTCTTGCACCAGCTCTTCATAACTGCCATAGGCTTTTGGTACAGCATATTCCCCGGCAAACTGTTGTGCTTTGGTCATATTCCTAGAACCCACCGCATAGAGTTCAGAATCCTCAACTACCTGAAGGGCTGTTGCAAATACAGTGGCTATACGGCCGGTACCTAAGATACCCCATTTGATTTTTTTTGTTTCCATATATGTTGTATTTTATAAGTTACAATTCTCTTTCTTAGAGTCAACTTATTATGTTATTCCCCAACCGGACATTCAGGAGTCTCCAGTATCAGCTGATAGAATGCTGCATCAAGCCATTTTCCAAATTTAAAGCCTACTTCTTTCATAATGCCGGTAAGTACAAACCCTTCAGCTTCATGCAACTTCATGCTCACCGTATTGGAAGCATCAATCACTCCCACCAAGGTATGGAAGTTTTGTTCCTGCGCCTTTTTGATAATCTCTTTCAACAGTATCTTACCAAGTCCCTGCCCGCGTTTATCGGGACGTACATACACCGAATGCTCTATGGAGTATTTATAGGCAGGACGGACGCGAAACATCCCATAGGTTGAGAATCCCAGCAATAAGTTATTTTCATCAAAGGCTCCTACAATCGGATAATTTCCTTTTTGTTTATCGGCATACCAGGCTTGCATCATGTCCAGGGTGCGGGTCTTATAATCGTATAGTGCTGTTGAATTCAGGATAGCGTCATTAAAAATATCCAGTATCTCCGGTAATTGTTGTTCTGTACAAGGTCTTAATTCCATGTTGGTTGATTTGCTTATTAAGTTAATTGAGTTGATTGAGTTGATTAAGTTGATTAAGTTGATTGAGTTGAATAAGTTGATTGAGTTAATTGGTTGATTGGTTAATTGGTTGATTGGTTAATTGGTTAATTGGTTAATTGGTTAATTGGTTAATTGGTTAAAAATACTAAGGTTCAACTCATTACTACCCACTACCCACTACCTACTACCCACTACCCACTACCCACTACCTTCTACCTACCAGAAATGCCCTCACCCACTTCATAGTTTCTTCTTCCGCTTCCTTGCGTGGTGTGTGTCCTGCCGTTGCAATTTCAGCAATAGTGACTGCTGCCGGGATTTCTTTTTTCAGTATATTCAGTTGTTCTATGCTTCCGAATTCGTCATGTTCCCCCTGAAAAGCCAGTACAGGACACGTGATATTATGTAATAAAGGTACAATGGTCCATTGTGCAAAATAATCGCTCAGCCAGGTTTCATGCCACAGTCTGAACAGTTCGGAGGTTTTGTCGCCGTGGTATTTCTCCAGGCTTGCAAGCAGGCTGGTTTCTCTGGCCCGTTCGCGGGTTTCCAGTACAGCTGCCTTCCCTGAATCTTCAATAAAACTATGTGCACCTTCGAGTATCAGTCCTTTAATTCGTTCGGGATACAAGGCAGCTGCCAGCAATGCAATCGTAGCTCCATCACTGTGTCCATACAAAACTGCCTGTTGAATATCACAGGCATCCAGCACTTCCATTAGTTCATGGACTTCATCATGCAGGTAAAGTTCGGTACGCTGTGTAATGTCAAAAGGTGATGATTGACCATATCCTCGCCTGTCATACACTAATCCGTTCAAACCGCTCTCCGACACTAACCTTTCGGGGAAATCACCCCACATCTCCGTACACCCCCATGAATCGTGCAGGAATACTAATGTCGGTTTGTTTTCATTTTCAGGGAAGCGGGTTATCTCCGTTGCAAACAATTGATAACCTAGTCGTTGTATAAAAAAGGACCCCATAATTTTAGTTAACAAGTAAAGCGCAAATGTAGGAATAATTTATCAAAAACCGGATAATATTCATCGAAAATCTACTTTTTCATCATTCATAAGTTTTCCCCTCAACGAAAGGATTCCACTTAATGTTGAAGCTGCCCATATTTTACTTTTACTCTATGTTCGTCCGTGAACGAACATAGAGTAAACAAAGTCTAAACTATTATCAAATGCATTTAAAAAAGAGACTTCTATGGCTCAAAAATTCAGCAAAAGCAGATTTAAAAACAATCTTCGATTATCTCCAATCCATTTTAGAGTAGAACCTTTTTCTTTTTCAGTCTGCTTTATAGTGGGACTAAGTATTCATTTATTCTAAGTATAGAGGGTGTTTAAAAAGTGTATCCTTAGGGTTGAGATAGGGTTCGGATAGGTCTACCTAACTGAACCCTATCTCAACCCTATCTCAACCCTATCTCAACCCTATCTCAACCCTATCTCAACCCTATCTATACTTAAAGCAGGATAAGAGCAAGTTCAGGAACAGGTGTCTTCAAAAATCAATGCGGGTAAAGCCGAAAAAAGAATGAAATGTCAGTTTGGTTACCGGATGAAATTTCAAGCAACACATTCTGCTGCAAAAAATTATAGGGATAAGTTATAAATTCATACCTTTGCAAGGACAAAAAAAGTAAAAATTATCATGAAAAAAATTATCGTATTAACGGGTGCCGGCATGAGCGCCGAAAGTGGGATCAGCACATTTCGGGATTCAGGGGGATTATGGGAGAAATATGAAATTGACGATGTGGCTACTCCGGGTGGCTGGCGGAGGAATCCGGCATTGGTACTGGACTTTTATAACCAACGGCGCAGGCAATTGCTGGATGCCAGGCCGAATGCAGGGCATTATGCATTGGCTGAACTGGAAAAGGAATATGAGGTGCAGATTGTCACCCAGAATGTGGATAACCTGCACGAACAGGCTGGAAGCACGAATGTGGTGCATCTTCATGGTGAATTGATGAAAGTACGCTCCACAGGGTCTGGCGAGGAAGTATTTGAAGTTGATCCGAATCATCCGGAGGTAAACTTAGGTGATTGTTGCCCGAAAGGATTTCAGCTCAGGCCGCATATAGTATGGTTTGGTGAGGCGGTACCAGAGATTGAGAAGGCAGAACAGATGACCGGCAATGCCGATATTTTCCTGATTATCGGTACTTCCATGCAGGTATACCCGGCTGCCGGGCTGATAAACAATGTCAGGGATGGTGTGCCCATTTTCCTGATCGACCCGCATGAGGTGAATCATCAATCGAATGAGATTACTGTGATTCAAAAAGGAGCATCGGAAGGAATGAAGGAATTTATAGAGATATTGAAAACTCTGTAAAACAGAGTTAACCACCCGGTTTTTGTTACTGCATTCGGATTTAAAATAAAGGAATGTTGCCTTTTAAATCTATGATTTGAACATAGATACCACCAGATTTAGTTGATAAAAAACAGGCAGCAAACAGTTGGAATAGTTGGATGTCCTATTCTTAAAGACGTAGGATCACCTATTTTTCTTACAAATGGCACATCGCTGGTATCGGGAGTTCCAAATAATTATACTACATGAAATTTGAATACATTTTAATCTGCATAGTTGACATTGGCACATCCTGGGTATCGGTGAGAAACTCATAGATAAACACCGATTAAATTGTAACTTATTATATTTCAGAACAAAAGTAATTCTTTCTCCCGATATACGTAATATTTCTTATGCATTCTTGCCAGGTGGTACTACGTGTTTAATAATAGGATATTCATTTGTTCCACCTAGATAATATTGACACATTTAAATTAAATACGACAAGAAATAATCTGAATTATTATAAAAATTGTACTTTTGTGCTACAAATTTTAGGAAGACATGTTCAGATACTTCAGTTTTCGTTTCCTGCCGTACTGTTTTTTATGTATAATCCTGTGTGGTTGTTCAGCAGTGCCCAACGAGATAAAAACTGCCGACGACCTTATGGAAAGTGCTCCCGATTCGGCATTACATATCCTGCAACATGTTAATCCACACACATTACATTCGCATTCCACAAAGGCACTTTACGCCCTTTTGTTGAGCCAGGCCCTGGATAGAAACGACATTAAGATAGAATCGGATTCCATCATCACACCCGCCACTGAGTATTTCACCGACACAGAACCGGAACGTGCCGGGTATGCCTGGTTTTACCATGCCCGTACAGCCGGTAACAGGGGGAGTGCCGATGAACAAGCCAATAATTTGCTGAAAGCCCAGTCGTTCGCGCAACACACAGACAATTTTAAATTGCTGGGATTAATTTATGGGGACAAGGCTAAAATGTACGAATCGCAGAATCAGTACGACAGCATGATTCGATATAACAAGTTAGCCTATAATTCGTTTCAGCGTTTGAACAGTAGCCAGAACAGCGTTATCAGTTTAACAAACATCGGGTATGGCTACCTGTTAACTAACAGGCTTGACAGTGCTATTTCGTATTACACCTTAGCCGGAAAGCTTGCAGTAAGCATCCACGATACCCTCATGATTTCCACGATCGATAAAAGTATAGGATCGGTATATTATAAGCAGAAAAAATTCCGTGAAGCCCTGAATTATTATAAACGTGCCCCGCTAACCCATATTGGGGTTTACGATGCAAATAAATGGTATGTGCTGGCAAAAGCCTATATTAAAATGGGGAAACTGGATTCAGCACGGATCCTGCTGAAACGGATTAATGATCCGCAGGAGTTTGCCACCGATTATTATAAACTTTGGCTCACCATTTACGAAAAAGAAGGGAATCTGAGAGAAGCGTTGCAGGCAGCCAATAAATTGATTCAGGTAAAGGACTCGGTAAACGACCGGAAACTATCCATCAGTTTTGCTGGGTTAGATAAGAAATACAAATACCAGGGGTTGCAAATTGAGAATCAGAAGCTGATCATCAACAATAAGCAGAACGGATTGTTCCTGCTATTCACCTTGTTTGCACTAAGCATTTTTGCGTTGGCTGCCTTATTCTGGAGATTAAGGATTAAAAAGAAACAGCTTGACGTACAAAATAAAATGCTTGAGAAAGAAAAAGCGTTTGTGGAAATAGAAAAAGACAAGGTGGAAAAGGAAAAAGAAAACAGTTCCTTACTTGAAAAACAATTGAAATTACAGGCTATCCTGCTGCTGAACATCGAACAGCATCGAAAAAACGTCATTAAACGGCCCGGAATATGGAAAAATGAATCAAAGGAAATGCAGCCGGAACACAACAATACTTTTTACGAAGAATTAATTGCCTGCATGGACCTGGAGTATACCGATATTTCACACCGTCTATTAATAAATAACCCGACACTCTCCAAACGGGACATATTGATTTGCTGTTTGCTTTTAGCAGGCTTTGACACGGGGATGATTGCCACCATTCTGGATGTAAAACTTGAATCGGTTACCAAGCACCGGTATCGCCTTCGTTCAAAGCTTCAGTTACAAAATTCCGATAATCTGGTGGATTACCTACGTCAATTCTAAGTATATTCTTCCACTATTTATTCTGGAATTAACTATGTCCATACACTTCCGTTTTTAACACACCGTATACTGCTCATTTTGAAAGTATTATATTTAGTATTTTTCATCGTGTCCATAAAATAAATCCCGGATTTTTGTATGATATTGGACTTATTTTATATTCTTTTGCAGTACAAAACAATTTAAAAAATTCATGTCGTGAAAAAAGATTTATTCTCTCAAAAATTCAGGGTACTGGTTACTCTAATGGGATTTTTTGATGCTCATTCAGTAGCAGGTGTATTACGCGCTAATCAAGATGATGAACCGCCTGTTGTAGTTGTACCACCCAACAAATAGCAGCACGATTACCAGTTTGCGGGTCTCCCTTTATCTGTAGAAAGTAATTTAATTGGGGATTATGCAATTCAAATCAACCTAAAAAACCGAACAAAACCTACAACTAAACCAAAACAACATGTTGTAAGCGGTACAGTCAATTCTGGTGTAGTGAACCAATAGTATTTGTCTTTTTAGCCTAAACGATAATTCAATTTCAAGACAAATCCAATCCGTAATTTTGTATTGGCTGTACCGTTTTTATTCAAAGGAAGAAAAATATATCTTTGTTTACAAAAAAGAATTCTTCCGTTTTTCTTGTCTATCGGATTTAACCTCCCTGATGAAACATAAGAGAAACAAAATTTGCAGGTGGGATTTAAAGATCCCACCTTTTTTTGTTGTAGAATATTCTGAATGTAAGCGTACAATCATACCTGACGAAAACGGAACCCACAGGAGGGTTGAAATCAAGGTTGTAAATCGCTGTTATCCGGTAAAGAAAATAAAAAGAGGGAACTTCCGAAGAAATTGACTCTAATGAACTAATTTTGTATCGATAAATGCAAAGATTATACTTCTGCACCAAGATGTAAATTTTATCGGATAACCGGTATTCGGACAAGTGTGGGGGTTCATAAATCAGTAGTTCGTCAAGATTTAGGTTAGCATCCTGAATACGAGCAAATAAACAAATACGGCTAAATATCGTTATAAATGTTTCAATGGATTTAATGAATTAATTTAATCAGATAAAAACTAATTTCAACTTGAAGATTATATATTTGCATTGTAATTAAAACAGTAAATATTATGGCACAAATAGCAGGCATTAAATATGAAACTGACGCACGGGGCACAAAACGCTTTGTTCGCATTGATTTAAAAAAATACGGTAACAGTCCATTATTGGAAGATTTTTTGGATAGTGTGGATATCGAAAAAAGAAAGGGAGAAGAAACGGTGCCGTTGGAAGAAGTCATTGAACGATTAAACAAAAAATCAGGGAAAAAAGATGTATAAAGTTGTATTGACTAAATCGGCTGAAAAAGAATTAATTAAAGTTCCGAAAGTCTATTCTAAAAACATCATAAAACATTTAAAAGATCTCATCAATAACCCACGTCCAATTGGATGTAAGAAATTATCGGGTTATGATAACATATACCGCATTCGCATTGGTATGTATCGCATTGTATACAGAATTGAAGATGACATTTTATACATTGAAGTGATAAAAATTGGACATCGTAAAAATGTATATCAATAGTTATCCATAGAAGTAATAGGAACTATAAAATGTCCCATATTGAATTCAGAAGAATAGGATATTATATTCTTTCCAGTACTTATTATTAAAATTCAATTCAAAACTTACAGCCATGGATACGAGCATTTTTATGGATAAAAAGAGCCTTCCAACAAACGATGAACTCCAAGAGGCATTGGTTGGCACGCACGAAGTATGGAAAAGCATTGAAGCTTATGTCCATTTAAAATATCCGGGAGCACTCGATGAATGGAGCTATTCGGGTGACAAATATGGATGGAGCTTCCGGATCAAGGATAAAAAAAGGGCGATTGTATACCTGCTGCCCCGGGACGGTTACTTTAAGGCGGCCTTTGTATTTGGACAAAAAGCAACGGATAAGATTATGAATAGCCGGATATCAGATGCAATTAAGGAAGAACTTGCTGCAGCGAGGGTTTACGCTGAAGGGCGGGGAATCAGGATTGATATCATGGATGAAGGTCCGGTTAATGATATAAAGGAATTGATTGATATTAAAATAGCATACTGAACACAATTCATGCACAGAAATATACACTTTTAATTTTTCATACTATAAAGAGAGAATATGCTTAAAAAAGAATCCGGTATACACTTTAGTTCCATTCTATATCTCATTCTAGTATTATTACTCTGCCTGCCGCTGTTTGTGCATTTGGAACTATTGCCAATCCGGCTTTGGGATGAATCGCGCCTTGCCATGAATTCGTATGCCATGCTTGGTAACCACAATTATATCGTTACCTGTTATGACGGTATGCCGGATATGTGGAATACAAAACCGCCTCTAATGATATGGATTCAGGTATTTTTCATGAAATTACTCGGGGTAAATGAGATTTCGGTACGTTTGCCTTCGGTGTTGGCAGCATTAGCCACCTGCCTAGTATTAATAAATTTTTCAAAAAAACACATTAAAAACCTGTGGATTGGATTCATTGCTGCGTTTGTATTAATCAGTTCGCAAGGATTTATGGGTGAACATGCCGCCCGCACGGGTGATTATGATGCGTTACTGACGTTGCTGACAACCTGCAGCGGATTGTACTTCTTTTTATACTGCGAAAAAAACCAACCGAAGGAACTTTATTTATTCTTTGTCTTCAGCACACTGGCGGTGCTTACCAAAGGAATAGCAGGCGTCCTGTTTTTCCCGGCTTTGCTGCTTTATAGCGTGTACAGCAAGCAACTTATCCCATTATTAAAAAACAGGCACTTTTACATTGGCGCTTTTAGTTTCATTGGATTAATCTGCGGGTATTACCTTTTGAGGGAATCACATAATCACGGGTATATTGCAGCCGTGATCAGAAATGAGCTGGGATCGCGGTATTTTAATGCATTGGAAAAACATAACTACGGATACTTGTATTTCATTAAAAACCTGATCGGTTACAGGTTTAGTTATTGGTACCTGTTCGTGCCGTTTGGATTGGTGGTTGGATTTACCCATAAGAACCTTATAATAAAGCGGATTGCCTTGTTTTCATTCCTGATGGCATTCACCTATTTCCTAGTAATTACACTTTCGAAAACAAAGCTGGAATGGTATGATGTACCAATGTATCCTTTCTTGTCGGTATTGGCAGCTATCATTATACACCGCCTCTCAGACCTCATACGTAACATTGCACGGATTGATCAGGCTGGTTGGAGAAAAATCATTCCATATGCTTTTATCGTGCTTTTGTTTGTTGGGCCTTACCAATGAGTATTAGTACGGTCATACTACCTAATGGAAGAACCTGAATATAAAAACTTTTATGATATCGGGAATTATTTACGTGATGCCGTTGACGGAAAAAAGAACATACAGGGCGAATATATTGTGTATGCCGGGTATAATGCGAATGTATTGTTCTATGTAAAATTATTGCAGGAGAAAGGCATACAAATCAAATTTAAGGACCGGAACAAACTAGACCTGGGGAACACTGTTATACTATCACAACCTTTTATGAAAAGCTTTGTTGCAAAAAACTATTCATATAAACTCCTGAAAAGGGATGGAAGCATTGATACCTACATAATAATCGGGAAGAATAGAAAAACATAAAGATTAATTTTGTTCAGGTAAGGATTTTAATTAGAATCGCCCTTTGAGACGCTTTGTGGCCTAATGCCTATTATTTTCATACCACAATTAAAACTGTCCGGGAATTTGTATATAATGGAAAACAAACTAAGTCATTAAAACAAGGCATCATCAGAAATTGCGGATAACCTGGGATTTAAATCATGATATCATATGGAAACAGCATTTTTAGAACAACTTACTTTTGAGCCTTTGACGCGACAGAACTGGGGACAATTTGAAGCACTTTTTGGAAGCAAAGGAGCTTGCGGGAATTGTTGGTGCATGTATTACCGGCTTTCGAAAGCAGATTTCAAGGAAGGCAAGTCGGAGGAAGGGAATAAAAATGCCATGAAGGAACTCGTGTGGGAGAATAAGCCTGCAGGAATCCTTGGGTTCTACGACGGACAGGCCATTGCCTGGTGCGCCTTTGCACCACGTGAAGATTTCACAAAGCTTGAAAAGTCGAGAGTCCATAAACGCATTGATGACCTGAAAGTATGGTCAATTCCCTGCTTCTTTATTGATAAACACTTCCGCAGGAATGGTGTTTCGGTGGCACTTTTAAAAGGAGTGATTGATTATGCCCGGAAAGAAGGAATAAAAATTATTGAAGCCTACCCAACAATTCCCACCCAGGAGAAATTGCCCGATTCATTTGCCTGGATCGGTTTATACAAATCGTTTGAGCGGGCTGGGTTTGAAATTGCAGATAGAACATCCCGGAACAGGCCTATGGTACGCTATTTTACGGATAAATAATGCATTGTAAATCTGAATAGTAACATTTTCGCAACTGAATTATGCAAAAAGTATTATTTAGGTTGGATATTAAATTACAAAAGAATTTTTATGAAGTAATGGCAGGACTCATTCATGTAATAACCTGAATATGTGTAAATTTACACAATTTAAGGCACCCCATAATCTTAAAATACACCATTTATTGCAGACAATAATTCATTCTGGTAAGAAAAAGAAAAAAATTATTGGATAATTCAAAATGATTATCTATCTTTGCAGTCCAAATAAAAAACAAATACAAATTCAAATAAATCCTTAGTAATTATGATCGTAGTCCCAGTCAAAGAAGGCGAAAACATTGAAAGAGCATTGAAGAAATTCAAACGTAAATTTGAAAAAACAGGTGTTGTAAAAGAATTACGTCGTCGTCAATGTTTTGACAAACCTTCGATAGTAAAACGCGACGATAAAATGCACGCGATTTACGTTCAACAAAAGAATCTTCGCGAAGAATAGTAAATAATCGGCGGGAGACTTGTTTCCCTGGATTATTTAACCTATTTTCGTTGCAGATTTGAACATACGATTATGGTGAACGAATTTCTGCAATATTTACAGTATGAGAAGAACTATTCTTCTCATACTGTTTTGTCATACCATACCGACCTGATCCAGTTCAGCAACTTTTTAAGCCTTACTCCCGAAGAGCTTAAGCCATCAACGGTTCAATCTCAGCAAATCCAGCAATGGGTACTTGCATTAATGGAAGAGAATCTCTCAGCCCGAAGCTTATCCCGAAAGATCTCAACACTTAAATCATTTTGGCGCTTTTTACTGATGCGCGGACATGTAACCCATAATCCGACGTTAAAAATCCTTTTGCCTAAAACAAAGAAGGCACTTCCTGCGTTTTTTAAGGAGAACGAGATGAATCAGGTGTTGGAAAATCCTTTTATACCGGATAGTTTTGAGGCAACCCGTGACCAGTTGATATTAACGCTATTTTATCTGACAGGCATACGGCTTTCGGAACTGATTAATATTAAGGACACTGACATTGACCTGAGCGGAAATAGCCTGAAAGTAATCGGAAAAAGAAATAAACAACGCATAATCCCGTTTGGTTTAATACTACGCAACGATATAGAACGCTATATTCTGATACGAAACAAGGAAGTGGAGACATTGGAACCTTACTTACTGGTAAGGATGAACGGAGCAATGATGTATCCGAAAATGGTGTACCGGTTGGTACATAACACCATGTCGGAAGTAAGCAGTTTACACAAAAGAAGCCCACATGTATTACGCCATACATTTGCAACGAGTTTACTCAATGGCGGGGCAGACATCAATGCAGTGAAAGATTTGCTTGGGCACAGCAGCCTGGCAGCAACACAAGTATATACCCACACAAGTTTCGAAGAATTATACAATATATATAAACACGCTCATCCAAGGGCAAAATAAAAAAGGAGGAAATTATGAAACTACGGATCCAATCCATCAATTTTGATGCAACTACCACGCTCGAGTCTTACATTAATAAGAAATCGTTGAAATTAGAAAGGTTTTTTGATGAAATAGTGAATTTAGAAGTGTACTTAAAGGTAGTAAAACCGGAATCGGCCACCAATAAAGAGGCAGAAATCAAAGTTTCTATACCAAATGTTGATTTTTTCGCATCGAAAACATGTGATTCATTTGAAGAGGCAGTAGACCTAACTCTCGATGCAGTAGAGAAGCAGATGCGCAAATACAAAGAAAAAATCACTAAAAATTAAAATATTGCCGGAAATGTTTTGTAGTCCAAAATATATTCGTACATTTGCAAGCCGTTTGAATAGCAGTATTTAAACGGCTTTTTATACGGTAAAAACCTTATAGAATAGCACATTGCCTCTTTAGCTCAGTTGGCCAGAGCACGTGATTTGTAATCTCGGGGTCGTTGGTTCGAATCCGACAAGAGGCTCAACGATCTTTGTTTTAATGTATCAGATGTAAAAAAGGGGCAGTTACCAAAGTGGCCAACTGGGGCTGACTGTAACTCAGCTGTCTTTCGACTTCGGAGGTTCGAATCCTTCACTGCCCACTTTACAATTTGAAAAAGTAAAATCCAGACTGGACACCGGGCAACCGGGAACAGGATAATGAGATTTCATGTTTTCAAATTTTAATCAATGCGAAAGTAGCTCAGTTGATAGAGCATTAGCCTTCCAAGCTGAGGGTCGCGGGTTTGAGTCCCGTCTTTCGCTCACATTGCTGTTGTAGCTCAGTGGTAGAGCACTTCCTTGGTAAGGAAGAGGTCGCGAGTTCAATTCTCATCAACAGCTCAACTTTGTAAGCTTTTATAAAAACATATTAAATTACTAACAAAAAATAATCTTTGAGTTATGGCAAAAGAAAAATTTGACAGGTCAAAACCTCACGTAAACGTAGGTACCATTGGTCACGTTGACCACGGTAAAACTACCTTGACCGCTGCAATTACCATGGTACTTGCAAAAAAAGGACTTTCTGAGATGCGTTCTTTCGATTCGATCGATAATGCTCCTGAAGAAAAAGAACGTGGTATTACAATTAATACTTCGCACGTAGAATACCAAACAGCGAACCGTCACTATGCTCACGTAGATTGTCCAGGTCACGCCGATTATATTAAGAACATGGTTACGGGTGCTGCTCAAATGGATGGTGCTATCATTGTAGTTGCTGCAACTGATGGTCCAATGCCACAAACCCGCGAACACATTTTGTTAGCCCGTCAGGTAAACGTACCTCGTATTGTTGTATTCATGAACAAATGCGACCAGGTTGATGACGAAGAAATGTTGGAATTAGTAGAAATGGAAATGCGTGAATTGCTTTCATTCTATGATTTCGATGGTGACAATACTCCAATTATCCGTGGATCTGCACTTGGTGCATTAAACGGTGACCCAATGTGGGAAGATAAAGTAATGGAATTGATGGATGCCGTTGATACCTGGATTCAATTGCCAGAACGTGCAACAGACAAACCATTCTTGATGCCGGTAGAAGATGTATTCTCGATCACAGGTCGTGGTACAGTAGCTACAGGTCGTATCGAAACAGGTAAGATCAAAACAGGTGAAGAAGTTCAGATCATTGGATTAGGACAGAGCGCACTGAAATCAGTTGTAACCGGTGTGGAAATGTTCCGCAAGATTCTTGACGATGGTCAGGCAGGTGATAACGTAGGATTATTACTTCGTGGTATCGATAAAGACAGTATCAAACGTGGTATGGTTATCACCCACCCGGGAAAAGTAACTCCTCACACTACTTTCAAAGCAGCGGTTTATATCCTGAAGAAAGAAGAAGGTGGCCGTCACACTCCATTCCATAACCGTTACCGTCCACAATTCTATATCCGTACTTTGGACGTTACAGGTGAAATCACTCTTCCAGAAGGAACAGAAATGGTAATGCCTGGTGACAACTTAGAATTAACTGTAACATTAATCTATCCGGTAGCTTGTAACATTGGTTTACGTTTTGCTATTCGTGAAGGTGGACGTACAGTAGGTTCAGGTCAGATTACAGAACTTCTAGACTAAGCATTTAGATTACAATAAAAAAAAAGTCGTTTCATGGGAACGTGAAACGACTTTCATACACGGGCGTAGCTCAGTTGGTAGAGCACTGGTCTCCAAAACCAGGTGTCGGGAGTTCGAGCCTCTCTGCCCGTGCAAATTCTATTTATATATGAAGATAATTAACTATATCAAAGAGGCGTATTTAGAACTGGTTCAAAAAGTATCCTGGCCAACACGGGCAGAACTTACGAACAGTGCAGTAGTGGTATTGATTGCTTCCATCATTATTGCATTGATTGTTTGGCTTATGGATTTAGGTTTTGAAAATATCATGAAATTTATTTACGGACAACTGTCTTAATTATTCTATGGAGGTCAATAAAGTGTCTGAGTCAACAAATTTTAAATGGTACGTTATGCGCGCCATTAGTGGAAAAGAGAACAAGGTAAAAGAATATATTGATGCAGAAATCAAAAATTCGGATCTTGGTCAGTATGTTGCTCAGGTATTAATCCCTACTGAGAAGGTTTACCAGATTCGTAACGGCAAGAAAATTACAAAAGAACGTAGTTGCATGCCGGGATATGTTTTGATAGAAGCTCATCTGATCGGTGAAATTCCTCACCGCCTGCGTAACACCCCCAATGTCATTGGATTTCTTGGAGAAAAGAACCATGTACCCACCGCGATTCGTCCTTCGGAAGTGAATCGTATTCTGGGCAAGGTAGACGAACTACAGGAAACTGAAGAAGAAATGCTCACGCCTTTCTATGTTGGTGAAAGTGTGAAAGTGATCTTTGGTCCTTTCACCGGATTTAGCGGGTTAATTGAGGAAGTCAATTCCGAGAAGAAAAAACTCAAAGTTATGGTTATGATTTTCGGACGGAAAACTCCGCTCGAATTAGCATTCACGCAAGTAGAAAAGGAGTAGTTGATTCTTGTTACACATCAACCACACCAGTTAAACATCAAAAATTAAACAATTATGGCTAAAGAGATTGCTGGACAAATTAAATTACAGATTAAAGGAGGTGCGGCAAACCCCTCTCCACCGGTAGGCCCTGCATTGGGTTCTAAAGGAATCAATATAATGGAGTTTTGTAAACAATTTAATGCCAGAACCCAAGACAAACCGGGCAAAATTTTACCGGCAGTCATCACCTATTATACAGACAAATCATTCGACTTTATAGTAAAAACTCCTCCTGTTGCAATCCAATTACTGGAAGTAACCAAACTGAAAAGTGGGTCGGCAGAGCCAAACCGTAAGAAAGTAGCTGAAATTACCTGGGAACAGGTAGAAGTGATTGCTACAGACAAGATGGTCGATTTGAATTGTTTTCAATTAGAGGCAGCTATGAAAATGGTTGCTGGTACAGCTAGAAGTATGGGTATTACCGTAAAAGGTACTTTTCCAGTTAAAAACTAAACTAAACTTCAATTACAAATGAGTAAACTGACAAAAAATCAAAGGTTAGCTTTAGAAAAAATTGAAGCAGGAAAAACCTATTCCCTCAAGGAAGCAACCGGATTGGTAAAAGAAATTTCCAATGCAAAATTTGATGCTTCTGTAGATATAGATGTACGCTTAGGTGTTGACCCACGTAAAGCCAACCAAATGGTACGCGGCGTAGTGTCGTTACCAAACGGAACAGGAAAACAAGTAAAGGTTCTTGCATTATGTACTCCCGACCAGGAAGCAGCGGCCAAAGAAGCCGGAGCTGACTTTGTAGGTCTAGACGAATATATCGAAAAGATCAAAGGTGGATGGACAGATGTTGATGTGATCATCACCATGCCTGCCATTATGGGAAAATTGGGTGCATTAGGTCGTATATTAGGCCCACGTGGTTTAATGCCTAATCCAAAAAGCGGTACAGTTACTAACGAAGTAGGAAAAGCTGTAAAAGAAGTAAAACAAGGAAAGATCGACTTTAAAGTTGATAAATATGGTATCGTACACACTTCAGTAGGAAAAGTATCTTTTACTCCTGAACAATTAATGGAAAATGCCAAAGAATTTGTTTCTACTTTGATGAAACTTAGACCCACAGCCGCTAAAGGTACTTATGTAAAGAGCATTTATCTTTCAAGCACAATGAGTATGGGTATTAAGATTGAACCCAAATCAATTGAAGAATAAAATTAAAAGTTTATGAAAAAGGAAGATAAAAGCGCTATTATAAAACAACTTGAGTCGACTCTTAGTGAGTATTCTCACTTCTATTTAGCTGACATTGGCGGATTAAATGCTGCCAAGACTACTGAATTAAGAAGAATTTGCTTCAAACAAGATATTAAACTTGTAGTTGTAAAAAATACATTGCTTCAAAAAGCACTTGATAACTCATCAGTAGACTTTAGTGAACTTTATGGTTCTCTTACGGGTGAAACTTCTTTGATGCTATCGAATATTGGAAATGCTCCAGCAAAAATCATTCAGGATTTTAGCAAAGCAAGCAAGAGTAAAATCAAAAAACCAATTTTGAAGGCAGCGTATGTCGAAGAAAGTTTCTATATTGGTGAAAATCAATTGGAAGCATTACTCCACGTGAAGAGCAAGAACGAACTTATCGGAGATGTTATTGCCTTGTTGCAATCGCCTGCTAAGAACGTTATTTCAGCACTTCAATCAGGAGGTACAACTATCCACGGTGTTTTGAAAACATTGTCGGAAAGATAAAATTATCAAAAATATAAAAAAACAAATTCATAAAAAATAAGTAAAATGGCAGATTTGAAAGCTTTTGCAGAACAATTGGTTAACTTAACAGTTAAAGAAGTAAATGAGTTAGCTCAAATTTTGAAAGATGTATACGGTATTGAACCAGCTGCTGCAGCAGTTGCAGTTTCTGCAGGTCCTGCAGCTGCCGCTGAGGTAGTAGAAGAAAAATCAGCTTTTGATGTTGTATTGAAAGCAGCCGGTGCAAATAAATTATCTATTGTAAAATTAGTGAAAGAACTTACCGGATTAGGTTTGAAAGAAGCTAAAGATTTAGTAGATGCAGCTCCTTCAGTAATTAAAGAAGGTGCAACAAAAGACGAAGCAGAAGCCCTTAAGAAAACTCTTACAGAAGGCGGAGCAGAAGTTGAACTTAAATAATAAAACCTGATTATCAGGTCTTTGGTTTAGATTCCCTCGAACGGAGGGATTCTAAACCTTTTCTGTCTATAAAATAATTGAGTTCACCGCACCCAAATAACCTCTTTGAAAATGTCTTCATTAACAAAAAATCAAAGAATAAATTTTGCTTC
Source organism: Paludibacter sp. (assembly GCA_028710415.1). GTDB lineage: Bacteria > Bacteroidota > Bacteroidia > Bacteroidales > Paludibacteraceae > Paludibacter. Next base: position 71,604 of record JAQTUE010000001.1, on the reverse strand, counting down.
TATCAAGAATCAGTTAGAATATCCTGACTTTTTAGAAGTACAATTAAAATCTTTCCAGGACTTTTTTCAGATGGACACAGCTCCTGAAAAAAGAAAATCAGAAGGTTTGTATAAGGTTTTTTCCGAAAACTTTCCTATTGCTGATACCCGAAATAATTTCATCCTCGAATTTCTCGATTATTACGTTGACCCTCCACGTTATTCGATAGATGAGTGTGTAGAACGCGGCCTGACATACAGTGTACCGCTTAAAGCTAAACTAAAACTATATTGTACCGATCCGGATCATGAAGATTTTGATACGGTGATTCAAGATGTCTATTTGGGACCTATCCCTTATATGACTGCGAAAGGAACTTTTGTTATCAATGGTGCAGAACGTGTGATTGTTTCCCAACTACACCGCTCACCCGGAGTATTCTTCGGTCAAAGCACTCACGCCAACGGAACAAAACTATACTCAGCCAGAATTATTCCTTTCCGCGGATCATGGATTGAATTTGCAACAGACATCAACAACGTGATGTACGCTTATATCGACCGTAAGAAAAAACTTCCTGTAACTACATTGCTTCGTGCCATCGGTTTCGAAAGTGATAAAGACATCCTGGAAATTTTCAACCTTGCAGAAGAAATTAAGGTAAGCAAGACCAGTTTGAAAAAAGCTATCGGACAAAAATTAGCAGCCCGTGTATTGAAAACCTGGGTAGAGGATTTTGTGGATGAAGATACCGGCGAGGTTGTTTCTATTGAACGTAATGAAGTTATTATTGATCGTGAAACTATCTTAGAAAACAGTCACATTGACGAAATTCTGGATGCAGGTACTCCAACGATTTTACTTCACAAAACAGATGCAAATCAAAACGATTATGCCATCATTTACAACACACTTCAAAAAGACCCTAGTAATTCGGAAAAAGAAGCTGTTTTGTATATTTACCGTCAATTACGTAATGCAGTACCGGCTGATGATTCAACAGCCCGTGAAGTAATAAACAATTTATTCTTCTCTGAAAAACGGTATGATTTAGGTGATGTGGGACGTTTCCGTATTAACCGGAAATTGAACCTGACGACCAGCATGGAAACAAAAGTGCTGACCAAAGAAGATATTATTGAAATTATCAAATACCTGATTGAGTTGATTAACTCAAAAGCAGATGTTGATGATATTGACCACTTAAGTAACCGTCGTGTTCGTACAGTTGGTGAACAATTATATAATCAATTCGGAGTAGGACTTTCACGTATGGCCCGTACCATTCGTGAGCGAATGAATGTTCGTGATAACGAAGTTTTCACGCCTATCGATTTGATCAATGCAAAAAGTATATCTTCAGTTATCAACTCATTCTTTGGAACCAACGCGTTATCGCAATTTATGGACCAACAGAATCCGTTAGCTGAGATAACCCACAAACGTCGTATGTCAGCGCTCGGGCCAGGTGGTCTGTCACGTGAACGTGCAGGTTTCGAGGTTCGAGATGTACATTATACTCACTATGGCCGTTTATGCCCTATTGAAACTCCGGAAGGCCCGAACATTGGTCTGATTTCGTCCTTGTGTATTTACGCAAAAATTAACGAACTTGGATTTATTGAAACTCCGTATCGAAAGGTAACTGATTCAATTGTGGATACTACGGATGAAGGCATTGAATACTTTACTGCTGAAGAAGAAGAAAGCCTGGTTATTGCACAGGGTAATGCCCCTTTAAATGACAAAGGCGAATTTATTAAGTCCAAAATTAAATCACGTTTAGGAGCAGATTTTCCTGTAATATCACCATCAGAGGTGAATTTAATGGATGTTTCTCCTTCGCAGATTGCGTCGATAGCAGCTGCCTTAATTCCTTTCCTGGAACATGATGATGCTAACCGTGCATTGATGGGATCGAACATGATGCGCCAGGCAGTGCCTTTGTTGCGTTGTGAGGCTCCAATTGTCGGAACAGGAATTGAAGCCCAGTTAATTCAGGATTCAAGGACTCAGGTTATGGCTGAAGGTGTTGGTATTGTAGAGTTTGTTGATGCAACCCGTATTAATATCCGCTACGACCGTACTGAAGAAGAAGAATTTGTAAGCTTCGATACAGCTGTAAAAGAATATAGATTACCAAAATTCCAGAAAACCAACCAGAATACAACGATTGACTTACGTCCTATCGTTAATAAAGGGGATAAAGTATTCGCCGGTCAAATTCTGACTGAAGGGTATGCTACTCAAAATGGTGAACTGGCAATCGGAAAAAACCTGAAAGTAGCATTCATGCCATGGAAAGGTTATAATTTTGAGGATGCCATCGTAATCAACGAACGTGTTGTACGTGAAGATGTATTCACATCAATACATGTTGTTGAACAACTGTTGGATGTTCGTGAAACAAAACGTGGAATCGAAGAGTTTACTTCGGATATACCGAATGTAAGCGAAGAAGCCACAAAAGATCTTGATGAAAATGGTATTATCCGTATTGGAGCCCGCATTGAACCGGGTGACATTATTATTGGTAAAATCACTCCGAAAGGGGAATCAGATCCTTCACCGGAAGAAAAACTGCTTCGTGCCATCTTTGGTGACAAAGCAGGTGATGTGAAAGATGCTTCATTGAAAGCAACTCCATCATTATCGGGTGTTGTTATTGGAAAACGTTTGTTCTCAAAAGCACAAAAAAATCGTAAATCAAAGCTTGCTGACAAAGCTGTTCTTCCAAAACTGGACGAAGAGTTCGAAAATCAAGCCTTAATCTTACGTAATACTTTAGTTGAAAAATTAATTGTATTGCTTGGTGATAAAACTTCTGCCGGAGTGAAAGATTTCTTAGGCAGTGATATTATCTCACGCAACAGTAAATTTACCATCGAACGTTTACGTGAAATAGATTATACCGCTATCCAATTAAGCAAGTGGACTACAGATACACACAAAAATGAGCTTGTAAAAAAACTCATCATGAACTATCTGAGAAAACATAAAGAATTAGATGCACAGATTAAACGTCAAAAATTCAATATCACTATTGGAGATGAACTTCCAAATGGTATTGTACAAATAGCCAAAGTATATATTGCCAAAAAACGTAAGATCCGTGTTGGTGATAAAATGGCTGGACGTCATGGTAACAAAGGTATTGTATCGCGTATTGTCCGTCAGGAAGATATGCCTTTCCTTGCCGATGGAACTCCGGTTGATATCGTGTTGAACCCACTGGGTGTACCTTCCCGTATGAACTTAGGTCAGATCTTTGAAACTGTATTGGGTTGGGCCGGAAAAGAATTAGGCTTGCGTTTTGCAACTCCAATTTTTGATGGTGCATCACTGGATGATTTGAATGTCTGGACTGAAAAGGCAGGCGTACCAAATTATGGTAAAACTTATCTGTATGATGGTGGTACCGGTGAACGTTTTGACCAGACAGCAACAGTAGGTGTAATTTATATGTTGAAACTGGGTCACATGGTTGAAGATAAAATGCACGCGCGTTCTATCGGACCATATTCACTTATTACTCAACAACCTCTTGGTGGTAAAGCACAATTTGGGGGACAACGTTTCGGAGAAATGGAAGTTTGGGCACTTGAAGCATTTGGTGCTGCCCACATTTTGCAGGAAATTTTGACTGTCAAATCGGATGATGTTATGGGTCGTGCCCGTACCTACGAAGCGATTGTAAAAGGTGATCCAATGCCTGCACCGGGAATACCGGAATCGCTCAACGTATTGTTGCACGAGCTTAGGGGATTAGGTCTGAGCATCAGTTTAGATTAAATATACGATAAATAAAAGTTCGTATCAGGTTACATCCTGGTACGAACTGATATTTATCAATACAATCTGAATTGTCCCCGAACACTATCGGGATTCATAAATTGTAAATCTTATAACTCTTTATAAAACAGAGATATGGCTTTTAAAAATGATAATAAGGTAAAGAGTAATTTTAATAAAATATCCATCGGCTTAGCGTCGCCTGAAGAAATTTTAAAATTATCGAGTGGTGAGGTTCTCAAACCCGAAACCATTAATTATCGTACATACAAACCGGAACGTGATGGTTTATTCTGCGAACGCATTTTTGGCCCTACCAAGGACTTTGAATGCCATTGCGGTAAATATAAACGCATCCGTTACAAAGGCATTGTCTGCGACCGTTGCGGCGTGGAAGTGACTGAGAAAAAAGTTCGTCGTGAACGCATGGGACACATTCAATTAGTAGTTCCGGTGGCTCACATTTGGTATTTCCGTTCATTACCGAATAAAATCGGCTATTTATTAGGAATGCCAACTAAAAAACTTGATTCAATTATATATTATGAAAAATATGTAATCATTCAGGGTGGAATAATTGAAAACGGTGAAAATATTGCTAATGGTGAATTACTTTCAGAAGATGAATATTTAGACATCCTGGAAGCTCTACCACGTGAAAATCAATTACTCGAGGACACCGATCCGAACAAGTTTATTGCAAAAATGGGTGCAGATGCCATTCATGATATGCTAAGCCGGTTGGATTTAGATGTACTTTCGTATGATTTACGTCACAAGGCAAATAATGATACTTCCCAACAACGTAAGAACGAAGCTTTGAAACGTCTGCAAATTGTAGAATCGTTCCGGACTTCGAAAATGAGAAATAAACCAGAATGGATGATTATAAAAATCGTTCCGGTTATACCTCCTGAATTACGTCCGTTGGTACCATTGGATGGTGGACGTTTTGCCACTTCCGATTTAAATGACTTATACAGACGTGTTATTATCCGTAATAACAGGTTGAAACGGTTGATCGAAATCAAAGCGCCGGAAGTAATCCTTCGTAATGAAAAACGTATGCTTCAGGAAGCTGTTGACTCGTTATTCGATAACTCACGTAAATCAAGTGCTGTTAAAACCGATGCAAACCGTCCGTTGAAATCACTTTCCGACAGTTTAAAAGGGAAACAAGGTCGTTTCCGTCAGAACTTACTTGGAAAACGTGTGGATTATTCAGCACGTTCGGTAATTGTTGTAGGTCCTGAATTAAAGATGCACGAATGCGGTTTGCCAAAAGATATGGCTGCCGAATTATACAAACCATTTGTTATCCGCAAATTAATTGAACGCGGAATAGTAAAGACCGTAAAATCAGCCAAGAAAATTGTTGATCGTAAAGATCCTGTTATCTGGGATATTTTGGAATATGTGATGAAAGGTCATCCGGTATTACTTAACCGTGCACCAACATTGCACCGTTTGGGTATACAGGCTTTCCAACCAAAAATGATTGAAGGTAAAGCTATTCAACTACACCCATTATCGTGTACTGCGTTTAATGCCGACTTTGATGGTGACCAAATGGCTGTTCACTTACCTCTTGGTAACGAAGCTATCCTGGAAGCCCAAATGTTGATGCTGGCTTCTCATAATATCTTAAATCCTGCTAATGGCGCTCCTATTACCGTTCCTTCACAGGACATGGTTCTTGGTTTGTACTATATTACAAAACCACGTAAAGGTGCCAAAGGTGAAGGTTTGATTTTCTATTCCCCGGAAGAAGCTGAAATAGCTTACAACGAGCGGAAAGTAGAATTGCACTCCTGGATTAAGGTAAAAACCAAAGACTTGAATGCTGAAAGGGAATTGGTGGATACTATCATTGAAACTACAGTAGGACGTATATTATTTAATAAATGTGTACCAACTGAAGTAGGATATATCAATGAATTACTTTCTAAAAAATCGTTACGTGATATTATCGGTAACGTGATTGATATTTGCGGTGTTGCCCGTACTGCCCGTTTCCTTGATGATATTAAGGATTTAGGTTATTACATGGCCTTCAAAGGTGGACTTTCGTTCAACTTGAATGACGTAATTATCCCACCTGAAAAAGATGAATTGGTAAAAGAAGGTAATGCAGAGGTTGACGAGATCCTGAATAACTACAATATGGGTTTCATTACCTTTAATGAACGTTACAATCAGATTATTGATACCTGGACACACGTCAACTCCAAGTTGTCGAATATCCTGATGAAACAACTTTCAACCGATAACCAGGGATTCAACTCAGTATATATGATGTTGGATTCAGGTGCCCGTGGTTCGAAAGAACAGATTCGTCAGTTATCCGGTATGCGTGGTTTGATGGCAAAACCTCAAAAGTCAGGTGCTGAAGGTGGTCAGATTATTGAAAACCCGATTTTATCGAACTTTAAGGAAGGTCTGTCCGTGTTGGAATACTTTATTTCAACTCACGGTGCTCGTAAAGGTCTTGCGGATACTGCCCTGAAAACAGCTGATGCCGGATATTTAACACGTCGTTTGGTGGATGTGTCGCAAGATGTCATCATCAATGAAGACGATTGTGGAACTTTACGTGGATTGATAGCTACTGAAATGAAAAACAATGAAGAAGTAATTTCTTCATTATACGAACGTATTCTGGGTCGTGTTTCTGTTCATGATATTTACCATCCGCTTACAGGGGAATTAATTGTAAACTCAGGTTCACAAATCACAGAAATTCTGGCCAGAAAGATACAGGACTCACCAATTGAACGTGTTGAAATCCGTTCGGTATTGACCTGTGAATCTAAAAAGGGTGTTTGTGCCAGATGCTACGGGCGTAACCTTGCAACCGGTAAAATGGTTCATATTGGTGAAGCTGTTGGTGTAATCGCTGCCCAATCAATCGGGGAGCCGGGAACACAGTTGACATTGCGTACGTTCCACGTTGGGGGTATCGCTTCGAATATTGCAGCTGAATCTAAAATTTTATTGCGCTATGATGGCCGTCTTGAATTCGACGAACTTCGTACAGTAGATGCAGTAGATGAAAATAAAAATGTTTATCAGGTAGTGGTAAGCCGTTTAACTGAAATGCGTGTTATCGACAAGAATACAGGCATTGCATTAACAACTCAGAATATCCCTTACGGTTCTAAATTATACGTAAAAGATGGCGAACTGGGAACTAAAGGCCAGATGGTCTGCGAATGGGATCCATTTAATGCGGTAATTATTTCAGAAACTGAAGGTAAGATTGAGTTTGAAGATGTTGTTGAAGGTGTAACTTTCAAAACTGAAACAGATGATGCTACCGGATTACGCGAAAAGATTATTATTGATTCGAAAGATAAAAATAAGATTCCTAGTGCACATATTGTATCAAAAGATGGCTCAATCTTACGTACGTACAACTTACCGGTGGGTGCCCACTTGGTGTTGGATAATGGCGATAAGATCAAGACTGGTCAGATGTTGGTAAAAATACCACGTGCTGTTGGTAAAGCCGGTGATATCACGGGTGGTCTTCCACGTGTTACTGAATTATTCGAAGCCCGTAACCCATCGAATCCGGCAGTTGTTGCTGAAATTGATGGTGAGGTAACCTTTGGAAAAATCAAACGTGGTAATCGCGAACTTGCAGTCACTTCGAAAACAGGTGAAATCAAGAAATATATGATCCCGCTTTCGAAACAAATATTAGTTCAGGAAAATGACTTTGTACGTGCAGGTACTCCACTTTCGGATGGAGCCACTACACCTTCGGACATTTTGTTGATCAAGGGGCCAACCGCAGTTCAGGATTATATCGTAAACGAAGTTCAGGATGTATACCGCTTGCAGGGTGTGAAAATCAATGATAAACACTTTGAAGTAATTGTACGTCAGATGATGCGCAAGGTAGATATTCTGGAACAAGGTGATACACGCTTTCTTGAAAAGCAAATCGTTGACAAGAACGAATTCATGGAAGAAAACGATCGTATCTGGGGTAAAAAAGTGATTCTTGATGCCGGTGATTCAGTAACCCTGAAACCGGGACAAATTATTACTCCACGTAAACTTCGTGATGAAAACAGTATGCTTAAACGTCGTGATATGCGCCTGGTGCAGACACGCGATGCCATAGCTGCTACTTCTAACCAAATTTTACAGGGTATTACCCGTGCTGCTCTTCAGACAAATAGCTTTATGTCGGCCGCTTCTTTCCAGGAAACTACGAAAGTATTGAACGACGCTGCTATCAACGGAAAAGTAGATAAATTAGAAGGATTGAAAGAAAACGTTATTTGCGGACACTTAATTCCGGCAGGTACAGGACAACGTGATTTTGATAAAATTGTGGTTTACTCACGTGATGAGTACGACAAGAAAGTTGATGCACGTAAAAATGTACTGGACATGGAAGATCGTGAATCAGAAGAATAAATAATTCTTCATATACTATTTATTGACAACGAGGTTGTTTTCTTTTCGAAAACAACCTCGTTTTTGTGTTGTTAAGTTTTGGCTTACTCAAAAAAAGGCAGTATCTTAGTACACTTTTTAATAAAACCGGATTTTAAACTATAACCATTATTTACAATGGAAAATAATTATTGCATTATTATGGCAGGTGGCGTTGGTAGCCGCTTTTGGCCTTTCAGTAGAAATGAACGCCCTAAACAGTTCCTTGATTTCTTTGGTACAGGACGTACGCTTTTACAGCTTACATTCGACAGGATTCGTCACGTTGTACCGGCAGCCAATATTCTGATTGTATCAAATGTTATATACAAGGATTTAATCCTGGAACAATTGCCCGAGATTAAACCTGACCAGGTTCTGCTGGAACCTAACAGAAGAAATACAGCGCCTTGCATTGCTTACGCTGTCAACCGTATCAAAGCAATGACTGATAAAGCAAATATTATAGTAGCACCATCCGACCACCTGATCCTGAAAGAAGCCGATTTCCTTGAGACATTAAAAGCAGGGCTTGACTTTGTAGATAAAAATAATTGCCTGTTAACATTGGGTATTAAACCCAGCCGTCCTGAAACAGGATATGGCTATATCCAGATTGATGAAGGTGAAACGAACCTGCGCAGGGTTAAGACATTTACTGAAAAACCAAATGCCGAACTTGCCCAGATATTCTTCGAAACAGGCGAATTCTTTTGGAATTCAGGTATCTTCCTTTGGAACCTGCAAGCTATCGATAAAGCCTTCGATGATTTGTTACCGGAAGTGTCCACCAAGTTTAAGGCCGGAGAGGAATTCTTTAATACTGAAAAGGAACAGGAATTTATTGATGAAATGTATCCCTCCTGCCCCAACATCTCCATCGATTATGGTATCATGGAAAAAGCCTCTGATGTGTATGTTTTGTGTTCCGACTTTGGCTGGACCGATCTGGGCACCTGGGGTTCATTATACGAAATGTCACCAAAGGATGAACAGGAAAACGTCACATTGAAATGTAAGACTGCTTTCTACGAAAGCAAAAATAATATCGTTGTCCTCCCCTCTGAGAAACTGGCTGTTATCCAGGATTTAGATGGCTATATAGTGGCAGAATCGGATAATGTATTGCTCATTTGTAAACGTGAAAACGAACAAAGGATCCGCCAGTTTGTTAATGACATGAATGTGAAATTTGAAGGTAAGTTTAATTAATTACCACCTTTAAGTCAAAAGAATGGGGATCCTAAAATCCCCATTCTCTGATTGACAATCTTAATGCATATTATAAACTAACTAATCAAAAGTCCTTCCTTTCGGGGATTTAGGGGACTTTTTCTATTATGAGCGATATTATTCATCTTTTACCCGATTCGGTAGCCAATCAGATAGCAGCCGGTGAAGTGATTCAACGTCCGGCTTCGGTGCTTAAAGAATTAGTGGAGAATTCAATTGATGCGGGTGCAACTTTTATTCAGATAGTAATAAAAGATGCCGGTCGTACATTGATACAAGTGGTAGACAACGGAAAGGGTATGAGTGATACCGATGCCCGGATGGCCTTTGAACGTCATGCCACTTCAAAGATTAATAATGCCGATGATTTATTCTCACTGCGCACCATGGGTTTTCGTGGCGAAGCGCTCGCTTCCATTGCTGCAGTTGCTCAGGTGGAATTACGCACCCGCCGTTCGGAAGATGAATTGGGTGTATTGGTGGAAGTAGCCGGCACAAGGGTTTTCAAGCAGGAATCTGTGCAATGTGATTTGGGAACTTCTTTTCAGGTAAAGAATCTGTTTTTCAATGTACCTGCCCGCCGTCGCTTCCTGAAAAGCGATAATGTAGAGAAAAGTCATATTTTTACTGAGTTTTACCGCATTGCCCTGGTGAATTCCAATGTTGCATTATCCCTTTTTGATGGGGATGAAGAGATATTCCAGTTGCCTGCCTCCAACCACAAAGTCAGGATAGAAAATATCTTTGGCAAGAACGCCAAGAAACGCTGGCAACAACAACTGTTGACTATTGAAACTTCAACAAACCTGGTAAGTATCACCGGGTATGTCGGCAAACCTGAATTTGCACAAAAATCCGGAAGCCAGTACTTTTTTGTCAATGGCAGGTACATGCGCCACCCTTATTTCCACAAGGCGGTATTGCTGGCCTACAACCAAATGATACAGGCCACCGAGAGTCCGAATTACTTCATCTATCTTGAAGTCGATCCCCAGACTATTGATATCAATATTCATCCTACCAAGACAGAAATCAAGTTTGAGAACGAACAGGCTATCTGGTCCATTCTTTCTGCGGCCATAAAAGAAGCATTGGGAAAATTCAATGTGGTCCCATCCATTGATTTTGATCAGGAAGGCTCCATTGACATGCCTGTGGGCATGCCCGTAGAGAACGTACGCCCTCCCCAGTCAAACTTTAACCCGAACTACAATCCATTCGGCTCAACCAGCTACAAACGCCCTGTATTGGACTGGGAAGACCTATACGGTGATTTTGAGAGAAAGGAAGTCCCTATAGAATCCTCTCCAACCTGGCAACCTAAATTAGATTCTCCTGCCATGGCTTCAGGATCGTCAACCGGACAGCAACAAGTAATTGAGAATACTGAATCCCGTGCTGATAATTTCCAGTATAAAAACCGGTATATCATTACAGGCATAAAGTCAGGTCTATTATTGATCGACCAGCACCGGGCACATACCCGCATATTATTTGATTTGTTTTTAAGCCAGATCGAAAATTCAAAGGGAGTATCCCAACAAGTCCTGTTTCCTGAAGTATTGGAATTAAGTGCTGATGATGCCTTGTTTTTCGAACAAATCATCCCGGACCTGAACTTGCTTGGGTTTGAATTTGAGTCCCTTGATAACCACTCGTACCAGGTAAAAGGAGTATCCGCCCATACCGGCACGTCAAGTGTGATCGATCTGTTGCTCGAAATGCTCGACAAGGCAAGAAATACCGAAGACGATCCCTCCACTTCCCTGCATGAGTCCATTTCATTGTCATTAGCCGAATCTTCATCATTAAAAGCAGGACAACACCTGTCTAGCGAGGAAATGTCCGATCTGATTGATCGTCTGTTTGCCTGTGCCAATCATAACTTTACCCCGGATGGGAAAAGGATTATGACTATATTCACACAGGATGAGTTGGAAAAAAGGTTCTGATTATTCGTTCAAGGAAACAGATTCACTGCATTTTCATCGTTTGAGTTCTAATTCATAAACATCCTGGTTGAGGCAATACTTAACCTGCCTGAGAAAATACTTTCCACAATGAAATCCCTTCTTATTTTCGACCTTGATGGCACTTTACTGGACACGGTTGCCGATCTGGCAGCCAGCACCAACTATGCCCTTCAACTTTGCGGCTTCCCAATCCATGAAACAGAAGCTTACCGGTTCTTTATAGGAAACGGCATCAATAAACTTTTCGAACGGGTATTACCTGAAGGGGAAAAGACTCAGGAAAACATCCTGAAGGTCCGCAAGTATTTCCTGGAGTATTATGGGGAACATAATTCAGATCTAACAATACCATACCCGGGCATTACAAGTTTGTTGCTCAGCCTGCAAAAAAGAGGTATTAAACTGGCAGTAGCTTCCAACAAATACCAGAAAGGAACTGAGAAACTGGTTCAACACTTCTTTCCTGAAATAACTTTTGCAGCCGTGTTCGGACAACGCGAGAACATACCCACAAAGCCCGATCCAACCATTGTGTACGACATATTATCCGTTGTAAAAGTAGGGAAAGATGAAGTTTTGTATATTGGGGACTCAGGTGTTGACATGCAAACAGCCCAAAACAGTGGCATACAGGCTGCAGGCGTAACCTGGGGATTTCGACCACGAACTGAAATGGAACAATTTTCACCCCTGTACATAGTGGATGACCCTTCTGAAATACTGGCTATTGCTATCCGGCAATAGCCAGCGTAAAAAAAAGCCGCCTGATTGGGCGGCTTTTTTTTTCATAGTTGCAGGAGATTAATCTTCTTTTACCTGAGGAGTAATCAGTTTATAGCCTTTACCGTGAATATTGATAATAGCTACGTTTTGGTCATCTTTAAGTAATTTACGCAATTTGGTGATATATACATCCATGCTACGTGCATTGAAATAGTTATCGTCTACCCAGATTGTTTTTAATGCAAAGTTCCTTTCCAAAATGTTATTAGCATTTGCAGCAAGTAAGTTCAACAATTCAGATTCTTTTGTGGTCAGTTTTTTAGCTTCACCTTCAAAAGTAAGCATTTGTTTTTGAGCATCAAATGTAAATGCACCAATCGTATAAGTAACAACGTCTTTTGCACGTTTTCCTTTTACGCGGCGTAAAATAGATTCAATACGATACAACAATTCTTCCATGCTGAATGGTTTTGACAAATAATCATCGGCACCCAGTTTGAATCCCTGCAAAATATCTTCTTTCATAGATTTTGCAGTCAGGAAAATAATAGGCACTTCAGAATTCATAGCGCGTACGTCAGCTGCCAGGGCAAAACCGTCTTTTTTAGGCATCATTACGTCAAATACACATAAGTCATATTTGTTACGTGAAAATGCTTTGTAACCAGCTTCCCCATCAGGTTGCAAGTCTGCATCGTACCCTTTTTGTTGCAAATACTCTCTGAGAAGCATGCCAAGATTTTCGTCATCTTCGCACATCAGGATTTTTACTTTTTCGTCAGTCATAATTCGTAATTTTTTAAAGTTGGTATTGTAATAGTGAATTTAGTTCCGATATTTATTTCGCTCTCTACTTTGATCGAGCCTCTGTGTTCTGTCACAATTTTCTTTACATACGCTAACCCCAGTCCAAACCCCTTAACATTATGTTGGTTGCCGGTTGATACGCGGTAAAATTTCTCAAAAATTCGTTTCAGGTCATCCTTACTGATCCCGATACCATTGTCTTCAATGCTGATGAACAGGTTCTCTTTCACATTCCAGGTTTCAATGGTCAACAGCAACGGTTTGTCCGAATACTTCAGTGCATTGTCCATCAGATTGAAGATCACATTCGTAAAATGCACTTCATCTACCAATGCACGGTCATTAGTTGCACCTAATTTGGAAGTGATTTTCCCGCCTTTACTGGTTACCTTGAGCGAGAAATTACTGATAATATCTGTAATCAGCGAGTTTATGCTGATTTCATTTAATTTCAGCATCGATTTATCCTTCTCAAAAATAGCCATCTGCAACACTTTCTCAACCTGAAGGCTTAATCTCTTGGTTTCATCTTTAATAACATTCGAGATATGCTTCAGCGTTTCAGGAGTCTTACCCACGCCAGGGTCCTGTAACATTTGTGAAGCTAACGAAATGGTTGAAATTGGTGTTTTTAATTCATGTGTCATATTATTAACAAAATCGTTTTTCATATTGTTCAGTTGCTTTTGTCTGAATATGATAATAATAGCCACGATAAATATGCATAATATGAGTGTAACAAGCGCTATAGAAGGTAAAAGTAAGTTCATGGAATTTAAAATATAATTTTGCTTTGTCGGGAAAATTACTTGTAAATACGCAATCTTATTCGATTCTTCAAGCGGAAAAAGCCTCTGTGTATAAATATTATTATGGGTGTTGCTCATATCATGAGGTATTTCCTTATGACATTGATAAATTACTTTCCCTTGTTTATCCACGATGGAATAGAAAAAAGGCAGTTTCACCCCATTGTTGGTAAATACTTTCTCAAGTATCCCGTTTAGTTCTTCAAAATTTACCCTTTCGCTGATATCCTTTTTATCAATCTCCTTCATCCATCTGAAAACAGCCTGATCCAGGATTGTCTTCGAACGGGAAAAGTTTTGTTTGAATTTTTCCTGCAAATAGCGGGAAGTCTCTTCAATGGTTGCTTTCCCGTGGCGGGTGGATAACCTGATCCCCGGTCTATTTAGCTGATCAGGTGTTAATTTAAGGTTTTCAGCCATGCTGTCGATATTATTCTTCAGCTTCAGGTTCTGGGCATCCATGCTCAACAGCTTGTTTTTATTCCCCGAATAGTCAACACCCTCCAGTGTCTGACCAAGATATTCTAACGCTTCATTTTCTTCAACCAGACTAACTGTCTGAAATAAACTTCGTTGTACATTATCATTAAATTGATTTTCTATCATTTCGGCATTTACACGGACGTACCGTGCCTGTATGACGATAAGTCCTACAAATGTTAAAACCATAAAAACCATGAGTATCCAGATAGTCGTTCGCTTCATAAGAGCACAAATTTACATCAAAAATAAATGTTAATGGCATGTTTAAGTTTATTTAACGCAATATGTTTAACAATATTGTCTTTTATTAGCATTCATTTAGTGTTAATTTTAATCGTTTCCAAACCGTTTATGCTAATATATTCGTTAAATAGTTGAATACGCCCTGTTTTTTAATTAATTTATACATAATTGGCTCATCAAACCGATTAACAAATAAAGATTTTAACAGCTTGCAAAGGAATGTATATTAAATTGAATTTAATTAAAACAATTACGGATTCCCTTTTGTTTTCACATCTTGAAAATTATTAAAATAAAGTTGCAATTGATCCGTTATTTATACATTCCAGCCGTAAATTGTTTTATTTTGAGTATGGCTCTATTCACCTACGGTTCAATTCCCCGGTTTTCCATCTGCCTGTAATTTGAATCTAAAAACAAATCCATCCCGCCGGTTGACAGTCATGAATTTGGCACGATGTCTACATGATGTCGCTACGATGTCGCCACGATGTCGCTGACAACTAATAAATAACAGATTAACAAACCAGTAATAATCCAACTATATTCCATCTTTATATAAGTATGGATTATTTATGGATCATATATGGATTATTATTGGATTATATATGGATTATCAGCGACATCGTGGCGACATCGTGACAACATCACCCTGTGTTCGAGAATCCGGGGTCTATGTTCATAAGGTTTGAAGAGTTTGAAATGTTTGAAACGTTTGAATGGTTCGAAGCCACTCTGTATAAAAGGAACGAATGCATTTCCTTAAAATTGCATATTGATCCAAAAAAGCATTATATTTGCACCTCAAAACAGGAACCGTGTCATTTTCATTGCACAGCCCTCCTTCTTGACAGGAAATCTCCGAAACTTCAAAACTTCGTTAAACAAATATGAAAACCATTCTAAAAGCAAGCATTATGACGATAGCTGTACTGGCTGCATCGTGTAGTTCAAAAACTGAGACGCCGATTATCGGGAAACAACAGCCCAAAATTGAAAACGGACGCATGACCCCGGAAGTATTGTGGTCTTTTGGCCGGGTAGCCGGAACGCAAGTATCCCCCGATGGCACAAAAGTGTTGTATTCGGTGTCGTACTACAGCATTCCCGAGAACAAAGGGAACTCGGAAATCTTTGTCATGAATGCCGACGGGTCGGATAAGAAACAAATCACCAAGACAGCTACCCGGGAAGCAGCCGCCAAATGGATGAAGGATGGCGGGCATATTGCTTTTTTATCGTCGGAAACGGGAACCATGCAATTGTGGACTATGAAAGCAGATGGCAGCGACCGCAAACAAATCTCAGACCGGAAAGAAGGGATCAATGATTTCAGCTTCTCACCCGACGAAACAAAGATCCTTTTTGTGGCTGATGTAAAATACGGTGAACGCACCGTGGATAAATACCCCGACCTGCCAAAAGCAAGTGGTGTGATAGTGACCGACCTGATGTACAAACATTGGGACGAATGGGTGCAGACCGTACCTCATCCTTTTGTGGCAAATTTTAAAGACAACAAAATTGACGAAGAAATTGATATCCTGAAAGGGGAACCTTACGAAAGTCCGATGAAACCTTTCGGTGGCATTGAGCAACTTGCCTGGAGCCCGGATGGAAAAACGATAGCTTACACCTGCCGCAAGAAAACAGGGAAAGCCTATGCCCTATCGACAAACTCCGATATTTATTTCTACAACCTGGAAACAAAAAAGACCGAAAACAAGACCCAGGGCATGATGGGGTACGATCAGAATCCTACCTTTTCGCCTGATGGCAAATGGCTTGCATGGGAAAGCATGGAACGGGACGGATATGAAGCCGACAAAAACCGCCTGTTTATCATGAATATACAAACCGGTGAGAAAACAGACCTTTCGGCGACTTTCGACCAGAGTTCGACAGGACTTACCTGGACTGCTGACAGCAAATTGATTTACTTTGTAAGCTGCTGGCATGCATTGACCCAAATATACAATGTGAACATTGCCGATAAAAAAATCACACAGGTTACAAAAGGGGTTCAGGATTACTCGTATGTACAGCCTGCAAAAGACAAGTTGATTGGTGTAAAGCATTCGATGAGCATGCCGGATGAGATCTATTCGATCGACCCAAAGACCGGGAAAGAAACCGAACTTTCGTTCGAGAACAAAGAGATCATGGCACAACTTAAAATGGGACGGGTGGAAGAACGCTGGATCACGACTACCGATAAAAAGCAAATGTTGACCTGGGTGGTGTATCCTCCGAACTTTGACAAGAATAAAAAATACCCGACTCTGCTATTCTGTGAAGGCGGACCGCAATCCACTGTAAGCCAGTTCTGGTCATACCGCTGGAACCTGCAATTAATGGCTGCGAACGACTATATCATCGTTGCCCCTAACCGTCGCGGGCTGCCTAGCTTTGGTCAGGAATGGCTGGAACAGATCAGTGGCGACTACGGTGGCCAGAACATGCTGGATTATTTCTCGGCAATAGATGCACTGGCCAAAGAGCCTTTTGTAAACAAGGATAAACTGGGTTGCGTTGGTGCAAGTTATGGTGGTTTCTCGGTATACTGGCTGGCAGGGCATCATGAAAAACGTTTTAAGGCCTTCCTGGCGCATGATGGTATGTTCAACCTGCCGCAGCAATACCTGGAAACAGAAGAAATGTGGTTTGTAAACTGGGATCTGGGTGGTGCATACTGGGATAAGGCCAATGCAATTGCACAAAAGTCGTATGCCAATTCACCACACCTGTTTGTGGACAAATGGGATACCCCGATCCTGGTGATCCATGGTGAGAAAGACTACCGCATATTGGCTTCCCAGGGCATGGCAGCATTCAACGCCGCTGTTTTAAGGGGTGTACCGGCAGAGATGCTTGTATTCCCGGATGAGAACCATTGGGTACTTCAGCCGCAAAACGGCATACTGTGGCAACGGACTTATTTCTCATGGCTGGATAAGTGGTTGAAATAAACCAATCAAATTAGTACATACTTAAAACTCCCATTTTTTATTATAAAAGATGGGTGTTTTTATTTTAAACGATTTAAAGAGGGGGACATTTGGGACTTTGGAGACCGCAACTGGGCATTTGATTGATTGATTATTTATTGAAATATTTGAGGATTTAAATTTACTTAATCCAGTAAATTATTAAACAAAAATTGTAATTTGTTTGGTAGAAAATAATAAATAACAATTTTGATAACATCTTCATAAAAATGAGTTAATTTTGTGTTTTTACAATCAATCAATTTATTTTTGGTATTCAATGCAACGTTTCACACCATTTTATCATCTACTCTATAAAGTATGAAGTTAAAGAAGGGACTATCAGACGAAGAACAGTTAATTGCCGGATGCAAAGACGGGAAAGCCCGTGCTCAGAAAGAGATCTTTGAGCAATATGCCTCTGCGATGTTAAGTGTCTGCGTGCGGTATGTGAATGACAGGGAGACGGCAAAGGATATCCTTCAGGAGGGATTCATAAAACTGTATACTAAAATTGATACGTATTCGGGGATTGGATCATTTGCAGGCTGGGTAAGGCGGATATTTGTCACTACGGCACTGGAATACCTCAGAGAACATGATGCGTTGAAACAGAGCATGAGTATTGACGATTACAGCAATTCCATCATTGACAATGATACCACGGTACTGGATAAAATATCGGCTGATGATTTGCTGGGGTGTATTGCAAGATTACCGGATGGATATCGTACCGTATTCAACTTATATGCCATTGAAGGTTATTCACACACCGAAATTGGCGACATGCTTGGAATAAGCGAAAGCACCTCACGATCGCAGTTTATGCGGGCACGGAAGATCCTTCAGAAAAACGTACAATCATTTATCGGACAAGAACATGCAGAACACTATAAATAATAACGAACGGGACGCCTTCAGCGATATTTTCAGGCAGAAGCTTGAAAACCATGAGGTGCCGGTTGATGCCAAGAGTTGGGATCAGATCAATGCCCGTTTGAAATCAGGAAAAAGAAGGGTCATACCTTTCTGGTTCTGGCTTTCGGGTGGTGCAGCCGTTGCTGCATTGGCACTGCTGTTTGTACTTCGCCCACTGACAGAATCAAATGAGCCGATTGCAAAAACAATCCACACTAAATCTATTCAAGTTTCGGTACAAACGAAATCTATTGCAAGCAACCAACCCATAGCATCAGTTCAAACAACAGGATCAAAGATTAAACCTGTTCAATTGAAAACACAGGAATCAACACAGGTCCATGTATCGGTACCATTGGATTATCCACCTGCACAGGTTTCCTATCATGAAGTTATCGACAGCAGCAAAATAAGCGTAAAAGCCTCAACCACGAACCTAAACGATAAAAACAGCATTACCCAAAATTCAACAACAAAGAAAGATTCTGTCTCAAAAAGCAACCGGTACATACCAGAAAGCCTGGTTGAAGAGACGGTAAAAGAACCTATTGCCAGCACCAAAAATAAAAACGGCTGGTTGCTGGCAGCTTCGGTAGGTTCAAACAGCAATCTTGCAAGTGCAACAGGAGTCGGAAATGGTTACTATGCAGTATCTTTGGGGGATAAAAACATTGTGAGTGCGGCCACAAACTACACCAGCATCATGACCCCGAATGATTTCCAGAACATCTCGTATGTACCCCCTGTTTCATTTGGACTGGTACTAAGAAAGAATCTTACTAAAACGCTGGGCCTGGAAAGCGGATTGGTGTATACCTATCTATTGACAACTTTCGAGAACAATGGAGTACAACGAAATGATGCCCGGTTGCATTTACACTACCTGGGTGTTCCATTGAACGTGATTGCAACCCTTTGGAACAACCCGAAATGGGAAATTTACCTCTCAGGGGGAGGAATGGTTGAAAAAGGGATCAGGTCGGTTTATGTACAAAACCAGTATGGATTGAACCAAACCATTACTACCACTGCTGCAACCAATATCGATGGGGTACAGTTTTCAGTGAACGGGGCAGTAGGGACGACGTATAAGATCCGGCGTAATTTGGGTATCTTTTTTGAACCGAAGATAGCATACTATTTTGACAACAATCAACCGATAAGCGCCCGAACCGATCAACCTGTTATCATTGGGTTGACAGCAGGGTTACGAATTCAATTTAAATAAGGGTTATGAAAATGTTCGTTCAACATCTTCTAAATAATTAAACACACCCTTGAACAGCTACTTTAATTAACACTACTTTATGAAGAAAAAAGTCACAAATCACTCACTAATTATTTTAGCAATCATAGTTTCATTTGGTTTATTCCAGGCATGGAAAGAATCAAGAAATCCATTCGCACTCTATTCAAACGCAAAAAAAATGATGCATAAATCCAGGTATCTATCCGATAAACCGGTCAGATACGTTACAAAAAATGAATCTCTATTGCATTAATTTCAACGACTGATAAACGAAGATATTCAACTAATTAGTTTTAAGCATATTTTCAACTGATTAGTCCCCGCTTATCAATCCTCAGGTTGCACGAACCAGCATCACTAACCTACTGAACTTCAAAGAGAGTTAGAAACATTTCATTATTTAACAACATTTAAGCATGTTATTGTGCAACGAAATGAAGCCCGATTGCATCTACATAATACAGGCGATCCATATCTGTGTTTGTAATTTTTTGGAACAAATAGATATGACAGGTCTGAAAACAATATTAAGTTTCAATTTTAAACTGATTTATGAAAACGTTCGTTCAACAATACTTTTTGCCGGTTATGATATTATTCCTGTCATCATGCAGCAATGATGCTGTATATAAAAACATCAAACAATTAAATTACGGCACATCATTTGGAGAATGTATCGGTTTTTGCAAACATGAAGTAACTTTAAAAACAAATAAAGCAACATTTAAGTGTTACAGCGTTTATCCGACCTTACAGACACTGACAAGTACCGACAGCATCAAGGGATCAGCAGTGGATTCAATCTACAGCCTGGATACTAACTCCTTCTTTAATTTACCTGAAACAATCGGTTGCCCGGACTGTGCCGATGGAGGTGCTGAATGGCTGGAAGTAGAACTGACCAACGGGACGAAACATAAAGTGACCTTTGAATACCAGAATGAACCTGCTTCCATAAAGAATCAGATTTTGAAACTCCGGGAAATATTACACAAGAACGAATGCAAATAAGAATATAACAAGTTTACCAAACAATCCTATCCTAAACATTAATTTGGAGTATTATGAAAGGAATTATAAATTTACTCATCATTGTTTTGGTTACAACAAGTTGCACCGTGCAAAACGAACCAAAGCCAATACCTGTACCGGTAGATGCCAAACCAATTGCATTGCGTGCAGGACTTGAAAAAAGGGTAACACAGGATAATGAATTTGCCATTGATTTACTGAAGAAAACAATCGCAACATCCGGTGAAACGAATGTCTTTGTATCCCCGTTAAGTGTCAGCATTGCCCTGGGCATGACCTGGAATGGTGCCAACGGTACGACAAAGAGCGAAATGGAAACTGCCCTTAAAATGAACGGAATGTCCGCAGCCGACATAAATGATTATTATAAAATCATGCAATCGACTTTGCCTGGCATTGACCCTACCACCAAACTAAGCATTGCCAACTCACTGTGGTATAAGACAGGATTCGAAGTAAAGCCTGACTTTCTGAAAGTGAATTCTGACTACTTCAATGCCTACATCAAAGAACTTGACTTCACGAAAGCGTGGGCGGTGGACACCATCAATAACTGGTGTGCAAAGAAAACGAATTCATTTATCCCCACCATCATCGACCAGATCCCGTCGGATGCAGTCATGTACCTGATGAATGCAGTCTATTTCAAAGGAATCTGGCGAAAGCAGTTCGATAAGAAAAATACGTCAGTACTTAAATTCACAAACGAATCCGGAATTAAAGGGGATGTGAATATGATGTACCAGAAAGACACTTTTGGATATGCTCAGACAGAAACAGCTCAATACCTGGACCTTCCCTACGGGAACAAGGCATTCAGCATGACCGTAATTTTGCCTGCTGCCAATAAGACCACGACAGATGTGTTGAATTTACTGACAACAGATACCTGGAAAGCCACCTTAAGCAGTTTGTACGAACGGGAAGTAATGGTGTACCTACCACGGTTCAAGGTTACCAATAAATTCAAACTGAATGACGAACTTCAAAATATGGGAATGAGACTGGCTTTCAGTGACCTGGCCGATTTTACCAACATGACGTCTATTCCGGTACAAATCTCGGAAGTGATCCACAAAACCTATGTTACAGTGGACGAAGAAGGGACAGAGGCTGCAGCAGTTACTTCGATTGGAATAATAGCTACCGCCATGCCTGAAATTATAGTTTTCAAAGTAGACAAACCATTCCTGTTTGTGATCCGGGAAAAGAGCACCGGTGTGATACTTTTTATCGGTAAAGTGGGAAATGTGGATAAGTACTAAACCGTTTAACAACATACAGCTATGAAAAAAATATTGTTTTTATTCAGTATGACCCTGTTGGCATTGACCGGTTGCGAAAACCAGGTAACTGAAACAGTCACCTACAAGATCAATGAACCGATCTTTATGGCAACATCCACGTTCAGGAATTCTGTAAAAGTGACTACGGAACCTCAAAAGATTACGAGCATTGGCAAGATGTGCTTTTACAACAACTACCTGTACATCTCCGAACCAGAGAAAGGAATCCACATCATCAATAACACCGACCCGGCAAACCCTCAGATCATAGGTTTCATACAGCTTTTGGGGAATGCCGACCTGGCTATCCGCAACGGAATGCTATATGCCGACTCGTACATCGACCTGGTCTGGTTTGATGTTACAAATCCTGCCTTGCCGGAATTAAAAGGAAGACTCGATTCAATCTTTCCAACGGCAATGCCTATGATCATGAACAACTATGGATATGATTATTCAAGCGTTTATTCGGGGAAAAGCAACGGAATCGTTATTGGCTGGGAATTAAAGGAAAAGACTGAAGAAGTGACCCGCTATACCGGCGGAGGCTGGGAAAAGGGCGGCATCATGTATGATGGAACAGGTATAGCTTTGAATTCAGCCAGTGGAAGTACTAATTCCACTGGAGTAAATGGCTCCATGTCACGGTTCAGCATTTACAACAATTATTTATACTCCGTGATTAACAATTACCTGAACATCTTTGACTTAAACAACGTTATACCTAAAAAAGCAGGAGCTGATTTTTATATCGGCAGAAACGTTGAAACCATATTCAGTTACAAGGACAATATGTTTATGGGAACACCTACCGGGATGCTTATTTATTCGGTGAAAGACCCTGTAAAACCTGAATATCAGTCTTCCTTATCGCACGTTTATGGTTGTGACCCCGTGGTGGTAGAAAATGATATGGCTTATGTAACCGTACATTCTGGCAATTTATGCGGACAGAGCAGCAACGAGCTGTTTATAGTCAATGTAAGCGATGTGAAGAATCCAAAACAAATTGTATCGTACACCATGACCAACCCCAAAGGATTGGGAATTGATAACAGCAGGTTGTTTTTATGCGATGACGGGTTGAAGGTATTCAATGTAACCGACCCTCAAAAAATTATGTCAAACCAACTGGCACATTATTCCGGCATGGACGGATTTGACGTCATACCACAAAATAATATCCTGATGATGATAGCCAGTGATGGGCTGTACCAGTATAATTATTCCGATATCAACAATATCAGACAAATCAGCAAAATCCCGATAGAGAAATAGTATCATCCTTGTCAATCAGGGTGGGAATGGCAATCATCAATTGAAACAAGAACAGACAGGCTCTAAAAATTGCATCTTTAAAAAACACATCTTACAGTATTAGCTTTAACTATTTGAATAATTGACAACTAAACTAATATTAAATTTTCATTCAGGAGAATAATGTATAATAATATTCTGTATATTTGTCGCGTTATTGTTGCGAATAACAGCACAAAGTAAGATATTTCAATCGCTTTAAACAGTTACTTATTTAATAAAGATACGGTATGAAAAAACTTCTACTCCATACATTGTTACTCGTTGTAGCAAGTATACCTTGTTTTTTGACAGCATCAGCGCAGATAATGCCCCCTGTGCAAGATTACGTTTATGTTTATCCGAATAATCCGACTCCCACGGATAGCGTGACTGTTGCTTATGTGTATGTATCGGGCGATGCGTGTCCGGATTACTACCTGGCAAAAGACTCAACCGTAGCAAACCGGATTTATATCAGTAAAAAGAATATAGAAAGACCAGCTACAAGCATTTGTGCAACGGTACTGACCAAATTTTCCACTACCATCAATTTAAGTACCCTGCCTGAGAACACTCAGATTTATTTTGAGCGAGCTTTGATAAAGACTATTCAATATCCATGCGTCCTTGACAGAAAAGGGACGGTTGTTGCAGGATCAGGAGATTGCAGCGGTCAATTGTACATTCAGGAAACAACTGTTTATCTTTCCGCTATCCCACGTTTATGGGCCTTACCAAAAACAACGGCTATTGACCCTAGCGGTAAAATACTATCCGGATTAAAACCAGGTGACAACGTAAAGTTTGGAGGCACTGAGATAAAGAATGATTCGAATACAACCAGCCCATGCCGGATTACAGGGGTAGTAATCTGCTATGAAGTAATTCCAATCCCTCCTGTTGGTTGCGTGAAGGATAAAAAAGGAATTGTAGTAAGCGGCGAGAAAGAATGCGCCGGACAATTGTTTATTCAGGAATATTCAC
Organism: Paludibacter sp.; assembly: GCA_028710415.1. Classification (GTDB taxonomy): domain Bacteria; phylum Bacteroidota; class Bacteroidia; order Bacteroidales; family Paludibacteraceae; genus Paludibacter. The sequence goes on along the minus strand of JAQTUE010000001.1, from coordinate 47,357 downwards.
CTATTAGTTCAGCCCGTCAGTTATACGTTATTCAAAGCATTGATTACACCAACAGCAATGGAACAACAGTATTAAAAGTTGGGGATCAGGTACTATTTGGAGGTTACGCGTTAAAGAATGACTCCAGCTCAACCCTTGGATGCCGAACGGTTGGAGTGGCTACCTGCTATGAAATAATTTCAACACCTCCGGCTTGTATTATGGACAAAATGGGCATTGTCACAGAGTTTAAAGACAATTCCACCCTTGTAAAAGATTCGTTGACCGGAGAAATTTATGCCATCAACAATGTAAAACTGGCAATCGGCACACAACTTAAATTCAAGGGTACAAAGATTCAATGCTTTACAACACCCTGCTACAATATCGTAGATTGTTACCAGGTTATTTATGTTCCTTCTTGCATAATGGATAAAACCGGGGTCGTAATTGCAGGTATCGATGGTTGTACAGGACGGCTTTTCATTCAGGACACTTCTTCAGCCACCACGTATTCCCGAATCTATGCAATTAATGAGGTGGTACCCGTTAATAGTTCCGGAGCTACAGGAATAAAACCGGGTGATAAAGTAAAATTTGGCGGGTATCTCATAAAGAATGATTCGAACATGATCAGCCGGTGTCACATCGATGGGATAGCAACCTGCTATGAATTACTGACAACTCCTCCCCCATGTGTCATGGATAAAAAAGGTGTCGTAGTTGCAGGGAATGACGGATGTGCCGGGCAATTGTTTATTCAGGAATACTCCCCAATTAATTCATATCCGCAGCTGTATATCATAAAAGGAGTAGATCCTATCAATAATGCGGGGACCTTTACGACTGTTTTAAAAGAGGGCGATATAGTGGCTTTTGGCGGTTACCGTACCCCGAATGACTCCACCATCAGTTTGTGCCATACAGTTGGAGTAGCAACCTGCTACCAGGTAATTTCCACACCACCGGCATGTGTTATGGATAAAATAGGCATTGTCACAGAGTTTAAGGACAATTCTACCCTTGTAAAAGATTCACTGACCAGTGATATTTATGCTATCAACAATATAAAACTGGCAGCAGGAACAATCATTAAATTCAAGGGTACAAAAATTGAATGCATAAAAGCACCATGTTACAATATCATTGACTGTTATGTTGTACTTTCAACTCCTCCTTCTGCATGTGTGAAGGATAAAGAAGGTATGGTTGTTGCCGGAACAAGTGGCTGTACCGGACAGTTATTTATTGAAGAAATCACTCCTTACATGAGTCCGATCCGAAGATTATATTCCATTAAGGACTTGATTGTTCCCAACAGCACGACCCCAATACAGACAGGCCTGAAAGTTGGAGATAAAGTTAAGTTTGGAGGGTATCTGACACTGAATGATTCAAGCAAGGTCAGTCTGTGTTATACAATTGGTGTTGCTACCTGCTACGAAGTGATTGCAACACCTCCACCAGTTTGCGTCATGGACAAGACAGGTATTGTTGTTCCGGGAATTGATGGATGTACCGGAAAGCTGTTTATTCAGGATACTACTACTCAAAACACAATTCCTCAGTTATATGCATTTGATAATATAGCAACCACCACCAACACAAAACAGATAGGATTGAAAGCCGGGGATAAAGTAAGGTTTGGAGGGAATCTGATAAAAAATGATTCTACCTCCAGCATTCTTTGCCCTATAGCAGGAAGAGCTATCTGTTACGAGTTAGTGTCTCCGGATAATATTTATACCCTGTCAGGATCAGTATATGCCGGAAGTACTCTCATGACTTCAGGACTTGCTATCCTCTACAGGAAAGGCGATTTCAAAGCAACAGCTTCGTATACAATTACCAATGGAACCTTTACATTTACAAACTTACCAATTGGCGAGTATACGGTGTATGTAATCCCTTCGATCAACCTGTACAAGAACTATCTTCCTACTTTCTACATCAGCAATTACCTGTTTAAAAATGCAGATTACCTGACAGTGAACAGCAGCGTTACTGATATGACCGTGAACCTGAAGCCTTATGAATATCCAACCGGCACAGGGAAGATAACAGGGAATATATTCTTCGAAACGTATACTTTGAAAGACAGCCTGATGGTTGACAATGCAACGTTGAAAATGGGCAATGTGCCAGTCAACAATTCGGCTATGAACACACCGGTTATTCTACTCAACAAGCTTAATATCCCGGTAGCCTGGACGCTTACGGATATGGTTGGTAATTATACATTTGAAAACATAGCATTAGATACTTACAGAATACATACTGAGACTGCCTCGGCAAGAGGAGAATCAGTTGTAAACCTGTCTGCATCCAACACGACAGCCAACGCAGATGTTCTGTTGAAAAGCTCGCTTACTGATATTGCGATACCGAATACTGAAGATATTGGGTTAACGATCTATCCGAATCCGGTTACCGATAATCTGATAGTCGTATTGAAAGTGAGTGACAGGATTGATATTTATAATTCAATGGGGCAATTAATACTGCGTAAGGACCTGAATCAAGGGATTAACATTATAGATGTAAGCACCATGAGTAAGGGGATCTATGTAGCCAGAATAGGAAAATCAACCCTTAAAGTGACTAAAAAGTAGAAATAACTATCCAATAATAAAATAGCGGTATTTCTATAAACAGTTATACCGCTATTATTTTGCCCGTTTCCTGTTAATAAATTGTTTTTGAACTTTTAATTTTAATCCGGCACATTCTGATAAACAGCCATGGTTCAGACTGTTAATAAGTATTTGATTGATATCTTCTTAAACTTAAATATTGAAACTTTGAAAATCACGACTATGAAAAAACTGTTTTTTTGTATTCTATTGTCAGTACTAGAATTATCACACATTCAGGCACAAAGGCTTACAACCGGCATTCTTAGTGGGTCAAACTTCTCTAACATCAGGGATGATAATCAAACCGGGGAATGGAAAACCAAGACCGGATCAGTATCGGGGATCTATTTCAATTATGCCTTTAACCGGATTCTCAGTGTAGGTGCTGAATTTAATTACACATCCCTGTATTATCAACATCTCGATTATCAGAACTCTTATTACGGGCCCTGGACAGATCCTTTAAGTTTTCAATCGAATTATATCCTCCTGCCCTATTACAATACCCAGAACTGGAATTTTAATTTTTACAGGTTTCCTGTTTATTTAAAATTATCAACCCCCACGAAGCTACGATTCGAAGTCACCGCCGGAGTCTTTTATTCACTCCTCCAGCAACCAGAATCAACGGGTAATAACACCGGGAGTTATTACCCCAAAACAGATGTTGGCAGCATATTCTCTGCCGGGTTTGCATATCCCATAACCGGAAAGGTGGAAGTATTTATACAGGGAAGGTATTCGACCGGCAACAATGAATATATTTCAATGAATAAAGGAATGATTGGCTCCTCAGAACTGGTGATTGGAATTGGTTACTCAGGCATTTTCAATAAAATGAAAACCAGGGATGCAAAGTATTCAAGGAATGACAGTACAGATTCCGGATTCTCCATGAAGTATCGCTCGGGTTTAAATCTTTCAGGGATTGTTGTCGATAAGCATGCAGGCAGTTATTCGCAGAAAGCAGGATTAACTTCCGGAGTTGCCCTGAATTATTCATTCAGTAAGAATTTCAGCATACAAACCGAACTGCTTTTTGAAAACAAAGGCTATCAATTAAAAGATTCAACGGCTTCCCACTTCAGGTATATACCTAATTTGTACCCCAATAACAGCACCAGCTATACCAATGCGACCATTGCGAATACGTACTTTACAATACCTGCCTTAATCCAGCTAAAAACATCCGACAGACTGGCAGTTTATTTGAATACCGGGCCTTATGTGTCATCGTTGATAAACGCGAAAACCACCGGTGTACAACTCACAGAATACAAGAATGAAAGCTATTCATATACTAAAAGCCAAACCGCCGTACATGATAATATAGAGGGCACTGTGACTCCTGTTGATTGGGGGTGGATATTTGGTGGCGGAATACAAATCCCACTTATATACGACTGGAAACTGGATATTGAAGGCCGTTACCAGGCTAGCTGGACTAACCTGCTCAGCATACCGCCATCACCATCGTCTGTGCCTGAGGTTGGATCAACACGATCCATGAAGAACAGATCAGTTACTCTCCTCGTTGGCTTGAATATACCCATCAATTAAAAGAAGCCCTTATGAAAAACAGTTTTAATAAAATTATCAACGGGCTCCTGTTACTGATAGTATTTTGTATGGTTCTGATAAGTTCATTTTCCTGTTCCGGGCAGGCTGATCCTTCCATAAAGAATCTTGAAGCATTCAATTTTTATAATTCAGGGAATGATCAACGTGGATTTTCCGGTCAGTATCTGAATGAAAGTCTGGTGGTTGGCTATAATCAGTACATTCTGAATCAGGACTGCACAATCCAACGCCTTCATGTTCATTTCGAAGTGATTACCGGTGGTGGAAGTATTGACAATCCCGATCAGGATATACCTGTTAATGGATCAGTCTATACAAAATGGAAAACAGGTACTGCCACGAATGATCAAAAGGTAACGGCAAGTTTATTTGACAATTCAGGGAAACTGCTTACCAGGATTACTTTTACCGCTTTGGCTTTTCAGCCGGGTAGATGGGATGAGATATCAGGATTACAGAATGCCTATTTGAATGATATGGCAACGGATACCGTGAATCATTTGACCTTTATGATCATTGGCGCCACCCTGTATACCGAAGGTGAGAATTACTTTGACTGGAAAAAAGTAGAGATCACTGGTAACCAGATCTATCATTCATTAGAAATAGATAAAAAAGGAACATTGTATATTGGCAGTTGGGAAGGTAAGCTATTTAAAAGCACCGACCATGGCAAGTCCTTCACAGAATGCACGAAGCCAATACCAGGTTATAACGGGTACTTTGAACTGATCCTGACTTCCGACAATACCATTTGGGTATCACGGTTCAATTATCCACTCCGGTTCTCAACTGATGGTGGCAATACTTGGAAAGTATCCGAATCGGGATTGAACAACAGTTCCCAGTCGATCGATGTGTTCAGATTGTCCACCGGGAAGTTTATCACTTTATCGTTTGACAACATATCCTTGCTGGAGTCCACCGATGGAATCCATTGGTTGCCTGTAAATAACAATACACTGTATACAGCCAGGATGCATGTGACAGATAAAGACGAGATCATTGTGATGGATGTGGCATCCAACGCAAATATCATGAAATCAGTAGATGCTGGTAAAACTTTCTTGAAGGAATACTCGCACAGTGTTACCTATGGCACATCCCCCATGCGGAATATATTCAGCAGTTACAAAGGCGTTCAGTATATTTGCATGCCGGGTGCCGGGATTCTTAAAACCACTGATTTTAATTCATTTGAATTATTCTACAGCAATATTTACATCCGTGGCTTAATGGTTGACCATAACGGAGTGCTTTTTGCAACCAATAAGGATTTCAATAAAGTGTATTGCTACAAATAAGAATGTAATCCTAATATGTTTAGAATAAAATTGATTAGAACGTGCATGGCATATTCAGAATTGGCTGAATTCGTTGATCAAGCGGTTGTATCATTACAGTATTTTGAAATAATAATGTATTCATTTAAATAACTATCGCCTTTTTAACCCAATTTTCAGTTATTTCTTAATTTACCTTTGAATTGACAGTTATAATCTAATATGAAGGTCCAAATTACACCGTAGGTGTACCCTTTAAGTAACCCCCAGTGAAGCCTGCGGAACTGGGGGAAAATAAAATATAAACTACCCAACTCCAGAGGAGTTGACCAAAAGGGAAAGTACTTAAACTCTTGGTTCTGTTGGTGAACTCCTACAGAGTACTGCCTTTGATTTCATTCATTAACCCCCAGTTTCGCAGGCTCAACTGGGGGTTATGTACAGAATACTCCTACGGAGTAATTATCGACAGAATGTTTAAATCAATTAAAAAGTATCCCATTATTTATAATTGAGCTTCTTAAACCCTGAGCTCTAACGCCCTCTCCTTTGGAGAGGGTTGGGAGAGGTCTGATAGTAATTCTAAAAAAGCAGGAAAGCAAACTAAATTGCTTTCCTGCTTTTTTTATGGTGAATTAAGAAAGTTTATCCGTAGATAATTTTCCCATTTTCATCTCTAAAATCTTCGAAACTTTTGTTATACTGTTCCATAGCGCGATAGCTCATAGCCATGCTGGAGAAACCACCATCATGATACAGGTTCTGCATGGTTACTTTGCGGGTCAGGTCGCTGAACATGACAACGCAATAATCAGCACATTCTGCTGCAGTGGCATTCCCTAGCGGAGACATACGTTCTGAGAAATCAAGTAGGCCTTCCATACCCTTTACACCACTACCTGCAGTAGTTACAGTAGGTGACTGGGAAATAGTATTAACACGAACGTTATGTTCACGTCCGTAAATATAACCGAAACTGCGTGCAATGGATTCCAGGATTGATTTAGCATCAGCCATATCATTGTACCCAAAAACCGTACGTTGTGCAGCCATATACGACAAGGCTACCACAGAGCCATATTCATTGATAGCATTCATTTTCTTTGCTACCTGCAGCATCTTGTGAAAAGAAATTGCAGAGATATCAAGTGTAGCAGTCAGCATATCATAATCCAGGTCATCATACGTTCTTTTCTTGCGAACGTTTGGAGACATACCGATTGAGTGAAGTACAAAATCAATCTTACCGCCTAATGCTTCCATTGATTGTGCAAAAACCTGTTCCAGGTCTTCCACGCTGGTTGCATCAGCAGGAATTAATTTAGCGTTCAGCTTTTCTGCCAGTTCATTTGTTGTTCCCATGCGAACTGCCAATGGAGTATTCGACAAGGTGATAATTGCACCTTCTTCTACTGCACGTTCAGCTACTTTCCATGCGATGGACATATCGTTCAACGCACCAAACACAATACCTCTTTTTCCTTTTAATAAATCGTTACCCATGTTTTTTTATTTTTTAGATCCATTGAATTAAACATCACAGATTTAGAATTGTTTACGTACAAGAACCGAATTTTCAGCACAAAGATACTCAAAATGTGCAATTAATGAAAATGTTTGCTTTAAAACCTGCATGACATTATGATTATCATATTGATAAATAGTAATTTATGGAACAATATTTGTAGTGAGAAAAAGCATTAAAAAGAAACATTATCCTATGAAAACAAATTATATATATTTTTTATTTCTGTTGGGGTTGATATCATGCTCGGAAGAAATCCCGGTATTGAAACAAAAGATTTACTTTGAGAAACATTATGTCAATATGGCCTGGATTCCTCAAAGTACGGGATTTTTAGTTGATTCTACCGGGAATGTATTGCAGTTTAGCTGGGTTGAAGTGTTTCATATCTGGTACGATCCGGATTCTACAGGGATGGTAAGCAGTTCAAATATGGATAAAAACATATCCTATTGCCAGCCTGCCGTTATTCATATCAATGCCGATACTTTAAAACACTATGTGGATAAAATATACGAAGCTTCGAAAGGTAAGGTTTCCGATCCGCAACATGTGATGGCAGATGCAGGCACAACAACATATTCAGCCTTTATCTTCGATCCAAAAACCAACCGGTATAAGCAGGTATTGCTCAAGACCGACGGTGATATTTCAACAACTAACAGTGCTCCGGCAGCTGATGAGATCTATCAATGGCTGAAGAGGATTGGGAAATAAACGGCAAAATATAGTACGAACAAATTGATCTGACAATGTAAGATTCTGTAATACACTTATTTCTTGCATGCTATATCTTGATTCTTGACTTTTGGTTCTTGCCTCTTGCCTCTTACCTCTTACCTCTAAATATAAGAACCGCCTCAAAAACAATATGTTTCGAGGCGGCTCTGGTATTATAGAAAGATATTATCAGGTTCCTTAATTCACCTTGAATTTTGCATTACCGTTCTTGATAAAATCAACGATCTGTTTGGCGGCTGCAATACCTGCATTGATGTTAGCTTCCGAAGTCTGGGCACCCATCTTTTTAGGGGTTGTAAAATAGCGTCCTGCTACCTTTTCAGTCATCTCAGCATCATTTCCAGGTACAATATCCGTTACATATTTAAAGTCCGGACGTGAAACCATGAATTCAAGTATCTGTGCTTCGTCAATCACTTCCTTGCGGGCTGTGTTCACCAATACGGCTCCTTTTGGCAAACGGCCAAGCAAGGCAGCATTAATTGATTTCTTTGTTTCAGCAGTTGCCGGGATGTGCAGTGATATGATATCACAGGTCGAATACAATTCTTCAGCCGATTTAACCGGTTTCACAGCATCCTGCTCCATCACCGAATCAGGGCAGAAAGCATCATAGGCATAAATCTCCATGCCAAAACCTTTTGCTATCCTTGCCACATTGCGTCCTACATTGCCATAAGCGTGTATACCCAGTTTCTTTCCCATCAACTCAGTACCGGAAGTACCGTTGTAGAAATTACGAACCGCATAAACCAGCAAACCGAATACCAGTTCAGCCACAGCATTTGAATTCTGTCCGGGAGTATTCATCACACAGACTCCTGCCTTGGTAGCAGCTTCCAGATCGACATTATCATATCCGGCACCGGCACGTACAACAATCTTCAGTTGTTTGGCAGCAGCCAGGACTTCTGCATCAATCAGGTCACTGCGAATAATGATAGCATCGGCATCCACCACAGCATCCAACAGTTGTTGTTTCTCAGTATATTTCTCCAGCAAGGCAAGTTCGAAGCCTGCTGCTTCTATTTCCTGACGGATACCATCCACCGCAACTTTGGCAAACGGTTTATCAGTAGCAATAAGTATTTTCATTTTATAAGGGTTTGAAGGGTTTGAAGAGTTTGAAGTTTGAAAGGTTTGAGAAGTTTGCTGTTCATGTAACTTTTCAAACTCCTCAAACCTTTCAAACTCTTCAAACTTTTTTATTTATTCTCAAATTCATTCATGCAATCCACCAGTGCCTGAACACTTTCAATTGGCAATGCATTGTAAGTAGAAGCACGGAAACCACCCACGGAGCGGTGTCCTTTGATACCTACCATTCCACGTTCATTTGCCAGTTTCTGGAAATCAGCTTCCAGGTGTTGGAATTCAGGTTTCATCACAAAACAAATGTTCATGCGTGAACGGTCTTCCTTAGCAGCTGTTCCGACAAACATTTTGCTGTTGTCGATAGCATTGTAAAGCAATTCTGCCTTAGCAATGTTTTTCTTTTCCATTTCCACCAGACCGCCATTGGCTTTCAACCAACGCAATGTTTCCATGGCACTGTAGATAGGCAATACCGGAGGAGTATTAAACATAGATCCATCAGCAATATGAATTTTATAGTTCAACATGCTTGGGATATAACGGGTTACTTTACCCAACAATTCGTCTTTCACAATCACAAATGCTAACCCTGCTGGAGCCAGGTTCTTTTGTGCTCCACCGTAAATCAAGCCGTATTTGGATACATCCATTGGACGTGAGAAAATATCCGAAGACATATCGGCAACTAAAGGCACCGGAGAATCAATGTCGGTAAGGATTTCGGTACCGTAGATTGTATTGTTTGTAGTAATGTGGAAATAATCCGCATCAGTAGGAATGACATAATCTTTCGGTATGAAGGTATAATTGGCATCTTTCGACGAAGCAACTTCAATCACTTCTCCAAAGCCTTTGGCTTCTTTCATTGCTTTGTTTGCCCATACGCCTGTATTTAAAAAAGCAGCTTTCTTTTCAAACAGATTAAATGGAACCATGCAGAATTGCATACTTGCCCCACCTCCTAAAAAGAGTACCGAATAACCTTCCGGGATATTCAACAATTCTTTGAAAAGAGCAACTGCTTCATCGATCACTGCCTGAAAATCCTTAGACCTGTGGCTGATTTCCAATACAGATAATCCGGAACCATTTATATCCAATACCGCCTGTGCAGTTTTTTCGATAACTTCACGGGGTAATATAGAAGGACCCGCACTAAAATTATGTTTCTTCATACTTCAATTATGTTATATTTGTTTGATAGTTTTATTTTTCAAAATTGGAAGCACAAAAGTACAAAATTTTTTACTTTTGACAGTGGAAAAATGTGTTTTTATAATCTTTTGGGTATGATAATTCACATCTATTCATCTCATGTTCTTAAAAATACATTTTTATGCACAAACCAGAATTGAGTTTGCAAGTAAACAGGTAACTATTTGCCGCTAATTATCATTTTACTTGATTCATTTTGTTAATCAAATAATAATCACTTATTTATTTCATTAAAGCTTAAGTACCTTGAAAATGCTCAGTCTTATCTCCGGAAAGTATTACTAAAATGTATTTCCTAATTAGAGAATAAGGGTTTTAATCCGGGGGTTTGTTTCTCTATTAAGGGTTAATATTTGAATATAAGGGTTTTAAATTAAAAACCTTATTTTTTATTATTCAACCTTAGTAGCCGTATTATTCTACAAAACCCAACCTTATTCTTTGATCGATTGATTACGGATAATTTCCCATTCAAAGAATAAGGTTCAATATTGCGGTTCAGCCGTACTACTGAGGTTCAAATAAATAAAAATAAGGTTTCTATAAATATAATTTATTTCAATCAACAAGGTTAATGTCTAGTTATAAGGATTTTATATTAAAAAACCTTATTTTTGTTTTTTTACCCCTAGTAGAAATATTAAGTAAAAAAAACCAACCCTTATTCCCTTATTACAATTTAAAAAATAGTATATTGTCGATTTTATGTTGCTTATTTTGAACTAACTGAAAGTAAGATTTAAAGCCTAAACCAATAGTAACCACAAAATCTATTTCCCAGTGATAATTCTTTTTACCTCATTCAACTTATTCAGCGCATCAATCGGCGTGAGATTATTCACATCCAGGTTTTTTATCTCATCGCGGATTTGCTCCAGGATAGGGTCGTCCAGCTTGAAAAAGCTAAGCTGGTAACCTTCCCTATTTTGTGCAATCTCTCCCACCGGCTTTGCAATTCCCGACTGGCGGTTATCCGTTTCCAGCTGCTGCAATATCTTTTCTGCCCTTTTCACAATGCTCTGTGGCATACCGGCCATTTTAGCAACATGTATCCCAAAGCTGTGCTCGCTGCCACCAAGTACCAGTTTACGCAGGAAGATGACTTTTTTCTCCACTTCCTTCACCGACACATTGTAGTTCTTGATCCGGTTGAATGATTTCTCCATCTCATTCAACTCGTGGTAGTGGGTTGCAAACAGCGTTTTAGCCTTGCATGCAGGATGTTCATGAATATATTCCACAATGGCCCAGGCAATGGAGATACCATCATAAGTACTGGTGCCACGTCCTAATTCATCAAAGAGTACCAGGCTGCGGCTCGACAGGTTATTCATAATACTGGCTGCCTCATTCATTTCCACCATGAAGGTCGATTCCCCCAGTGAAATATTATCGCTTGCCCCTACCCTTGTGAAGATTTTGTCCACCACGCCTATCCGGGCACTTTCCACAGGCACAAAACAACCGATCTGAGCCATCAGGGTAATCAATGCAGTTTGACGTAACAAGGCAGACTTACCCGACATATTCGGTCCGGTAATGATAATAATTTGTTGGGTAGTACTGTCCAGGTACACATCGTTGGAAATATAGGTTTCACCGATCGGCAGTTGTTTTTCAATCACCGGGTGGCGCCCTTGTTTGATATCCAGCACATCCGTATCCGTGATTTCAGGACGGACATATTTGTTTTCTGCCGATACTTTGGTGAACGACAACAGGCAATCCAGTTGGGCTATCAGGTTCGAATCCAGCTGTATGGCCGTAATGTAATCAATCAGGCTTAACACCAGTTCATTAAACAACCGTGTCTCAATAGCCAGTATTTTTTCCTCGGCACCCAGTATTTTTTCTTCGTACACCTTCAATTCCTGCGTAATGTAGCGCTCGGCATTGACCAGTGTTTGCTTGCGGATCCACGTTTCAGGCACTTTGTCCTTGTGCATGTTCCTCACCTCGATATAATATCCGAAAACATTATTGAAGCTTATTTTCAGGCTGGGGATATTGGTTTCAGCACTTTCGCGTTCCTGTATTTTTTGTAGGAAATCTTTCCCTGAATAGGCCAGTTGACGCAGTTCGTCCAGGTCAGCATCGATGCCCGGTTTAATGATGCCACCCCTGAAAATCATGTTTGGTGGATCATTTGATATCTCGGCTTCAATTTTATCTGAGATCACTGAACATACATTCAGCTGGTCACCGATTTTGCGTAGCGTCACATTGTCCGAAGCCAGGCAGGTTTGCTTGATCGGTTCAATGGCTTTTAATGCTACTTTCAGTTGCACCACTTCGCGGGGATTAATTCGTCCAACAGCTACCTTGGAAATAATGCGTTCCAGGTCGCCAATCAAAGCAATATTTTGTTCCAGCAAAAGTTTTAAATCCGGGTTCTTGAAAAAGTGTTCCACCACACTCAACCTTTCGTTGATAGGCTTTACATCTTTCAATGGGAATGCCACCCAACGTTTCAGCATCCTGGCTCCCATGGGGCTGATGGTCTTGTCAATCACGTCGAGCAACGTCCGGCCACCTTCGTTCATCGACCCGTACAATTCCAGGTTACGCACTGTAAAGCGGTCGAGCCACACGTAGCGGTCTTCCTCAATGCGCGACAGCTGGGTAATGTGTCCGGTTTGTTGGTGGTGGGTCAGGTCCAGGTAATGCAGGATGGCTCCGGCAGCTACCACCCCGTTAGGCAGGTTATCAACCCCGAATCCTTTCAGGTTCTTGGTTTCAAAATGTTTCAGTAATCGTTCCTGGGCGGTATCGGGTGTAAAAGCCCAGTCTTCGAGTGCATAGGTAAAAAACTTTGTGCCAAAAAGGTTTTCAAAATCTTTCCGTTTGGAACGGTCGAACAGTACTTCCTTGGGACCAAAACTGTTCAGCAATTTATCAATATATTCCGCAGTACCTTCCGCCACCAGGAATTCACCGGTGGAGATATCCAGGAAGGATACGCCAATCTGGTTTTTATTCAGGTTCACACTGGCCAGGAAAGTATTCTCGCGATGGTTCAGAGTGGTATCACTGTACGATACGCCGGGAGTCACCAGTTCGGTAACGCCTCGTTTTACTATTTTCTTTGTGAGTTTTGGATCTTCCAGTTGGTCGCAGATAGCAACCCGCATGCCTGCACGCACCAGTTTTGGCAAGTAGGTATCCAGGGCATGGTGTGGGAATCCGGCTAATTCAATGCTTTTCCCTGCACCATTAGCCCGTTTTGTCAGGGTAATTCCCAGTATGCCGGCAGCCTTAATGGCATCAGTTGAAAAGGTTTCGTAAAAATCGCCACAACGAAACAGCAATATCGCATCAGGATGCTTCGCTTTAATCTCGTTGAATTGCTTCATCATGGGCGTTTCTACTATGTCGTTTGCCATATTTTGGTATTCGGTTGATTGGTTAATTAGTTGATTGAGTTGAGTAAGTTGACTGAGTTGAGTAAGTTGATTATGTTAATTCAGTTGATTATGTTAATTCAGTTAAGTTGTTGGAACAATATAGTGTCCTGCTTTATTCCTTGAAAAATACGACTATGCAGCTTATCTAAATAAGGGAATAAGGGTTTTAATATGGGAGAGCTTATTTTTCTACGAAGGGTTAAAATCTTTATATAAGGGCTTTATATTAAAAACCTTATTTTTGTTTTTTAACCCTTAGTAGAAATATTATGCAAAAAGATCTAACCCTTATTCCCTTATTTAAATTAAAATAATACTACATTATTTAGTTTCTGTTACTTATTTGTTTGATTAAGTTGATTATTTGGTTAAGTTAATTGGTTGAGTAAGTTGAGTAAGTTGATTGAGTTAAGTAAGTTTATTGTGTTAATTCAGTTAATTGTTTGATAAAGTTGATTGTTCATTATGAATTACTAATTGAAACAAAATGTATTTACTTAATTCTCATTTTGTAATTAGTAACTTAACTCTCAATTTTATTCTTTTTTTGCACGATATTGTATAATTCATTTATAAATATCTTATTCAGAAGAGTCTATTTCAGATCTTAAAATCAAAATACGCAGTATTTTTCTGATCCGTTTTTTAATCCGCCTGATTAGCGTTAATCCGCGTTCAAATCTTAATACTGGTTTATCCAGATTAGGAATATGCAGTCAACTTAATTAACTTACTCAACTCAATCAACTTAATCAACTTAATCAACCAATCAACCTTTAGAAACAAACAAGCCATCAATCGCATCCGTCATGCGCGACCACAGGAATTTATTTTTTTCAACCTTGATGTTTGCAATCATTTTTTCAGCCCGTTGGTTTGTAAAGAAATCCACCATGGCATCGGCTATCTGGATCGGCTCTACTCCCACCACATATCCCACTTTTCCATCCGGAACAATTTCCGACAAACCACCGACATTGGTCACCAGCATAGGTTTTTCAAAGTGATAGGCAATCTGGCTCACCCCGCTCTGTGTTGCCGAACGGTAAGGCTGGGCTACTAAATCCGCCACGCTGAAATAATTCCGCACCTCGTTGTCCGGTATAAATCCGGTTCTAAGTTCAACCAGTCCATCCAGTTTCAGTTTTATGATCAGTTCCAGGTAGGGTTGCGGATTTTCGTAGAACTCCCCGGCAACGATCAGCCTGACAGGAAATTGACGCAGACGTTCATCGGCAAAGGCTTCCAGCAACAGGTCCAGCCCCTTGTAATGACGAATGAAACCAAAGAACAGCACGTAATCTTTTTGCTCATGAAGCCCCAGCTTGATGGTAGCTTCTTTTTTGGTCATCAGGTCTCCATAATGGTCGTAAATGGGATGAGGCGAAACCACTTTCGGTTTATTTTCTTTGTCAAAATGGTTAATATCCACCACCACCGAATCGGCCATAGCTACAAAGCCATCCATGGATTTTACAAAGTATTTCGGGAAAAGTTTATCGAGGATAGTCGGTTCGTGGGGGATCATATTGTGTATCATACCCACCATTTTAGTCTTGGGCGAACGGGCAATGCGGGCAATGGTGCCAAAACAGGGTGCCATAAACGCCATCCAATAGCAGAAAATAACCATATCGGGTGATTTTTCCTTGATGATGCGCCCCACCTTCATCCAGTTCAACGGGTTGACTGAATGAATCATGCGCTTAATCTTCAGATCCTCCGGTGCAAATTCGGTCGAAAATTGGGATTTCCCCGGAAACAAAAACGCAGGATATTGAAGTGAGAAAGTTAATATTTCCACTTCGTTTCCTTGTTTTACATATTCACGGGCAAGTCTTTCATTATAGGCTGCCAATCCACCACGATACGGAAATGCGGTACCAACTATGATTATTTTCATACACGTTCAAATAATATAAGATTGATAAACAAAAAGTTAACAGCAATATTAAGTTGCCATTGCGCTCCTTTTTTCATCCCTCGGGGGAATAAAATCCGGAGTATTAACCCTGTGCTTATTTTCTGCAAAAGTACAAAATTATTCAAGGAAGTAGGCGTTTTTTGCTACAAATTTTTCAACCGTTAAAACGAATTCAATATGGTAAGTTTAATTTCTCGCGGTATTCTATATAGAATTGGAACAATTTAATGTCGGATTTAAAATACAAAAGAATGGAGCGCTGATGGCACATTCCGACCTGACGGAATTACGCAGATTAGGCGGATCTTAACGATATCGACACTGTGATGTCGTATTTAGTCAGTCACTCAAAATAAGTTGTTTTAAATCCTGATTTATTGAAGATAAATAATTGAATTTCATGTAAATCTAACAATAAAATTGCTCCTGAACTTGCTTTAGTCTTGCTTTAGTCTTGCTTTAAGTATCGAGGGGGTATCGAGGGCCCATCGAGGGGGTATCGAGGGCCTTTCGAGGGGGTTTCGAGGGCCCTGGCTCTCCGAACCCCCTGCAAAGGCCCTGCATACCCTCATGAAAGGCCCTTTATACTTAAAACAAGAGTAAATTCAACCCCGGAATCATGCCAATTGAAAAGAAAAGACTTCAAAACCATAACCGGTTGGAGATAGTTGAAGTTTGTATTTAAGCCTGGAACTGCAGAAAGCAGATGATCCACAGGGGATTGAACGCATCACGAACTGTTAAATATACAAGGTAAATAAGTTAATAATCAATAATTATTAAGACTTTGATTAAACAAATAGACACAAATAGACACAAGAAGATCCAAAAGGAGTAAAAAACCTGTTTAACACAATTTCAAACGGGTACAATTTAATTAAATAATATTTATCTTTACAGGGTATTCCCTAAGGACTATCCCTTTAGGGTGAACAAGGTAAGTGAAACAGAATACTGATAAATATCAAAAACAAAGATTAGAACATCATTTTTCATTTTGTATTAATGAAATAGAATAAATTAAATGTCACAAATTTAAATGTCCTGGAAAACATATCTATTTCAATTTTTTACACATAGTATCACATAGCAAGAACTCATAGAATCACATAGTTTAAAACAATAAGAAAACATAGAAAACATAGTTTATATCTGAATTTTTATCATTCGTCTCTTAGCATATATCAGTCTATGTGTTTCTATGTGTTCTTTTTATAATAAATCAAATTCGAATTCCAAATATTACTATGTTGAACTATGTGTTCTTGCTATGTGATACTATGCGATAAAGAAATAAGATATTAATTTATTCAACCTACTAATTACAGTAATCCACTTATTCATTTAAAACTTAAAAACTATGAGTGTCGCACAAAATCCCCTGACAGGCCCCATGAGAAATGCAATGGGTAATGTTATCATGTATTCGTATAATGGGATGAACATCGTCCGTTCGAAACCATTTAATCCCAAAGATCCCAAATCAGAAAAGCAACTCAGAAACCGGGCGCGCATGTCCCTGATAGCAGACATGTATAAAACCTTCAAAAGCATTATCACCCTTGGGTTCCCCGAACGTGATGAACGCCTGGTACCTCAAAACATGTTTGTTGCTGTCAATTTCAACACTGCTTTCATGCTGGTGGATAAAGTTCCGGTAATCAGCTACCCTCAGATGCTGCTTGCCAAAGGGTCGTTGCCCCGCGTTACAATACTGCAAGCCACCACCGATGCCGATGGAATTACAATCAATTATGATGTCCTTGCATTGACCCCTGATTTAAATACCAACGATGAAATCATCGCCTGTGCAAGTTTAAGAAGCGGCAAATTACTACAAGTCAGACAATTTATCGGACATGTACCCATCGGAACTATTCAACTCAATTATCCAGCCCTGCAGGCAGAAGACGTAGCATGCTGCTATGTTTTTGTACGAAGCGGGGATGGGGAAAAGGCTTCTGACTCGGTGTATGTGGAAGTGAATAGCTGATAGGAAATGGATCTTTGACATGTACACAAGAATTGAGGTATATTGCCCTTAGTTTATTACAGAATAACGTGATTATTGCCCTTATTTTATTACAATATAATATGATTATTGCCCTTATTCTATTACAATCATGTATCTTTGTACCCTATTAAACTCTGAAAGATATGATACAACGTAATGCCATGACCTTTTTAGACGAATGGGCTAAAGACTCTGATCGTAAACCACTTGTACTTCGAGGAGCACGACAGGTTGGAAAAACTACCCTTGTAAATGAATTTGCTCTTAAATACGATGTTTACCTTAAACTTAATTTGGACAAAGAATCACACAGGAAACTATTTGACGATTATGATGAAATACAAGATTTAATTGATGCAATTTACAGGATGAATCGTCAGCAAAAAAAAGATTCCATCACCTTATTATTTATAGATGAAATACAGAACTCACCAAAAGCAATTGCTATTTTAAGATACTTCTATGAAGAGGCAAGCTGGTTGCATGTAATTGCTGCCGGATCACTTTTAGAAAGTTTAATTGAAAGAAGTGTTTCGTTTCCAGTAGGACGTGTTGAGTATTTAGCAATACACCCCTGTTCATTTCCAGAGTTTCTGAATGGAATTGGTGAAACTTTTGATCAGGAACTCATTGAAAGTGTCAATGCCCAAGGAGTTCATGATCGGATGATGCAATATTTCAGGAATTTTATATTCATGGGTGGAATGCCTGCTATTGTAAAAAAATATTCCGAGAAACGGGATATTATGGCAGTAGCCAGTATATTCGAAGGACTTGTTACGGCTTATAGTGATGATGTTGAAAAGTACGCACATAATAATACATTAGTACAGATTATTCGATTTATAATTCATGAAGGTTGGAAGTATGCTGGCGAGACTATTTCGTTTGAACGCTTTGGTGGATCAAACTATCGGTCGAGAGAAGTTGGAGAGGCATTTCGTATGTTGGAAAAAACGATGTTGTTAGAATTGGTTTACCCAACAACATCAACGCAGTTACCATTGTTGACTTCAAAAAGCCGTAAGCCAAAATTAATATGGCTTGATACAGGCATTGTAAACTATGTTGCAAATGTACGAGAAGCATTTTATTCTGTATCCAACATTGAAGAGGCCTGGCGCGGGAAAATCGCTGAGCATATTGTTGCACAAGAGTTACTTGCATTAGAAACACGTGTGTTAGGTCATCGACAATACTGGGTAAGAGAGAAGAATCAGTCATCAGCAGAAGTTGATTTTATTATTGAATTTAAAGGAAAAGCCATTCCAATTGAAGTAAAATCAGGGACAAATGCGCATTTGCGTTCATTGCACCAATTTATGAACAGAACGAATCATGATATAGCAGTGCGTATTTGGTCAAAACCTTTCTCTATTGATCCTGTAAAAACAATCGATGGTAAAGAGTTTAGACTTTTTAATGTGCCATTTTATTATGTAAGTGTCCTTGAAAAGTTACTTGAGAAATATCTTTAAAAATGCAATTGCATTGGAACTATCCATCTGAAATATCCATCCCTACAGGTCGAACAGGTCGAATTCAACCCCCCTTTTGAGAGATGCCGGTAATAATGCTTTTACAATGAGCCCTACAAGATGGGCAGAACTTACCGGAGCAATTTGTATTATATAAAAACAAACCAATCATAGATATATGAACATATCAGAAAAATTGTTGACATCCATTCTTGTACTAATTGTTTTTATTTCGTGTAAAGATAGAACTGAAACAACCTGGAATAGAGAAACGTATAATTCGGAATATAGTATTATGTTTCCTAATACCTATGTTGGAGAAATTCATCAACAGATATCAGGAACGATTTTTACTAAAACACGAAATGATAATAAGGTAATAATAGGTGGTGGATTTTGCAGCGAAACAGCATACCCCTGTCTTGCATCGGATTATACCGGACAATCGCTTGAGAACATTCCTGATTCAATAACCTATACTGATTCGAGTGGAAAATTGGCATATTTAAACAAACGTATAATTGTTAATGACAACCAAAATGTATTAGTCTGTTTTTTTTATACTAACTCTTATGGTGGTACGTTTAGGAATTCTTATGGACGAATCTATTTACGAACTTGCAACAATACTTGTTATAGTATGGCAGGTGTAATTGAGTATGCTTCTTCCGCACAACAAGAAGTTACAGAAATACTTAAAACTCTAAAACAGAAATAAAAATTTATATAGCATTATGACGAACCTATTAAAAAGAATGACTGAAAACAAATTCAGTTTAAACTTCTTACTTATTCCTGTTTTATTGTTGTTGTTTATACCTACGTTCTTTATTGAAAACATGGAATTCTTCTCTATTATCTTCGCAGTGCTTATGACAATGGTATATCCAGTCTATCTGACACTTGCAAACAGTTTTTACTTTAAAGACAAATCGCCCAAAGATTTTTTGAAAAACAGCTACTTAATGATTCTGGCTATGGTTCTAAACTTAGGAATAAGCAGCCTTGTTATGTTTGAGAAATTTCTTGACAGAGGGCCTGAAATACTAATGATTATTTTTTTTATTTTTGTAGGACTAATTTGTACAATCATTGGAGTTGTTTCAGTTTACATTTATTTGGTTTTAAAGAAAAAAGAACTTACAAAAAGAATTGAAAAAATCTTTTAAATGTAGTAGTCGTATTTTTTGCCGGGGAGTTGAACATTCGCTTTGCAGGTACACATTCCGAATACGATAAAATACAGGCAAGAACAATCTAAAGAATAAACAGATGAAAACTAACAATATTAAAACCGAGAAGGAATACAGAGAGATTTGTGCAGCCATGGATGTACTGATAGAAAAAGGCACAAAACCGGGCGATATGGAATTATTGACGAACGAGGATAAAAGTGACTATATGCGATTGTCGGCATTAGTGCGTCAATGGGAAAAAGTGCATTACCCTCACCCCATACCTATCAACCCGTTAATAGCCCAAATACAGGAAAGGATGGCAGAACGCAATCTGAAGCAACGGGATACAGCCCGTCTGCTTGGTATTGACGAAGCACGAATGAGCGAAATTCTCCGGGGCAAAAAACCAATCGGTATGAGGCTGGCAAAAAACCTCCGAAAATGCTTGCAGATTGATGCAGATATAATTCTTGATTTTGCATAAGGGAAACATGTATCGTTCAAAAAGAGTCTATTTCGATAACTGGCATGGAAAATGCGAATGAAAGCGTGAGCCGTGCTGCTGACAGTATAAAAAATTGGCTGCAAATCAGGTATTCACTCGAATTCATGGGAACCTGGGAAATGATTCATAATCCTAATTTTAAAGTGGTCGAATTTGACCACTTTAAATCACAATCGGGATTATCATTTTTCACTTGTTTGTATCAAAAAGAAGTAAGCAGCTAAGTTTTTTAATTCCAAACACCCTTATTGAAAGAACCCCGACAATTGCGCCGGGGTTTTTTAATGCATGGAAACACCCATAAACAGCCGTTTTATAAATTTATTTAAAAATAAGTTCGTAGAATGGTTGGCAGTGTTAAAATGTTTAGTAATTTTGAGAGCGAAAATTGAGAACTGAATTTACATACCACTCTTAGTTTCAAATCTCAAACTGAGACATGATCCTTTGAACTTTTGATAATGTTTCTATATACAAAAGGTTGGTAATTGAAAAATAACAATCTATTAGACAGATACAGATCTATAGTGGATTAATGTAATGAATCAATAACGATTTTATGCCAATTTGTAAAAGACACATAAATAAACTACATGATGAGGTTAATTCAGCACATAAATAAAATCTACGATTCAATATTAATGATTTTCAAAAAGAAAGAATCTGAAATTTTAAATCATTTCAATTCACTTACTCCTACAGATAATGCAGAAGATTGTGAGATATATTTAGAATCAATTAAATGGGCTTTAATAAATAGAAAAGAAATAAAGAATGTCGCTATTTCTGGAACATATGGTTCAGGAAAAAGTAGTATAATTAAAACGTTTATAAAAAGAATATCAAAATCAGAGAGTTCTTTTAAACATATATTTTATCCAGAATATCGTTTTTTGAATATATCCCTTGCAACATTTAAAGAAAATAACAATGATAAATTAAAGCCTGATTCAAAAAATGAAGAGCTTTTAAGATTGATTGAATTGAGTATCTTACAACAACTTTTTTTTCATGAAAAAAACAACAAAACGCCTGATTCAAGATTTAAGAAAATTAAAAAAGACGGTTGGTTTAAACTATTTTCATATACGCTGCTTACTATAACATCATTGCTTTCAATTCTTTACTTGTTTTTACCAAAAATATTTACAACAATTACTTTATTTAATTTTGTTCAAAAAGATTCAAAATTAGCCGGATACCTTGCTTCAGTTGTACTTGTATTCAGTTTTTTTCTACTTATATTAAAATCTTCTAGAACATTAATTAATGCTTCAATCAAAAAATTAAATTTCAACAATTCTGAAATTGAAATTGACAATGGCATAAGTAAATCAATTTTAAACAGTCACCTTGATGAAATAATTTACTTTTTTGAAGCTACAAAATATAATGTTGTTATTATAGAAGATTTAGATCGATTTGAGCAAACTGAAGTGTTTACTAAGCTAAGAGAGATAAATTTGCTGATTAATAACTCAAATAAGATTAAAAGAGATATAGTATTTATTTATGCTATTAAAGATGATATGTTTTTGGATAAAGACAGAGCTAAATTTTTTGATTTTATGATTCCAATTATTCCTGTAATTGATTTTTCAAACTCAGGGAATAAGCTAAGAAAAATAATAAAACAAAATAATTACAAAATTTCTGAAATCTTAATTGATGATCTATCTATGTTTATTGATGATATGAGATTGCTATATAACATAATGAATGAGTACTATATTTATTCCAAAAAATTAGGTAGCAATTTTCAAAATCAAATTCTTGCAATGATTGTTTATAAAAATATCTTTCCAAATGATTTTACACTGTTAAGTCAAAATGAAGGAGATTTATATAAAGCAATTGATAAAAAGCAAGATTTTATAAAAACCGAGATTTCTAAATTAGATAATCAAATCTCTTTGATAAGGGAAAAGATTCAAACTGCGGAGGATCAAAAATTAGCTGATATTAATGAATTAAGAGCATTATATGTATTCGCTATTTTAGACGAAATTAATGTAAGTGGATTCATGGGATTCTTTATTGATGGAGGAATAGTAAAAAATCACGTTTTATGTGAAGATACTAATTTCAAAAAAATTTCAAATGGGTCTTTAAACTATTACTACAATGATGTTTATAACAGAAAAGAAATAAAAACATATAATTATAAATTTACAGATATTGAATTAATTGTTGACAAAAATCGAACTTATAAACAAAGAGAAGAACAAATCAAAAATAAAAGCAAGATAAATGATTTAAAGAAAGAAATTGAAAAATTAAAAAATCAACAATATCTTATTCAAAAATTCAAAATAAAAGAATTAGTATCGAATAAACAAATATTGATTGAAGTCAAAGTCAATGATAAAATTATTGAAACTAAAAAGAAAAATGACCTTATCAACATCCTCCTTAGAAATGGATATATAGATGAGAACTACTCTGATTATATTTCTATATTTCATGAAGGTGCGTTGACAAAATCTGATTACCAATACCTTATAACAGTTAAAAAGGAGGAAAAAACGAATCCGAATTATAAACTCAATAAAACAAATGAAATAATCAAAAAAATAGATGATTATGCTTTTGAGAAAGAGTACGTTTTTAATCATAATCTTATTGATTCTCTTCTCATATCACAAATACATAAAATTAAGAAAGACCTTTTTCTCAAACAAATCAGTAATGAAGAAAGTCGTTGCATAATGTTTATAGATGAGCATATTGATAACTCAACAAACATTGAGTTATTTATTTACGAAATCTGCCATTACTGGCAAAATATATGGAATTTTATATATAATAAAACACAATTCACAGATGATAGAATTGATAGATATTTTCGATTAATAATACAATTCGGATACATAGATGATATTGAAAAGATTTTTGAAAAACATGTAGACGATTTAAACCAATATAGGGATTTTCTCAATATTCCTACCGACCAAATTAAACTTGAACATATAATTGATAAGTTAAGATTAAAATTTATTACAATTGACAATGATTCACCCGAAGTATATTTAAATTATATCTTTATAAATAATCATTATGATATAAATATTGAAATGTTACGAATTTTAATGTCATTCAATAAAGACTTTGATTTTGAATCATTTGAAAAAGCCAATTATGGCTATATACTTTCTAAGCAATATCAATATCAGATTGAATACATAACATCAAACATTAACGAATATATTGAATTTGTCTATTTAAAATTAGAAAACAACAACGAGGAAGAAATAGGAAATTATGCTCAGCTGTTAAACAATCCGGAATTAGATATTAAACTAAAAGAGAAAATCATTTTAAAAGTAAAAACAATTGTTGGGGATATTTCTGTAATTGAAGAATCAAATGTCGTTAACTTGTTAATCAAATATTCAAAAGTCAGTGCTACTTGGGATAATATATTATATAGTTTTGAAATTGAAGACAATAAACTAAATAATGACATTCTTGTCTACCTAAGTGCATTATCTAATTCAGAGATTCTTTCAAAAGAAAAAATGACTATTGTAAAAGTCGGAGATAAATTCAAATATAATGCATTATGTAAAGCAATTATACATGGGACAGAAATAAATAATGACTCATATAAATTGTTGACTAAATATATTCCTTGGTGGTATGAAGAATTTGACTCAGAAGTGTTAACGAAAGATAAAGTTATTATTTTGATTGAAAATAACATTGTAAAGCCAACATTATCAAGTTACAATTATCTAAAAGATAACTATTTGGGAACTAATATCCTTTTACTTGAAAGGTATTATGACAAGTTTGCTGATAAAATAAATGATATTGAATTTGACAGTTCTGAATTGAGTCTCATTTTAAAATCAAATATTTTTTCAATTAAAATAAAATTTGACATCATCAATATATTTGATGAGATTAAATTATTAGAAAAAACTGAAAATGCAAGAATGATTGTACAACTTCTAATTGATGATAGTTCATATTCAGTTAGTGATAGTTTAAAGATTTCATTGATAAATAATGAAAATATATCACAGATGAATAGACTTATATTGTTTAATAGATATAATATACTAATTAAAAAAGAAATGCTTGATGATTATTTAAATTCTATGAACGAAGTTTATGGAGAGATAACAAATACTAGTAAAAAAGCGACTTTAGAAGACAACTCATTAAATCGCAAATTATTAGACAACTTAATAAGACTTGATTACATTTCCAGTTATTCTGAAATTAAGAAAGGGTTACGAGTAAAGCACAAAAGAAAAGAATGATAACCCCTTATATTCGCATCCTTTCGTATTAATCCATCAGCAAATTATAAAAAGATAATGCCTTATGCTTGGATTTGCAAAATTGAAATTTTTCGGGTGGGTCGGGTAAGAAAATACTGAATAATAGTACAATCATTTATCATCTGACATTTATTTCATTTTATAACAAACTATTGTTATATTAATTCATATAAAATTATTACTATGGACCTAATAGAAGAAGAAGAAAAAAAAGATTTTCTCAAAAACAATAAAAAAAACGTTATTATTCCAAAACATCTTTCTAACACCTCTAAACTTATTTTGGGTATACCCATTACATCTACAACCAGTTCAGAACAATATCATGAAATAGAATTTTATAATCTTGATAAGAAGTTTACTTTCGGTGAGTACAAAGGTAAATCTGTAAGAGAAGTAATTGATCTTAATCCAAAATACCTTGATTGGTGTGCAATTCACATCGACTATTTTTATATTACAGATGAGGCAATTGAAGAAATATTAAATATTAATTCAGGACTAATTTTTAATGAAAATAGAGAGATATTGCATGATAAATATCTTCGTTGGAAGGAAAAGAATCATCAATAATAATGTGAGTAATCACCCCGTTATTCATAGGTTGAAATCTAATGCTCTGCAGGGAGGTTTGGTATAGGCCCTAGCCGATGTTGCAGCTAAAAGAAAGTCTCATGACTTTCACTTGTTCAATGTTACACATGATTTTTAGAATTCTAAGTCCTTTCCTGATATGTACTTCATTAAATGAAATAATGGGAATGCCTGTGGCTGGTATTGTAATCCCTATCATGAAACAAGACAAAAACAGTACAATCAGCTGACAATGATTTGTAATCTGTCAAATAAAAAAAATAAATGAAACTTCGAATATTAAGCCTTTTGTTTTTGATCTTCGTTTTGATTAGTTGTAAAAATGAACCGCAGGATACATATGATAGTTTTGATTTCTACATTGATTCAATTACCAACATTACTTCGAGTTCTGCAACCGTAAAAGCAACACTCACAATTTATAAAACCGGGACAGTAAACATATCCGGTTTATATGTTGAAATTGGGACTACATCAACACCTGATTTAGATAGTTTATACAGGGAATCAGACTTTGAAAAGTACGAAGGAACTGTAGAATTAACAATAAATCATTTAAAACCAAATACGGTTTATTATTTACAACCGATGGCAAGGTTCAACCCAATTATTAAAAGTAAATATGGATCTTATGTCATAGGTGGGGCTTCTCTGAACAGTACAGAAACATTTACCACATTAGCCAACTAAAAAAATGCGGGTCGTCGTATGTATTGAGCATATCCTGGAGGACAGGATTCAAAAACGAAACCAACTACAGTTCAGGTTTTCGAAGCGTAATACAAAACAAATAAAAACAACCTAATTGTGAGGGACGAAAAATCACAAAATCAGAAAACTATCCTTTTGGACAGTAGCATATCACTGCAAATCAATTAAACAACATATTTTATAAAAATGAGAAAAGAAATTATTTTTGGAGCGTTAGCACTAACCTGCCTGTTGACAAGTTGTGCCACCATTTTTTCAGGTAGAACACAAAATGTCCTTATTACAAGCAATCCCTCGTCTGCTACCATCTATATTGATGAAGTTGAAGCCGGCAAAACACCTTTTGAGGCGCAACTCGTCAGAAAAAGTGCACACAGCGTGAGGCTTCAGTTGGATGGATACCAAACGTATCAAACGAATCTGACTCAAACATTCAATGGATGGTATTTAGGGAATATACTAATAGGTGGGGTTATTGGGTTGGTAGTTGACGCATCAACAGGAGCGATGTTTAATCTTTCACCAAATATGATTTATGCAGAAATGAATACCGGTACTACTGTTGTTCAGCCTGCGGTAATTGAACTGAAAACAACCCCTACAACCGCTGTGGAAGAACATACAAAAGATCAACTTAATGTTGGTGATAAAGTAAAGTTCTATAGCTATCGGTTTAATGGGAACATAAATGGAGTGGTAAAAAAAATAAATGGTGATAACATTTTAATTGAGTTTGAATCATTTGGAATAATGAAAACTGTTGAAATCAAGAAATCTGACTTAAAGAGAATCTAATCATTCATTTTTTAGTTTGAGGGATGATACTGCAACCCAGTGAATATGCCTTTCAACAATCAGGGAAATGATCCTGCCCGGGTAATTTGTTACCGATTGCTATCGGAGCCTAACAACAAGGCAGGATCCGTTGTACAGTTTATTAAGTGTATAGATAAACTGAGGGAAAGTAATTAAAGAAAAAATTAATCAAACAAAATACTGACAAAAGGAACGAGAATGTTGAAAATAACCTATATACAAAAAAGAGAAGATTTTGTGATGAATCAATTATTTGCTTCTTCAAAATTGGAAACGGTTCGTAAAAGTCGCACAAGATCGCGTATCAGAGTTTCGATAGTATACATTTTATTCAGTTTATATCTTTTTACAATCAATGCACCCGAATTTGGGATTGGGTTTTTGATATTTGCAGTTGTATGGTATCTGTTTTATCCATTGTTTACTGCAAATGCCTACAAAAGAACATACACAAAGCAGGTAGACGAGATATTTGCAAACAGGTATAATCAACCGGTTACAGTGGTATTTGCTAATGAATATATCGGGTGGGAAACTGTTTATGGCGAAGCAAAGCTGTATAATACAGCCGTAGAAAGTATTGATGAGATTACTGATTATTGCACTGTAAAGTTTAAGTCGGGTGAAACGTTATTTGTTCCGTTAAATCAGCTAACGGAAAAGACAGAAGTTTTAGCTGTACTAAGGCAATTAGCAGAAAAGAATAATATTCCTTACCAAACTGATTTGAATTGGAAATGGAAATGATAAACATTTGGTGAGTGGAGGGTATGATTGTTAGGTGAAATATCTTCCCAGATAGCAATCGGGAGAAACAAACAAATATAATTCGGTCATAAGATATAAAATGACTATCGTCTTTTGCACCCAATTTACAGTTATTTCTTAATTTGCCTTGAATTGACAGTTATAATCTAATATGAAGCTCCAAATTACACCGTAGGTGTAACCTTTGAGTAACCCCCAGTGAAGCCTGCGGAACTGGGGGAAAATAAAATATAAACTACCCAACTCCATTGGAGTTGACCAAAAGAGAAAGTTCTTAAACACTTTGTTCTGTTGGTGAACTCTTACAGAGTTCTGTCTTTGATTTCATTCATTAACCCCCAGTTTCGCAGGCTCAACTGGGGGTTATGCACAGAATACTCCTACGGAGTAATTATCGATAGAAAGTTTATATCATTAAGATCAAATGATCAGATAATTACTAAAAGATAAAAAACAATCTATGGGTGCAAAAGCCGATAGTCATTAAATATAATACAAGAAAAATGATAGGAACTTGGATAGGAACTTACAAATTAGTTGGTCATCCCAACGTTGAATACAATGAAAGAGAAACTTTTTTCACTGTTATTATTTCGGAATATGATGGAGTAAATTTCAAGGGAACTGTAACAGACGACCTGGAAAGTGGAGGAACAAAAGGAGATGGATTAATAACAGGCAAAGTAAGAAATGGGAAAATAGAATTTATAAAACAAATGCCTGTATTGACACTTTCAAACAAAGAAGGAAAACGAGTTGAGTTTCTCAAAAAACATAAGCCTATTTATTACTCAGGAGTATTAAACAATGGGACTTTCGAAGGAAAATGGAAAATTAAAAGAGGAATTATATTTAATAAATCAATTGTAAGTTTTACAATCCAAACAAATGGTGAATGGAGAATGCATAAAACAATCTGATTTTTTATCAAAGCTAACAGAACGATCTAATTTATAGTATAAGAAAAGAGAGATTAGGAATGCTCCCGCAAAAGGAACATCCCGAGTATAGGGTATTGCCAAATGCCAATAATTCAGATGTTATATATAATTTAAAAAAGAAATAAAAATGAAGAAAGGAAAGATATTTATACTTATCTTAATGAGCATTTTTATTAAATCATATGGACAGAAAATCGACCTATCTAACACTAAAGATTTAATATCAATTTCTAAATCAGAAGGTTTGATTTCTGCATTATCCAACCTTGATTTGTATCCCATGTATTACATCGACCGTCCAACAACAAATGAATTACTTAAACAAACTTTACTTCAACCATATTCTTCCGAAATAGAATCATTCTTACTTAACCTGACCCTTGACGATAGGTTGCCGGAATTAGCAAAACCCCTTAATAATCTCATTAAATTAAAGAGTAAAAAAGCATTAGAAACCGATGTAGAAGTTTATAGTAAAATTGATAAAAATGAAATGTATACCATACTCAACAACCACAATCAACATACTGAATATTATTTAATTCAATACTATAAAACATGGCTAGGTTTGGCTAAAAAAAATAGAGCAAATTACGCATTATGTAAAGCAGATTCATTAAAATTAAAAGAGACACCCTTAAATATTCCATTTTCCAATAAGATATTTGACCTGATGAAACCTTACAAAACTTGTAACTACAATTGTTACATGATTATGCTAACCTTAAAAAAGATGGGTAGTTACTATGCAAATGATAGAAGCCTATATTATCATAAAAAGGTTGGAGAAGCACTTGATGTGAATATGACAATTTTTAAGCATGAGAAGGGTAATACATTTCTCAAGAAAGCAACACCAAGAACAATCAAATTAAATAAGAGATACGATACTATTAAAGATATAGATTTCGCAAATGAATTGAATTTTAAGAACAAATATCTAAAAGACATGAATTCAGATTTCGGAATCTATGGTTTTTACAAACAAAAATCAGGTATTATTAGCATTTGTCATAACGACATTTGCAATTACTATTTAATAAAATTAGTAGATGATAAAAAGTTAAAGATATATGAAACTACAATGTGCACTGTTACTACTGACTAAAAAACAAGACATAATACTCATATAGATCATTGGCAGGATTACGTGTTTATGGCAGGATTCGATACTTCATTCACTTTGTCTGTCAGCTGACGGACAGAGAACGATACCTCCATCAGCGTGCGAACAAATGCAAAAGCCTAGTTCGCGAGTAGTTATTAAAAAAACATACAACATAACGAGTATGAAAATATTAATGTTTGGCAGAGGAGTTGTATCCACCCAATATGCCTGGGCGTTTGAAAAGTCCGGACATACTGTAGAGTTTTATGTCAGACCCGGCAGAAAAGCGGAATATGGATCAACAGTTACCTTAAACGTTTATGATGCCAGAAAAAGCATTCGGGGAAAGTTGATCGAAGAAGTCTGGCCAATTAAAATGATAGAAGATTTTAATGTACATCACGATTACGATTTGATATTTGTAAGTGTGCAACATTATCATTTCAAAAAAGCAGTGGAATTCCTGGCCGATAAAACCGGGAATGCAACTGTCGTGATATTCAATAATTTTTGGGACGAACCCCTGGAACAAACAACAACCTTACCTGAGGACCGGTTAGTTTGGGGCTTTCCCATGGCAGGTGGCGGTTTTGACAACAAAGGGGTATTGAATGGTACCATCTTTGGAAATGTCACGTTTGGCACATTTGGTACTGATCCAACGGAAAGAGGCGTGGCAGTCATGGAACTGTTTAAATCAGCAGGTTTCAAGAGCAAGGTGATAAAAGATTTCAGATCCTGGCTATTTGGTCATTTTGTAATGAATGCAGCCTTGCATTTGGAAACTTTGAAAGAAGGTGCCACCCTCAAAGAGGCCATGCAGTCGACCAAACATTGGAAAAATGTGATTGCAAACGGAAAGGAATTAGTGCCACTGCTAAAAGCCCGGAATGTTGATTTAAAAGCAAGCCCCGACCTTAACATGTTTAGAGTACCACCCTGGTTTATGAGTTTTGCAATGAAAATAATCATCAGGTTTTTTCCTTCTATAAAACAAATCTTAACCGGCCATTCAAATCAGGAAGAAATAAAATCATATTGCAAAGACGTGATGAGCAAGGCAAAAGAAATGAACATCAGTTTACCAAGAAATGAGGCAAATAAAGAGTTTTATCTCTAAATACAATTGATGAAACAACCATTTAACAAAACAAGAATAACAATAGTTAAAGACAATTTGTACAGAATAGACTGGTTGTTAGCTGCCGGTTAAAAAAATAAAGATGGAAATGAAAAGTATAATCAAAGTCGTTTTTCTTTTAGCTTCTGTTTCCTTACATGGACAAACGGTCAACATGAAAGCTGATTGGCAGAAGGAGATTTTGGGGAATCTTTCTAAGACTGAATACAAAGACAGCCTTAATAAATATGACTTTGGAAAACTTTGGACAGTAACAGAAAATCAAAATGTATATGGTTTTATCGGAGAAAATTATCTACGAATAAAAATAAAAATTCTCAATACAACAAGATTTAAAACAAATCAAGACGAATATGAAGTTTACGGTAAGACCCTGGTTAAGAATAATATTTGTGATTTTCATGGAACTATCACGTTAAACAGAGTAAGAGTTTATAAAGTCATGCATTGGGGCGTTGACGACGAATATAAAAACAAAGGAATAAAGAAACAAGGCTTATTAATCGCAAAATATCATTTAGAGGAAGACAGCACTCAAATTCATTCAGGAGTATTTGAAGGAATTTTATTTACTTCGTGGTATGTTGATAAATCAGGTCAACTGCAATACGATAAGATTGAAAATAATTCAGACAATTTCAGAAACAATCAGTTTATAGGAACCTGGAAAGACTACATGACAAAAAAGAAAAAAGTTTGTAACTGGGGTGACTTTAGAGTTCATAATTGTGGCGACTTTGACATGGGTGCTGGAGAGTTTTCTCCGGCTGACAAATATCTAAAATTTGGCTGGCAAACTTATCGTGATGCTTACTTTAACAACAACAAGCTGGCACGGCAAGAGGAAGAACAAGAATGGTGGAAATAAAAACAGGGCATTTAACACACGCCTAGTGCAGTGGCTGGCTGACATGCATTTAGTTGGTTTTGCTTCTACATTTACTTTATAGCCTGGTGACAAGAAAAATGTTGTACCCTAGACTGGAAAACAAATTGTCATGATACTTTGAACAATTAATTAAGTTTGTATAAATCCGGCGGGGCAGCATTTAATATTATTACAATTAAAACTAAAATAGCCCAAACTTTGTTGACTATATTTGAATTGCATAATACTCAATTTTGAAGATACTTATTAATGAATAAAATCTGATAGGAGGAGAAATACTATGAGAAAAATAATTGTTATTTCAATGATTACCATGGATGGAGTCATGCAAGCACCCGGTGGACCTGAGGAAGATGCCTCAGGCAGTTTTGAATATGGCGGTTGGACGGCACCTTTTAGTGACGAAGTTTCCGAAAAGCTCTTCGAAAAGATGATGCAACCTGCAGATCTTCTTTTGGGCAGAAAAACATTTGAGATTTTTGCTGCTTACTGGCCGGAGCACGCCGACTTTTGGCCGGGCATCAATGATGTCACAAAATACTATCTGTCCGGGACAATGAAAAAGTCGGATTGGAAACTCAGTATGCCTTGAAAGTCTGGCAGATATCGAAAAGCTCAAAAGTTCAGAAGGTTCTGAGATAAAAGTCTGGGGTAGCGGGAAACTCATTCAGCTATTACTTCAGCACGATTTAGTGGATGAACTCTGGCTCATCATTTACCCGTTGACGCTTGGGAAAGGAAAAAAGCTATTTGATACCGGCGCAATTCCCGCAGCATTTACAGTCATTGAGGGTACTGTGACACCAAGCGGTGTAATTATTGCCAATTACAAGCGGGCAGGAGAAGTAAAGACAGGTACTGTCGGGGCATAAGGAGAAATTATATGAGGAAAAATATTTGCTCCATTATCGGTGGTTAGTTACCTAACCGCTTTAATACTTATAATCCAAACGTTAAGGGGAAATTACACAATTGAAAAAGACAACTTGTTACCCGGGTAAACATTCAAAGCATTTAGAAACAAATGGATAATCTATTAAAATACATTCATTCGATGACAGAATTTTCGGATGAAAGTTGGGAACAATTACAAGTGGTATTGACTAAAAAGAGATTCAAGAAAAACGAATTTTTATTGAAAGAAGGGCAAGTCTGTAATTCATTGTTTTATATTGACAATGGTTATTGCAAAAGTTATTATGAAAAAGATGGGGTTGTAAGAAACACATCATTTTTCTTTGAAAATGACATAGCAACTAACATCAACAGTTTTAGCAGTGGTAAAATATCCGACTTTAATATCATTGCCTGTGAACCCTTGACAGCCATACTTTTTGACAAGGAAAAATTATTCCAGGTGGCAAATCAGGTAATGGAAATAGAAACTTTAGGACGTAATTGCATTCGTTTATTCGCATTGAGACAAGAAGAATTTTCAACCCTGTTTAAACTGTATTCGGCTAAGGAACGTCTGGAATATATCGAAACGAATCATCCTTACATGTTACAAAGAGTTCCACTTTCACAATTGGCTTCATTTCTTGGTGTAGCGAGAGAAACATTAAGCAGAATCAGAAAACGAAGAATGTTTGTTTAATTTTGTGACAATTATCACAGACCAGACTCAATTCTATTTCTGATCTTTGTAGAAAAAAAAATGAATATGCAAAAGTTGAAAAAAATTGATACACAAACCAACATTTTAACCTGGTTTGAAATCCCGGTTTCGGATTTGAATAGAGCTAAGCTATTTTATGAAACGATCCTGGATATTGAAATGACCCTTAGAATTGATGGAGAAAATGAAGGAGCATTTTTTCCTTATAACCCGAAAGTCATGCAAGCAACTTCAGGCAGGGTTACAGGAGTGCTGTCCAAATCGAATAGAAATAGTCCATCGAGTAATGGGACAATGGTTTATATTAATGCCAGTCCTGAAATACAATTAGTTCTTGACAAAGTAGAAATAGCCGGGGGTAAGATTGTAGTGCCTAAAACTGGCTTACCCTTTGGATTTATAGCCGTAATCATAGATTCGGAAGGAAACAGAATAGGATTACATGCTGAGAAATAAAAACAATGCTGAATAATATGTCGATGAAATGAGGCTTAAGTGATTTTTATCTGACCCGTCTTTTGGGATGTGATCATCATTAAATGAGAAAAAGGTCATGTCTGTGATTGGTATTTAAATTCCAGCTACTGACATGACCTTTTGAACATCTGATAAGTTTGTACATATACTTTTGAACAGGGATACAATGAAATATATAAATAATAAATTCAAATACATAAAAAAGGTATATCAGTTCACTAAGATATGTTCTTAATTTAATAAGAATTCAGTTATTATAGTTACCGGGATTTGCACTCCCGGTTTTTTTATGGTATTCAGGTTCCTAATTCGAGATAAAGATATATTTTTAAAATTCGAATATAAGAACAGGAAAGGATATAATGTCCTATTTTTTATAAGAATAGAACGCTGATTTTCGCTGATCTAGCTGATGTTGACGGATTCTTTTATTATATAGATTTTATTCGGATTAAAGCTCCAACAAGTTGGAGTTGATCAATATAGAGAAATCGATTCCAACTTGTTGGAATAAGATCCGTTATTATTCCGTTAAACCGGAATGTACCATCCGCCAAATCTGCGTGTATCCGCGTTCTATTCTTCTAAATTCAATATGGGACATTTGGATGTATTCAACAATTAAATTTGTTTTTTATTTAAAATGGTTGAAAAATATAAAATCAGAATGCAAAATTTGTGGTTTAAAGGCACAGTCTGAAACCATATACCTTAACATCAACTTATACTAAATAACTATTTTTATTATACTCCGTAATATTAACTTAAAACATAGACTCTTTTTCTAAAAGTATTTGCATATTTGTACAGTAATTTAATTTAAATAGCTTTTTATTTTTTTTATATAGTTAGTTTAAAATTTTTGAAGTGCGGTGTCAGCACGATAATCACTGATTGTAATACCATGAAAAAATTCTATTTACTTTTTGTTGTTTTAATGTCCTGTTTCCTTTTACAAAGTCAGGTTGTTCAGTTAAATAATCCACTGATGAATGGAGGAAAAATCAGGGGATATGCTAAAAATTCAACCTGTGTTTTATTAGCTACCGACGGTGGAATATTTAAAACCACCGATTCTGGTCAAAACTGGTCCAATGTTTCACAAACATTTAATTCTTATTCACTCAGATGCAATAAGATTGTGAATATTGGGAATGACTTTTATGCCCAAAGCGATTTCGCATATGGTGTAAACATTTGTAAAAGTTCTGATAATGGACAAAACTGGACAGAACTACCTTCATCAATAGGGACAGACTGGAGGTACCAATCGTTTGGAAAACTGAATAATGACCTTTACGTGATTGGTATTGATTATATGCACGGTACCGGACAATTATATTCCTCACCGGATGGTGCAATATGGACACCTAAGGCGGTTCTGTGGACAAACTTCCAACAAAATGGCAATGTTGAACTATTATCCTTTAATCAGAACAGACTTTACGTTTATTCTCAAAACAATTTATATTATACCACCGATGGAAGTGTATTAACAACTGTTTCAGTAACCGGACTTGGTGTAACAAGTTTTTCAAATGGAGGGGATGCATTTCAAGGAGATGCACAAGGCAATTTATATTTCAAAAATGATAATGGTGGTTCGGTTTACAAATATAACTTTACAACTGAATCCTGGACAGATATTATTACTGGTAAAATACCGGTTAATTACTCTATTATGGAATTTTCGGCTACCGATAATGCTTTATTTATCGTTGCCTGGCCTCCGGTTGATAACCTGAAAATTTATAAATCAACCGATCATGGTGCAACTTTCATACAGCAAATGGCAACGGGCTTAACAATGGATGTTGTGAGTAATATTATTGAAGCTTCAGCCAATGTATTTATCGGAAATGGTCTATATACTGAAATACTTGTTTCTACAACCGGTGGAAGTACCTGGTCGGTTCCTTCTAATCAATTTAATGCTTCTGATGCCGGATATCTAACCATTTCAGGGAATACGCTTCTTTATCCAGCCAGAAACAGGGGTATAGTAGTTTCTACCAATCAGGGTGTGAGTTGGAATACCGGCAACGGTGGAATACCGGGCATGAATGGAGTGGCGTATTTTGTAAATGAAATTATTAGTGCGAAGGATACACTTTTTTCGTTACTTCAGCCTGATCCGAATTCTGATAATGTTACATTATATAAATCAACGAATAATGGTATTTCCTGGAATGCTTCGCCTATACCCGCACCTTACTCCAGTGGCAACAGTTATACATTTGCCGGAAAGTGCGATTCCGCTTTATTTGTCAATTATTACGACCCCACAAGTTCCAAATATGCATTGATTGTAACTTTTAATAACGGACGTACCTGGGTAAATCCTGCCAGTCAAAACAGTACTCAGCTTACTTATTTAAAAGGATCGAAGAATTGTTTATTTGCTTTTTATGCAAATCGTGATGTTTGGAATGATTTTAATAATGTGTATAAAGTAAATAACTTTGGTGTTAGTTTTACCGACATTAATCCAACTAATCCAACCAATCAAAGCAAATTATTTAATGATAATTTTATGATAAAAAGGGTTGAAAATGGTCAAGGGGGTAGAGGAGAAGCTATAATGGATTTTGACAGACAAAACAATAAAGCAATTTTTGCTGTAAATGATAGAACAAACGGTGAACAGGATAGACTCTATTTGTATAATATCACTTCCAATGTATGGTCGGAACTGATAACTACCGGGCTTCCTTTAAATTACATGCCTAAATGTATTAAGTCAATTGGCAACAACACCTGGCTCCTTGCTACAAATTTAGGTTTATACAAAAGTACTGATAATGGAGTGAACTGGACTTTAACGCATTTAGCAAACAATTGGCTAAAAGGAATTAATGTCATTTGTATTCAGCTGCTCAACAATCAGGTATTTCTTGGTACAACAGCCGATGGTATCTGGACTGTTAACCTGTCAACAGGTGCGGTAGAACCTCTTGCCGATAAGGTATTGGTAGCATATCCCAATCCAACTGCAAATTCAATGCAGGTTACTATACCCGATTTTAATGGTATGAATGCCATGGTTTCGTTATACAGCATGGATGGAAAAGTAATGATAACTAAAACCGCTAACAGTAAACTTTACCAACTCGATATGCACAATTTACCTTCCGGAACTTATTTACTTGTAATAAATTCTAATAACCGGTTGTATCGAAAGTCAGTTATTCGAAACTAATATGGTATAATGGGTTTTTAAGTGACTATTGCTGGTTAAGGAATTGAAGCGATAGACTCAAATGTAGTCTTACTTATTAAATAAGAACATTCTAACTAAAAATTTAGAATGTTCTTATTTCTAATATTAGTTGAACACCCATAGTTACCTGATATCACAAGCAACCTGAGCTAATATTTTATAACATCTTACTTTTCTTAGTAAATAATCTTTCGCCAGAGCAATTAAATTATTGTGCTCAGGTTTCTTCAACTTCATTATCTCCGGCTGCAACCCCCTTGGCATCCTGCATATAGTAAGCAAGCAACCCGAGATATTTTGTAGGTGTATAGACATAATATTGTCCATCTTTTTCCCTGATGCCTTCTTCATAAGGGATTTCAGCAATCCCAAGACTGTCTTTCTCAATAAAATAATGATCTTCGCCCCTCTCATCTTTTAAATAATAGACATTCAGCCTTCCGTTAATCAGATACTCCAGAAAGACTTTTTTGCCATTCACCTCTTTTGAAATATAATACTTATTCTCCGGGAAACGATAGCCTGGTATTTCGTCAGGTGAAAAATGACGGACAGTATCTTTATCATTGTGCCGGAACGTACATATTTTTGACATCCGGGCTCCTCCCCGTTAATCAGCCTGACCAAACAAAGTATCGCCCGCCGATTTAATTGCATACCCAGGTTTAAAAGAGGTTTGAGCAACCAAAGTTACAGAGTTAAAGGTTAAAACAAGAACAACAATAATATTTTTCATGTCAGAATATAATCTTTATTTGTAGATGTAAATTCAGAATAAGCGGTAAAGGTTATTTAATCATTTAGCTTAACAATACGACCAAAATATAACTATGTTAAAGTAAAAACCGCAAAGAAATGTCACTGTTGACGTAAAAATAAAGTAAAGAATAAAAAACGGTAATCAATCCAACTCACCATCAGCTTATAAGGCCACATTAAAACCGGCAGTAAGAGAATGGGCAATGATTTTTTGGGGAATTATGATATAATCCGATGAAAAGATGGCTTCGTAATTAAAGGATAAAAAATACTTCTTTGAGAGTTTCACATTTGCCCCAATCATGTAGTTTGGAATGAGAAATGGGAATGATACCGTGCCAATTCCTATTTTTGGTTGAACATATTTTGAAGGGAAGATGTATTCGAGTTGAACCGGAAAGAAGACCGAAAAGGGAGGTAATTCATTGGACAATAAATCCGGGGTCTTTACGCTGATAATGCCTAGATTAATAAAACAGTTTTCACTGACACTCGGCGCCCAGATATGTGCGATCGCCCCGGCTTTCAAAAATAAGGGCTGCACTGCATTTTTATAGGATGGGACATTAAACACACCGCATAAAACCTCCAGGTTAACTTTAATCAATGGCGGTTTATTCTCATAAATAATGCATTTTTCACCATCACAAACCACATTATGATAATCTTTGGCAAGGGCAATCAGGTTTTTGCGTTCCGGTTTCTTCACCTTTAAGATCTCAGTCCTCAATCCCGGAGCATCCTTCATATAATAGTTCAACAGCCCAAAATGTCGGGTTGACTTATCCAGGTACTCCATTTCCCCAATGCGCTTGTAAGTCTCACTATACTGCAACTCGGCAATACCCAGGCTGTCGTTTTCAATATAATAATGATCGCTGTATTTATCGGTTCTAAAATAAATATCAACGCGCCCCTTGATCAGGAATTCAAGAAATACTTTATTGCCCTTCAGAACCCTGGAAACATAGTATTTTCCTTCGACAAACCGGTATCCTACAATTTCACCGGGAGAAAAAGTCACAACGCTGGCAGTATCATTTTGCCTGAAAGTACATTTTTCACCCATCCGCCTTTCGCTCTGGAAATCAACCTGACCAAACAAGGTGTCACCCTGTTCTTTGATCACATACCCCGGACGAAAACCAGTCTGGGCATTTAACAATATGGTAAAGAAGGAAAATGCAATCAAGAATCGGGTAGAAAGTTTCATAGAATAGAATTACAATATTAAAGCATTTAAGCTTCAAAGATATTAAATAACTTTTAACAAAACAATGTAATTGTAAAATAAATTCAACTTATCTATAAACTACAGAAGAAAGTTACCAAAAAAGGCACGGTAAAATCCATAATAAACCCCTGGTAAATAGACACAATGGCATAGTCTTTTCCGGAGGTACGGATGATAATGGGGAAGGTGGTATCCATGGTGGTGGCACCCCCGGCACAAATGGGGGCTAATTTACCGAAATACCGTACCATCCAGGGGGCAAACAGCAGGGTCATAACTTCGCGCATGATATTCGACAGCAAGGCAATGGTACCCAACTCCACTCCTTTGCACTGGGTAATCAAAATGCTGGAGAGCGAATAATACCCAAAGCCTGAGCCCACAGCCAGGCAATCGGCCATGGTGCGGTTTTTTAGGAAGATACTCACTGCCAGTACCCCCAGCCAGGTTCCCAGGATGGTCATCAACGGCAGGAATATTAAACGGGGATTCAGGTTCCGGAACTGATGGAAGGAAGAAGGATCGTTGCCAATGCTGATACCCACCGAAAACATCAAGGCACACAACACATAAAAACTCACATTCTGACTTAAAATATCATGTGGTAGAAAGCGGGATATGCCAAGCAGCAATCCGGTGGCAAAAAAGGACAGGATGATCAGGCTTCCTTTCATTTAGGCAGGGATTTAGTACGAACCGTCAACCAGAGCAACCCTGCAAAAATCACACTTCCTAATGTTCCGGCAAAGGCAAGCAGGAAAGCTTCCAATCCAAGCGTTCCAAATTGACGGATAACCGTTTCGTTGGCACCGACTTCATAGCCCAGCAAAAACAATAACAACCAGATGAGCGTCAGAATGAATTTGTGTATGAAACGTAGCTTATGGTGCCGGAATAAATATCCCACGACAATTCCGGTGATCATACAGGCAATGACAATAAACATAGGATTTTGACTTTTAAGAGTGCAAAGATAGGCGGAAATTTAAAGATTTGAAAATGTATTGATTTAAAAATGTGAAATACAGCTCAAAGGGCTAAGTACATGACCAAAAAACAATAATTACAAAATAGATTTATATTGAGTAACTTACAAAGAAAAGACTAACCACAAAAGTCACCAAAGAATCACAAAAGCAATTAGATTTTACAAGAAAGAATACGAAAAATGAAAGTACTAAAAGCATTTAAAATCTGAGATTAAAAACCAAAAATCTAATGTGTACTTGACATTAACGTTGGTGGAATGTAAGCTTAACTTTTGTGATTCTTTTGTGACTTTTGTGGTTTGTACTTTATTTTGGCAAATTAGAAATAAAAAATCGTTGGGAATATGTAGGCTAAATGCTGAAAAATGAGTAATTTTGCACCTTCAAAAAAACAGGGGGATACCCGGGTTGGCAATCAACCAACATAAAAATCTAAATAAATAATAATCAACAAAATAATATGAGCAAGAAAGCATTACTTATGATTTTGGATGGTTGGGGAATAGGGAGTCATACTCATTCCGATGCCATCTACAGTACGCCAACCCCTTACTGGAATTCATTATTGGCAAATTATCCTAATTCACAACTGCTGGCTTCGGGAGAAGATGTCGGGCTTCCTGACGGTCAAATGGGCAACTCGGAAGTAGGTCACCTGAATATCGGTGCAGGAAGAGTGGTATATCAGGATTTAGTGAAAATCAACATTGCATGCCGCGACAACAGCATCCTGCAGAACCCTGAAATTATCAGCGCTTATTCGTATGCAAAGGAGAATAAAAAGAAAATTCATTTCCTTGGATTGGTTTCAGATGGTGGAGTTCACAGTTCATTGGACCATTTAATGAAGTTATGTGACATCGCTAAAGAGTATGGTATTGATGATGCTTTTGTTCATTGCTTTATGGACGGACGCGATACGGATCCCCGCAGCGGGAAAGGATTCCTGGAACAATTGGAACAACATATGCAGAAATCCGGAGGTAAAATTGCGTCTGTGATCGGACGCTATTATGCCATGGATCGTGACAAAAGATGGGAACGCGTAAAACTGGCCTATGACTTGTTGGTAAACGGAACCGGTACTGCAGTCACCGATGTGGTTTCAGCCATGCAAACCTCTTACGATGCAGGGATAACCGATGAATTTATTAATCCAATCGTTGCAGTTGATGCTGCCGGCAAACCATTGGCTAAGATTGAAGCAGGTGATGTAGTGATTTTCTTCAATTACCGCAATGACCGTGCGAAAGAACTGACAGTTGTGTTGACACAAACCGACATGCCAGACCAGGGAATGCAAACTATTCCCCTCGAATTCTATTGCATGACTCCGTATGATTCTTCCTTCAAAGGACTGCATGTTATGTTCGACAAAGACAATGTTCAGAACACATTGGGAGAATATGTATCCGGGTTGGGATTAAAACAACTGCGCATTGCCGAAACAGAAAAATTTGCTCACGTAACATTCTTCTTCTCGGGAGGACGCGAAAGTGAGTTTGAAGGAGAAGAAAGAATACTGGTACCATCGCCTAAAGTGGCAACCTATGACCTTCAACCTGAAATGAGTGCCCCTGAAGTAGCCGACAAACTGGTTGCAGCCCTGAACACACAAAAATACGATTTCATTGCCCTGAACTTTGCAAATGGTGATATGGTAGGCCATACCGGTATTTACGAAGCAGTACAAAAGGCAGTCGTTACTGTTGACAATTGTGTAAAAGAAGTCGTAGAAGCAGCCAAAGCGAATGATTACGAAGTGATCATCATTGCCGACCATGGAAATGCTGATTTTGTTGAGAATGCTGATGGGTCACCAAATACCGCACACTCGTTGAATCCGGTTCCTTTTGTATACGTTACCAGCCGTAAGGATGCTAAAGTAGAAAATGGTATCCTGGCTGATGTAGCTCCTTCAATTTGTCAGATTCTGGGTATCGAACAGCCAAAGGAAATGACTGGTAAAGGACTTATCAA
The DNA here is from genome assembly GCA_028710415.1 of Paludibacter sp. GTDB lineage: Bacteria > Bacteroidota > Bacteroidia > Bacteroidales > Paludibacteraceae > Paludibacter. Next base: position 5,265 of record JAQTUE010000001.1, on the reverse strand, counting down.
TTAGAGGTAAGGAGTAAGAAGCAAGAAGTTTGAAGTTTGAAGTTTGAAAGTTTCATACATGCTGCGAAGAAGTAAAAACGCTGAAAATCGATATTTTCAGCGTTTTTTTACCTGTCATAGTCATAAAATCATTAAATTTGAAAAGAATAACTGAATAATTAATTGTTGATTATTAATTATTAATTACTTAGCATTATCTTTGCATTTTAAAACCAGAACATATGAAACTTAGAACTGAACTTGAACATCGCATCCTGGTATTGGATGGAGCGATGGGAACTATGATACAACGTCACAAACTTGCGGAAAAAGATTACCGCGGGGAAAGGTTTGCAAACTGGAAGAACCTGGTAAAGGGGAATAATGACTTACTTGTCTTGACCCAACCGGACATCATTCGTTCCATACATTCAGAATATCTGAATGCGGGAGCAGATATTATTGAAACGAATACTTTCAACGCCCAACGTATCTCGATGGAAGATTATGGAATGGGCGAATTTGTCCGTGAGATAAACCTTGCCGGGGCACGCCTCGCACGTCAGGCTGCCGATGAGTTTACAGCAAAGAATCCAGATAAGCCAAGGTTTGTAGCCGGAGCAGTAGGCCCAACCAATAAAACAGCCTCCATGTCACCTGACGTGAATAATCCTGCTTACCGTGCTGTCAGTTACGAAGATCTGGTTTCAGCCTATAAGGAACAAATCCTGGCATTGATTGAAGGAGGAGTTGATGCTTTATTGATAGAAACAATTTTTGACACCCTGAATGCAAAGGCAGCTATTTATGCCGCCGAAGAAGCCATGAAAGAGCTCGATAAAAGGGTTGACATCATGCTCTCGGCAACAGTGGCTGATCAAAGCGGCAGGACCCTGTCAGGACAAACCATTCGGGCTTTCCTGGCATCTGTGGGACATGCCAATCTATTATCGGTTGGACTAAACTGCTCGTTTGGAGCAAAAGACTTAAAGCCGTATTTGCATGAAGTAAGCACACACTCATCCTGCTTTGTAAGTGCCTATCCGAATGCCGGGCTGCCTAACCAGTTTGGTGAATACGACGAAACACCTGAAACCATGGCATTGCAGGTAAAAGAATACATGGACGAACAACTGGTGAATATTATTGGCGGTTGTTGCGGAACTTCCCCCGATCACATTGCAACGTATCAGGGATTGATTCAGAACGCACAACCAAGGGAACGAAGAGTTAAGAGTACAAACCTGGAATTAAGCGGATTGGAATTACTGGAGATAGAAGAAAAATCCTTGTTTACCAACATTGGTGAACGCTGCAATGTAGCGGGCTCAAAAGCTTTCCTCCGGTTGATTAATGAAAAGAATTACGAAGAAGCCCTGAGGATTGCCCGCAAACAGGTGGACGAAGGTGCCCAGATTATAGATATCAACATGGATGATGCCATGTTGGATTCAAAGGAAGAAATGGTAACCTTCCTGCACTATTTAGCTTCAGAACCTGAAATATCCCGTGTGCCTATCATGATTGATTCCTCGAAATGGGAAGTGATAGAAGCCGGCCTGAAATGCGTTCAGGGGAAATGTATTGTCAATTCCATCAGTCTGAAAGAAGGAGAAGAAGATTTCCTGAAGAAAGCACGATTGATCCGGGCGTATGGGGCAGCTGCCATCGTCATGGCATTTGACGAAAAAGGCCAGGCAGACAGTTTCGAACGGAAGACACAGATTTGTACCAGGGCGTATTATTTATTGGTGGATAAAGTAGGTTTTCCACCCCAGGATATCATCTTCGACCCGAATATACTGGCAATAGCAACCGGCATTGAGGAACACAGCAATTATGGGGTGGATTTCCTGAATGCCATCCGTTGGATAAAACAAAACCTGCCTTATGCCAAAATCAGTGGCGGTGTAAGCAACCTCTCCTTTTCATTCCGTGGCAACAACGTTGTACGCGAAGCAATTCATTCCGTATTTTTATATTATGCCATCAAAGAAGGCATGGATATGGGAATCGTGAATGCAGGCATGTTGCAGATTTACCAGGACATTGACCCTGTATTACTGGAACATGTGGAAGATATAGTCCTAAACCGCCGCCCGGATGCCACAGAGCGCATGATTGAACTGGCCGAAAAAGTAAAAAATACCGCCTCGGGAGTAAAAGAGGAAAAAGTGGATGAATGGCGTTCCCGTCCATTGCAGGGTCGTTTGGAATATGCATTGATCAAAGGAATCAGCGACTTCCTGGAAGAAGACCTGGCAGAAGCTCTGACACAATACGATTCGGCCATTGACATTATCGAAAAACCGTTGATGAGTGGTATGAATATCGTTGGTGACCTGTTTGGTGATGGGAAAATGTTCCTGCCACAGGTGGTAAAGACAGCACGCACCATGAAAAAGGCAGTGGCTATCCTTCAACCGGTGATTGAGGCGGAGAAAGTACCCGGTCAAAGCTCATCAGCAGGAAAATTCCTGATTGCAACCGTAAAGGGTGATGTCCATGACATTGGGAAAAACATTGTTGCCGTGGTATTGGCATGTAACAATTTTGAGGTGATTGACCTTGGGGTTATGGTACCAACCGAGAAAATAATCCGTGTAGCCATTGAAGAAAAAGTGGATATCGTCGGTTTGAGCGGACTGATCACACCTTCCCTGGAAGAAATGACTATCGTGGCTGCAGAAATGCAGAAAGCAGGTCTGACAGTTCCCTTACTGATTGGTGGAGCCACCACTTCAAAGATACATACTGCAGTGAAAATTGCACCTAATTATAAAGGGCCGGTGGTTTATGTAAAAGATGCTTCAGTAAACACACATGTAGTAGCACAGCTAATGAGTGAAAAGAACCATGCAGCCTACGAAGCGGAAGTTGCATCAGAATATCAGGCTTTGCGTGAAAAACAGACAAAAAAGGCAGACTTATTAAGCCTGGACGAAGCTAAGAAACGCAAACCAAATTTATTTTAAAAACTCTACCTTCAACGAATTTAAACACAGATGTTTTTTGAATCATAGTCAAAACGGATTATGATTTAAAAAACGACTTTCCCATATTCACGCTTTTCATAAAACCATAAAATGACTTTTTCAGACTTAGGGATTAACGACAATATTGTACAGGCACTTCAGGAAAACAAGATCTCAGAACCTACCGATATTCAACTGCAAGCAATTCCACATATCCTGCAACACAATACTGACCTGGTAGCCGTTGCACAAACAGGAACCGGGAAAACAGCAGCTTTTTGCCTGCCGATACTCCAGACCATTGATTCAAAGCTACCCAAAATACAGGCTTTGGTGCTGGTTCCTACACGTGAATTAGGGCAGCAGGTGGCACGTGAATTCTTTCTCTTTTCAAAACACTTATCGCGGGTATTTGCGGAGGCTGTCTATGGCGGGGCACCCATTGACGATCAGATCCAAAAACTGAAACGGGCAACCCATGTAGTAGTGGCAACCCCGGGGCGTCTGATTGATTTGCTTGAACGAAATGCGTTGAACCTTCAGGATTTAAAGTACCTGGTACTTGATGAAGCCGATGAAATGATGAACATGGGTTTTAAAAGTGAAATTGATAAAATCCTGACATCGTGCAAAAAAGACATTACAAAAATGCTCTTCACTGCAACTATGCCCGGAGATGTAAAACAAATCATCCATGACAATTTACGTCCTGACTTTGTAGAAATACGTATCAATGCGGAAGAATTTGTGAACCAAAAGATTGAGCATCAATATGTAATTTATAAGCAAGGTGAGAAACTCGATTATCTGAAAGCCTTTTTGTCAGAACGGCAGGACCAGCGTGGGATTGCCTTTTGCCGGACTAAAGTAGCAGCCAAACGACTTGCCAAACAACTGGCTGGTTTTGAAGTTACCGCTGATGCCCTGCATGGTAATCTGAATCAGGAAATGCGCGACAAAGTAATGCGCGGATTCAAAAAAGGCAGAATAAACCTGTTGGTAGCCACCGATATTGCCGCACGTGGAATTGATGTTAAGGATCTGGATTATATCATTCATTACCACATGCCTGAAAAGTCAGAACATTATACGCATCGCAGCGGCCGTACAGCACGTGCAGGAAAAACCGGAACATCCATCTGCCTGATTAAAAATGAAGAATTAGAAGACATAAAATCATTGGAATCGGATCTTAATATTGGATTCTCCGAATTAAATATTAAACTAAAACCGGAACAAAAGAGTACTCCCGTTACCATGTATATGAATATCGGTTTTGCACAGGGCTTTAACAAAGGCAACTTTCGGGATTTCCTTGTGGAAGAAGCAGGGCTAAACATGGATGATATTCAAAATACGGTAGTGGAAGATAACCGTTCGTACTTTGATATTCCACAGAAACACGAACAACAGATCGTGATTAATTTAAAAGGCTTTAAACTGGCACACCGGAATCTGAAGATCACATTAGATGGAGAAAACAGCAAAAGGAATATTTATTAGAATTGAAAAATAAGTTAATTTACAAATTCTTGATGCTGTTTTTTTAATTTGATAGTAATTAATCTGTTATACCAATTGCATATATAGTATGCAACGAAGACAGGTTTGTTCTTAAACCTTTCGTCGTACGAAGTACACGAAAGTGTTTTCTGTTGAAAGCACCATAACGCGGAACACGAAACGTGGAACACGGAATACGGAACACGAAACGCGGAACACGGAACACGGTACACTGAACACTGAACGCCTTTTCTTCAAACTTCAAACCTCAAACTTTTCAAACCTCAAACTTCAAACTCTTCAAACTACAAACCTTTCAAACCTTTCAAACTCTTCAACCCCGGAATGGGAAGATAATACCATGATAATGCCATGATGATACACTGGTTTCGTTAGAGATAAGCGGTAGTTATGCTATAATTACGTATATAACCCGTACCCATTAAAAGGAGCGTAATATATACGTAACTACCGCATAAGGTTACGGAAACTTCAAAATAATGAGTGTATCATCATGGTATCATCATGGCATTATCCTGCCAAAAGTTGACAATTGCTATACATGAAGGAGACTTTTGAACTACAGTGTAAATACTTTTGGGATTATATATTTGCACTATAAACAAAAGAAAGATATATTTAATTGTTTATCAACTGAGAACTAAAATGATACACCCTAAAAAAACAAATGACAGCACACCAACCGGTAAAAATTTAATGGATGAGTTATGTCGTCACCATACTTCTGTTGAATTTGAAAATCAATCAACAGTTGGAGTTAAACCTGATGGATATTTTACAAGTGAAG
>JAQTUE010000054.1 GCA_028710415.1 Paludibacter sp. | reverse complement strand
CCTTGAAATCAAAACGAATCTTGATTTCGGATTCATAGTGATTGCTTACTCCATATTTGAAAGCATTGTCAATAAAAGGAATCAAGATTCTGGGGGCAATCATTAGTGACTGGTAATTTCCTTCAACCTCATATTTGATTGCCGTTTTATCCGTCAGACGCAATGCCTGTAATTCAATGTAGTCCCTGATAAATTGCTCTTCTTCCTCAAAAGGTACATAATCCACCCCGGTATCGCTGGTGATTTTACGCATCAAATTGGAAAGCTTCATGACGGCCAGGGGCGCGTCATCCGATTTTTTTAACGTTAGGGCATAAATATTGTTCAGTGTGTTGAACAGGAAATGAGGATTGATTTGTGCCTTTAGGAAGGATAATTCCGATTGCAGGGCTGTGGCACGAACCTTGCTGGCATGTTGGACAGATTTCTGCAACTGCTCATATAAGAAATAGGCCATACTGAGTGCCCATACCATTGTAAACATGTAGATAAACGAAAATTGCCTGAATTCAAAGCCTCTGGGATGTCTCGGAATTCTCCCTATTTCGTGGACAAGATGTTGACTAAATAAATGGCCAACTTCCCTGGATAAGGCATAAATGAAAAAACTTCCTGCGAAAAAAAGGAGGGTGAAGAAGAGATAATAGCCCCATTTTCTCTTATTGAAGAACCTTGGCATGAGAACCAGTAGATTGGTGTAAAAGGCAATCACAATAAATAGGTTGTTCATCAACATGGGGAGGGGTATCCGGAAAGGCATGGGATTGGCATGGGATCCGGGACCGAAATGTGGCCTGAATAGCAATGGCAAGGAAAAGATGACCACCCAGATAAATAAATGGATGAGAATGGTGGGCAGCTTTTTTTTATAACGTTCCAAAGAGGTTGGGTGTAAGTGTAAGGTTGCAGACTTCATTTGCCGTTTTTGTTTTTATCAAAGGTACAGCGTTATTTAGGAAAGAATCCGGCATACTCGGCTACAAACTCCATTTTGCCGGTTAAAAACAATCCTGGGTGGGTTTATTATGATCCATTCACATACCGGTTTATTTCTTTGAGGGGGCGGGTTCAACTTCCAGGTCAATCTCAACATCCTTTCTGTAAACCGTACCTTCCAGTGTCGCAATCAAAACGCCATTCTGGTTGGTGACATCCACCTGATAGTTTGCTATCCGTTTGTGTAGAAAACGTTCTTTGGCCTCGGCAAATAAAGTATCGCCAGGCCCGCTTCCCCTCAGAAAATTGACCGAACCGGTGATGGTGAATGCCAGGCGACCATGGGAATTGGAGGCAGCAGCCAACACAAAATCCGCCAGCGTAAAAATGGCACCCCCCTGTGTGGTGTTTCCCGCATTCAGATGCATTTCAGTGATGGGTAATTTTGCCCTGGCATAACCTTTGGAAATTTCGAGCAACTCAATGCCAGTCATTGTGGCATAACGGTCGTTTTTAAAAAAATCTACTGCATTCATGATGTCTTTTTTATGCTCTAAAGGTAAGTAAAATATGCTTTTATGTTTGTAATATTTTCTTTATTTACTTTACATAGGACTCATCACCAGAGGCTTTTATTATGATGTTTTTTTTGAATCATTGCTTTTAACTGAAAAATCGGATTAATCATTTAAGCAAAAAGATGGACCGGATATCGAAAAGTAAAATCGTTTTTCATATATTTGAAGTTAATTACTTAACGCTAATATTTGTTGCAAGGGAAAATACGGGATTGAAAAAGCTTAACCAAAATAAAAAGCTTAAGCAAGATAACATAAACACAAATCAATTATCCGATTGTCAGATAGCTCCAAGCTTTGTATCACTGAACAGGATTATTTTTCATTATATATTATGTAAACTTGAAAAAGAGAGAAATGCTACATTTGAAGAAGATCCTTGTCTTTTGCTATTTTTCTATAATCTGTACGTTAACTTGTAGTTCAGCACTATCTTTTTTCTTTGATTATTATACAGTTCAGGATGGCCTTTCAAATAGTTCTGTAAAAGCAATATTTCAAGACAAAGATGGATATATATGGTTTGGAACCAAAGACGGGCTCAATCGTTTTGATGGAAACGAATTTAAGATATTCCGTTCGGATATAAATAAAACAAATACGATAGTTAACAATGATGTCACTTGTATAGTCGGAGATAAGCATGGAAATTTATGGATAGGGACGTTCAATGGCATTAGCTTATTGGATAGGTCAACTGAAAAGTTTCTTGATTTTGCAAAAAAAAACGCCAAAGTGAATTTGCCTGAAGGTGTTGTGACTGATATCTACATTGATGACTTGGAAAGAGTTTGGGTTTCCACTAAGAAAGGATTGTATCTTATTAATACTTCTACTTATGAGGTTACAGTTCTATTAAAAGGGGTCAACGTCAATTGTATGAATGTTTGTGGTAGAGGATTTTTGCTTGCTGAAGTTATTGAGAGGGGGTTGGCCTTGATTGATGTACAGAGTTTGAAAATTGAATATGTTTGTGATAACGCAAAAGGACGTCCAATTATCAATGAAATATTTCGGGACTCACAAGGGCAGGTTTGGTTAGGTTCAATCACAAATAGCCTGTTTTTATATGCTGAGAAACAACATAAATTGGTTCCTGTGCCTTTGAATACTCCGGAGGGTATGTCTTTTAAAAACGAACAAATACATTGTATCAGAGAATTCAACGATACAACACTCGTATTCGGAACCAATACTGGTCTTTTCTTATTAAATCCCAAGACACGAAAATGTACCGTTCGGGTGAATAATACCCCTGCGATCGGGTCCATCAATCACGATCGCATTATGAGTTTGTGCAAAGATAGTCAGGGAGGACTTTGGGTGGGAACTTTCGCTCATGGCATCAATTATTATAATCCTTATCGCAATCAATTTAAGTTTTACGACCTGAAGATAGACAATAATGAACCCATTGGAATAGCTGGTAATATAGTGGAATGTAATGGTACACTATGGGTGGGCCACGAGAAAGGTGTTTCTTCGTTAAGTTTAAAAACAGGTCAAATGCATTATTACGATATTCAGTCAATGGGTCCCAATGCAGGAAGAAGTAAAGACTCTAAATTTATTTTTAAGGAGAACAATGAGACATTGTGGATTTATTTGCTTAATAATGGTCTTTATACATTTGATGTAAAGAAAAAAAAACTTTTTAATAGAATTTCAATAGCTCCTTCGGCACAAGTGAGAAGTATTGCTCAAGATGGCAAAGGCCGGTTTTGGATAGCTGAGGAGGAATTGTCAATCTATGACCCAAAATCGAGGACAATCAATGCCAACCTGATAACGAATATTGATTCGAAGACGAAGTTCACTTTGGCACAGTGTATACTTGTTGACGATCGAAAGAATATATGGGTAGGAACTCGCACGGATGGTGTAATACTCTATAGTTATGAAATAAAGGGAGGCAAAGAAAATCTAATGGCTCGTAATAGAATATCCGGATTGTCGAGCGCCAATATCAGTGTACTTTTTGAAGACAGAAGTCACAGGTTGTGGATAGGAACATATGGTGCCGGCATTTATTGCTATATCATCGAGAAAGATAGTGTCATTGTATATGATGATAAAAATGGTCTCCAGCATAATCTTATCTGTGGTATTCAAGAAGATGAAGCAACAGGAGATATTTGGGTAAGTACTTTAACTGGTGTATCAAAGATTGTCCATGGAAATTCGGCAATAACCAATTATACATTTAGAACTGGTTTTCCTTTGCGTGAGATTTCACAAAATTCTTTTATAAAAGCGTCAGATGGCAATTTTTACATTGGTGGAAGTAATGGTGTTGCATCATTTCGCCCGTCTGACTTCCTTCCAAACCCTTATAAGCCTCATGTAAAAATAAATTCATTGAAATCGTTAGCGGGGGCAGGAGACAATAAAAGTGTAAATTATACAACCCCTACATCGTTGGAAAATATAGTGTTGGATTATTCTCAGTCTTCGTTTGTTATATCCTTTACGGCATTAAATTTTCTTTTCCCAAAAGAAAACAGATACGCATATAAACTTGAGGGTATTGATAATGAATGGATTAATTCAGGAAACAGACATGAGGCCACTTATACCAATCTGTTGGAAGGAGAATATCTGTTTTGTGTAAAAGCTTCTAATAATGACGGCGTTTGGAATGATGATTTCACAACACTTAAAATAAAGGTGTTGCCTCCATTCTGGCGTACTTGGTGGGCTAAATGTTTTTATTTAATTATCGCCCTCATTTTGTTATACATCATCATTCAATACTTGATAAGTAAGAAAACCTATGAATATAAACTCCAGATAAAACAGATAGAAAAACAAAATATTGAAGAGAATCATCAAATGAGATTGCGGCTGTTTACCAATTTCTCGCACGAATTACGTACTCCCCTGACATTAATAATTGGTCCGCTTTCCGATATGCTCAAAGATAGTGCCATTCCTGAAAAACTGAAATATTCTTTGCGTATGATGGATAAAAATGCGAATAGGCTTCTGTTATTGGTCAATCAACTGATGGATTTCAGGAAACTTGAAAGCAATGCGATGAAACTGCATGTGCGGAATGTCGATCTACTCTCATTTATCAATGAACTTCTAGCAACTTTTCAGGCGCTTGCAGATAAAAAGCAGATTCAATTGAAATGTCTGTATGAATATGAAGGAAATAATATATGGTTTGATACTATCTTAATTGAAAAGGTCATATTTAACCTTTTGTCCAATGCATTTAAGAACTCAAATTCGGGAGATTCAATAATCGTACAGGTATCTGAAGAAAAAGAAAACTTGCTTATTTCTGTCAAAGATACGGGTTTAGGTATTGCTTCTGAAGATATTAAGCAAATATTTGATCCTTTTTTTCAGGTAAGTCAGGGAGATGTGGCCGGTATGTTTGGATCTGGTATCGGTTTGAATCTATCTAAAAGCATAGTGGAGCTACATTCTGGTGTAATTTGGGCTGAAAGCAAACCAGGAGAGGGCGCAATTTTCAATGTTCAGCTACCCTTAGGCTCTGCTCACTTTATGCCCACCGATTTTGTCACTGAGGAGGTTGATAACCGGCTCAATCAATCAACAGAGAAACACAGCTTGTTGGAACTTAATGAGGGCAGTTCAGAGATGATCAAAGAAAGTGATGGTCTTAAAAAAGTAATTTTGGTCATTGAAGATGATCCGGATGTTCTTAATTATATCAAACATCAATTGGTGATAATTTACGAGGTGCTTGAAGCCGAAAATGGTGCGGATGGATTTATGATTGCTGCCGATGTGATGCCTGATTTAATAATCAGCGATGTGATGATGCCCATCATGAATGGAATAGAACTGTGTAATAAATTGAAATCAGATATGAGAACGGCACATATTCCCATTATACTTTTGACAGCTCGCACCATGACTGAGCAAGTACAAGAAGGATATGAGTACGGAGCTGATGATTATATGTTGAAGCCCTTTGACTCAGCATTGCTTAAAACACGTGTAAAGAACTTAATTCTGGGACGGGAGAAATTACGCAAGTTATTTAAGATGAATATTGCTTTGCCTGATGTTGATGTTTTAAAATCCTCATCGGATGAGAAATTCTTGAGAAAAGTTTTTGATTTTATTGAAAAAAATATAGATAATTCCGAATTATGTATTGAAGACTTTAGTGATGAAATAGGGATGAGCCGAGTTCAACTCTATCGAAAATTAAAGGCACTAACTGATACGACTCCAAGTAAGTTAATATTACAAGTGAGGATGAAGGTTGCAGTAAAATTCTTGCAATCCAAGGAATATCCTATCAATGAGATTGCTTACAAAGTCGGGTTTTCCGATCCGGCTTATTTTAGCAAATGCTTCAAAGCAATATATCATACCACCCCTAAAGCGTATTCTTTAAAGTATATATCCCCTGTAGAGGGTGAAGATGAGTAACTTCAGATATTGTTTTTTTTGTTCAATGTAACATTTATCCACTTTATTGATACATTTTTCATAGTCTGTTCTATCTATATGGCTTAATTTTGAGCATATATTTGAATCAAGACCATGAAACAAGATTTCTTTTCATTTTTAATCTCTTTTTTTTGTTTCGCCCAAAGGACTCAAGGTATGTTTACTTTGAACACAAAAAAATTGATTCTTGAAAAAAAGAATCCGATGCCTCTTGGCATAGATCTCAGACCAAAAATCCCAAACTTAGAAATTTGAGAAAATATACTTTCAATCTAATCCTAATCTAATATTTTGAGCCTATGAAATTTCAATTACATTTTTTGAAGCTTAGTTGGTTTTTTGCCTTACTAACGCTACCGCTACTTTCAGCGCAGACGATTTTTGCACAGAAATTAGTTCAGATAATTGGTACCGTTACCTTTGAGGATAAGGAGGCGGTTCCTGGAGCAACAGTCCAGATCGAGGGAAAAAAACTAAGTACTGTGACAGATATAAATGGCCAGTTCAAAATATCTGCTCCATCTGATGGAACATTGGTTTTTTCTTATGTTTCAATGGAGACGCAAAAACTGAAGATTGATAACCGTACAATAATTAATGTTGTATTAAAAGACAATCCAAAAGCATTGGATGAGGTTGTTGTTATCGGTTATGGAATGTCTAAAAAGAGAGACCTCACGGGTTCGGTAGGTAAAGCGGATATGTCTGCTATTCTAATGACATCCCCAATGTCCATTGGTGATGCTCTCGGTGGACGAATTGCCGGTTTGAATGTTATCTCATCTGACGGTGCTCCGGGTGCTGAATCCACAGTATCTATTCGTGGTGGTTCATTGTCTCAGGATATTTCTCCTCTATTTATTATAGATGGATTTCCTATGGAGAATTTTAGTATGAACACACTTGATCCGAATACTATTGAAAGTATAGATGTTTTGAAAGATGCCTCTTCAATTGCAATTTATGGTTCCCGTGGTGCAAATGGTGTGGTTATTATCACAACAAAGGGTGTCACGGAAGGGCAAGCCAGGCTTTCGTACAGTTCAAACTTCTCGCTCAACACCAGACCAAAATTTGTGGATATGATGTCTTCTTACGACTATGTGAAGCTGCAATTGGAATTGGAATCCTTGACAGGTGGTAGCACATATATTAGGGATAGGTACCTTGGTGCGCCTGATGAAAATGGGCTTCGACCTCGTGATCTTGAGTATTATCGCAATGATCCTGGTACTAACTGGCAAGAGGCGATTACCCGCAACAGTGGAACTCTGAGCCATTCGTTTAATCTAAGCGGAGGTAACAAAGAGACAAAATATAATGTTACACTTGGTTACGCGAATCAGCAAGGTCTTGTCATAAATACAGGGATGGATCGTTACAGTGCCAAAGGAATAATTGATCAAAAACTTTCCAAGGACCTGAAAGTAAACTTGTCTGTAAACCATACCACAACGGTCACTTCGAGCAATAATGCATTCAATCAGGCGAACCAGTTCTTTCCTACAACAGGTTTGCTCGTTGTTAATGATTTTTTGGCGGAAATGGAGGATATGTTGAATGACGGAACTCTTTCTACAGCCGGTATTGATTATGGGGCACTCATAAGCCCATTGCAACAGGCTCAAAACGAGTATGACAAGCGTTTTCAGAGACAGACCCTGGCAAATATCAGGCTTGATTATACTTTTCTTAAATATTTTACATTTTCACCAAGTTTCGGTCTTACGTTGACCGGAAACAAACGCGATCAATTCTATAATAGCAAGACACGTCAAGGGATGGTTTTCGAAAAACCTACCGGAGGGCTTGTCAATGGCAACGGTATTAATGCGACTCGCACTATAAATGATGTATGGAGTTATCTAAGCGAAAATCTTCTGAGTTATAAGCGAAAATTCAAGAATGGACACAAACTTGATGCGTTGCTTGGTTTTACCTATCAAAACAGTGAATGGAATCCGTGGTGGTTTACCATTACAAATATACCTGTGGCATGGGAAGACTTAATGTTTGACCGTATGGATGTGGGTAGAGTGTTAAATAGCCAGATTAGTTCACAAAGATCCGGTAACCGCTTAGCATCGTCCTTGGGGCGTTTAAATTACAGCATTAATGATAAATACCTCTTCACGGTAAGTGCCCGTGAAGATGGATCCTCAAAATTTGCCAAAGGTCATCAATGGGGTTTCTTCCCTTCCGCAGCTGCTGCATGGCGCATCTCTGACGAGAAATTCATGGTTCCTCTGAAGCCATTCTTGAGCGATGCAAAAATCCGTGCATCTTATGGCTCAGTGGGCAATAACAGAAATGTTATGGACTATGCCTATGTTACGGAGTTTAGTGTCGGAGATGCTTTGTATCAATACATGCTGGATGGCAAAAATCTTAGTTACGGTGCGTTGCAATTTTTTTACCCCAATTCTGAGTTGACGTGGGAGAAGACAAAAGAGTTTGATCTGGGTTTGGATCTCTACATGATGAATAATCGGGTTAATATCACTATGGACTATTATCACAAGATTACATCGAATATGTTGCTTGCCCGTTCGGTCCCCACCTATTTGGGCTATGGCAATGGTGCCAATACCCGTATTGAGAATGCAGGAGAAACACAGGCTAATGGATTTGAGCTCACAATTAATTCGGTGAATATAAAGAAGAGGAATTTTGTATGGACTACCAATTTCAACTTCAGCTATGTCGTAAGCAGGATCAATAGTTTCTATGCCGGATATGACAATATGACCCAAATCTTCAATAGTTGTTCGCCTAATCAAGTATGGATTGGTGAAGTAGGAAAATCAACCTCTCAGTATTATGGATTCAAATATTTAGGACTATATCAAGAGTCAGATTTTGATCAGGACGCAAACGGACAATCTATCTTGAAACCCGGTATGCCTACCTATAAAACTTTCACTGGTGGATACAGACTTCAGCCAGGTGATCCAAAATATGCCGATTTGAATCGGGATGGATTTATTGATGATAATGACCGAACCACATTGGGTACGCCTCTACCTCCAATTACAGGTGGTTTTTCCAACGATTTTAAGTATAAGAACTGGTCATTAAATCTCTTCTTCCAATTCTCTGTCGGAAATCAGTTGATCAATTTCAACAAAGCTGTGTATGAGACCTCAGGTAGCTATAATCGTTATGCCAATCAATATGCCTCTTACGCAAACCATTGGACTCCAGAGAATACCAATACAGATATTCCTCGTCTTTTGAAACCAAATGCAAAGGGTGATGTTAATAACACTGGAGCAGTTAAACTATCCTCAAGACTGATTGAAGATGGCTCTTTCCTCCGCTTTAAAAATATTGCGCTTAACTATAATCTTCCGAAAGACTGGCTAAAGCAGTTAAAAATCGCAAATGTGGCACTAAACTTTTCTGTCCAGAATCTTTGGGTATGGACAAAATATAGTGGACAAGATCCCGAAGTAAATTCATATTTTGCAGGAGTTCCCAAAAGTTTTGGATACAATACAAACTCAAACTCTGCTCCATATACGAATTTAACCGGTGGTTTGGATAATGCTTCATATCCCAGGTCTAGGGTATATAACTTCGGTGTGAATATAACATTTTAACCATAAACTACTACAACTATGAATATATCAAAGATTTATAAGACGATACTTCTACTATCTATAGTATGCCTTACCGCATGTAATAATATGTGGGATCTAAATATGAAGCCGGGCAAGCCAGTCTATGACGGCACAGGAAATGAAGCACTTATTCGTGCACAATTGACTTGTGCATATAGCTTTTTTTTGTATAGTCAACTTTTCGGCGAATATTACTATGGATCTCTTGGAGCAATGGATACAGACGAGGCATTTCGTTATGCTATTGCTACCAATACAGGTATTCCATTTGCACACAATATCACTTCTGCCGACAATCAAACGGCAACTATATGGACACTTTATTACAAAGTTAATGAGTGTGCTGCAGACGTTATTATGATGCTGAAGACCGTTCCAGGCATGTCAGAGTTGGAAAAGGACGATCTTCGTGGACAGGCAATGGTACTTCAGGCTTTTGTTCATTTTATGCTTGCAGTAGACTTCGGCCCTGTTCCGATTAAGGATATTCCCACTTATGAGATGGGGATGGGGCTCAAGGCTGAGCTTGAAAGAAAACCGATAAAAGATGTTTGTCAATACGCCCTGGATTTATGTAGGGAGGCAGTTCCCATGCTAAAATCTATTGACCAAACAAAAACAACGGCTTCGATCACGAAATCAGCAGCAGAAGCACTCTCTTATCGCATAGCTTTATATATGGCTTCTCATCCGGATATCAATGATACAGAGAAATATAATGATATAGTTAGGTGGGCAGACGAATTTATTGCTACGGGACCTAATAAACTTAATACTCTGGCAGTAGGGCCTGGCGTGCCAGCATATGCTCGTCTATTTATTAATAATATGCAAAATAATGCTTCCTGGAATACGGATAATCCTGAGGGTATTTGGGACATCATCTTTTTCTGTAAATCGACCTCTTCAGGAACATATGCAGGCATTACGCGTTTGCAAACTAGTATGCGTTTAGGCTCACAAATGGGAGTTCCTTGTGCTGACAATACTGCTACTACACCAATTGGATACTGCGACCTAACATATAGGGCACTAAACAATCTATATGAGAAATATATTGATTTCAATCATGGTGTGGATTATCCCATTGGCGACCTAAGAAGAGATTGGAATGTCCCTACATTCTGTTACAAATATAAAACAACCGACGCTATGCCTTTCGGAATGGACGTTTCCCAACAATTTCCCTATTTCCGGGTTATTATGCCAACAGCGATAACATGTACAAAAGAGGCAACCCTTATTCCAGTATTTGATAAAGCTTCCTGGGCGGATAATGCTGGAAAGCTAAAGGAAATTTATGTAGAAGATGGCGGTGCAGGTTATAAGAATGGAACGCTGACTACTTTTACGGTTACGATACCGAAATTGCCGGCGAATCCTACCACGATGGCTTATTTCAGTACTTATACGAGTGGTGGTATCATTGGCTATAAATTTGGGTCTAACCTTTACACTACAGCGGGTATTCACAAAGGCTATCAGGCTATCCAGGCGTACAATGACAACAATGGTATTACTATTACCGTTACCGACGGAAAGATTACCAATATTGTAAACTCGGTGCCAGCATCAGGTAACTTGTCTAAATCCACTTCTTTTGCAATGGTTACTGAAAGGGGTATTGGAAAGTGGCGTAGAGAATATGAAGTTAATGTGCCTCCAATTCGTCAACAATATGTAACATCTTGCAACGTTCCAGTTCTTCGGTTTGCAGATGTATTACTTATGGCTGCTGAGGCTCATTTGTTTGCAACTGTAGGGGGCGACAAAGCGAAAGGTCTTAATTATCTGAATATGGTTAGAAGGCGTGCTTATGGAGTTGATGTTAATACTGCCAATCCTGCTGTCGATTTTTCTACCTATAATCTGGAAACGGTTATGGATGAGCGTTCAAGAGAACTTTGCTTTGAAGGTATACGCCGCACAGACCTTGTTCGTTGGAATGCCTACATAGGATCATACAATGCTGTTGAAAGGGTTGTTGCCGGAAATCCTAATTCAGCAAATATTAACTCTCCAATTATAAAATTAGGTGCAGAGTATGTAAAATATTCTCTTCTACCGATTCCTCAAGCAGAAATAGGTAAAGCACCTAACACTTTTTATCAGAATCTTGGTTGGTAGTAATTTTAAAAAAAGTAATTATGAGAAAAATAATAAAATACGGTTTGATACTATTGATACTATTTACTGTAATCGGATTAAATGCGTGTACTGATGTCTATTCTGGCTTAGAGACGCCTGAGGATATCAATCTAACAGTCTCGGCGGTACCAGATACTACTGAAATAGATTCCGAAACAGGTGCTTATGTTGTAAATTTAGGTAGTAAAGTGACCTTTAAGTTTGCAGGCAATAGAGTCGACAATATTCTCTTTTATTCGGGTACTATTGGTAATGAGTATAGATATCGTGCTCGTACTCTAGCTGAGAATGTGGCAAATATTAAACCAACAATATTGATTAAAACAGGTCTGACCGTTGTGCCTCCTACTAATGGGGAAGTAAAAAGCAGTTTTACATTTGGGTATACCAATGAACTGAATGAATTTACTGATCAAGCTGTAACGAATGCAGTTTGGAAAGAGTCGGCTGTTGCATTGAGGGGTGGCAACCTGGTAAACAATGCCGCTGTTACCCAGTATTTCTATCCCAATCTCGGATTGGATGCTGCCACTAATAAAGTAGATGATTGGACAGATTGGTACTCAAATGATTATGTGGTATACCGAATTAAGGCAAAGAGTAATGCCTCTGATAATTATCGTTTGAATTTACAGCAGTTCGACGTGAAGAATACAGAGACCCGCGATTATAGCTTCACTTATAACGGGGTTGAGAAGACTGTGACCAAAACCATAAATTACCAGATATTTAAAGCATTCTGCCTGTTTGGTACGACTTTAGCTGTGGCTAATGATATGACGGCTGCGTGTTGGGCACAATATGTTCCTCTGACCACTATCAAAGAGGGTGAATCCACACCAGTTCCTAATTCGCAGTACTACGTTTGGAATCTTCCGGAGTTGGGTCTGAAATATGGTGAAGGATCAGGTTACCCATGGGTTACCAAGAACAAATATGGATACGCTATCAGCTGTGCATATGCTGCAACGACGCAAGTCTCAGTACCAGCAGCCGTTACCGATAGCGGTGGTAATATTATCTTCCCAACTGCTACAGAAAAAGCAGAACCTTCGGAATCATGGTTAATATCACGTAAACATTACACTCGTCAGGTTAGTCCTGATAGTCCGACAAGTTTCTTAAAGACAAAAACAGTAAATATGATTCGGGAATATCGTCATCAATTTACGGCTTCAGGCCTTTACACTGTCACATTCTATATGAATAACCAGAATATAGATGTGACAAAAGAGAAGGTAGTGGAATTTAAGATAATGGTTCGATAGTAGTTTAGCAAATGCAATAGAAAACCACCTCATTATTAATTCAATTCGGTGATTTTCTATTGCATTTATAAATTAATTGCTTAAAATTATTTGATACATTTTTTATAGTCTGTTCTATGACCCAAATCTCCGGCCAAAAATTCCAAATCTCTTATCATACCAAAGCATCCTGAAATATACAAAAAGATTAATATATTGTTAGACTGAGAGTCTATAAATCTTACCTTCTTTGCTCTGGAGAAGTCCAGTGTATGCTAAAATGTGATCAAACAAGAATATCTTTTAACGATGAGTGTTTGCTAATAATCCGTTTTCTGATTAAAAAAGGAAAGAATGACTTCTCAATATTATACCATGGGTTATAGCAAATTAAGTTGATAGAAAATGTATGAGAAACAGGAAGAAATACAAGATAGAAAAAACTCATTAATAGAAAATATATAAATTAACATTTCAGACAATGGCGCAAGATAATATAAGACGTAAGATTCTAATAATCATGGCTCTAATGATAATGGCAATAACAATAAAAACATCATGTGCCAATCAATCCAATTACAAATTAACTATATTTCCTGCTGAAGCAGATCCGGTGGTAATAGGGAATCGCATAGCCAACAGATTTTTAGAGCAACCTCATTCCCAATATGGGAGTCCACTCCGTATAAACGAACCACGAACACAAATAACATATCCAGATGTTTGTACATGGTTAGGTGGGTTCTGGTTTGCAAAAGCGACTAATAACACTGATCTGAAAAATCGCTTGGAAAACCGGTTTCAACCGTTGTTTACTGATGAGTCTTATTTGCAGCCGAAGGCAAATCACGTAGATAATAACGTTTTTGGAGCCTTGCCATTGGAACTTTATTTGCAAACAAAGAATCCAAAATATCTCAATATGGGTATGATGTATGCCAATACTCAATGGAGCTTACCTGCTGAGAAAATTAAACCTGAACAAAAAGTATGGGCAGATCAGGGTTACTCCTGGCAAACACGAATTTGGCTTGATGATATGTTTATGATTACAGCAATTCAGGCTCAGGCATATCGTGTAACGAAAGATGAAAAATACATTAACCGCGCAGCTCGTGAAATGATTTTGTATCTTGACTCCATTCAATTGGATAACGGACTTTTTTATCATGCTCCTTCTGCTCCTTTTTGTTGGGGACGTGCCAATGGTTGGATGGCAGTAGGAATGGCTGAATTATTGCGTGCATTGCCTGAAAAGAATGCATACAGATCGTTGATTATGACCGCTTATCTTAAGATGATGAATACTCTTAGGAAAGATCAGGATACCAATGGAATGTGGCGGCAACTAGTTGATGATAAAGAGTCGTGGGAAGAGTCCTCTTGTTCCGCAATGTTTACCTATGCAATGATAGTCGGTGTAAAGAAAGGGTGGTTGGACAAAAAGAAATTTGGTCTTGTTGCACGCAAGGCTTGGTTGGCATTAATTCAAAATATTGACGAAAATGGCGATGTAAAGAATGTGTGTGAAGGAACGATGCTTGGAGACAATCGTCAACACTATATCAATCGCTTAGCTCTTACTGGAGATTTACATGGACAAGCTCCTGTGTTATGGTGTGCCTATGCCCTTATTGCTGAGTTATAGAAACAGAAGTCCCTGTATAATCTTGTCGAAATTTACTCATTCCTTAATTGAAAGTTCTTACTTTTGAACAAATTGAAAGAACGGGCATCAGTTGTATAAATATTTTTATATCACTATTTATGAAGAAATTTCTTCTTTGCATTGTTTGGCTATACTTTTCTTTATTTACAGTTATAGCTCAATTGAAAGAATTGCCATTGGACCAATTGTGTAAGAATGGCCATTTTATGGGGATATCCTATAATCCTGAATGGTGGCCTGAATCCCAATGGGAAAAAGATTTTGGTATGATGAAAGAAATGGGATTTACGACCGTACGCCTCGGTGAATTTGCTTGGTCTTCTTTTGAACCGCATGAAGGTGACTATCATTTTAATTGGTTGGATAAAGTCATAGTTTTGGCGAAGGAAAAAGGGATAAATATAATTCTTGGAACACCCACAGCTGGTATTCCCCCTTGGCTTTATAAAAAAGATCCAAATGTTTTGGGAGCGAATGAACGCGGTGCGTTTGATTATGGAGGACGAAAGGGATTTTCAATTTACAATATCACCATGCAACAAGCAGCAGAAAAACTGATTAATGCAATGGCTGAGCACTATTCGAAAAACCCAACTGTTCTTGGTTGGCAAATAAGTAATGAACCTGGATATCCTTTTATGAATTATGATTTGAACTCCTTACATGCATTCAGGAAATGGCTGAAAGATCATTATGGCACCATTCAAAGACTAAATGAAGCTTGGGGTGGCACATTTTGGAGCAATCAGTACAATGATTGGGACGAGATCATGTTCCCTCTTAATTCCGCTGAAGGAGGGTGGCGTGCTGGTTCCCGTGTTGATTATCGTCGTTTTTTCTCTGATTCTTTCCTGTGGTGGATCAATTTTGAGAGTGACATTCTGAAAAAGTATGTAAAAGATCAGTTTATTTTTACCAATTGGCCCGATATGCGTTGGTCTGTCAATACCTATAAAACAGAGTCTTTATTTCAAATAACTGCTTGGGATAATTATTCTGCCATGCCTGGAACATGTGATTACCATGCTCAATTCTATGCAACAAAAAATCATGATCTGGCCAGATGTTCCCGCAAAGATCAGCTTTTCTTTGTATCTGAACAGGGAACTCAGGCACCGACAAATTCAGATCAAACAGCTGTACGTTTACAAACATATCTTGGTTTTGCCCACGGATCTCAAGGTACCATGTTTTATGAATGGCGTCCGCCACTTGCAGGAAATGAACAAGCTTATAAATCGGTGTTGAATGTGGATGGTTCTTATGGCCCTGCAGAAAAAGAATTTCGGCGGATGGTCAAAGAATTTGGACGTATAGGTAAACAGTTGGTCGGTGCAACGACAGATGCAGACATAGGAATGATATATTCTTATGATAATCAATGGGAACAAGGTTTCTGGCAAGGCAAGTCGTTATTTGAAATGACGACAACCACAAGTGCTGATGGTTATGACATCAACTTTCAACGCTTTTACAATGGCGTAAAAGTACTTGGCCGCAATGTGGATATTGTTGCTCCCGAAGCTTCCAAAAATAAATACAAAATGATGGTTGTTCCAGGCTTACAGATGGTTTCAGAGCAAGTCGCAAAACAACTGGAAGACTATGTCAGGCAAGGCGGTATTTTGGTTTTGGATCCGATGTCCGGCACCCGTGATATGGATGCCCGTACCCGTCCGCTTATTCCTCCCGGTGTATTCGCCGATATTGCCGGCATAAAAATAAGGACAACACTCCTGATGTCAAAGACGACCGGACAATATCAAATGGTTTTGCCTGATGGTACTAAAGCTACAGTTTCTAAAATGCTGGAAGGGGTAGAATTAAGCGGGGCAAAAAAAATGGTTTCTTTTAGCGGAAAAGGAATGGAAGGGAAGCCTGCAGTCACCGTTAATCAGATTGGCAAAGGTTTTGTTGTTTATGTCTCTGCAATTTCCTATGACAAAAAATTTTATGATGGACTTTTTGCACATTTGGCAAAACAATTTAAGATTGATCCTCTTCTTAAGGTGCCGGAAGGTGTTGAAGTGGTTAGCCGTAAAAACAGTACAGGAGAGTTCCTGTTTGTGATGAATTTGACTGATACTGAAAAAACAGTATATCTGCCAAAAGCCATGACTGAAATTATTTCAAATAAACAAAGATTTGGAACGATGATTTTTCCAGCTTTTGAGGTTGCCATTTTTAAAGCAGACTAATTTTTTTCAGCATGCTATAAATCTTGGAAAATGCCACACAATCTCCCGGTTTCTATTCCATAGATTTTGATACATCAAAGCTTTCGAATGGCATTTATTTTTGCAAATTGACCTCTGGAAATACTTCTTCTACAAAGAAAAATGTTGTTGGTAAGGTTGTTATATGGCGTTATTGTTGTGATGAAGATTCTTATCGATAATTAAAAAGTGGGAGAAAACATGAAATGGCAGTCAATAAAAAGTTAATACTAAAGTGAAAAGGTTTAGTCTCTTCATTCTAATCACTACTTATTCGCTGTCTTTATTAGCGAGTACTCCACGATCGGAATCGGACACGATCAAGTGGTTTAAAGATGCGCGCTTCGGCATGTTTGTACACTTTGGCGTATCTTCCGCTTTGGGTGGTGTGTGGGAGGGAAAACCGGTGAGCGGTTATTCAGAGTGGATAATGAGTACTTGCAAGATACCCAAAGAACGCTATTTTAAGGAGGTTGTAAAACCATTTGATCCAGCTGAATTTAATGCAGAAGAGTGGATTCTTCTGGCAAAAAATACTGGAATGAAATACTTTATTGTTACCGCAAAGCACCACGATGGCGTTGCTATGTATGATAGCAAAGTGAGCGATTATGATATAGCCTCTTCCAGGTTTAAGCGTGATATTTTGGGCGAACTCAGGGATGCTTGCAAGAAATATGGATTGAAATTTGGATTCTATTATTCCCATGCCATGGACTGGGGCGATAAGGATGCTCCTGGCAATGATTGGGATTTTGATAATCCTGGCGGTGCTCGTCAGCTACTCGGAGGGCGTGAGTGGCATAAACAACATGATGATTTTATGCCAAACTTACTCAACTATTTTGGAACAAAGGTTTTTCCTCAAATCAAAGAGCTGATAGACCATTACGATCCAGACATTATGTGGTTTGATACACCCTCGCGGGTACCTCAGGAGTTGAATGCTCTTGTATTCAAGTACGTTCGACTAATAAACCCCAAAATACTGGTAAACAGCAGAATTGCATTTTATCCTTTAGAGGGAGTGGATTTCGAAGATACTCAAGATCGCCCTTTTGAATTTTATCCCGTGGAGGGCTTGTGGGAGGCGTTGCCTACCACCAACAATTCGTATGGCTATTCGCAATTCGATAACTCGCACAAGCCCTCCTCCTTTTTCATTCGTTTAATCGCAAAAGCGGCAGCAAAAGGGGGGAATATACTTCTCAATATGGGCCCTATGGGCAATGGGAAACCAGACCCCAGAGATATAACTATATTCAATGGGATAGGAAAGTGGTTTGCCGTGAATAGAGAGAGTATTTACGGAACTGATAAAACTACACTGCCCAATCAAAACTGGGGTGAGACGACTCATAAAGAGAATAAAATTTACCTCCATATTTTTGATTGGCCAAAAGATGGACAGTTGATTTTGGGCGGACTGAAGAACAATATTTCTAAAGCTTACTTGTTATCAGACAAGAATAAGAAATGCTTATCATTCAAACGAATGAATAGCCTGGATTATCTGATAAACGTAGGCAAATCTGTACCGGATACAGTTGATGCCGTGGTCGTATTGGAACATTCAGAACTGAATTGTGAGTCTGATAGCAGGCGGTTACTACTGCCTGGTTACATCAATGAACTGAGGGTGTTTGATTGCAATAGTAAAAGCAAAGATTTGGAGTTTGGCGATGGAATGAAACCGAATATTTATGTGAAAAATATTACTTCAACTGATCAATTTATTACCTGGACTACCCGACTTAACGAGGATACAAAATACGAGGTCACGGTAGAATATCAGAATTCCGGCAAACTAACTTCAAGAGATTTTGTAGTTGAGGCTCCTACTCAATTGGAAGATATTAAAAAAACGGAAAATGCGGAGCAAAATCGCCTGCAAATTTTGCTTGGTAATAATAGTTTAGAGGCAAACCTTTCAGCGACAGCAGATACCTCTTATGCTAGAACTGTACTTGGTATTGTAGCATTGCCCAAGGGTAATATCGATATTACTTTAAAAGCTGCAAAAATTGCAACAAAAGAATTTGCAAGACCTAAAAGTATATATCTGACAAAAGTACGTCAGTGACTAATTAAGGTACGCATTCAGGATAAAAGAAAGTTGATAAGTGGTTGATGTAAGGTAAGTGTATTAAGATATTAATGATTTAAATATGATAGAAAAGATGAAACGCAGCATTATATTATTATTTTGTATAGCCTCCTTCCTTTTTGCAAATGCTCAAACCTCTGCACCATTACTACCGGTAAAGCCGGATTATCTCCAGCATGCCTTAAAATACTATAAATCGATACAGGATCTGCATAAGGAAAAAGTTTTGAGCATTCTTACAAATTCAGAAGTGGCTTACAGTCTTTTTGTTGTAACAAAGGAAGATAAATACCTTCGTGATTGTAACAGATATATGACTTTCATTTTTGATGATTGGAAAACGAACCCGAATAATATTAGACAGATGGCTGGCGATTTTTTTTTCATCTATCCTGCCTGTTTTGCCTACGATGGTTTAAGGCAGTCCAATCTGGTGCAACCTGAATGGGAAGATCTGATGAAAAAGTTTATCGGTTATGCAAATACCGGCGCGATGGGTGATCATAATCAGGTCTATGCAAGAACGGCAGGTTTGGCTTATGGCATTAAACTTTTTCCTGATCATCCTCAGGCAAAGCAAATCAATAAATATATTGAAAGAGTTTGGAATCAATGGTATCCGAATAAAGACGTTAATGAAAATGCAAATCATTATTGCGGTATAGGCATCCGTGATATTATCCGTATTGCAAAATTAACCGATAGAGAATACTTGTTTAAAGATGTTGCAATACAGAAATGGATACATCGTTTTCGCGACATAATAGCTCCTTCAGGGGCTATGCCTGAAGTCGGGGACGATTATTTCTTTGGAGAGTGGGAACCGTGGCTGTCAAACTTTGACTATTTTGCCAAAGTCTTTAATGACGCTACATTGATAGAGGCAGCTTGGCGTCTGTTTGCCAGTGGGAGCAAAAATCAATCATCAAGTGCAATGTTGTTTAGTGATTATATCCTTAATCAGGTCGAAGACATGGTTCCTGTTTCCGCAGGAACGCAATCGTTGATAACGACACGATCTTTAGAAGGCGGTAAAACAGCATTGGATAAAATGATTCTCGGCTATTCCCGGACTCCTGGTACCCCTATGGTCAACACCGAGCTATATGGATACGGATCTCATGGCCATCCTAACCGCATTGGTGCCATTCAGTATTATGAAACCAATAATGCACCATTCATGCATAATATGAAAAGAAGACAAACCGATGCGCGTTTTGGCAATCTGGTGGCTGTACTTCCAAACGGTGCAAATCCCATTCCTTCAAATAGTACCGCGACAAATACCGGAATTGCAAAAACCAATATTTGGTACAGTCAGATCTGTGAAACTAAATTTATGAAGCCGGCAGATTTAGGCATAGATAGTCCTAAACGAAAGATTTCTTATATGACACTCCGTTTACCTTCTAATTCAAAGAATGAAATTGATATAATGGTGGATCATTTTCGTTTGGAATCAGCCGACGGCAGCAAGACAATTTCTTTGGAACTATGTGAATCATTGGATAATTGGAAAAGGCGCGATAATCCCTATTCTTTGACAGACGATTGCAAAGAAGGCAAACATTCTGTTAAGATTCAATTAAAAAACAAAGCCAATCAAAATGCTTTCTATGGATTTAAGTTGCCTTCTTCAATCGAATATAACTGTCAGGAATATCCATATCTTAAGTTTGATTGGAAACAGGAATGTGAAGGCAAGGAGGAAACAAACCTGTGGTTTATAGCCAGACTTGAAGGTTTCGACTACAACGTTGGCTCAATGGACAAAGAAGCAAAGGTAAAATCGGCAGAAGTGAATATGTCCGGAAAAGACTCCTACGGAAAAATAGCTTTGACCGACTACCGTTTTACAGGAAGCAATGTTACAAGTACCCTGATCAGAAAGCAAGTGCTAACGGAAGAAGGCATATTGGTCGTTCAGGATGAACTGACTCCGAATGAAAAAGCAGACGGCTATTTTGCGGCCTCCCTGTGGAACTTATATACCAAAGGCGAATCTGGTGAGAATTGGTTTGACACGCCGGGAGAAGCTGCAAGGAAAAATTATGATCCGGTTACCGGACAACAGATTCAACAATCATTGCTCGTATATTTTAACAAAAACCAGGGTCGTAGTTACTCGGCAGATTCCTATAACGTTGGTGGTGATGATCGGTTTTCCTTTTATGCAAAGCAGAATTTAAGCGGTAATAATCCGGTCAAATTTATTTCGGTATTGGTACCCCACAAAGCATCCGAGAAACCAGAGGCAATTGTAAAAAATATAACTGTTTCCCAAAACAAAAACTTGACTGAAATTTCTATTAAATATCCTGTTGTATTAAAGGTGCAAATAGGAACCGATGGCAGTTGGAAAGTTTCGAGGTAGATATTCCTGTTTTTAATTCATTCCATATTTTTTTATGAAGAAAATAACATTGTTCTTACTTTTTCTGTTTTCATTACATTTTTTTGCACAAAAAAAAATCAATTTACCACAATTGGGTAAAGACGATATTAAAAAAGTGGTTGCGGCATTAAGTACGGAAGAGAAAGTGTCCTTGCTCATGGGGCTTGGGTTAGGAAATTTTAAAAATCCACCTGCTGGGGAAAAAACGGTAATTATACCAGGTGCCGCCTCGCGCACATTTGCTGTGCCGGGTTTGGGTATTACTCCTGCTGTTTTTGCAGATGGGCCTGCCGGGCTTCGGATACAATCTCAGCGGGATAATGAAAAACAGTCTTACTATTGTACCGCATTCCCAACAGCTACTGCACTGGCCTCTTCCTGGAATTCGGAGCTTGTTGGAAGTGTAGGGAGAGCGATGGGTAATGAAGCGCTGGAATATGGTTGTGATGTGCTACTCGCTCCGGGTATGAATATCCAACGCAATCCATTATGTGGAAGAAATTTTGAGTATTTTACTGAAGACCCCCTGCTTTCGGGCAAACTTGCTGCTGCTTTGGTGAAAGGAATACAAGAAAATGGTGTGGGGGCATGTATTAAACATTTTGCAGCGAACAATCAGGAAACAAACAGGCATAATTTTGATCCTTTGGAGGTTGGTACAGGTTGGCACAGAGAAACGGGCAACCCTGTTATCAATGCAGTTATCAGTCAGCGTGCCCTACGCGAAATTTATCTTCGGGGCTTTGAAATAGCGGTCAAAGAGTCTCATCCAATCACGCTGATGTCCTCGTATAACCGCCTGAATGGTTTCTACACTTCTGAGAATAAGGATTTGTTAACTACCATTTTGCGAAAGGAATGGGGCTTTGATGGAATAATCTCTTCTGATTGGAGAGCAGGCTCAGATGCCACCGCACAAATGACGTCGGGAAATGATTTGCTGATGCCAGGCTGCTATCAACGTGATGCGCTTTTGAGTGCTTTAAAAAATAAAACACTGGATATTAAAGTAATAGACAGCAACCTGGAAAGAATTCTTTCTTTTGTGATGAAAACGCCCAGGTTTAAAAGCTATCCCTTTTCCTCAAAACCTGATCTCAGTCAACACACCATAATAGCACGGCAATCGGCTGTAGAGAGTATGGTGCTTCTTAAGAATTCGAATTCGACACTCCCTATGAAAGGGGTAAAAAGAGTAGCTTTATTTGGTAAAACCTCTTACAGGTTCATCACAGGAGGAACAGGGAGTGGAGAAGTGAACTACTCCCATGCTGTATCACCCAGGGAGGGCTTAATCGATGGCGGATATAGAGTGGTAAAACCGTTGGAAGAGGTATATGAGCATTTTATTGATACCGTGCTCTCAAACTCGAAGCAGGAAAATAAAAAATACCTGGTGGACTTTCATCCGGAACTGGCTCTTTCCAAAGAATTTATTGCCAGACAAGAGGGCTTGTCCGATATTGCACTCATAACCATTGGACGCAATTCCGGAGAGGGATGGGATAGAAAAGAGAAGGATGATTATGTGCTTTCTGAAGCGGAATTATCCTTGATTCGAAACGTTTCAGAAGTATACCATGCGGCAAAAAAGCGCGTTGTTGTTATACTCAATATTGGAGGAGTGGTTGAAGTTGCCAGCTGGAGAAATGATCCTGATGCAATCATTCTGGCCTGGCAAACAGGTCAAGAAGGAGGGGGCGCTTTAACTGATATTTTGAAAGGAGACGAAAACCCATCGGGTAAACTTGCCGTCACATTCCCCTTTGCGTACTCTGATGTCCCTTCTGCCAAAATGTTTCCGGGTGAGCCCAAAGAAAACCCTGTCAATGCTTTTTACAACGACGGAATTTATGTTGGATATCGCTACTACAATAGCTTTCACATAAAAACCGGCTACGAATTCGGATATGGCATGTCGTACACAAATTTTTTGTATTCCGATCTTAAACTGAGCGATACCACCTTTAACGATAGCATCGAAGT
>JAQTUE010000025.1 GCA_028710415.1 Paludibacter sp. | reverse complement strand
GTTTTCAGCAAACTGATTCCCATGCCCGATACATTTCCCTGTGAACGGGTACGACCTAAGCTATCGGGTGCATCAAGCAAACCTCCAAATTTGATTCGTTCGGCCCAGGTAATGTCCGGAAACTGTTTTTGCAGATTCTGCTTCAACGTGTCAACCCCAACCAATGCCAGATCATTGGGCACCTGGGAACTGTTTTCACTATAAGCACGGGTCATCACTTTCACATGGCCTGTTGTGAAATTTGCAGTAGATTCAATGCTTTCTCCCATAAATCCACCCAACAAGGATTGTAACAGGACTGTCATCATGACTCCTAAAGCAACTACTATTATTGGTAAAAGGCTGCGTGTTTTGTCCCGCAACAAACCTTTAAATAAGAATTTTATCATAATATCATGTATTCATTTACTATTTATTCATTTACAATTTACTATTCAACGAATCTCCTGACAAAGTCATTCAATCTGATTAACTCAATCAACCAATTAACTTAATCAACTCAATCAACTTAATCAACTCAATCAACCAATTAACTTAATCAACTCAATCAACCAATTAACTAATTAACTCAATCAACTTAATCAACCAATTAACTAATTAACTAATCAACCAATTAACCAATTAACCAATTAACTAAATCAACTAATTAAAGAGCTTTCCCACGAATGGCATCAGTTGGATTCATGCGTGCAATTTTACGAGCCGGCAAATAACTTACCACTGCAGTTATAAAAATAATTAATGACATGGTACCAATTATCAGTTTTGGCGTAAATACAGGATACATGCGATCGGCCATAGGAATACCGAAACTGCTCACATCCATAGGAATATGAATTCCATATGTTGAGAAACTGATAAACAAAGGCAAGCCCCACAAGGTACCCACCAAAATAGCCAAAACAGCATTCATGGTTCCTTCCAGGGTGAAAAGTCCCATCACCTGTCGCCGCGTCATGCCAAGAGCTACCAATGTACCTATTTCCCTTTGCCTACGGAAAATGGACAGTGTTTGAGTATCGAAAATAGCAATCAATGCCAACAAAAAGAAAATGGTATAAAGCACATTGTAACCATTCGATTTGGCTTTTAACATGGCTACTGTTTGCTTGGTCAATTCGTTCTTATCCTTGAATGGCCATTCTTTTATATTTTGTACAGGAATATCCGTTGAAGCAATCAGAATGGTAGAAAGATCAGGACGCAAGGTCATTTTTTGCAATTGATCCAATGGTAACCATATCTGGCCAACATCTACTGTCGGGACAGGGGTTTTAAAAATTCCCGCCACGCGGATATCAATGGCTTCAAAAGTACCATTTACATCACGCCAGCGAAGTGTTACCAGATCGTTTACTTTTAAGTTGGCTTGCTTAGCCATGTGAACACCGATGATGACGGGGATATCATTTCCCTTTGATTTTAATAAATTAGTAGGAATTGCAATTAAATGCTGGTCAGGACGGATCCCTTTAAGCAGTACACTTTGCATACGACCTTCGGGATAAATAGTCCCCAATGCCAGTAAAACAGGTTCAATCTGGTGTGCATCATACTCTTTTTGAAGGGTGGCAGGCAATGCAGCAGCACTGGAGTCTATTGAAAACGGATCATAAGGATCATACTTCTGGCTCCAGTATTCACCACCGGCAATTTCCCACTTCACTGTATCATTCACAGCTTGCCTGTTCCAGCCTTCGAGTAATCCCTGCATAAAAATTATCAACACGAACGTAAAAGAGAGCACAAATACATTGAGCCATGTCTTCAGTCCGTTGCCAATCAAGCTTCGAAAAGCCATTTTTATAAGATGTAGCATAATTTTTGAATTTAAACCTCAAATTCTTAGTAGAAATCAAAGTAGTTTCTGTTTTTTATAAAAAAGATTCTAAACAATAGTAACCCAATTCCCCTTTAGGGGTTAGTGGTTGTTATCTTTTTATCTTCAATAATCTTCCCATCAGCCAAACGTATGATCCTGTGCAGGTATCCAATCACTTTTTCGTCATGTGTAGCAAAAATGAAAGTTGTATTCAGCTCCTTATTCAGTTTCTCCATAGTTTGCAGAATGTTGTGTGAATTTGCTGCATCCAGGTTGGCAGTTGGTTCGTCGGCCAGTACCAACATGGGACGTTTAACCATAGCTCGGGCAATGGCTACTCGCTGACACTCTCCTCCCGATAATTGGGAAGGTCGTGATTTTACTTTTTCTGTCAATCCTACCCATTCGAGTGTTTCCATTACCCGGTTCTTTCGTTCCTCAGCACTCATATCCAGCAATAATAAAGGAAATTCTACATTTTCGAATACCGTATATACCGGCAACAGGTTGTAATTCTGAAATATAAAACCTAATTTCTCTTTTCTGAGTTTGGCTGCTTCCTTAGGCGAAAGTTTACCTACTGATTTACCCAGTACGATTACTTCTCCTTCCGAAGGAATATCCAGCGAACCTATGATATTCAACAATGTGGTTTTACCTGAACCGCTCGGGCCTACCAATCCTGCAAATTCTCCTTCTGAAAACTCAAGATCCACACCTTTCAGGGCTGTGAAAAATCCATTTCCAATCGGAAACTTCTTTACCAGTTTTTTTACTTCAACGATTGTCTTCATTTATTTTATTTAGATAGTTATATTATTCGTATAATTCGTTTTAATTCGTGTAATTCGTATTATTAGAAATTATAATTCACCATCAGCTGAATTCCTTTGCCTGCAAACAGGTTTTTTCCCTGCGATTGTGAAGAAAGCAACTGGAAACTGGTTGGATTCCAGTAGCCAATAGCATACAGGGTCCAGTTATCGTAGGTTCTGCTCCAGTTAATGTAATTCAACATTAGATTCGGACCCGGTATATAAAAGAACATGGCAGATACATTATCCAGAATCGATACAGGGTAAGTAAACATACTTCCAATTACATTTACCGAAGTACCTTTTACCAGAAACTTATCACCCGCATGAACCCTGAAATATTCAAGTGTCATTCCTAATCCACTTCCGATTCCGAAAGTATAATCAGCACCCAGGTTCCAGGAATCCTGCACACGTGGAAGGTTATAGGTGTTTTGATCCAAAACGGTTATGCTTGATTCAAACCATAACCCGATTCCAAGGTCCCACTTACCATCCAGCCCAATCCTTTTTTCATTCAACAATGTATTTGTTGGTGCTGAAAGAATTAGATTATGAACGTCCACTTTTCTGAAGTTTGTACTGAGTGCCATTTCACCCGGTCCTGCAGGAAGCTGAACCCGGCCTCCAATTTCAGGTTGCCATTGGGCAGTGCCAATAGCTTCATATCCTTTCGGGTTTTTATTCCCAATCAAGGTCCACAACCAAATATTGGCATTATTGCTAAAATAATACCTGCCTAAAGCACCATACACACCATCGGTCAATTGCAATGGATCGCGGACATCCATACCATCAAACCACATCAGTGGCCTGAATAACTTGGCAGAGCCAAAATTGATTTTTTGCAATCCAAGCCTCACTTCCCATTTATCAGTCGAATAACGCACCCAAACCCGGTAAGGTTTGAATTGTCCCATGACACTATCGTATCGCAATCCGGTAAAATTGGCAGAGCCATTGATATTCAATGATGTTTCAAAATCTATCTTAGTCTTGGGGGTCAGATTGAAATTGCCTAATAATGTTGGTACAAAGCGTCCGCCAAGTTGTATTCCGAATGGATTTTCAAATTGTCCGATTCCCCAGCCTGTAACCTGACCATTGAAAGTTATCTTTGTCGAATCTTCCTGTGCCATAAGAATGCAAAAGCACAATAAGAAACTGAATGTTATTTTCAAACGTAAAACCATACTTATGAATTAAAAATTATTTTTTACAGGCATTATACCATAAACTATTGATTGGGTAACCTGTTTGGTCAGGGAAGCGGCATCCGGAAACATCGACATAAGTTCCTTAGTTCCGCACAAATCAATTGCTTTTTGCATCATAAACATGATATAATCCAAACTCAAATCCTGGTTTATATCCCCATTTTTCTGAGCTATACTTAAAAAATCACGCATGAATTTTATAGACCTATCAATGGTTTTGTTGAAGAGAGTTGTCAACTCTCCTGCTTCCGGATTATAAAAGTCAGAAATAAACTCCATGGAAATATTCTTGGTAAACTCAAATTTATAATTGAACAGTTTTTCCAACTTTTCAGGAAAACTCAAGTCACTTTCAACAATCCCTTCATAAATTATATAAGTCTCATCAATCAACTTATTGTACAAATAAATTACCAATGCATTTTTATTCTCATAAAAGGTATAATAAGTCTTCCGGCTAACATTGGATTTCTTACAAATTTCGTCAATACTGACTTTCCTAAAACCATGTTTCCAGAAAAGTTCTTTGGCTGTAATTTCTATTTGTTCTTTTTTAGTAGGTTTCATTTTGTATATAAAGATACATTAATCGTTGCAAAGTTACACTTTCTATTTATATAACAATATATTGTTACCTTTTATTTTATCCTAATTGATTTTTTATGATAATATTAAATGGAACAATTAAAAGTCTTATCTTAGATCCCAGAAAACAGATGGAGGAAGACACAACCCGATTTTCTGAATTAGTTGGTATCATCACTTTTAATCCCGAATATATCTCTTTGATTAACAGAATAAATACACTTAGAAATTAAATTCAGTATACTTATCGTTAGCTATTAAAGTTCTACGATATTGTCATGATGTCGCCATGATGTCGCTTACAACAAAAAAATAACAAAATAATAAACCAGTAATAATCCACTGATAATCCATACTTAAATAAAATATGGATTATATATGGATCATATATGGATTATTATTGGATTATATATGGATTATCTGCGACATCATGGCGACATCATGATATCAGTGTATCTTGTTCAATGTTTCGCCTTTCCAAATTTGAAAGGTTTGAGGTTTGAGGATACGAGGAAGATTTACAAGAAATGGATCTATTTCATGATATAAAAAACGACAATATATTCTTTCTATTACA
Organism: Paludibacter sp.; assembly: GCA_028710415.1. Taxonomy (GTDB): domain Bacteria; phylum Bacteroidota; class Bacteroidia; order Bacteroidales; family Paludibacteraceae; genus Paludibacter. Next base: position 94,834 of record JAQTUE010000025.1, on the reverse strand, counting down.
TACTTCCCAGTAACAATAAAAATAACTATATTTGTGAGTTAATTTTTTACATTTATCTTCTAAGAAAAATAGTATGAAAAAGGAATATACCCTGGATGAATTGTTGCATAAAGCTGCTTCCTATTGCTCGATATCCGAACATTGCGTTTCGGAAGTTGAGGATAAACTTACTGCCTGGGGAGTTTCACCAATGGATAAACAAAAAATTATCGATCGGCTACAATCTGAAGACTTCATCAACGAGAAACGATTCTGCACCTATTTTGTGAAGGATAAGTTCCGTTTTAATAAATGGGGTAAAATCAAAATATCTTTTGCATTAAAATCAAAAGGGCTGGACAAAGAAACCATTTTAAGTGCCATAGAAACCATTGACGATGGCGAATATGAAGAATTGCTCGCCTCCATATTAAAGACCAAGCTGACTGGTTTAAAATACGAATTTGAATATGAGAAACAAGGCAAGCTCTTCCGTTTTGCCCAAAGCCGTGGTTTTGAAAACAATGTCATCGACCGTGTCCTGCGAAGTATCTGATTTAACACGGAACACGGAACGCAGAACGCGGAACACGAAACATCAAACTCTTCAAACTCTTCAAACCTTTCAAACTCTTCTTCCATGCCCAGATATTCAATTAAAGAGGAAAAGGCGAATACTTATACACATGCCATTGGAATAATATTCGGCCTGATTGCCGGGAGTTTACTGATACAGAAATCCGTTTATTCACACAATTATTGGGCTATATTCAGTTATTCGGTGTATGCCGTTTTCATGACCCTCTCCTACCTGACTTCCACCCTCTACCACGTGGATAAGATCGAAATACGCAAAACTGTCCGTCGCAAGTTTGACCATGCAGCCATATACTGTCACATTGCAGGAACCTACACACCATTTACACTGGTAGTTCTTCGCAATCAGGGTGCCTGGGGCTGGTCGCTATTCAGTATTATCTGGATAGCTGCAGCTGCCGGAGTATTGCTGAGTTTCTTAAAGCTTAAGAATGGCAGCAAACTGGAAACTGCCTGTTATGTGGCCATGGGTTGGGTTGTTGTGATTGCTTTTAAACCATTGATGGATGTACTTTCGGCTACCGGCTCAATGAATGCGTTGTGGTGGTTGATCGGTGGAGGACTCTTCTATACGATAGGTGCAGTATTGTATTCATTCAAAAAAATCCAGTACATGCATGCTGTCTGGCATTTATTTGTACTGGGTGGTAGCGTATGCCATGCCCTGGCAATCTGGAATATTAAAATATAGCATTGAGCATTGAGCATTGAGCATCAAGCATCGGAGATAAAGGATTGAGCTTAAGAAACCGACATCATCACAAACCTGACATCGTCGAAGACATGTCAGCGTTAAAAAGTTGAATACACTACTGAAATCTCTATCCTCGATGCTCAATGCTCCATGCTAAATGCTACTCTATAAATCCTCCTCCCAATATCCTTCCATCCCGGTAAAACACAGCCGTCTGCCCAGGTGCTATGGATTCAAGCGGTTCGGTAAGTTCTACCTTTGCCATTCCGTTCTCAAGAAAGATTACACGGCATAAGGTGTTCTGTTTGCGGTAGCGAATGCGGCAAATAACGTCATAGTCATTCGTAAACAGGTTTTTATCAACGACATTTACATCCTGAATCAGAAATTCAGTCTTATACATATTTGCCAATGGGGCAAGAATGACTTCATTGGTTATTGGAAGGATTTCTTTTACAAACACTTTCCGGTTCAAATGCATCAATCCACGTCGCTGTCCAACTGTATAAAGTGGAAAACCCTCATGACGGCCAAGCAGATTACCATCCTCATCAATAAAATTCCCCGGGAAAATATACTTATCCGGTTCTTTTAATTGTTTTTTCAGGAAAGGACGGTAATCACCCGAACAGAAACAGGCACCCAGGCTGTCTTTCTTAACAGACACCTTTTGATATCCGCGTTCGGCTGCCATGGCACGGACTTGCGTTTTATGGAATTGCCCCAATGGAAATATGATCCTTGAAAGTTGTGCCTGGCTCAGTCCCCATAAAAAAAAGGACTGGTCCTTATCCGGATCTTTACCTTCAACAACAAAATAATGATCCTGTATCTTTTCAATATTTACATAGTGCCCCATGGCTACCTTTGCACAACCAAGGCGGTCTGCCTCTTCCAGAATCAGCTTCCACTTGAGTTCGTTGTTACATTTCACACAGGGAAACGGGGTCCGTCCAGCCAGGTATTCATCCATAAAATACCCGACGACATGCTCGCGGAATACTTCCCTGGCATCATACGTGATATGTTCAATCCCGAGTTGAGCAGCAAGATTAACTGCATCCTGCAAATGTAAGTTCTCACCTTCCTCCCAGAAACGAAACGTGATGCCCACGACTTCATAGCCTTGTTCCATTAAAAGAATGGCAGCAACCGAACTATCGGTGCCGCCACTCATTCCCAGTAATATTTTGGTTGACTTGATGATTGGTTGATTGGTTAATTGGTTGATTAGTTAATTGGTTAATTGGGGGTTTGGTTAATTGGTTGATTAAGTTGATTAAGTTGATTGGGCAATTGGGTGATTAAGGTGATTAATTCAACTCAATCAACTTACTTAACTTATTCAACTTAATCAACTTACTTAACTCAATCAACTTAGTCAACTTAATCAACTTACTCAACTTAGTCAACTCAATCAACATAGTCAACTAACTTGACTAAATCAAAAAGGAAGATCACTTCCTTCACCTGCACCCGGGGCTGCATCAAACGAAGGAGCCGGCGCTGAAAATGAAGATGGAGCTGCAGCAGAAGCACTCACAACATTTTTCTCAATCTTCCAGGCACGTACTGTTGTGTACCAACGTCCGTTATATTCGCGGCTTTCAACATCAAAGCTCACATTAACCTGATCGTCAATTGCTATCGGGAATTGATCTATTTTATCACCAAAAAGATTGAAACATACTTTTTTAGGATATTGATCCGCAGTTTCTAACACATAATCCTGTGAACGCCAAGTTCCGTTCTTTCCCTGACCGGTTGCAATAGGCAACACCGCAATAATTTTTCCAGATATTTCCATTATTCTAGTTCTTTAAATTAATTATTTTTAGAACAGCAAAGATAATGAAGAATAGAGAAAGTGCAAGGGGATAGAATAAGAATTAATCCGCTTTTATTGAAATGTTTTATTCCTGTTTCACCAAGCTGCTTGCTATCTGTATTTTAAACTTTGATCACCTGGCAAAACGATGCTATTTTTGAACTTATATACGCTTATTTTTGTTTTTAGAATGAATGCTTAAGGAACTTCTAATACTTAAAGCTATGAAAAAAAACATGGGTTCGTACGATAAATTAATCAGGCTTGGTTTATCCATTGTATTAATAATTCTCTATTACAAAGGGATTTTTATTGGAACTCTTGGAATCATCTCGTTGGTGGTAGCACTTTATTTGACCATCACAAGCCTGGTAGGGATATGTCTTTTTTATGGGGTCTTTGGAATAAATACTTCTAAAACCGAAGTAAAATAAGGGATATTTTCATTTCTATATTCTAAAAAGACTTTCGTTCCAATCAGCTATTTGCCGTTGACTGGTAATTTCCTTTTTATTGAAATCCTACTTTTCAATATGTATTAATTTGATGATTTCAGTCATTGCAGGTTATTATTAGTTTAATTTTTTAATCTTACCTCATTCCCAAAACAAGCCATTTAATGACATTTTGCCATCTCAAGTTTACAATAATAAAATAAGTGTAAATAAAGTGGGGTGCTTCTTTGTCAATCGGACAGAATTTTGTACTTTTGTGGCGAAATTTAAAAACTCAATTTTAAACTATAAATAAAATGATTAAAGTAGGTATCAATGGTTTTGGTCGCATTGGACGTTTGGTTTTCCGTGCTGCTCAAGAAAGAAACGACGTTCAAATCGTTGCAGTTAATGATCCATTCCTGGACATCGATTATTTAGTGTACATGTTGCAATATGACACGGTACACGGTAAATTTCAAGGCAAAATAGAAAACAAAGGTGGCAAATTGCACATCAACGATGTTGAAGTTGCATTCTTCGCTGAAAAAGATCCAGCTAACATTGGTTGGGGTGCTTCAGGTGCTGACTATGTAGTTGAATCAACAGGTGTTTTCACTACAGTTGAAAAAGCTAGCCTTCACTTAAAAGGTGGTGCAAAAAAAGTAATCATCTCTGCTCCATCTAACGATGCTCCTATGTTCGTTTGTGGTGTTAACCTTGAAGCTTATAAAAACGACATGGATGTTGTTTCAAATGCTTCTTGTACTACAAACTGTTTAGCTCCTTTAGCTAAAGTTATCAATGATAAATTCGGTATTGTTGAAGGTTTGATGACAACCGTTCATGCAGCTACCAACACTCAAAAAACAGTTGATGCTCCTTCAGCAAAAGACTGGAGAGGTGGCCGTTCTATCTTAGGTAACATTATCCCTTCTTCTACCGGAGCTGCTAAAGCAGTAGGTAAAGTTATTCCTGCATTAAACGGCAAATTAACCGGTATGGCTTTCCGCGTACCAACTGCTGACGTTTCTGTAGTTGACTTAACTGTACGTCTGGAAAAAGCTGCTTCTTATGACGAAATCAAAGCTGCTATCAAGGCTGCTTCTGAAAACGAAATGAAAGGTATCCTTGGATATACTGAAGATTCAGTAGTTTCTACAGACTTTATCCACGATGCACGCACTTCTATCTTCGATGCTAATGCTGGTATCGCTTTGAACGGTAACTTCGTGAAACTTGTTAGCTGGTATGACAATGAGTGGGGTTATTCAAACAAAGTATTGGATTTGATCGCTCACATGGATTCAGTAAAATAAGCTGAATTTCCAATATATAAAAAACCCTTGTAACAATATGTTGCAAGGGTTTTTTCTTTGTTAGTTGTCAAAGGACAAAGGACAAAGGTCTAAAGTCTTGGGTCTTGGGACTTGGGTCTTGGGTTTTGTGTCTTGGGTCCTTTGACCTTTGACCTTTGTCCTTTGTCTTATTTATTCCGGCATCACTTCATCCCGGTAAATAGTAACCAGTTCAACCATTGGATTCCATTTTCTCACTGTTTTATCATTACTCTTTAATGTTTGAGAAGATAACCCGGGAAAATATTTTTTCAGGCTCTTCAAATCCAGGGTGTAGGTATAAACCAGTTTTTCATTTAAAAAGGAAACCCTTCTACTTTCTTTTAACCACCCAAAGCCTGGTAAGATCATACCATGATCTGGGCGACCGGGATGAACCCTGAACTTCAGAACAAACCAGTTTATCTTTACCATTTGCGACAGGCTCATTCCGGCATAAATACCCTGATAGTTTTTCCAACTGTTGTGCAATATTTTCAGTTTCTTGCTGAGCGTATCATAAATATTAATGCTTGTCTTTACCTCATACACGCTTGTGCCTTTCCGATTCCATACTACCAACACTGCATGATTAGTGCCGGATTCTACCTGTGAAACCAGATAGGGTTTTGCACCTTTATTCGGATCGCCAAAATAAGTAATCTCGGTAAATACATTCTCATCTCCAAAACAGGCGGTAAGCTGGTCCACATTCTTAAAACGAAAAAAGTCTTCCAATGTATTTAATACCGGCTTTTGAGTCGACTTTACCTGTCCTGATGTATCGCAAAGTACAAACAGGCACATCACAAAAGTCAGGACTTGTTTCATAATTATTCCATTTTAGTGAAATAAACTATTGTCTTCTTTTTTAATCCTCTGTTATCACCTCATATTCGCAATTGTCGTTATAGTCCCCCGCCCAATTGCTATCTCATCAAATTAGTAAATGTAAAAGTACTCCCATTAAACAAACCCCTGTCGCTTAATTTCAGCTTAGGGATTACCAACAATGACATAAAGGCCAGGGTCATAAAGGGTGCTTTCAACTGCGAGCCTAATTCCTTGGCCATAGCATCTATCTGTTCATATTGTTTGGAAATCACCGAACCTACTTCATCCGACATAGTTCCACCCACCGGTAACGCAAGCAAACAAGTCCGGTTGCCTTCGCAGGCCAGAATTCCACCTTTACTTTCGATTATTTGATTGATTGCTGAAACAATTTCTTTATCCGAAGTACCTACCGCTACAATGTTATGGCTGTCGTGCGATACGGTGGAGGCCAGTGCCCCGCTTTTCAATCCAATATTCTTGATAAACCCAATAGCAGGTTCCGAGGGTTGGTAACGATTATAAACCACCAGTTTAAGCACATCGTTCTCAACGTCCGAAATTACATTTCCATTCTCAGTCTTTTGAACCAACCAACCTGAATGGGTAAACAGTTGGCCATCATCTACCAGGATTACATTCAGTGTATCACCAACCGGTGTCACCTGAAGTTGTTCCTCGGTGATTTTTTCTGCATTAAACTGATTGATCAGTTCTGTCGGATTATAACGCGAGAAAGTAGGGACACCGTTCTCAGAAACCTTCTCACCTGCAATATAGGTGGACTTGATTTCAAAATCTGTCAGGTTATCCACAATATTAAAATCGGCTGAGTCCCCCGTTTGCAGGAGTCCTACATCCAATTTATAATGCTTAATGGGGTTTAACGAACAGACCCGCAACACCTCAATCGGGTCATACCCTTTTGATACTGCACGACGTACCAATGAATTGATATGTCCGTTTTTTATCAGATCGTCAGGGTGTTTATCGTCCGAACAGAACATAATATTTTCAGCATGCTTATCCAGCAACGACAACAAATCATCAAAGTTCTTGGCGGCACTTCCCTCACGAATCTGGACTTTCATTCCCAGGGCTATCTTAGCTTCAGCATCGGCTAGTGTCATGCATTCATGGTCGGTGGAAATGCCTCCTGCTGCATAGGCAATCAACTCTTCCTGGGTCAGGTCGGGAGCATGTCCATCAATGGGTTTCCCTGCAGCATGGGCTGCCTGTAATTTCAGATGAACTTGCTTGTTCTTATGAATCACACCCGGGAAATTCATCATCTCTGCCAGGAAGTAAATATCATCACGTTGCAGCAACTGTTCAACAGCTACGGCATCCAATTCAGCACCCGAGGTTTCAAACTTTGTGGATGGAACACATGATGGAGCTCCGAAATAGAATTTCATAGGCGATTGCTTCCCATTCTCTATCATATAATCCACGCCATCAATCCCACAGACATTGGCAATTTCATGTGGATCGCACACACAGGCCACTGTACCGTGAACTACACTGTAGCGTGCAAATTCCGCAGGCAGCATCATCGAACTTTCTATATGGATATGGGCATCCACCAATCCAGGGATGATAAACTGATCCTCTACATCGTCTGAAGGTTCTATGCTCCTGATTTTTCCATTTTCTATGGTAACAATTCCCTTTAGAATGGTTTTGGTTACTACGTCCACTATTTTACCCGAAATTATCTGTAAGCCCTGCATATTATTTAGCATTCAATATTTTGTTATTTTCCGATTTAAGAACAAATGTACTCAAATTGTTCCATTTCTTTTGGAGTTTGTATTCTTTAAAACCAAAAATCAGGTGTATTGTTTTGTGCAATAAAAAAAATCCGGTCGTTATTAGTGACCGGATTCTTTTATTTAAGTAACCAAAATCATTTTACCGCCTGAACTCCCTCCAGTTTATAGTTCATGTCGGGAGCTCCGTACAAGCTGGTTGTTGGTCCGAAATAATAGACGACATTATACGTTTTCTCGGCTGCCTGATAGGGAACATTCACATGGATCAGCAGGTTTAAAACTGTAGCAGTCACACCCGTCTGCAGTGATTTCAAATTAAAGGATACAATCCCCTTCGAATAATAGCTCGGGGAGTCTCCATTGGCATTATGCCTGAATTCCAGATGTACTTTACCATCCGTGTATACTTTCGAGGCATCCGATACCAGGTTTATATAGTGGGTTTTGTTGTTTCCCAAATAAGAAAATTCGATATTCAGGAAGTCATTCCCTATCCACATATCCCTGATAGTAATGGAATCATGCCCGATACTGTCCTGAGTCGCTGGGGTAATCTTGAAAATACCTTTGGTCAATACGGAGTACGCATTGTTCAACAGGATGTTCCGGGTGTAAGTCGTATCAACTTTCGTGACTGATAATAGCGTATACGTGGCAACAATCCGTTGACCATCTTTTGGAATAAAAGTCTGGTCGTCGGTTTCAGTGACCTTTAAAAGTTTGTTATCATCCAACAGGATTGAAAACTTAGGAGTCTGGCCTGGATTTACGACGGTTCCAATATCAGTACGATAATTGTTGTATGAATAACCATCATAATAATTGTTGTCGCAGCCCACGAAAAATGGCAACAACATTATTATCCACAAAGATTTGAAATGTGTTTTCATTGCTCACAAATTTTAGAAATTGATTTTACTTGTTTGAAATACTTATTTGATAGCAATTATAACAATCAAATTTAATGCCATTTTGTTTGTGAATTTACAATAATTAATTTTGTTTTGATTTATATAAAAATTATTTTTAACCGTCCCTCCGGTTATTCAAAACTCAGGTACGGCTCTATCTTTGCTAAACCATCGGGAGTAAATTCAGGTAAGTTTTTCAACTCATTTATATTTTTCAACTTTCCTTTCTTTCTCCTTAATTCATAGATAGCCCTGGACTGGTAAAAATTTAAATACGGATGACTCTTTAACCTCTCAACACTTACCACATTAATCTTTATTTTCCGTACAAGCTCTGCATTGACTTTACAGAACGGGCGGATTTTTTCAAGGCTCTCCGGGCTAATCCCATAAATTTCACTCAGTTGATTCACGGATACAAATCCACCGGTCTGTTGCCGGAATCGTACAATCCCTTTGGCATACCCCCGCCCGATCCCGATAACCTGCATTAAAAGGGTGGTATCTGCAGAATTTAATTCCACAATCAATTCTTTCTTTAATTCTTTTTGCTTTATGTACAACGAATCTGTCTTCGTCAGTTTTTTCTCGTGAATGGCAATATAGGGTTCCAACTCGCAATACTTTTCGGGAGCTAATCCATATACCTTTCCAAAATCGGCAGTTGTTTTAAACCATCCTCCCTTACTCCGGTATTTAAGGATATTGGAAGCCATAAACGGTTTCAGTCCCAAGCGAACAAAAGTTGCAGAATCGGCCAGGTTCGGATCGAAAGCAAAAAGGGAATAGGTGATTTTTTTCTGATACGGAGGAAAAGGTTTATATTTTTTATACCGCTCCTCGTACTGACGTTTTCTTTGTTCCTTCAGGATACTGTCCCTTGATACCAGCGATTTCTTGAATGCCGCCACTTCAGTCAGAAAAGCAGTTCCATCCTTTTCAGTAACCGGAAAGAAATATTTCAAGGTATAATTGGCTGTCAAAGCAATCACTATCAGCACAATCAGTACGATGATGCCAATCCGTTGACCCCTGGAGAAATAGAAATAATCTTTCCACATACTTGTAGGTTCAATGTGAATGGAGTATTAGGATACAATAAATCGGTCAAATATATAAATTTCTTTTGTGTTAACAAACAAAATACCGGGATTAGTCAATACTTTTGTACTAAAAAGCAAATATAATCGTTTTTTAATAAATTTAGTGTAATATTGCGAACCAAATTAATCCTTATGAAAAAAATCCTGACATTTGTTTGTTTCATTTTGTTTCTTGCCAGTCTTACCGCTCAGGAATCTGATGTACCCATCAAAAAGAATAAGATTGGGCTCTCCGTTTCTGTCTTGGGCGAATCGGATATTCTTCTTTTCCAGCAACTCGAAGGAGCCGGTAGTGCTAATAGCCGATGTTTAGTCACTGTTGCTTTCAATTACCTTCATCCTTTAAACAAGACCCTTGATCTCGAAACAGGGCTGGAGTTTTCAAGCTTTGCTACCGCTATCAATCCCATGATTATTCCGGGAGTCTATCCGGGAGGAAGCTTTCCAACTAACTATGGCAATTTAAATCTCCTGAATATACCGGTTACCCTTCGTGCCAATTTCTGGCGTTTCTTCTACGTGAACGGAGGGCTGTTAATCGATCTGGACGTAAGTAAATCAAGCCATGTAGATGCCCAAAACGGTGTGGGTGTCATGCTCGGGCTTGGCTTGAAGTATGAATTCAAATCAGGATATGAAATTACCATCAACCCCTATTCGAAACTGCATTCGATGATCTCTTTCTCTAACTCTACCTACCCGCAACGTTTACTGGAAAGCGGGTTTAGGCTGGGAGTCATGATCCCGTTGAAATAACAGGGAATACACTGAAACAAAAAGGGCTGCCTGTAGTTAGACATCCCTTTCTTTTTTAATTTCCCGGAGCGGTAAGCGAGACTCGAACTCGTGACCCTCAGCTTGAGATGCTGATGCTCTTAAAGTTGTCAATATCTTCGCTATCGTCAACAATCAACTGATCTACTACCTATTACAACTTATAGAAATTGGTTTTTGATTCTTTCTTTTTTACCGGTTTACATATTGGTTTACACGCAATGCAAATTAGTTAAGTTATCACTAATAAATTAATTCTTTTGAAAATAGATTATTTTGGTCTTGTTATAATGTTAGAATATTTAAGATTTATTTAAACCCTTTTTTCTCTCCTTAATGCCAGGGGTTGTTAATGATAAAACGTTCAATGAAAATAATGTATATATTATTTTTTGGATTACTCATTTAAAATTATTTCTAACAGTCCATTAATTCCACTAAACTAGCATTTTTTTGATTAAAATCGTTAATATGTAACTAAAATCATGGGGTGTTTAATCCTTCACACAACGAACGTAACTTCCCCAATTTTTGGCATTAGGATAATCAACATATAAAATTGATTTCATATAATGAAGATACACAAAAATTGCATTAGAGGAACTTGATTCAGTTGATGTCCACCAATATGCATGATATCCCATATTCGCAAATGAACCATTATTGATACGATAACCACCTGGCAAAGAAGTAAAACCCGATTTGTTGTTTTTAGATAAATCGTTTCCAATAGTGCCAATTGTTGGATATGTTGACCAATCGGTGGTTGCAGCTAATGATTTAGCTATATTATTACCTGTCGTAGAGCCATCATAATTATATCCATTTGCAATTAAATAATTTTCCAGAGTAGTCCATTCGGCAACAGTAGAAACATGCCAGCCTGAAGGAGCTAAATTACGACTATCTGACACTGCATACCAATTGTAAAGACGACCATATTTTGTTGCATTATCAACCAAATTATTATAGTTACAATAATTACCGGTAGTTGAGTTTGTCCAAATTGTAGCATCTGTAACATTGGGTATTAAATCTCCGTTACGATATTTAGTAGTTTTTAAATTTTCAACCATCCATGTTTGATTTCCAATTTTTAAAGTGTGATATATATTACCTTCAATGTCAGTTACTACAGTTTGTGTTGTAAAAACGAACTGTAAGCCATAAGCAGTCCCGCTTTTATTAGTAGCATAAGCTCTTACATTATAAGTTGTTGCTTGATTTAATCCGGTAATTGAGCTTGTAAACGCCCCTGTTCCTGCTGCATCTATAGTTTTGTTATCTGCTGTTGTTGGGTTTGGAGAAGTGCTCCAACATACACCACGAGTTGTTACATCGGAACCACCATCGGAAGTAATATTTCCACCGCAAGTTACAGTATTATGAGTAATATCTGTCGGAGTGGCAGTAGTCAATATAGGAATAAGATCTGTTGGAGTGTTTGCTCCATTTTTACAACTGGTTATAAACATTAATAAAATTCCCATTATTATAAATGGAATAATCCTGATATTGTTAAGGTTTTTCATAATGATTTTTAAAAGTCAATAAATGATTGGATATAAATTTGTTTGTATACTTTATTTGTTGAAAATTGAGCACAAAAAAAGCGTGGGACATTTAACTATATCACGCTTCTAAGTTATCGCCAAATACCTAAAAACAATAATAACAAGTTAAAGGCAAAGCCTTTTGGCGCAGTCATTTACTAACTTATTCTAGCAGTTTATTTAATTATGTCGATTTTTAGAAACAGAACAACAGCTATCGCTTTTTGAAAATATGTAATTCAATTATCTCTCCAATTGTCAAAATAATTCTTAGAAATGCAAATATATTAATAATTTCACAAATACAAACAAAAAGGAATTAAATTTTTATAAATTTTTTAGTTGTTCAATTTTACAAGATTACTTACATGAAATTGCATTACTAAAAAAAGGATGTCTTAAAAGACATCCTTTTTTATACTTATTCATTTGAGCGGTAAGCGAGACTCGAACTCGTGACCCTCAGCTTGGGAAGCTGATGCTCTACCAACTGAGCTACTACCGCGTGCTTCGAAATATATTTCACATTTCGGAGTGCAAATATACCTGTTATTTTTAAAAAACCAAATCTCTTACCAAAGATTTATTGCAAAATCTTTACTTATTTTTCAAAGTCAAGCAACAAATAGCTTTATCACTCTGGTAATTTGGCATTTATGTATTCCACCTTATAATTTCAATTGAGTATACGTTTGGGTACCCGGGAAATTATCATTTTCATGGCACCTTTATCCTTTCTCCATCAGTTTTTTGTATAGTTTACAATGTAATATCTTTTAAACTCGGACATAATATAGACATCTTAACCTTTTAATGATATGATACATCTAAGTTATATCTAAGATACAACTAAGATACATCTAAGATACAACCTTATTCTCGTGTAAACATCTATATAAAAATGGGAAGGTTACGGTAAAAAAATGGACATATATTGAACGCAAGAATCAAGAGCCAAGAGTCAAGAATCAAGACATAAGTTGCAGTATATTAATGTTTTGCTTATTTTTATGTCAGATTAATTAATTCTTTATATATATAACGGAAAAGATTTTAAACTATTGCTATAGGAATCAGACTTTTAAATAAAATAAACGATGGTAGGCAATATCAGTAAACAGGTGGTAATGTCAGGAGATAGTGGAAATCAAGAATAGGATTATGAACCGGATTAATATCTGCTCTTACATAAAAAAACAGGCAGACCATAGGGTTTACCTGTTTCTTTATCATTCTAAAATAACCGGGAATTATAGTTTAGCGTCTCAAAAAAATTATTTCACGATGCCTGCAAAGCCCATAAATGCCATTGCCAGGAGTCCTGCTGTGATTAAAGCTGCTGGAATGCCTTCCATACCTTTGGGGAGCTTCACCATGTTGAGTTGCTCACGAATGCCTGCAAAGAGGATTAATGCAAGCCCAAAGCCAATGGCTGTAGAGATGGCAAACACGACGCTTTCCACCAGGTTATAATCTTTTTTGATTACCAACAGGGCTACCCCTAAAATGGCGCAATTGGTAGTAATCAAAGGCAAATACACACCCAGAGCCTGATACAATGCAGGCGATACTTTTTTGAGGATAATTTCAACCAGTTGTACCAATGAAGCAATAATCAAAATGTAGGTGATGGTTTGTAAAAACTGGATATGAAAAGGATCCAGCACCGTTTTTTGAATGATATACGTAAAAACAGTTGCAATAGTCATCACAAAAGCAACTGCCCCTGTCATTCCGATAGCTGTATTTATCTTTTTAGAAACACCCAGGAACGGGCAGATACCAAGAAATTGCGACAATACTATATTGTTCACAAATACCGCACTGATGAATATTAGAATGAATGTCATATTTGGTTGATTGGTTAATTAAGTTGACTAAGTTGACTGAGTTAATTGAGTTGATTAAGTTGATTAAGTTAATTAAGTTGATTAAGTTGACTAAGTTGATTAAGGTAATTGATTGGTTGATTAAGTTGATTAAGTTGACTGAATTGATTAAGGTAATTGATTGGTAACTTTGTTGATTGTTACTTTGTGTTGATTTGTAAATTGACATTAATGACATTAATCATTAACTTGTTTTACCTAATTAACTCAGTCAACATAATTAACTCAATCAACTTAATCAACTTAATTAACTAAGTCAACATAATTAACTCAATCAACTTAATCAACTTAATTAACTAAGTCAACATAATTAACTCAATCAACTTAGTCAACTTAATTAACTAACGAACCCTAAATCTATTCATAACAGCAATTAAATATCCCAAAACAATAAATGCTCCGGGGGCTAATATAAAAATAAGGGCACCATAGTGTTCCGGGAAAACAATGTTTCCAAAGACCTTACCGGTTCCCAGTAATTCACGGATTGTACCCAACAAGGTCAATGCAAATGTGAATCCTATTCCCATGCCTAACCCATCGAGGGCTGAACGGAATACAGTGTTCTTAGCCGCAAATGCTTCTGCACGTCCCAGCACGAGGCAATTTACTACAATCAGGGGGATAAAAATACCCAGGCTGTCGTAGATGGCGGGATAATAAGCATGTATCAACATTTCAGCCACACTCACAAAAGTGGCTATAATTACGATATAGGCAGGAATGCGTACTTTATCGGGTATAATGTTTTTCAATATAGAAATAGCTATATTGGAACCGAATAATACAAAGAATGTTGCCAATCCCATACTCAGACCATTGATGGCTGAATAAGTGGTTGCCAGTGTGGGGCACATACCCAGGATCAGGACAAATATCGGATTTTCCCTGAGAATACCGTTAAGAAGAACTTTTAATGCTGAGTCTTTCATTGATCTTGCCCTTTCATTTCAATTTTGGTGACAATTGTATCAGAATCATTTTGTACTAATGAAATTGAATCAGTTGCAGCTTTTGCAACATCAACTGCTGCATCCATATTTAGTTTAAATTCAAAGTAAGCATTCCGTATGGCAAACAGAAAAGCCCTGGAACTGATGGTTGCTGCCGTAATGGCATCCACTTCACCACCATCAACCTTTACATTTAAATGAGCGGTTGAAGCATTTTTCCCAATGATGCTCTGATTTGCATTATCCGTCTTAAACCAATCAATCATCCTGGAACCTAACCCAAGTGTTTCATGTTGATCCAACACGACATAATTCACGATAACCCCAACCCGGTTAAAGCCCACGATAATATCGATATGCCCTTTGTAGCCATTATTCGAAGAAGACTCGACAGCAGCACCCACCAAAGCATTATTCTTATCATACGCTTTATAAACCCTGGTGGTTTCAACCCCATTGTTCATTTCTACAGGTATCGAATCATAATGATCGTGTGCAGGCATGACCGCCTGGATAGCTTCCTGTACTTTAGAGTTCCTTGAACTTTCAATGGAGTCCCTGGTCAGGGAGTAAACCGATGCCAGTGTAAATGCTGCAAACAGGGCAATGCCCGTAAGCACCACTACCATATTTATAAAATTTGACTTTAATTTCTTCATGCTGTTTTTATCTCCCCAAAACGTTTCGGTTTAACAAACTTATTTATCAATGGTGTAAAGGCATTCATGATCAGGATTGCAAAAGAAACCCCCTCGGGATACGACCCAAAAACCCGGATTATCACGGTTATTAATCCTATTCCAACACCATAAATCAACATGCCACGGGGAGTCATGGGTGAAGTGACATAGTCGGTAGCCATAAAAACAGCTCCTAACATGAGTCCACCCGTGAGTAAATGGAACACCGGGGTACCTATAAATGCATCCGGGTTGGCATAATGCAGGATACCCGTAAACACAGCTACAGTAAACAGGATGCTAACCGGAATATGCCAGGTTATTATTTTTCGGATCAGCATGTATACTAACCCTATGATGATGGCCAACGCTGAGACTTCACCCATAGAACCACCCACATTCCCGATAAACAGATTAAAGGTATCGGGTATGGCGCTAAACTGACCTTTCATAATGGCCAGTGGGGTTGCAGCAGTAACTGCATCCAGATAATCCGGATTCCAGGGTATCGGCTTCGGCCAGGAAGTCATTTGTACAGGGAAAGAGATCAACAGGAAGACCCGGGCAACCAGGGCCGGGTTCAATGGGTTATTCCCTAACCCACCAAAACTCATTTTAGCAATCCCTATGGCCACTAATGAGCCAATGACGACAATCCATACCGGCAGGTTTGAGGACAGGTTGAATGCAAGCAGCAAGCCCGTCAAAGCAGCCGAACCATCTGTAATTGTTATGGGACCTTTCAGGATAAACCGCTGGATCAGGTATTCAAAAAGCATACATGAAAGAACAGCTGTGGCACTTATTACCAACGCACCAATTCCAAAGAAATACAATCCGGCAATATAAGCAGGAATCAGGGCTATCACCACCCCGATCATCTTATTTGACACAGAATCGCCACTGTGAACATGTGGTGAAGGTGAAATAATTAGTTTATCCATAGAAACGAAGTTATGTTTGAAAAGTTTGAAATTTGAAAAGTTTGAAAAGTTTGATGTTTGATGTTTGACGTTTGATGTTTGGTGTTTGACGTTTGAGGTTTGAGGTTTGAGGTTTGAGGTTTGAGGTTTGACGTTTGAGGTTTGAGGTTTATGTTTGGTGTTTGGCGTTTGGTGTTTGACGTTTGAACTGTTTATAGATTATCATGTATCATGCGTGATCATCCTCAACCTTTCAAACCTTTCAAACTCTACAAACCTTTCAAACTCTTCAAACTCTTCAAACTCTTCAAACTCTTCAAACTCTTCAAACTCTTCAAACTCTTCAAACTCTTCAAACTCTTCAAACTCTTCAAACTCTTCAAACTTTTATTTCTTCGCGTGCCTGTTACGTATAATCTTACCCACATTGGCTTTTCCAAAACGGACATGATCGAGCAATGGACGGCTTGAAGGACATGAGAATGAACAGCACCCGCACTCAATGCAATCCATGATCCGGTCACCTTCCATCTCGGTCCACATACTGCGTTCACTCTGGTTCATAAGCAAATAGGGCTCTAATCCCATGGGACAGGCAACTACACATTTGGCACAACGCATGCAATTCTGCATTTTCTTACGGGCTGATTCCATGGTTTGCATGAACAGTACCCCGGAAGTTCCTTTGGCGACTGTTACCTCCAGGCTGCTTAATGCACGACCCATCATGGGACCCCCTGCAACAATCTTACCGGTATCTTCAGGTACTCCGCCAGCCTGTTCAACAATATTGGCAAGCGGGGTGCCAAACCGGGCCCTGAAATTGCCATGGTTTTTCACTGACTTGCCGGTTATGGTTAGTATCCGTTCAAACAAAGGCTTATTCTTTTGAACTGCCTCATAAATGGCAAACGTAGTCCCAACATTTTGTACCACCGCTCCAACTTCAATTGGCAAAGTTCCGCTCGGAACCTGACGTCCTATCGTTGCATCAATCAGTTGTTTCTCGCCACCCTGTGGGTATTGCACTTTCAACGGAATAATCTGAATTCCCTCAAAAGTCTTCGCCATCTTTTTCATGACCTCAATGGCATCTTTCTTATTGTTTTCAATGCCCATTACGGCACGCTTCACGCCGATTGCTTTCATCAATATGGTTACTCCAACCAGTATTTCTTCTGCCTTTTCCATCATCAACTGATGATCGCAGGTAAGGTATGGTTCGCATTCTACAGCATTAACGATCAGGACCTCAGCAGTTTTTCCGGGTGGCGGAGATAGTTTTACATGGGTTGGGAAGGTTGCACCTCCTAACCCTACTATCCCTGAATCAGACACTTTCTTGATAATCTCGGCAGGAGTCAATGTACATTCCCGTATAATTTCAGGGCTTCTGTCAATAGTTTCCAACCACTCATCCCCTTGCACATCAATAAAGACATGAGGAACATTATAACCGGATGCATCAATATGGCCATCTATTTTAACGACTGTACCCGAAACCGAAGCATGTACATTGGCGGAAACAAAACCACTGGCCTTACCAATCAATTGACCCACTTTAACCACATCCCCTGCTTCAACAACCGAGACACTAGGTCCTCCAAGATTTTGGCCAAGTGCAATAATTGCTTGCATAGGTATAGCTGCAGGCTGTATTTTTATTCCTGCTGATAATTTATGTTCTTTTGGGTGGATGCCACCCATTTTGAATGTTTTCATATGAATAGAGATATTATAAATTACCCGAAATTGAATCCGTGTAACCGACAATTAATATTAACAGTTAATATGCAGGATTAACAACTTTCTCACCTGTTCGATTTTTCACTCTTCCGGCTGGGAAATTCAGTTCAACAATAGCGTCTGTAGGACAAACATCAACACATTTCCGGCACAATGTACATTTCGCAGAATCGATAAAAGCTAAATTATTCGACATGGTTATCGCTTCGAATGCACATTCATCAAAGCACTTCCCGCAGCCAATACAGGCAACACCGCATGATTCCTGAATTTTTTCACCTTTATTCTTATTTACGCAATTGACATAAATCCTGCGTGAATCAGGTCCTTTCCTTCGTAATTCTATTATAGCCTTCGGACATGCTTTCACACATGCATTGCAGGAGGTACATTTTTCTTCATCTATTTCAGGAAGAAACGTCCAGGGGTTTATATGAAGAGCATCAAACTTGCAGGACACTTCGCAATCTCCGAAACCAAGACAACCAAACGAACAACCTGTTTTGCCACCATAGAGATTATGCACGACAAAACACTTTTTCACGCCATCATATTGATTCGTTCGGGGACGTACCTCACAGGCACCACCACAACGATCTACAGCAACTGTAGGATGAAATGAACCACGTTCCTTACCCAAGATACCTGCTACCCTATCCATGGTTTTTAAACCACCTACAGTACAAACAAGTCCCTCAAGCGTTTCTGCATTGGCACAGGCAACAGCAAATCCATGACAGCCCGGGAAGCCGCACCCACCGCAATTGACTGCCGGCAAAGCTGCTTCGACTTCTTTGATTTTAGCATCCTCATAAACCTTAAATTTACGGGACACAAAATATAGGATTATTGCTGAAATTATTCCTATTACAACAAGGGTTAGTATTGAAAATGTGAGGATATTCATGTATTATTTATTTTCTTGTACGATTCATTTAATATGTTGAACGTATTGGTATCATGTTTTCGTATTACGTATTAGTATCTTTTCTGATTTCAAATTTAAATTTAGCTTTTAATCTCTTATTGAAAAATGAAAGGATCAGGTAATAGGGCACTAATACCAATAGCGATACAACTCCCGCAATTGCTTCGTTAGTTACAAATGATTGCTGAATAATTAATGATACCAGAACAAGAATGAAAGGTATTACGAAAGCTAATAAAACAGCCTGAAGACCGATAGATTGCTTTCCATACAAGATTACATTTTCCCCTATTTTGAAATCGGGATCAGAACTTTCAACTTCTATTATTTTTGTTTCTTTGTCGGCGGAGGTACAGACACCACTTGCATGACATTCACTGCAGGCAGTTTGCTGGATGATTAAGACATGAATACGATCGTTATTGATTTCATTAATAACGCCGTTGTGTTCAATTATATGAGCCATTCAAATTTGTATTCATTTCATTTCTAGAACAAAAATACTTATAATTATGAAAGCAGCCAATAAAATAATGGTAAAACAATTTAGAAAAGGATAAAAATTACAAAATATATCAAATAGGATATAAATCGAGAGTTAAAACGGTGAATTTAAGTGTAAATACGAAAACATATCAGGGCATTTATAAAAACTAAAAAGAGCAGATTTAAGATTTAAAATCCTGAATCTGCTCTTTCATTATGAATTTAGAAATTATCAATTTGCACCCTGAGTTTTCTTCGACGACACCTTGATTAATTCCAGTGGTTTTTGTTTTAATAAGGGTACCAAGGTATAATCCCACGTTTCTTCAAATTCCCAGTTGGCCATCAGGGTCATTTTTTTAGGATAATAATATACGTTTTCAGGTTGCTTGTGTTTCGAATAATCACCCGAATCCCATTTGCCATTCCCATTATCATCGATGAACATGCGTACATAATAATCCCCTGGTTTTAGATATTCAAAAACAGTCCCTTTTTCGGATGCAGGTTTTGTAGCCAGCACGGCATCCCTTGAGTCAAGCACCTGGAGTAAAGCTTTCGGGTTGAATGATGCCAGGAAAAGCTTTACACTGGAGTATTCATCCAACGAACGTATTTTAAATTCTGATTTCAGCTGGTTGCTTGTTTTATTGTAGATGCTTGTAAAAGCAGCTGAGTCTATCCGTAACTCATACGAAGTTTCAGCCTTCCATTTATTCTCAACAGCATACACCATTTTAGTAGAATCTGCCTGCCTCCATTTAAAAGGTATTTGTTTGAAGGTTGTATCAACCTTTTGATACAACTTTACTTTCGAAATATCCAGTTTTTCCAATGGAGCTTCAAAATTGAGCATCACGGGGTTATAAATTTCAAAGGCAGAAGCCATATTATTCATAAATTTCAAAGGCTCTATTTTCACGACTGTAGATTTCTTAGCTGCCTTTGAACGAACACTTAGCTTAGCTTTCCGCATAGAGACATTTAGGGTGTCGGTAACAGGCTTTAGTTGAAAGAGTGAATCTGTCTTCAGGTAAGTCATTGTCATCTTCAGGGTGTCATTTTTATAGACCGTTGAATCGGTTATCCAAAAGGTCAAACTATCCAACCCTGCATTTTTTTGCAACAAGTATTTACCATCCCACTTAAAGTTCAGGGGTTTAATCTCGGGTAATTTAGCCTGAGAGGTATTAAAAAACAAGCTAAACACAAAAGGTTCCTTCCGTTCATACTTTACAAAATACTGCCGTTTCTTGTTTTCCTTAAAGTAACGGAGTGAAATGTCATCCGGTAAATAGTGTGGACCCATATATTTATGGATACTGTCAATGGTTACAGTATCCTTCCAGATTGTATCCTGCATCTCTTCAATCCTGAAGGTGGGTGTTACCAGTGAATCCTGAAAGGCAAGCCCTTCACCGGGTTGGAACATATAATCCTGGTTTGCATCCCCTAATGCAAAGACTTTATACTTTCCTTTCTTTATGTTATCTATTGAAAAATGACCGGTTTCATCTGTTTTCCCAATCCTCATAAAGGGTTTTAGTGAGAATACTGAATCGGAGGAACCTTCTTTATAAATCCCGACAAGGATGCCTGCCATTGGGTTTAAATCTTCAGCATTGATCACACTCCCCGAAATCTTCAACGTGTCCAGCTCACCGCCGGTAGAGAATGAAAAAAGATAATTCTTGATCACATTCTTTTCATTCACATCGGCAATTGCATTTCCAAAGTTGATGGAATAGGTAGTACTATCCAGCAGGTTCTGGTTGAAATTGACAACAACACGCCTGCCAAGTGATTTTACATCAGGTGGTTTTTGTTGAGGAGGTGAAATAATGACATTTTCATTGGGTTTTTCGATGGTCACTATTTTATCAAAATCGATTTCAATCTGCTTTTTCCTGAAGTTAAGCGCTCCGTTAGCAGGCGTTGATTTTACTACTTCAGGGGGTGTTGTATCTTTCGGACCACCTGTTGGACCCTGCGCCCTGTTGGCACAAGCATAAACCAGCAACATGATGGCAAATAAAGTGAGTGAAACAAGTATCTTCGTTTTAGTTTTCATAATTCCTTTTAAAATCTATTCAGCCGGTTGCAAGGTTAAAACCTTATGTCCAATCCGGCAGCGCAAACATTTCTTTTCATCGCAGTATTGTCTTTTCAATTGTAACAAAGCCTGTGTATCATAGGCTGTTTTCGATACCAGTCCCAGGTTATTCCAACCGTTTACAATGGAGTTATTCTCTTTCGGTATTTCCTCAAGCATTTGCAAAGCCTTGCTTTTCAGCTCTTCGTTGTTCTTATGACTGGCATAACAAAACAAGAAAGGTACTACCGTGTTGATCAATATGCCATTTATTGATTGGGCACCCAGTTTTTTTATATGCAGAGTGCTCTTATGGGCGAACAGATAACTTGATTTCCAATAGGCTGAAGGTTCTGTTTCAAACAACTTCCTTATCACTTCAATCTGTGGATTCTCAACTACCTTTGAAAACAGCTTTTTCGACGTATGGATCAATGCTGCAAACTGTGCAATCCTAACGTGTGGAAAATTATCCGGACGTAATCGTAACAATTTCCATTGAGAACCTTCTATTGGAATAAGCCCGTATTTAAGCTGCAGGAAATCATATTCTTTCTTCAACCTGAGTGAATAGTCATCCCCTCGATCCGGGTTCAACAGTCCGGCTTGTCCGAACAACAAGGCTTCAAGTTGAAGTATATTATCTTTATGCTTCCCCAGGATGGATATGGATACTGATTTTGCCAGACTCTCAAATGCCTGGCTGTTGGTTCCAAATCCAAAGTTACGGGCCAGTGTTATATAAAAGGCCTCTTCCCAATGCTGATTATTTTCAAGCAACAATTGCTCTATCGAATTCATTTTTTGTTCCAGCCTTTCAGTAAGCAAAGCACATTTAAAGCTTTGAATAAAGATGGAGGGAACTAATCTTATCTTATCCGAACATGGAATCCATTTCTGTTCACTGAATAAATGGTCATAATTTTCCTCAATTTGTTTTGGATAATTCAGTTCAAGCTGTGGTATCCGGTCACCGTCTCTCCGGTAAATCTCACTATCCGCCTTAAGTACAACATGCAAGATCACAGTGTCATACGTTTTATCCCACTGGTGGCTATGTTTAAACCATTCGGTCGAACAGGTGTGTATTTCAACGTTTCCGGCCCAGAGTGTCTCTCCTATTCTGATTTTAGCATTAAAGAAATCAGGCCCTGCATCCGTATTATTTCTTCCTACATCAATAATTTCTAATTTCTCTCCATCAGTAGTCTTCAGGTCATGGGCTGTAAAAAGCTTATTTTGCCAGACATAGTGTAAAATGGATTCTTTCATGACAATTGAATGATTAATAGGTTACAATTAATAATCAGTACAACTCAGAAATGAAAAACGTTATATCACATAGCTAAAACAAAAATCAATTTATTTTTCTCCTTTTTTTTACGCTTGATTATTCAATGTACTGAGTAATGATTTATTCTATTTTATATCACTTCCCAATATCCATTCTTTTCTTTCCCAATTCTTTTTAAATTATTTCCCATCTTTAGTAATTTAACATCCCTTAAAATTGTTCTTTTTGATACCGATAATTGCTTTGCTAATTCTGTTGTAGAAATTGTTGAATTATTTCCAATGATATGCAATATTTTTTTTCTTCTATCGGTATCATTATCGGTGTCATTTGCATCATTATCGGTGTCATTGGTGACATTATCGGTGTCATTGGAATCATTATCGGTGTCATTGGAGTCATTTTCAGGGACATTTTCAGGGACATTGACATTATCAACGCAAAATACTACCTACTACCAACTACCTACTACTTGCCTCTTGCTCCTTACCTCTCACCTCTTCTTAAAGCACCTCAAACCTGTATCCCTTCGAATTCCAGTACTCTATAGCCCTGGGCAATACGGTCAGCATGTTTCGTTCGGCTTTAATTGAATCGTGGAATACTACCAACGAACCATTCCGTGAATACCGTTTTATATTCTGAAGTATATTTTTAGGAGTTAAATTCGTATTATAATCCTGGGTTATCACATCCCACATCACTATTTCATAATCTTTCCGTAATGCTTTCTTTTGTTTGTAGTTTATCCTCCCATATGGGGGACGGAACAAACGGCTGTCAATGATTTCGGATGCTTTCTGTACATTTGCCACATAGTCTTCTGTCGATACGGAGACACCTTTCAAATGGTTGTAAGTATGATTCCCTGTTTTATGGCCCCTTCGTAGTATATCGTTATACAGTTCAGGATACTTTTCCACATTTTCTCCCACACAAAAGAAGGTAGCCTTTAAATTGTATTCATCGAGCATATCAAGCACCCTCGGGGTAACTTCCGGCACAGGACCATCGTCGAAAGTGACATAAATCACTTTCTCTGATGAATTCTTGCGCCAAAGTAACTTTCCCAAAAACGGACGTAATAAATCGGGAAACTGAATATTCATTTACATCTGTACTCTTTTGGTGTAGCCTATGTAATGTGGCAGGTATTTATCCATAATGGATTTCTGCTTTGCTGCATCACAAATACGCAATACCTGGTTCAATACGGCCATGTTGTGGCCAATCCTGTTCGAAACACTGTTCCGTTGTTGGCTATCCAGGCTTAAATACCAGTCCAGGTTTTCAACACAACCCTTGGCAACAGCATCCATGATCTGGTTTGCTTTTCCAGCTTCGTGCAATTTATAATAATAATCGGCTAATTGGGTAGAGATATAATCATGACGCACGGTTGTACCCGGTATCATCTTGTTACAATAATCCAATGCCTTCTTAGCACGTACACTATCTCCCTTGGCCATTAATGCTCCCACTAATTGGGAGAACATCATCCTATGGGTATTACACATCCTGGTTATATTTTCATCCAGGTAAACTTTTGGATTGGAAATGTTGCCATATTTGAATTTGGTCATCATGTTCGTGTACATTTCATCAACATTTACTCCGGCTCCGGCACCTTTCACACCAATAGGCATTATCTGGTAAGCCAACCCTGTCAATTCAAAATGATCGTTCAGTCCCAGGTAATAATCATCTCCTACAGTAACTGCAAAGTAAATAGGGCGTTTCCAGTGGTTTTCTTTCAACATTTCTACAATCATCAACTCACTCTTGGTAAGTCTTCTCTTCAGATCGAAATTGATCTGAGGGATAATTTCTGATGCCCTGCTCGCTGGCAAAGTACCTGTTTTGATCACTTCCTTAGGATCGATTGGCAAATACAATTGATTTGTAGGTATAAACGCTTCACCTTTCATTTTTGTTGATGAGTCTGTACTTAATACAAAATCCATGGCTGTTTTAACGTCCAACGGCTTCTTAAGCATATCTTCTACCCAAAGCACTTCATTTTTACCGGCTACATAATCTTTCGGTTGCCAGGATATTGGCAGAGGATCTGATTTATATGCCTGACGTTGCATCTGGCCAATGTACCAGTCGGTTTGTAAATAACTTAAGTTACATACACGAACATCGGTGCCTACTCCTTCTACTTCCTGGTTGTACCACAATGGGAAAGTATCGTTATCGCCGTTTGTAAATATAATAGCATTTGGTTTTACTGAGGCCAGGTAGTTTTGTCCAAAATCACGACAAGTATAACGTTCGCTGCGATCGTGGTCATCCCAGTTTTGTTGTGCCATTAATACCGGAACACCCAAACAACAAACCGTTACTAAAATAGAAGCCATAGTTTTTGGCATTCCCTTTACGTGTTTTTCAAGCATTTTCACGAGCCACATGACCCCGAGTCCAATCCAAATGGTAAATGCATAGAATGAACCTGCATACGCATAATCCCTTTCACGTGGCTGATAAGGCGTCTGGTTCAGGTAAATCACAATGGCAAGACCGGTCAGTATAAATAGCAACATGGTAATCCAGAAATTCTCAACCCCGTCTTTACCACCATAAATCAGGAACAACATCCCGAATATACCCAATATCAAAGGCAACATAAAATATACATTGTGTCCCTTATTATCCTTAAGCTCCGAGGGTAAGTTCGTCTGGTCCCCAACAAGCCATTTATCAATAAATCCGATTCCTGTAATCCAGTTACCACGGTCAATTTCACCGTAACCCTGAATATCATTCTGGCGGCCACTAAAGTTCCACATGAAATAACGCCAGTACATGAAATTCACCTGGTAATCTAAAAAGAAACGCATATTTTCAATGAAAGTAGGCTTGATATCACTTTTTTGCTGGCCGCAATAATCGTAATTCACAGTTTCACCGGTAATCTTACCCCAAACTTTATAAGCTTCTATATGATTCGGGGTTGTACTGTACATGCGCGGGAAAAACATATCAAAACGTTCATCCATCACATAATCGGTTTTGTAACCGGTTATAATGTATTTATCTTTATCGTTTGCCGATGTTTTAGGTTGTTGTGTATACGTAGGGTCACCCTGGGTTTGTTCAGGGATACACATATTACCGTCCACTTTCAGTTTAACCGGTGCACTGTAGCAAGCGCCGTAAAGCAATGGTCTGTCACCGTATTGTTCACGGTTCAGGTAATATTTCAATGAGAACACATTATCAGGATTATTCTGGTCCATAGTTGGATTTCCTGTTGAACGGATTACAATCACTGCATACGAAGAATAACCTATCAACACAACAGTAATCATAAGCAAGACAGTATTCAACCATCTGGCAACCAGGCTCTCCCTCTTATAATAGAATAATGCAGCCAATCCTACAATCAGGATAAGACCAATGACTACGTGGCTTCCGAAAAACGGAACCCCTACAATTGCAATTGCCAGTACAAACGAGATGATCATGCGCAGCTTGCTTTTGTTGACATATGATTCATAGACTCCCCAGGTAAGAATAGCGAGTGTCAGGATAATATAAACAAATAAGCCTGTGTTGAATGCAAATCCGAGTTCATTGACAAACAATACCTCGAACCAGCCTGCAACCTGAACAAATCCCGGAATCAAGCCATACAAAACAACTCCCAGGATAATGGCTCCTGCAAACAAAGCCATGATTACGCCCTTAGCAGTTGGAGTGTGTTTTTTGAAATAATATACCAGTACCAGGGCAGGAATTGCCAACAGGTTCAGGATGTGCACCCCAATGGATAATCCCATCATGTAGGCTATAAAGATCAACCAACGGTCCGAACCGGGACGGTCGGCCACACGTTCCCATTTCAGGATCAGCCATACCACCAGCGCGGTGAATAACGATGAAAAGCCATACACCTCTCCCTCGACAGCCGAAAACCAGAACGTATCCGAAAAAGTATAGGCCAGTGCCCCAACAAGTCCGGCACCAATAATGGCAATAATATTTCCAGTGGTGTAATCTTCTTCTGTTTTGATTACTACCTTCCGTGCCAAATGAGTGATAGTCCAGAATAAGAACAGGATAGTAAATGCACTGCAAAATGCGGTCAATGAATTCACCATGATTGCCACGTGACTGACGTCCTTGGCGAACAACGAAAAGAAATGACCCATCAGCATAAAGAATGGTGCCCCCGGTGGGTGACCCACATCGAGCTTAAACGCTGATGAAATAAACTCAGGGCAATCCCAGAAACTGGCAGTTGGCTCCATGGTTAGCAAATACGTCAATGCAGCAATAGCAAAAGCTACCCATCCGAAGATGTTGTTCATTAATCTAAATCGTTTCATGTATGGCAATTATTAAATTTATTATTTGTGAATACTATCTTGTTATTTTTGTTTCTTGTTGCTGTTTCTTCCTGATTTTTAATTCCCTTCGAAAAATATGTCATTAACCGAATTGAATAGGAATAGTCCTTCTCATACTAAGGATCTCTTACGTCATTTTGTCTTGATTCTTGGTTCCGGAGACTTTTGTACTATGACATTTGTCTTTTGTCTTTATTCTTGGTTCTTGATTCTATTGTGCTCTTTTATTAAAAAAACGTTCAAAGATACAAAGAAATTTCAGTTTGAGTGAAATGTGAAATTCTTTTTAGTTTAAATTAAAAGTTTCTGTTCAAATTGTTTAGGTAAAAGCAGAAATCGACACTCAAAAAGCCGTTTTGGATATATTTTCATTGCTTTGTGTCAACTTAATCCTCCACCCTCCGATGTGTTGATTTCAGTTTTCATTTGAACTGCATTCGTTCAAACCTCAAACTTTTCAAACCTTTCAAACTGGATTTAATTTGCTTTTGGTTCATTGAGGGTTCATTGAGGGTTCATTGAGGGTTCATTGAGGGTTCATTGAGGGTTCATTGAGGGTTCATTGAGGGTCCATTGAGGGTTGGGAGGGCTTAACCTCATTGAACCCTCTCTCAACCCCCTCTCAACTCTCTCTTTGTCCCCTCCATACTAAAAACAGTTGCATGCAGAAAGCGAACGCAAAAAAATGAGTACCGGAAGCTTGAGAAAAAGTATTGTAATGAGGTTCAGGAAGGAGCCTGTTTAGAAATATTTAACGATTAAATAAAAATAATTATTTAAAATCATTTTTTCTGTTTTAAAAATTACAAAGTTACAATTTGACATCTTACATTCAAATTTAAAGCTAATTCTTTTATTTCAGGTCGAAAAATTTAAAAACAGAAAGCAATCATTCAGCAGCAGGAGATTTGTATAAAAACTTAAATGACAAATAATTAAATCGTAAGCCCGGAAACAGATGCAGGCTATTGGTGCAGTAAAAAATTAATCCTACATTTGCCTATTCATTTTTACAAAACTGCCTATAAATGGAATCAATTTCAAGTTTTGCTGAGTTAACGGCGCACCTTACCAGTGTGAATAGTCGTAAACGCATGGCAGTAGCTAATGCGGTTGATTCACACACTTTGGATGCCGTGGTCCGGGCAGTGGACCTGGGAATTGTAGAAGCATTCCTGATCGGCGACGTGGCTTCAATTGAATCACCACACCTGTTCGAACAAAAACTCTCTCCATTTATCCATATTATTGATATTCCTGAAGTTCATGTGGCAACCCTGGAGGCTGTACGAATGGTCAAAGAGGGTGAAGCTGACATTTTAATGAAAGGGCTTGTCAATACCGATGTATTGTTAAGGGCTATCCTGGATAAAGAAAAAGGGATTCTTCCTGCAGGCAATGTGCTTACCTTCAATGCAGCCATGGAGATCCCGAACTACCACAAACTGATATTCTTTTCCGACCCGGTGGTTATTCCTTCACCAAACCTGGTACAGCGTACTGCCATGATTAAGTATGCTATCCAGACGGCGTACAAATTTGGAATCCCGAAACCAAAAATTGCCTTGATCCATGCCACCGAAGTTGCCAATCCTAAGATCCATTACATGCAGGACTACCTGGACATCATGCAAATGTGGCGCAACGGTGAATTCGGGGATGTGATCATGGATGGGCCGCTGGATATTTTCCTGGCATTGGATAAGGAACGGGGAAGCATCAAGAATGTACCGACTCCTGTTCTGGGTGATGCCGATATCCTTATTTTTCCAAACTTTGAATGTGCAAACTGTTTTTACAAAGGATTATCGCTTTTTGCAGGTGCCGAAATGGGTGGATTGCTCCAGGGTACTGAAAAACCGGTGGTATTGACCTCCCGGAGCGAAAGCATTGATTCGAAGTTTTACAGCATCGCTATGGCATGCGTGATTGCATAACGTTTTGCGTTCCGTGTTCCGTGTTCCGTGTTCCGTATCCTATGCCCTTGATCTACACTAAAGATTCAAAAGCAGGTGCAAACTTTGTCGGATTGAACTCAATAATATGATACGTTGCAGCCCCATGAATATGAAACGGATCTTCCAGAACTATCTTTTCAACTTCAGCTTTACTATCTGCTTTACAAAGAATCACACCGCCCGTACGTGGATTTTGAGCTCCCGAACATATAAACCTATTGAGTGCGTAGTACTTGTCAAGAAAAGCACGGTGTTCAGCCAAATGATTTTCTATCTGTTCAAGTTCGTTGGTATAATTAGACATGTAATAAATATGTCGTATATATTAACGAACCATGGACGAATTTAAAACAAGTACTGAATGAATACTATTTAAAACAAGAACTAAAAGTTTGATTTTCAATAAATAATTCAACTTATTATAAGTTAGGAAAAATATAAATGGAGAAATAAGCCCTATTAAAATTGCAAAAGGTTTGTAAGAATGTCCGTGTTAATCAAAACACTGACTGCACGAGTTCTTAATTGGAAAGAATTCAGTAAATTTGCATACGTTAATTTAAGAACAAGTTGCATAGCTTTTTTGTTGATATAAAATATCTTAAAATTTAAAATCCATATGAATACAAAAGTAAAAAAAGGACTGATCATAGGTCTGTCGGTTATCGGAGTACTGTTTGCTGCGTTGTT
Source organism: Paludibacter sp. (assembly GCA_028710415.1). Lineage (GTDB taxonomy): Bacteria > Bacteroidota > Bacteroidia > Bacteroidales > Paludibacteraceae > Paludibacter. The sequence goes on along the minus strand of JAQTUE010000025.1, from coordinate 65,021 downwards.
GATTTTACCATACGCTTTTAAGGATAAGATCATGAAGCTGGCAAAAGAGCAGGTGAATAACAAGTTGCTTGCTAAAGTCGATTTTGAAGATTTCAGTCTTAGCTTTATCCGTCATTTCCCGAATGCAACAGTTCGTGTGGAAAACATGCGCATTGTGGGGGTAGGTGAATTTGCAAAAGATACGCTGATTTCCTGTGAAAAGTTAGACCTGGTATTGAACCTGAAGAGTCTGTTTTCGGATAAAGGGTATGAAATCAAGAAACTTCAGTTTAGCAACTCTCACATACTGGCACACGTGCTGCCCAATGGTAAAGCCAACTGGAGCATCATGAAACAAGACACTACACTCCAGAAACCTGATACCACAAAGAGCAGCTTCAACCTGAAATTAAAGGATTTTGAGATCAAAAATGCTGATATCGTGTATTGGGATGAACAAGGCAAAATGAAAGCCGAGCTTAAAAACCTGAATCATACTACCAGCGGCGATTTAACAGCCGACAGTTCCTTGCTGGTAACTAAAACTTCAGTTGGAAAAATCAATTTTGTAATGGACGGGGTAAAGTATCTATCTGATGCCGATGCTGAATTGAATGCCGATATCAATGCAAATATGAACCAAATGATCTTTACATTCAGCAAAAATTCATCGCGCATCAATGCCATTCCGTTTTCATTGGTTGGTTGGGTAAAGATGCTGGATACAGGCTATGATACGGATTTGAAATTAAATGCCGACAAGGTGGATTTCAAGGCAATACTGTCCATGATACCTGCCATTTACGCCAATTCTTTTGAAGGGGTCAAAGCCGGTGGAGCTGTGGCAATGACCGGATTTATGAAGGGTAAAATGATTGGTGACAATTATCCTGCATTCGATTTTAAACTGACTGCCGCAAACGGATGGTTCCAGTATCCAAAATTACCTAAGTCGCTACAAAATATCAATATAGCAGCCCGGATTACAAACCCGGGAAAGACATTGGATGCAACCATCATTGACATTTCTAAGTTTTCGTTTTTGTTGGGTGGAAATCCTTTCATGGCTCAGTTGCGAATTGCCTATCCCATGTCCGATCCTGAACTGTTGATGAAAGCGGTTGGAAAATTGAATTTAGGCAATATACAGGAGATATACCCGCTATCCAACGATACCAAACTGAGTGGTGTATTCGATATGAATCTCGATTTGGGAGGCCGCATGTCGTATTACGAAACGAAACAATATGATAAATTTAAGTTTGGCGGCAACATGACCATCACCAATATGATTGCAAAAATGAGCTCAATGCCGCAGGACATAGCGATTACAAAAGCCAGCATGATTTTCAATAACCAATACGTGAACCTGGCAGCTTTGCAGATCAGGATTGGGCGTAACGATATTTCAGCTACCGGGAAGCTTGAGAACTTCGTGGCCTATGCGTTGCACAATAAAACATTGAAGGGACAATTGACGATGCAATCAAACTATTTCAATGTCAGTGACTTTATGACCCCTGACAACGCAAAGCCTGAAGCAAATGCAACAAAAAAGGCTCCTGCAACTGCTACCACCAAACGTACAGTGATGGTGATTCCTAAGAATATCGATTTTACGTTGCAATCGGACTTCAAACAACTGGTATACGAGAAAATGAATTTTACCAATGCAAAAGGCGTACTGCGTGTATTGGACGGTGATGTAAAATTCCAGGATATGGGTTTGCAGGCATTTGGAGGAAACATCACCATGAATGGGGTGTATAGTACTAACGACCCTAAAAAGCCGAATGTAAACTTTGACCTGAATTTCAATGATGTGGTGTTCAATGAAGTCTTCAAACAAGTGGAAACATTGCAAAAGATAGTGCCAGTTTTCAGTAGTGCCTCAGGGAAGTTCTCCACTAAATTCTCATTCAATTCGTTGTTGCAAAATGACATGATGCCCGACCTGGCTTCACTCGTTGGGAATGGTTCATTTTCTACCAAATCAGTGGGTTTATCAAATGTACAGGTGCTCACATCTCTTGCTTCAACGTTGAAACGTCCGGAGCTTGCCAATACAACCATCAAGGATTTAGGCCTGAACTTCGAGATAAAAGATGGGAAATTAAACACCAAACCGTTTAATGTCACCCTTGGAAACATTAAAATGAATCTGGGAGGTTCAACCGGCCTGGATAAATCCATTGCTTATACCGGCAAAGTTCAACTGCCTGATAAATTTAAATTAGGACAGTTCTCAACAGTAAATATGAAAATAGGAGGAACTTTCAGCAAGCCTAAAATATCGCTGGATTTGACCGGTACTCTGAATAGTATGGTGGGCGATGCAAAGGCAAAAGCAGTAACCGAAGTGAATAAACAAGTGGATGTGGCGAAGGCGAAAGCCATGGAAGAAGCCAGGAAACAAAAGGAAGCCGCTTTGAAGACTGCACAGGATCAGGCTGACCGAATCAGGAATGAAGCACAAAAACTAAGCGATAAACTGATAGCGGATGCAAAAGCGCAAGGAGACCAGTTAGTTGCCAAAGCATCCAATCCATTCACCAAAAGAATTGCCGAAGCAGGTGCACAAAAGCTGGTGGATGAAGCAACTAAAAAAGCTGCTGATATTAACGCCAAAGCCGACGTTGAAGCTAAGAAGATTATTCAGAAAGCAGCGGAAACGAGTAAGTAGTAGGTAGTTTTTTTAGTAGGTAGTAGGTAGTGGGTAGTAGGTAGAAAGAAAAAAGCAGTAAGTAGTTAAAAGAATAAAAAGTCAGAATTAGTAGTCATAAAAAACTTCTTTAAAACAGTAAGGGCTTCATATTCAATGAAACCCTTACTGTTTAACTATTTTGGTATTGAATATTTAGTAACTATAATATGAAATTGGTCTTGCTATTTGCATTTTTCAATTACTACCTTCTACTTTTTTCTTTCTACCTACTACCAACTACCTACTACCCACTACCTACTACTTACTAAAAACTACCTACTAAACTTTTCCTCAATTGAGGCCATCAACCTGGCTTTCAGTTCGTCCATATCAACCTTGCCCCCTAATTCTTTTTCCATGGAAGTAACCCCTTTGTCAATGAAGCCACAGGGATTGATGTAATTAAAGTATTCAAGCTGTGTGTTGACATTCAGTGCAAAGCCGTGCATGGTAACATACCGGGAACTACGCACTCCGATGGCACAAATCTTTCGGCAGGTAGGTGCTCCCACATCAAGCCAGACACCGGTGGATCCTTCCAGGCGGGTAGTTGGGATTTGATAGGATGAAAGCGTTTGGATAATGGCTTCCTCGATCCTGAAGATATATTGCTTGAGCCCCAGTTCAAAGTTGGCTAAGTCGAAAATAGGATACCCTACTACCTGGCCGGGACCATGATACGTGATATCTCCTCCCCTATTGGAATGAACAAAGGTGGCATTCTTGGCCTGCAGCTGAATCATATTCAAAAGCATATTATGTTCATCTCCACTTTTGCCCAGGGTATACACATGGGGATGTTCACAAAAGACCAGATAATTTTCTGTTGCGAGCCCCTGCATTTTCTGTTCAATAGAGGTATTAAAGAGCGTTTCCTGTTTTGCCCAGGCTTCATTGTACTCCACTAATCCCCAATCCTGAAATTCTATCGTTCGGTTCATGATCTTCTGTGACGGTGTTTATGTTTATGCTTTACCTGGGGTGCTATCTTATTAAAATTAACCTGTTCCACTTTACCCATCAATCCTGCAATGATATGGCTTCTGCGTTGGATATACCCGGATGGGTGCCCGGCGTTAAAACGTCTTGGATTTGGAAGGCAGGCTGCAATGGTGGCTGCCTGTGAACGGCTCAGTTCGGAAGCATGCACCCCAAAATACTCTTCGGATGCAGCTTCAATGCCATAAATTCCATCACCTGTTTCAATCACGTTGAGATACACTTCCATGATGCGCTTCTTGGGCCACACCACTTCAATCAATACTGTAAAATAAGCTTCCAGGCCTTTTCGGATATAGGAACGGTTCGGAAACAGAAATACATTCTTAGCCGTTTGTTGCGAAATGGTACTGCCACCCCGGATCTTTTTTCCTTGCAGGTTATGCTCAAAGGCCTTGCTCATGCTCTCGAACGAAAAGCCATGATGATGCAGAAAGAGATTATCCTCAGAGGCTACTACCGCCTGTATCAGATTGGGTGAAATCTCATCAATGGGAACCCATTGCTTGCTATTTTTGGGGAATTCACCGTGAGCAATGGATTCAACAGAACGGATTACCATAAGGGGAGTTACAAATATTGGTAAAAACAGGTCTAATACAATCCATACAATGCTGATAATTAAGAATAACAAAAACAGATTCCGGATAAAGCGAATAAAGCGTGATCCCCAACTTTTGCGGGAGGCTTTTTGTGGAGAGTAGGTTTCCTGTATTGGTTGATCTGTTTGGTCGTTGGTCATGGAGAAAAAATAAATGTAAATATAGAAAATGTTCTATGAAAACTGGCTATGAATAGTCAAAGAAAAGATCTAAGAAAACGATCTGAGAAAATGATCTAAGAAAACGCTCAAAAGTACTTCGTACGTTTTGATGTTTTAGTTGAGGTTTTAGTTGAAGTATTATACTAACTTAAACCTGACACGCCAGCGTCCGTCTTCAAAATCATGGCTGATAATCTCAAAATGTCCCAGCTCTGAAGTATTCTCCACATGCTGGCCAATGCAGGCACAGGCATCATACTCCCCAACCCGCACAATTCGCAGGGTATCGGTGGCATCTGCAGGCAGTTTAGATAGATTCACCAGATGTGCAGCTTGTTCTCTGGGCATTAATTCAATCGTTACCGGCAAATGTTGGTCGATCACTTCATTCACCTTTTGGGTGAGTTCCTGAATCTGCGCCACAGTTGGAGCATCCTGTAAAATATAGTCGCACTTTGACTTTTTTCTTTCTATATGGGCGTTCATCGATCTCTCACAGCCAAACATACGAACCATGGTCTGATTCAGGATATGCTCGCAGGTATGCATGGGTTCGTTATATAACTTTTTAGGTTCGTTGAGTACTGGTTCCATTCTTTATTTCAAATTTAAGTTGCAAAGATAATCATTCGGATTGAATTGATTGTTGAGTCATACGACTACCGGTAAGAAAATCGATGTTTCAGCAAAATCAAATCGTACTTGCTTTGATTAGTGACTTATTTGACGACAGGTATTTGAAAGTTCCTGGTATATTTCCCTGGTTCGTTGTTTATTAAGCCCAACACTATCGGCAACAGCAAAAACATCTTTTTCTGTTGGATTTCCTTGTCCGTTTAAGGTAATCTTTTGATAACCTACCAACCTTAATCACTGAAAGAATTGCTTCCTATATCTGAATATTATTAATAAAATGAATTGATATACTATCGGTTTAATTGATGCGTCCCCGTTTCCTGGTTTTAGGTTCATGAAGAGTCAAAACATCCTCAATTGTTTTATATTTTCTGGTTGAAAAGAGAGTTGAAAATTCTTCAGTAGAATCCAATGCAATGGCAATCAGTATCAGACTTTTTAGCGATATTTCGCCTGTATTTTCAAAACGGCGCACACTTCCAAAACTAACACCTGAACGTGAGGCCAGTGCATTTTGTGTCAGGTTAAGTTCCAGGCGGTTTCTTTTCATTCTTTCTGCAATTGAAGTAGCAATTGCTGTAGGATTTGAATCAGACAAACTAAATTTATCTGCTAATATATGAGCATTTAATCCTTCTTTTTGCATATTACGAATAATATATTAGTTTTTATACACAAAGATACTAAAACTTATTTGAACTAAAAAACCTATTGATTTATATTATAAAATCAATAGGTTTTTTTAAAAATTTAAAAGCTTATAACAAACTTTATTCTCACTATGAAGTGACCCATACATGTTTTTACTCGTTAGATAATTCAGAATCTATGGCACATTCAGGACATTGCTTTCTGTACCTTTTTAGCAGTACTAACCCGATCGACCAGATAAACAATGGACTGATGTGAGATCCCGGAATGCAGGCTAAGCCCGATTTCGCAAGTGCGGCTGGTGGAATAACCTGATTTTACTTCCTTCGGGATCTGTTCTTTCAAACTGCGTAAGCCATGTGCATTCAGTTCCGGGAATGAGAACCCCCGGTCACCGGCAAAACCGCAACAATTCGTCTCAGGAACAAAAACACCAGTGGCACATTTACTTGCCAGTTGTACCAGTTTATCTTCCAGGCCCATCTTCTTCATGCTGCATACCGGAAATACGGTAATGGTTTCGGACAATGGCTTAATCTCCAGATTGGGAAGCAGGAATTCGAGTATAAACTCTACAGGTTCGTATAACTTCAGTTTTGAACCCATATTATCTTTCATTGTATACAGGCAAGGGCTCATATCACAGACTATCGGATATTTCCCGTTTTCACTGGCCTTGAGTAATGCAGCTTCAAGTTCATTCGATTTCTTTAAGCCTGCCTCCGTGTAGCCTTTGCTTAAAAAGGCCATGCCGCAACAATGGCTGTTCAGGTTTTCAGGATAAATCACTTCATAGCCTCCTTTGTTGATCAATTCCACCATCTTTTCCGACAGATCTTTTTCCTTTGAATGTTCTGCCGAAATACCCATGGCACGGTTGATACACGATGGGAAATAAACTACCTTGTTTGTCAGGTTTGCAGGTTGCTGTGGATGTGTATTGATCACTTTTGATCCATGTGGCATATATGGGTTCCACAATGGTATTTTATTTGCCGAAACAGTTCTTAGGCCACCCGAGACAGCTTTCATAACCGGAGTGCCCAGTATGGAATGGAATGTACCTACCACCGAAAGTGCCGACCGTACAAACGATGTAACACCCGACATGCGGTCACCCACCCAGACGGCACGATGCTGGTTAGAACCTATATTCTCAGCACGAAGTACTTTTACCAGTTTCCCGGTATCAATTTTTACCGGACAGCTAATGGCGCATAATCCATCGGTGGCACAGGTCTCATTTACCTCATAATTGAAATTCTTAGCCAGGGATGCAGCCAGATGTGGTTCATGCCCACTTCTGGCAAGGGATGCCATTTCACGGTAGACCACAATACGCTGACGGGGAGTCAATGTCAATTCCGCTGATACACATGATGGTTCGCAAAATCCACATTCTATGCACTTGTCAATCTTCTCATGGGCGGCAGGTATTGGCTTCAAGTTCTTTAAATGGGCCTCCGGATCGTTATTTAAAATGACGCCCGGGTTCAATAAATTATTGGGATCAAAAATATGCTTGATCCGTTTCATCAACTCATAGGCTTCCTTCCCCCACTCCATTTCCACAAACGGTGCCATATTTCGTCCGGTTCCATGTTCAGCTTTGAGTGATCCGTCATATTTGGAAACGACCATATCAGACACATCATTCATAAATTGGCTGTACCTGTTTATTTCGCTTTGAGTCCCAAAATCCTGTGTAAATACAAAATGCAGGTTACCTTCCAGGGCATGACCAAAAATAACAGCTTCCTTATAATCCCATTTTTGGAACAGCTTTTGTAAATCAAGGGTTGCCTCGGCAAGCCGTGGAACTGGGAATGCAACATCTTCTATAATAACCGTAGTCCCGGTCTTTCGCATGGCCCCTACCGATGGGAACAAGCCTTTTCGGATGTTCCAGAGCAAGGCATATTCCGAAGCAATGGATGTAAACACAACCGGTTTCTCGGGTTCAATAACCTGAATGATGTCCAGTATTTGTTTCATCTGGCTGTTTAATGTCTTTTCATCAGCAGCCCTGGTTTCAACCAATATGGCACTGGCATTGGGGTTCAGCGATTTCAGGTAATCGGGCACACCTGCCTGGTCTTCGACCGATCGAAGTCCGGCCCTGTCAATTAGCTCAACTGCCGCTACCGGTGCTGATTTCAGAAGTGAAACAACCCGGCAGGCTTTTTCAATATCGGGATAAATCATCAAGGAACTTGCTTTGAAAGGATGTTCAACCACCGTCTTATACGTAATCTCGGATATAAAGCCCAATGTGCCTTCCGATCCAATCAGCAGATGTTCGATCACCTCATACGGATCATCAAAATCGATCAGGGCGTTCAGGCTGTACCCTGTTGTATTTTTCATCTTAAACTTATGGGCAATTCTTCCTGCCAGTTGCTCGTTTTTTTTGACAGAGGCAGCCATTCCTGCAATATCATCAATAAGTTTGGTATGTGTCAGTCTGAATTTATCCATATTCTCATCGCTGGAAGTATCCAAAACACTGCCATCTGCAAATATAATCCGCATGGAATCAACCGTTTTATATGAATTTTCTGAGATGCCGCAACACATGCCACTTGCGTTGTTTGCAGCAATCCCTCCAATCATGGCAGCGTTGATGGAAGCAGGATCAGGGCCAATCTTTCGTCCATAGGGTGCCAGCAAAGCATTTGCCTTCCCCCCAGTCAATCCGGGCTGGAGTTTAATTTTTAAACCATCGGGATCAATCTTGTAATTATTCCAGTGATACCCGGCAATAACCAACACCGAATCCGAGATTGCCTGACCCGAAAGACTTGTTCCTGCAGCCCGGAATGTCACCGGAAGGGATAGTTTTGAACATTCCTGAAGAATCAGTGATACCTCCTGTTCATTTTTTGCCTTGATTACCATTTTAGGAATCAACCGGTAAAAGCTGGCATCGGTACCAAAAGCGAGTGTATGAAGCGGATCATGAAAGATGCGCTTAGGGTCGATCGTTGGCATTAATCGATCATAGAGTTCCTGATAATTTCCTGATAGCATAATTTATGTATTGAATAAGATCTGTATTTAGTTGAACGAATAATTCATCATTTTGTTTATTGCCCTCTGTTTTTAGAAAGAGAATTGGATTGAATTAAAACGAAATCAGGTTTATTTGTACATTGAAACAGTTAATCAAGTAATCTTTAAAATAGTTTTAAATGTAAGTTCCATTAAAGTTTAATGCAATTTGTATAATCAAATACATCTTCTGAGATTCAAAAGATTACTGCTATCCAATTCTTTTGAAGGATATTAGTAATTCCAAATGGTATTTCTTTGGCCCAATGAATATCTAAAATGATCTACAAATAAGTTATTATTAATTATAAGCCAAAATTCACTATGATAATGCCATGATGATACCATGATAATGCACGTATTCTTTTGGTGTTTCCGTAACCTTATGCGGAAGTTACGCATATATTACGCTCCTTTTAATGGGTACGTGTTATATACGTAATTATAGCGTAACTACTGCTTATCTCTTACGAAACCAGTGTATCATCATGGTATCATCATGGTATTATCTTCCTGTTCAGAGTTTGAAGAGTTTGAAAGGTTTGAAAAGTTTGAAAAGTTTGAAAAGTTTGAAAGGTTTGAAAGTTGTGGATAGAAATGCTGTAGCGATTGAAATTATCTGAACATAAGATATGTAGGTTTGTTTCTATTATTTTATCATTTATGAACATGAAAGTAATAGAAAGATTTTCAATTACAGGAGGATGGATTTATTACAGAATGGTCAAGATGTACGTAATCAGACAAATGTAAATAAAATTGGGATTTGTGATGATATCTCGCAAAAGAGACATTCACTTTTCGGGTAGAATCAAGGTGTGCAGGCAATCAGCCAAACTATCTGAAGTTAAATAACCTGAAACTGAATATTGACAAGCAACATTTTCAATCAGGGATTGTTGCAACTATAGAATAGACCGTGATCTTTGAAATACTAGCCTTATGAATTCATTTAATTCAACAGGGTACTTTTACGAAGACCGGTAAGTTCTTCTTGGTAATAATTTATTTAAATTAAACAAGTATGAAAAAGAAAGTTGGCGTATGGATTGATACAGAAAAAGCTGTTATCATATCCCTAGATGCAGTTGAAGCCCGTGCAAATGTGCAGAATTCTCTTCCTGGAGAACGGTTGGGTAAATCACCCAAAATTTCGAATGACACTTATAAAATCATCACTTCCCCGATCCAGACAAAACTCAGGTTACCCGGTGATACAAAAGATTTTGCCAAATTTGGCAATCAACATTACAGTACAGAGATAAAAAACATGCACAAATTAAAGAATGTAAAACACCAATATTTTAAAAATATCCTTCAAGGAATTAAAGATGTCGACGAATTGGTATTATTTGGACCTTCATTAATAAAAAAAGAATTTGAAGCTCAAATGATTAAATATCCCTTAATCCATTCCCGTCTGTTATCAGTAGAAGCAGCGGATGTAATGACAGACAAGCAAATGGTACGGTGGGTTGAAAATTATTTCAGGACAGCAAACAACACCAATCACCAAGTATAACAATTGCAGCCGGAGTTTTGTCCGGTATTGGAATTGATTCCTGCAAAGTATGACCGCCTTATTCCGTAACCGGATAAGGCGGTTTTTTTTATGTTTCAGGATCATGATAAAGCGGACATTGACACCGGGTCCTTTTACAGCCCTATGAGGAAGGTATAAAACCAGAAAACGGATAACCCATTGCTGGATTATCCGTTCCTATGATTTATATAATCACTTACGATCTTTTCTTGTACGAAGAGCTGCCACCTTTGTATGATGATCCGCTTCTGCGTTCGCTGCTGCCTCCTGCTGAAGAACGGCTGCTTCCACGATCGCTGGCATCACGGTTACGCCAAGGTTTTTCGCCACCACCGGTAGAATCGGTTGGACGGCTGCTTGAACTGCGATCACCACCGCGGTATCCACCACCTGAATAAGAGCTTGAGCTTCCACCACTACGAGGACGATATTCCGGTTTACGGCCACCACCTTCGAATGTTTTACTTCCTTTGGCTTCCGAAACTTCCACATCCGATTGTCCTGCAAAAGCAGTTACAACCTGATCGAGTTGATCGGCAAACACATCAAAGAAGGTAAATTTATTGGTTACTTCAATAGAACCGATATTAATTGACTTATCACCGGTTACATCATTTATGATTCCTAACAAACGTTTTGGATCGATACCTTCACGTTCGCCTACATTCATTTTTAAACGGATCCTTCCTCCCGGTTTTGGTCCACGTTCGCCGCGTTCACCGCGTTCACCGCGTTCAAATCCACGTTCAGGCAGGTTTAAATCTTCGGCATTCTTATAATAACTCAGGAAACGGTTGAATTCCAACGAAACGAAACGTTTCAGAAGTTCCTCTTTGGTGAGGTATTCCAATTGTTTCATAATCTGAGGCATGTAAGTTTCAATCTGTTCTTCGCTTACTTCCACCTTTTCCATACGGTCGATCATAAAGAACAATTGTTTTTTACAAACTTCAAGTCCGTTAGGGATTTGTTGTTGTTCAAAAGATTTATGGAGCATGCGCTCAATATCCTTGATTTTAAATTTTTCCTTTGAATGGATAATCGAAACAGCTACCCCTTTTTTATTGGCACGACCTGTACGACCACTACGGTGGGTATAGATTTCAACATCATCAGGCAAGTTGTAATTGATTACGTGAGTCAGATCACTAACGTCCAATCCACGAGCAGCCACATCAGTAGCAACCAGCAACTGGATATTGCGGATACGGAATTTTTGCATTACCGTGTCACGTTGAGCTTGTGAAAGGTCACCATGAAGCGCATCGGCATTATAGCCATCGTGCATCAATTTGTCGGCAACTTCTTTTGTTTCCATACGGGTACGGCAAAAAACAATACCGTAAATATCCGGATTCAAATCCACAATACGTTTCAATACCATGTAACGTTGTTTTGCCTGTGATAAATAGTAGATGTGTTCTACATTTTCGGCACCTGCATTTTTAGTTCCAACAGTAATTTCTTCGTAATTCTTCATATACCGCTTGGCGATATTTGCAATTTCCTTTGGCATGGTTGCCGAGAAAAGCATGGTACGACGTGTGTCAGGGGTACGTTGCAGGATTGTTTCAATATCTTCCTTGAAACCCATGTTCAGCATTTCGTCAGCTTCATCAAGTACCAAAAAGTCAATGGCACCCAGTTCAACTTTACCACGTTCAATCAGGTCGATCAAACGGCCCGGGGTAGCTACAATGATTTGTGGAGCGGTATCCAATTGACGAAGTTGTGTACGAATATCTTCGCCACCATATACCGGAACGATACGCATACCGCGCATGTTTTTGGAATAGCCTTTTAAGTCATTGGCAATCTGGATACATAATTCGCGGGTTGGCGAAAGCACCAATGCCTGTACCTGTTTGCGGGTAGGATCGATCATGTTTAATACCGGCAACCCGAAAGCAGCTGTTTTACCTGTTCCTGTTTGAGCCAAAGCCACTAAATCGGCAGTTTGCTCCAGCATGAAGGGGATCGTTTTTTCTTGAACCGGCATAGGAAACTCATAGCCAAGCTCTTCGATGGCCGATAAAATATCGTCCTTCAAATTCAATTCTTTAAATGTCATTTTGTTGTTTTTAGTACACGTTTCGAGTAGTAATCCGGCGATTATTTCATGAGAATGCGTTGATTTAAACCAACCTCTCATGGAACCCTCATGATACTTCTGAGCTTTTAAGAACAAAAGTGGATTCGGGTTTCATTCGTTTTTCCAAAACGTGTACCCTCAGATAAGCAGCCTGCAAAGGTTAATGCAGTGTGTGCGGATATTTTACTCACAACGTATAGTTGTTTTTAATTCGGGCGCAAAGGTAGTGATAATAATTGGTAAATTTACCGGTTCAATAAAAATAAGTTGAACAGGGCGATGTGGCTGATTACAATCACATTGAAACGGCCTTAGTCATAGGAGAATACTCTGTGATAACAGAACTTCCCGATTTCACATCATTCTACAACCAATCTTTTTTGTATTGTAGAAATTTTTCTTTAATTTTGCAGTCAAATTGCCAGAAAAACATACATTTGAATATCAAACTATTATAATATATACTTATTTATGAAATTAATGACCAAAAGTCCTTTGCAACTAGCACGGGCAAGCTACCAACCCAAATTGCCTTCAGCTTTAAAAGGCACTGTTGTACTTAAAGAAGGTGCCGAGACAGAATCGGTTGCCGACCAGGTTGATATCAAGAATCTGTTTCCGAATACCTATGGAATGCCTTTATTGACAATTGAGCCGGGAACAAAGAAAGAAAATCCGGTTGTTGGTGTTGGCGTTATCCTTTCCGGTGGTCAAGCTCCGGGTGGCCACAATGTTATTTGTGGTTTATACGATGGACTGAAAGCCCTGAATCCTGAAAACAAATTATATGGTTTTCTGGGAGGTCCTAGCGGATTGGTCGATCATGAATACATTGAACTAACCAAAGAAATCGTTGATGAATACCTCAACACCGGTGGCTTTGACATTATCGGTTCAGGACGTACCAAACTTGAAGAAGAATGGCAATACGATAAAGGTGCCGAAATATGCAAAAAACTTGGCATCAACGCGATTGTAATTATCGGTGGTGATGACTCGAATACAAATGCCTGTGTACTGGCTGAATATTATTCACAGCACAAAGAAGACATACAGGTAATCGGTTGTCCTAAAACCATTGATGGTGATTTGAAAAACGAAATGATTGAGACTTCATTTGGTTTTGATACTGCCTGTAAAGTATATTCCGAATTAATCGGTAACATCCAGCGTGATGCCAACTCTGCAAAGAAATACTGGCACTTTATCCGCCTAATGGGACGTTCTGCGTCGCACATTACCCTGGAATGTGCTTTGCAAAGCCAACCAAACATTTGTATTGTTTCGGAAGAAGTAGAAGTCAAAAACATGACTTTGAAAGATGTGGTTGATAATATCGTCAAGGTAGTAGTAAACCGTGCAAAACACGGACTTAATTTTGGAACGGTTCTAATACCTGAAGGATTAATTGAGTTTATCCCTGCCATGAAAATTCTGATCTCCGAACTTAATGAATTATTAAGCGATAACGAAGACTTCGTAGCCCTTGGTACGGATGAAGAAAAACGTGAATATGTAAAAGGAATGCTGACTCCTGAAAGTACAGAAGTTTACCGCAGCTTACCAAAAGGTATTGCAAAACAACTTACCCTGGACCGCGATCCTCATGGAAATGTTCAGGTATCGCTTATTGAAACAGAAAAACTGTTGATCGAGATGGTTGCAAAACGTCTGGCTCAACTGAAAGCAGAAGGCAAATACAAAGGCAAATTCTCAGCCATCAACCACTTCTTCGGATATGAAGGACGTTGTGCCATACCTTCAAACTTTGATGCCGATTATACTTATTCATTAGGTTATACAGCATCCATTTTGATTTCTGAAGGTAAAACTGGCTACATGGCATCTGTACGCAACCTGACAGCCCCAGCAGATGAATGGATTGCAGGTGGAGTGCCAATTACAATGATGATGAACATGGAACGTCGCCATGGTAAAATGAAACCGGTTATTCAAAAAGCACTGGTTCATTTGGAAGGTGCTCCGTTTAGATTCTTTGAATCAGTACGTGAAGACTGGGCAGGTGAGAACATCAATTATATCTACCCGGGTCCTATTCAGTATTACGGACCAACCGAAGTCTGCGACCAACCTACCCGCACATTGCAATTGGAACAAGGAAGAAAGTAAATTTATAATGTGCTTTAAATATTTAAAACGGTCTTGCCATTAGGCAAGACCGTTTTTTTATAAACTCACCACATTGACAGATTTTAAAATAATCTATATAAACTTCAAATAGTTAATTAAATAGTTTATCTTTGCATTTAATTTAATTAAATTAATAGACTCAGATTATGAAGAAACTAATTGTAAGCTTATTTATTGCAACTTTTGTATTTGTCCTGAATGCTCAGGAAAAAGGTAAAATCAGGGTTGGATTGGATGCAGGATTCGGAATTCCAAAATTAGGAGTTGGATTCGATGGTGATATAGATATTCGCTACAATATATTAGATAATTTAAATGTCGGTGTTAAATTTGGAGGTGCTGCCATGGTAAAAGACATTATTATTTCAAGTCCCGAAAATTCATCCTATACAGCTTGCGGATTGACTTCAAGTTTAATAACCGGAGATTATTATTTCAACAAACCGGATAAGAGTTTTGCACCATTCCTGGGTGGTGGTTTTGGTACATATTTCATAGCAAACTTGAGAGCAACCTCTTCCACACTGTCTTCAGCAATTCC
Source organism: Paludibacter sp. (assembly GCA_028710415.1). GTDB lineage: Bacteria > Bacteroidota > Bacteroidia > Bacteroidales > Paludibacteraceae > Paludibacter. Next base: position 49,911 of record JAQTUE010000025.1, on the reverse strand, counting down.
TTCGGGAATATCAGTAGAAAATAAATTTGGTGGATTATTGCGAGGAGGATTTGAAGCAGGTCATTTCAGAATGGCTTTAGAATACTATATTATTCCACGATCAGGTTTAGTCGACTTGAGTAATAGCATCATTGGAACAACTTCAAATAGTTATCTTAACCTTACAATTGGATTCTATCTGGGTGGTGGAAAATGGAAAAAATAATCCAAATTTATATTAAATAATTAAATAAAATACTTTATCTTTGCATTTCATTAATTAAATTAATATAATCAGATTATGAAGAAACTAATTGTAAGCTTATTTATTGCAACTTTTGTATTTGCCCTGAATGCACAGGAAAAAGGTAAAATCAGGGTTGGTTTGGATGCAGGACTAGCATTTCCAAATGCCGGTTTAGGATTTAATGGCGGCCTGGACATTCGGTATAACATTATGGACAATCTAAATCTTGGGGTTAAATTTGGATTAGCTGCTTTAGCGAAAGACATTGTTGGAAGCGGTACGAATTATACAGCTACTGCCAGCGCACTGACTTACAGTTTAGTTAACGGGGATTATTATTTCAACAAAGAAGAAAGCAGTTTTGCACCATTTCTTGGTGGTGGATTAGGAACATTCTCTATTATAAATATGAGATTAACATCAGCAGATCAATCCACAACACTTCCGGCCGGACTATTAATTGAACACAAAATTGGAGGGTTACTGCGTGGAGGATTTGAAGCAGGTCATTTCAGAATGGCTTTAGAATATTACCTTGTTCCAGGTTCAAGACTGGTTGACATAAATAATGCAACAATAGGCACTACCGGAAACAGTTTTTTAAACTTATCGATAGGATTCTATCTGGGTGGTGGAAAATGGAGAAAATAATCCATTTCGACTTCACAGATCAAAAAAAGACCCGCCATATGGCGGGTCTTTTTTTAATCTATGAGATAAAATATTGGGAATATGGAATGAAATGAGTAATTTTGAATCCTAATTAACGAATACTCACATGTTATTACTCCTATCACCGGCAAAAATCCAAAACTTCACACCCCAACACTATATTCAGGATTTCACCATCCCTGAATTTATTGATTCTGCCGGGATATTGGCACATAAAATCAAACAATTATCACGCACAGAATTAGCCGATTTGCTTGATATCAATTCCAACCTGGCCCAACTCAATGCAGACAGGCATTTCAACTGGCAGGTTCCTTTTACACCTCAAAACGCAAAACAATCCATCTTTGTATTCAACGGGGAGGTTTTCCGTGGATTGGATGCAAAAACATTCTCACCCGATGAGTTTGGCTACCTGCAGTCCCATTTAAGAATACTATCGGGTCTGTATGGAGTTCTTCGTCCTCTCGATCTTATACAGCCTTACAGACTTGAAGTGAGTACCAGATTAAAAACCGACAAGGGGAATAATCTTTATGCTTTCTGGAAAAATCACATAACACCTTCCCTGAATAATGCCATACTTGGATCAGGTGGTCCAAAGGTATTGCTAAACCTGGCTTCGGGGGAGTACTTCAAATCAATCAATCGAAAACAACTCCAGGCAGAGGTAATTGACTTTGAATTTCTTGAAAATAGAAATGATCAGTACATACCCATAGTCATGTATGTCAAGAAGGCACGTGGCATGTTTGTCCGTTATGTGATTGAACACCGGATTGAAAATGTAGAGGATTTAAAAGGATTTAATGCAGATGGTTATTGGTATAATTCCAGGCTATCGACAGAAAAGAAGCTGGTATTTACGAGAGGATGATTGGTTGATTGGTTGATTGGTTGATTGGTTGATTAGTTGATTAGTTGATTAGTTGATTGGTTGATTGGTTAACTGGTTAATTGGTTGATTGGTTGATTAAGTTGATTGGTTGATTAAGTTGATTGGGTAATTAAGTTGATTGGTTGATTAAGTTGATTGGGTAATTAAGTTGATTGGTTGATTGGTTGGATTCTGCATGCAAAGACTTTTTTCTACCCACTACCGACTACCTTCTACCGACTACTTACTACCTTCTACTTACTACCTACTACCTACTACTCACTACTCACTATTAACTATTCATTTAACAAACACACCGTATGACAGGCTACCACGCCGGCTGTTTCAGTACGCAGACGGCTATTTCCCAACGAGACAGGGATAAAGCCGGCAGACAAAGCCTTTTGCACTTCCTCTTTACTAAAATCACCTTCCGGTCCGATTAGTATCAGTACGTCATTCGTTTTTTGTATTTCGTTTTGCAATAACCGTTTGTCTTCGTCATAACAATGGGCTATAAATTTTTGGGAGGCATGTTGATTCTTCAACAACTCATCAAATGAACAAAGTGGGTTCAAAACAGGGAAATAAGCTTTTAATGATTGTTTTGCTGCCGAAACAATGATCTTCTCGAGTCGTTCAGATTTAATCACCTTACGTTCGGAGAAACGGCAAATGATCGGGGTAATTTCATCAATGCCTATTTCAGTAGCTTTTTCAATAAACCATTCCAGGCGTTCAATGTTTTTGGTAGGTGCTATGGCAATATGCAAGTGAAAATCACGCTTTCCATATTCCAGTATTGTTTCGGTAATTTCAAATGAACAATGTTTTGGGTGAGGATTGGTTATTTTCGCTTTATAAAATCCTCCTGTACCATCAACCAGCGTTATCTCTTCTCCAACCTGCAAGCGCAATACTTTGACAGCATGCTGCGATTCTTCTTCCGGAAGAACATGGCTAACTGATAAGGATGGGACGTAGAATAATGACATAATAAAGAACCCCTAGCCCCTAAAGGGGAATTTAGTTAGTATTGTGGATTATGATTTCACCTCTATTTCTTACTTACTATTTATAAGTAATTCAGTTCCCCGCAATTTATCCCGATTTACCGGGAGGGGTTAGGGGTTCTTAGGGTTCTTTAATAGATTTCCCCTTTTGCAGCCAACAAAGTATTTTTCAATAATGATACGATTGTCATTGGACCGACACCACCTGGGACAGGGGTAATAAAAGAACATTTGGGAGCAACTTCATCAAATTTTACATCACCACTCAGGCGGAAACCTGTCTTGGTTTTATCGGAAGGCACACGGGTGGTTCCAACATCAATCACTGCTGCACCGTTTTTCACCATATCTCCTGTCAGGAATTCAGGCTGGCCCAGGGCGGCAATAATAATATCAGCCTGCAGGCATATTTCTTTCAGGTTCTTGGTACGACTGTGGCATACTGTAACCGTAGCATCACCCGGATAACCTTTTTGCATCATCAGGGAAGCAACAGGTTTTCCAACGATATTACTTCTTCCAATCACGACACAGTTTTTACCGGCTGTTGGAATTTCATAACGCTTGATTAATTCCATAATGCCCGAAGGAGTAGCACAGACATAACATGGTAATCCAATTAACAACCGACCTACATTTACCGGATGAAATCCATCCACATCTTTGCGGTAATCAATAGCTTCAATCACTTTTTGTTCAGAGATATGCTTAGGCAATGGAAGTTGTACAATAAAACCATCCAGGCTTTCATCCTTATTCAGTTCATCAATCTTGGCAAGTAATTCAGCTTCGGTTATATCGGCTTCAAAAGCAATCTTTGTTGATTTAAAACCTACCTGATGGCATGATTTCACTTTATGAGCCACATAGGTTTCACTGCCACCATCATGGCCTACAATAACAACAGCTAAGTGTGGCGCCCTTTTACCGGAAGCAACAATCAGCTTTACTTCTTCTGCTATTTCTTCTTTTACTTTTTCGGCTATGGCTTTGCCATCAATCAGAGTATACATGAGTTTGTTGTTTGAAAGGTTCGTAAAGTTTGAAAGGTTTGAAAGGTTTGACGTTTCGTGTTCAGTGTTCCGTGTTCCGTGTTCGGCGTTCGGCGTTTGACGTTTGACGTTACTGTTATCAGATAAATTGTAAAAGGTAAATGACAAAATTGTAAATGTCTTATCTTCTCTTGCCAATTTTAAGTTTTCCCTGGCTTACAGTTGCCATTTTCATCATCTTGCTGGTTTGTTCAAACTGTTTGAGCAACCTGTTCACATCAACAATCGTGGTTCCACTGCCTTTTGCAATACGTATCTTACGGCTGCCATTCAGCAATGAAGGATTTTCACGTTCGTGAGGTGTCATGGAGTGGATAATGGATTCAATTCCTTTAAAGGCATCGTCACCCACTTCCACATCTTTCAATGCTTTGCCCATTCCGGGTATCATAGCAGCCAGGTCCTTGATATTACCCATCTTCTTGATTTGTTGGATTTGGGAGATAAAGTCATTAAAATCAAATTGATTCTTGGCAATTCTTTTCTGTAACCTGCGTGCATCTTCTTCATCATATTGTTCCTGGGCACGTTCCACCAACGAAACGATATCACCCATTCCTAATATACGATCGGCCATACGTTCGGGATAGAACACGTCCAGCGCATCCATTTTTTCACCTGTACCAACAAACTTAATCGGCTTGTTGACCACAGAGCGAATGGATAAAGCTGCTCCACCACGGGTATCACCATCCAGCTTCGTAAGGATTACCCCATCGAAGTTAAGCCTGTCGTTGAATTCCTTGGCAGTATTTACGGCATCCTGTCCGGTCATGGCATCTACCACAAACAGGATTTCCTGAGGCTGCAAGGCTTTTTTGATTGCTGCAATCTCATTCATCATCATTTCATCTACCGCCAGACGTCCGGCAGTATCTACAATGACAACATCATTCCCATGAAGTTTAGCATATTTTATGGCTGCTTCGGCAATGGCAACTGGACTTTTACTTTCTAAATCCGAATAGACCGGTATCTGAAGTTGTTCTCCCAGGACTTTCAATTGCTCAATAGCAGCCGGACGATAGACATCACAGGCTACCAACAGCGGGTTTTTACCACGTTTGGTTTTAAGCAGGTTTGCCAGCTTTCCTGAGAAAGTAGTTTTACCCGAACCTTGCAATCCCGACATTAATATAACGGTCGGGGAGCCTTTCAGGTTTATATCCACACTCTGGCCGCCCATAAGTTCAGCCAGTTCATCGTGTACAATTTTCACCATCAACTGATTTGGTTTCAGTGAGGTAAGTACATTCTGTCCAATGGCTTTTTCCTTTACGGTCTCGGTAAACGATTTGGCTATTTTATAGTTAACATCAGCATCCAACAAGGCTTTACGAACGTCTTTCAGCGTTTCGGCCACATTAATCTCGGTAATTTTACCTTCCCCTTTCAGGATCTTAAACGACCTTTCCAGTCTTTCACTTAGAGATTCAAACATATTGTTCTGATTGATTTGTTGTTTTTGAAATTGAGAGTGCAAAGGTAAAAAAAATACGGCAATCGGGCAAATGAATTTCCTGGCTGATGATACATAATTAATCTTATTGTAAATGCCTGAAAACAAACGAGACCGGATAATCTCCGATCTCATTTATGTTTTTATTCTAATGTATTTATTATCAAGCACAATTGACCCGACTGGCGTTACAGACACTTTATTGTTAGCTACAACCAGGTATATTTGTTTATCTTTGGGTAAAACATCAATGATTTAAACACCGCTAAATGTACTGAAACCACCATCTACGGGCAAAACAACCCCTGTAATGAACGATGCTGCTTCGGAACACAGAAACTGTACAGCTCCGTTAAGTTCGTTGATATCACCAAAACGCTTCATCGGGGTATTGGCCATTACTTTAAGGCTTCTGTCGGTAAGTGAGCCATCAGGATTAATAAGTACTGCCCGGTTTTGTTCTCCGATAAAAAAACCGGGTGCAATTGCATTTACTCGGATGCCATCACCATACTTCATAGCCATCTCCATGGCCAGCCATTGTGTAAAATTCCCTACTGCAGCCTTTGCTGCTGAATAACCCGGCACACGTGTCATGGCCTGCATGGCTGCCATTGAAGATATATTGATAATACTGCCTGCTTTTTGTCCTGCCATTACCTTCCCAAACACATAACTTGGATACACTGTACCGTTCATGTTCAGATTGGTGACTTTATCCCACTTTGAAATATCCATATCAAAAAAGCTTTGATCAGGCATCAACGTAGCTCCCGGGATATTTCCACCTGCAATGTTCAATAAAACATCTATCCTTCCCCATTTTGCAACAACTGCAGTTGCTATTTTCTCTAAGCTTGGTATATCGAGGACATCGCCAATAAAACCAATAACTTCTCCACCCAAATCGGACAGTTCCTTCACTTTGGCATCCAGTTTCTCCTGCTTTGTACCAATGGCCACCACCCTGGCACCGGCTTTTACAAAACTTTGTGCTACACTGCCTCCCAGCACACCGCAGGCACCGGTAATAATAGCTACTTTCCCTTCAATACTAAATAATTCGTTCATTGTTTTGTTTTATTTTTTAGTCCTGATTCAGAACTTTCATGCTTATCTTTACTTCAAACTTCCTTCGTGTTCTACCGCAGCCAGTATGCCCGACACCTGAGCAAGGGCAAACATCCTACCCAAAAATGAATAACCCGGATTGTGTTTGGTATTCCCATCACCCAGCATCAGTTTTCCATGATCGACCCGCATTGGCAAACCTGGCTTTTCCTTTTCGAAAATACGAACCAACTCCACCAAATGACCACGTCCTTCGAGATGCGATGCTTCCATAAAATTGCCATTTTCGTACACTTCTGTACTTCGTAAATGGACAAAATGTGTCCGTGCAGCAAATTGTTTTGCCATTGCCGGAACATCATTGTGCAATCCGGAACTTAATGACCCGGCACAAAAAGTCAAGCCATTGCTGTTGCTCTTTACTGCGTTCAGTATCCATTCAATATCTTCCGTATTACCCACAATACGCGGCAATCCCAACACCGGGAATGGAGGATCATCAGGGTGAATGCAAAGTTTCATTCCATATTGCTCGGCTGTAGGGATAACGCATGTAAGAAAATACTTCAGGTTCTCCCGCAATTGATTTTTGTCTATCCCTTTGTAAAGAGCCAGCAATTGATTGAACAATTCCACCGGTTTTTGCACATTGCCTTTAAAGTTTTCGTTTACAAAGCCCTGTGTCTTTACGATAATGGTATTAATCAGTTCTGCTTTTTCATCCTCTGTTATCGTTTTATTCAGTTCATTCACCTGCTTCATTTCATCGGTAGAGTAATCATTTGCAGCCCCAGCCCGATTTAAAATATAGCAATCAAAATAAGCAAAACGGACTTTATCAAAATAAAGCGTGGATGTACCATCAGGCAATTTATAATCCAAATCGGTACGGATCCAGTCGATTACCGGCATGAAATTGTAACAAACAGTTTTAATGCCGGCTTTCCCCAGATTTGATAGACTGACTTTATAATTATCAATCAAAATATCTCTATCTGCTCCTGCATATTTTATACTTTCCGATACCGGCAAACTTTCGACTACCGACCAACGCAAGCCAAAACTCCCGATATAAGTTTTCAACTCAAAAATGGCATCAAAAGTCCATATTTCTCCGTTTGGCACATCATGTAAAGCCGTTACAATTCCTTCCACTCCAATTTGCCGAAGCATATCGAGCGTGATGGGATCCTTTTTGCCAAACCACCGCCATGTCTTTTCCATATATCAATGATAAGAAACTTTTCAATACTATTTGTAGAGTAAAGTTATAGTTATTAATTATGCTGTTTGTTCCAATACTTTTCAACTTATTTCCACTGGATATAAGATTAACAGAATTATCTGTTTTCATAAATATATTCTGTAAAATTAGTCAAATAGATTAAAACTATAAAGCTATAGCTTTTCTGAATGAAACATTTAACATAAATCATAGATTAAATGAATGATTGTTCATTTATCTTTGCACCATGAGAATCAAAGATGAAGACAAAGTAACCAGAATCTACCGGGCAGCCATCAAAGTTGTGAACAACGATGGTTTTCAAGGTAGTTCTATGTCGAAAATAGCGAAAGAAGCTGATGTTTCGGCAGCTACCATCTATCTTTATTTTGAGAATAAAGATGATATGATCAAGAAACTATTCATCCACCTTAAAGCCAGGATGGGCCATTCGTATTTTCGGGAAGACAGTGACTTGTCTCCCTCAAAAGGCACTTTCCGTACCATTTGGCTCAATCATTACCAATACATTATTGAGAACATGGAAGAATACAACTTCCTTGAAAATTTCTCGAACTGTCCGCTGATCGGCCACATAGAGAAGGAGAACAATCATGATTACTGCCCTGCTTTCGAGAATCTCTTTGAACAATCAAAAGCAGCAAAGCTCATTCAACCATTACACAACGACATTATATACAGCCTGCTTTTTGCTCCGATCAGCCAAATGGTCAAGAAATCGAAATCACTGGGAGCTACCCTTTCAACCAACGAGTTAATCCAGATCTTTGAAGCATCATGGAAAGCAGTCAGTATATAAATCAAAATATTAAATCTATAATGAACAATCATTCATTTATGATTGTTATACCAGAAACGTAAATAATAAACAGACAAAAAATACAAAATTATGACTTTAATAGACAAACTCAACTGGCGGTATGCCACCAAAAGAATGAACGGAACCAAAGTTCCACAGGAAAAAATAGACAGAATACTGGAAGCCATACGACTGGCACCAACTTCCTTCGGATTGCAGGCTTTTAAGGTAATTGTGGTGGAAGACCCGGCATTAAAAGAACGAATTTTCAACGAAGCATGCCAGCAACCTCAGATTAAGGAAGCATCGCATGTACTGGTATTTGCAGCTAGTAAAAATATAAGCGCTGAACAAGTGAATGATTACATGAATCTGATTGCTACAACCAGGGACATACCGGTTGATGCATTGGCCGGATTCCGTGCTGCATTTGATGGCATTGTTGCAGGAACTCCCGAACAAAACTTTGTATGGACTGCACGCCAGGCCTATATTGCTTTCGGCGTTGGAATCGTTGCTGCAACGAATGAAGATGTGGATGCAACTCCTATGGAGGGATTCAGCACCGAAGCTTTGGATAAAGTACTTGGACTGGCAGAACAAAACCTGGGATCTACAACAATACTAACCCTTGGTTATCGTGATGAATCAAACGACAATCTGGTTCATGCTGCTAAAGTACGAAAAAGCAAAAGTGCCTTGTTCGAATTCAAATAATCAACCATCGGGCCTCCCAGTTACTGGGAATGAGAATACCCTCCAGAGGTCAACCATCTTTCGGGTTACTTTTAAAGAACATACAAATTCAACTGTTACATTCAGGGTTCTGAATCCAACACAATCATAAAAATTAAATAATGGAGATATTAGATGCACTTAAATGGCGTTATGCCACTAAAAAATATGATCCTTCTAAAAAAGTAGATCAGGAGCTGGTAGATAAAATTGTGGAAGCAACACGCCTGGCACCCACTTCATCAGGGTTACAGCCTTTCGAAGTATTTGTCATTACCAACCAGGAACTGAAAAACAAAATTGTTACCAGTGCCCATGGTCAGGAAATTGTGGCTGACTGCTCCCATTTATTGGTATTTGCCGCCTGGGACAACTACACTGCCGAACGTATTGACCAGATTTATGCCCTTACTACGACTGGCAGGGAACAACCTGCCGATCGCTATCAGGCATATACAGACAGGCTAAAAAGCATGTACCTGGACAGGCCGGCAGAAGTGAATTCCGCCCATACCGCACGGCAGGCTTATATCGCCTTCGCTTTTGCCATGGCTGAAGCAGCAAGCCTGAAAGTGGATAGCACCCCAATGGAAGGATTTATTAACGAAGAAGTGGATGAATTGCTCCATCTGAAGGAAAAAGGATTAAAAAGTGTCACCCTGTTGCCCATTGGTTATCGCGATGAAGCCAATGACTGGCTGGTTAACCTGAAAAAAGTTCGTAATCCAAAAGAAAAGTTTGTAACTGAGATTGCCTGAGGACTTCCAGTGGGTAGTATTTAATGATATAACAACAGATAACATACTTGTCCAGGACTAAAACAAATGATTATAAGCAAATTAGTATTATTCGAAATCGTTGAATAATATCAGAGGTTAATCCCTGAATAGTATAAATAGAACAGAGGTTGAATTTCACTATGAAATTCAACCTCTGTTTTTTTCTTCTTAGTTTAAAATTCTATAAATTAATGAAATCAACTGTATTCTGCAACAGTTTCTTGTTTGTAAAATTCGTGACAAATTCATTACTCAGTCACTGTACAGAGACTGTTCAAAGAGGGTTGAGAGGGGGTTCAGTGAGGGTTCAGTGAGGTTTACCTATCCTTACCCTAACTGAACCCTAACGAAACCCTAACGAAACCCTAACTGAACCCCCTTTAAACTTAGACAAAGTAAAGACGAAAATTCAACAGTATTCAAATTAATTCCGGAGCCTTTTATTTCCAAGTCTAAGGATAAATTTTGGCATTTGAATATACGGACAAGACAGGATGTAAAAATACAAAACCGGATTAAATGGAAGAACGCCAACTGTCCGCTAATGAACTTTTCAGTGTCCTTTTTGTTAGGATAGAAATTCACTAGTATTCATTTTAAAACACTCAAGACAATGAAAACCAGAAATTTCATACCCTATTTAATCCTGATAATTATGGCTGCAATTAATACGAGTTTTGGAGATAAAACCAAAGGTCCGAAGATTAAGGAAGAAAACATATCGTATACGGTTGACGGGACTGTTTACAAGGGTTTTGTGGCTTATGATGAAAACCTGAAAGGAAAACGTCCGGCTGTATTGGTGGTGCACGAATGGTGGGGATTGAACGCATATCCTAAAATGCGGGCAACCCAACTGGCAAAGCTTGGATACATCGCATTGGCAGTTGACATGTTTGGCAATGGCAAGGTGGCAACTAATCCAACAGAAGCACAGGCTTACACAGCTGCTTTCTACAGCAACCCCAAGCTTTCAAAGACACTCGTTGATGCTGCTGTGGATAAAATAAAAGAATTCAAACAAACTGATCCTAAAAATATTTTAGCGATCGGATATTGTTTTGGAGGCTCGGTGGTATTGAATGCTGCCAAAATGGGGACGGACTTTAAAGGCGTGGTAAGTTTCCACGGCGGGCTGAAAGGAGTGCCGGCAAATAAGGACTTATTGAAAGCCAAAATCCTGGTGTGCCATGGAGGCGGTGATAAATTTATTAGCCAGGATGACGTGGCTATGTTTAAGCACCAAATGGATTCGATAGGCGCTCAGTATACTTTTATTGCCTATCCGAATGCAACGCATGCATTCACCAATCCAATGTCTACCGAGAATGGCAAAAAATTCAATATGCCAATTGAATATAATAAAACTGCGGATATGAATTCGTGGAACGACATGAAGAAGTTTTTCAAGGAATTGGGATTGAAATAAGCATTCATCAATCGGATAAAATGCACTCTTTAAAAGGTTTGAGGTCGAGGCCCGGACCGCAAAACAGCTCATTAAATTCTTTGTATTACTTCTGTTTATTGTGTCAACTATATCGTTCAATAACTTAAACTATATGTATTTAAAAAACATTTCATTTTGAATCTTGTTTTTATGTTCTCAATGGCATACCTGGAATAAATACTTTTATCTAAACTTAAAAAAGAATAGAATTATGAAAGAGTATATGTTACTAATCCACGACAGGGTCAATCATCATGATGATCTGACGGAGTCCAGATTTCATGAATTTCTGAAAAAATGCGAGGTGTATATCCTGAACCTTCAGAAACAGGAAAAATTAATTTCAGCACAACCACTGGTACGCGAAGGAATCATCATTTCTGGGAAAAGTGGCAGTTGGAAAGAAGAGCCATTCAACGAAAAGAAAGAAGTACAGGTAGGTTATTACCATATCCTGGCAAAAAACATGGAGGAAGCCATCTCCATTGCAAAAGGGAATCCGGAGTTTGAATACGGAACCACAGTCAGGATTGAAGTACGGCCTATTAAAACAAAGGAAATAACTACTAATTTTGAGTATCCAAAAACGACCGTTTCTACTTAAACTCTTCAGGATATAATGATCCGGAGGATTTAAATAAAAATGGATTTAGCCGGATATCTGAATTATTCAACAAAATACATTTTAAAAGTGGGATGGTATTGTTTTATTATTTAAGTGAAAAATAATTTTAAATCAAGCAAACAATGGAAACGAAATCAATCAGACAAACAGTGACATTTGATGCCCCTGCCCAGAAAGTATACGATTTGATCATGGAGCAAAAGAAACATTCGGCTTTTACAGGATCTAAAGTCATTATGAGTAAAAAAGTAAAAGGTAAATTTGATGTATTTGATGGTTATTGCCACGGCTATAATATTGAATTGATTGAAGGTGAAAAAATAGTACAAGCCTGGAATTTCAAGGAAGAAGGGTGGCCGGAAGACCATTACTCCATCTGCACATTCCATTTTAAACAGGAAGGTGATAAAACTCAACTTACTTTCACACAACACGGGGTACCGGAAAATAATGTGGAAAGTCTGAAACATGGCTGGAAACAATTTTACTGGACTCCCATGAAAGCCTACTTAAAAACAGGTATCAGGCAAACTTCTCAAATGATGGCAAATGCTTAAACCTGATTAATATCCTTATTAAAGAAGGTATTATTAGAATGATGGCAGTGACAGACAGTGGCCTGTCACTGCTTTATCAAAAAAATATATTTTGCCAATTAAAATAGTTTCTGTACTTTTGTGACGTAATAAATGTGGAGAGATTTGGACTGCTTGCAACCACAGAAAAAAATGCTAAATCGCAACCTCTTTTCTGCCCAATTCAAAGTCCTCTTACTATCCCTGCCACGTATTTACATTCAATTGTTAATTATAAATTCATGTAAATTAGTTTTACATTGACTGATTCAATTTGCGCATCAAGGCAATTGGAATTTGTAAATTGTAGAATTGTAAATTAAAAACATTATGGGATATTTATTTTCATCTGAATCGGTTTCAGAAGGTCATCCTGACAAAGTAGCCGATCAAATCTCCGATGCCTTACTGGATAACTTCCTGGCACAGGATGCAAACTCAAAAGTAGCTTGCGAAACATTAGTAACCACCGGCCAGGTTGTTTTGGCAGGTGAAGTAAAAACGTCAGCCTATGTCGATGTACAATCGGTGGCCCGTGAAGTAATTAACGAAATCGGCTATACCAAAGGCGAATTGATGTTTAGCGGTGATGCCTGTGGTATCTTCTCTTCAATCCATGAGCAATCGGCTGATATCAACCAGGGAGTTGAACGTGCAGAGCCCATGGAACAAGGTGCCGGCGACCAGGGAATGATGTTTGGGTATGCCTGTAATGAGACTAAAAACCTAATGCCAATGGCATTAGACCTTTCACACGCATTGGTACAGGAACTGGCTGCTATCCGCAAGGAAGGCACTCAAATGACTTACCTGCGTCCCGATTCAAAATCACAGGTTACCATTGAGTACGATGACAACAACCAGCCCGTAAAGGTTCATACGATTGTTGTATCTACTCAACATGACGATATGGTTCACCCGGCACATAATGCAAAACCTACTGCTGCAAACGACGAAGAAATGCTGGCTATCATTAAAGAAGATGTCAGGACTATATTGATTCTACGTGTTAAAGCTTTGGACGAACAATTTGCACAGCTTATCAAGGATGATTTTGTATTACACGTAAATCCAACCGGAAAATTCGTCATCGGAGGACCTCATGGAGATACAGGATTAACAGGACGTAAGATAATAGTTGACACTTATGGTGGCAAAGGTGCTCACGGCGGTGGTGCTTTTTCAGGGAAAGATCCTTCGAAAGTAGACCGTTCGGCAGCTTATGCAGCCCGTCACATTGCCAAAAACATTGTGGCTGCCGGCCTTGCCAACGAAGTACTGGTACAGGTTGCTTATGCCATTGGTGTTGCAAAACCTATGAACCTGTATGTAAACACATACGGTACAGCACAAGTAAAACTTAGTGATGGTGATATCGCCACGAAGATTGAAAAACTGTTCGACATGCGCCCAAAAGCCATTGAGGACCGTCTAAAACTTCGTAATCCAATCTATAAAGAAACAGCATCTTATGGTCACATGGGACGGACACCTGAAACAAAAACCAAAAGTTTCAAAGATGGTAATGGAAAAGATTTTACCCAGACTGTAGAATTGTTTACCTGGGAAAAAACAGACAAAGTTGCTGACATCAAAGCAGAATTTGGATTGTAGGGATTAAGTTTCAAGAGTCAAGATCCAAGAGTCAAGACAAAAGACAAAAGATCAAAAACTTTGGAATTAAAGATAGTGAAAGCCCGGTTTACATTGTAAACAGGGCTTTTTCATGTATTTAAAACATTCTGCATATTTCATTCGTTCTAAGGGATATGGAATTTAATATGAATGAATTTCCGGTAATCCTGTTTGATGGAATCTGCAATTTCTGCTGTGGGTGGGTTCAGTTTTTGATTCGGCATGATAAAGAAATGAAGTTCAGGTTTGCATCCATACAGTCAGAAATTGGACAGGGACTACTAAAGAAAGTAGGCTTGAACAATAACTCCCTAAAAACCATCGTTTATATACAACGGAATGAGATTTTCACGGAATCATCCGCAGTATTGGAAATTCTCAGGGAACTTGGTGGCAGCCGTGTAATGGTTGGAGTATTAAAATTAATTCCCAAGCCTTTACGGGATAGATTCTATCAATTTATATCAAAAAAACGCTATGCGATATTTGGAAAGCGGACTTCCTGCTATTTACCAACACCCGAAAATAAAAAAAGATTCTTAACCTAGGTCAACAGAGATATAAAATACCATCTTTTTAAAGTAACTTTGCAACAAAATTAGGGATTATACTATGTGGAATAAAATAGCGATTCAACTTCTTATCATTTGGCGATTTATAAAAAAGTTACTGACTGAATACCTTCCTGTAGCCTGGGAACGTATGAAAGTTTGGTTTAAAAAGTTTGTTGCATGGCGTAAATCCCGGTTTGTACGTTTCCGCACATTACCCTGGTACCATAAATTATTTAATTCGTTTGTAACATTTATAGTGTTATTCCTCCTTTACCTGTTTATCGTTGATATTAACTTCCTGTGGCTATTCGGAAAGTCACCCGGTTTAAGCAGCATCAGCAACCCAAACCAGAGTACCGCATCCATTATCTATACTTCGGATGGGAAAGTATTGGGAAAATACTTCAGGGAAAACAGGACTCCGGTCACTTACAATGAGATTTCACCTATACTCATTAAGACTTTAATAGCGACAGAAGATGTTCGCTTCTACAAACATTTCGGGGTAGACTTCGAAGGGGTCTTTGCAGCTATAAAAGACATGACCAAAGGCAAGAGCCGTGGGGCCAGTACCATCACCCAGCAACTGGTGAAGAATATGTACAAGACCAGAAACCAGTACTCTACAGGTTTATTCGGATATATTCCCGGAGTGAAACTGATTATCAGCAAGACCAAGGAATGGACTACGGCTGTAAAGATTGAAATGTTCTACAATAAGAAGGACATCCTGACCATGTACCTGAATACCGTTGACTTTGGAAGCAATGCCTTCGGGATCCATACAGCAGCCAAGACATTCTTCAAAACCACACCTGCTAAATTAAATTACGAGCAATCAGCTACCCTGGTAGGGCTTCTAAAAGCAACCACTTCATACAGCCCCATTGCACATCCTGTCAGATCCATGGAGCGCAGGAATGTGGTTCTGGATAATCTTGTAAAACAAAAAGTAATCAGTCAGCAGGCATGTGATTCTTTAAAATTAATCCCAATACAACTAAATTTCAGTGTTGAGCAAAACTATGATGGTGATGCACTACATTTCAGGGCTTACCTGGAAAAATACTTACAGGAATGGGAACAGGAGAACGGGTATGATATTTATTCGGATGGTTTAAAAATCTATGTGACCATCGATTCGCGTATGCAGAAATATGCCGAGGAAGCGCTGAACAAACAAATGCACAGCATCCAAAAGAAGTTTGACGACCATTGGCGCGGTCAAAATCCATGGCAAGATGAGAATCACAAGGATATTGTAAACTTTGTGGAAGATATCGCCAAGAAGACGAAAGCCTACGCATCCTTATCGGCAAAATACAAAAATCATCCCGATTCGATTACCTACTTTCTGAATAAGCCTCACAAGACCAAAGTATTTGATTATGACAAGGGTGAAAAAGAGATGAATATCAGCATCATGGACTCGATCAGATATATGAACCGGTTTATGCATAGTAGTTTTGTAGCCATGGAACCAGAAACAGGAAATGTAAAAGCCTGGGTGGGTGATATCAACTTTAAATTCTGGCAATACGATAAGGTGGCACAATCCAAACGTCAACCGGGTTCTACTTTTAAACTGTTTGTATACACAGCTGCCATGATGCATGGCATGTCTCCATGTGACATGATGACTGACAAACCCGTTACCTGGAAGTATAAAGAAGGGAGCAATGATAAAGCCTGGAGTCCCCGCAATGCAAACGGGTACTGTTTAGGGTATCCGGTATCCTTAAAGAACGCCTTTGCACAATCCATCAATACCATTGCTGTACAGGTAGCCCAGATAGTGGGAATTCCTGAAATCATAAAATATGCCCACTTATTAGGGATACAGACTCCACTTGAGAATAAACCTTCCACGTGTCTGGGCTCATCGGATGTATCATTGCTGGAGATGGTAAATTCGTTTGGAACCGTGGTCAACGAAGGTGTGTATCATGAACCAATCATGATTACCCGGATTGAAGACAAAGAAGGAACAGTGGTTTATGAGAAAAAATCAGTTGAAAAACGAGTAATCCCGTACGAAGATGCCTGGTTGATGACCGTCATGCTCAGAGGTGGGATGACTGAACCGGGTGGTACATCCAAGGCACTCTGGAGTTGGGATTTATTCCATTACAATACTGATTTCGGTGGTAAAACCGGAACTTCCTCCAATCACTCAGATGCCTGGTTTATCGGCGTCACTCCAAAGCTTGTTGGAGGTGCCTGGGTTGGTGGCGAGCAACGAAGCGTACATTTCCGTACAGGGGAACTCGGACAGGGAAGCCGTACAGCATTGCCTATCTTCGGTATGTTTATGGAAAAGGTATTGAAGGACGAAAGCCTGAAGCAATATCGGGGTAAGTTCCCAACCAAGCCGAAAGAAGAGATATCACGCGAATACTCCTGCGTCACCCATTTAAGGGTCGATACATTAGCCAATGATTCGGCAGTTATGGATGAATCAGATTCACCTGAAGGACTCACATTGCCTGATGAACTGACACCAAACGAATAAGTTAAGTTATTAAATACCGTTAAATAGGTTGAACTACATTTATGAAGTTCAACCTATTTTGTTTTTTAAATGTTCTATTTTAAAATAGAATTAATTTAGTAATTTTGGCACGAATAATTAGCATTTAATTGTTTCTAAAATTATGAACAAAAATATAATAAATAAAATATCGAATTATTTTTCTAATCAACCCATCGAAAGAGCCTGGATTTTCGGATCGTATGCTCGTGAAGAAGAAAACAGAAAAAGTGATATTGATATATTAGTTAATTTCAGCAAGGATGCTAAAGTTACATTATTCAAATACATTCATATCATTAATGATTTGCAAGCTATTACGGGAAAGAATATTGATCTGGTCGAAGAGGGTCAGTTAAAGCCTTTTGCAAAAGAAAGTGCCGAGCATGAAAAGATATTGATTTATGAGAGAAACCAAGAGATAACGAACGACTTCTACATATGATAGAGGCAATAGATAACATCTACGAATTCGTTGAAAACAAATCTTTTGAAATGTATAAGAATGACAAAATCCTACGATTTGCTGTCATAAAAAACCTTGAAATTATTGGAGAAGCAGCTTATTTATTAACGAAAGAATTCAAAGCTATTAATACAAATATTGAATGGAAAGAAATGATAGGAATGCGTCACATATTGATGCATGGATATTATCAAATTAAAGATGAAATTATTTGGGCAACAATTGAAACAGAACTAAAATTATTAAGAGAAAACATTTCTTCTTTAATTCAACGTTAAAAACCAATTATCAACTTCAATATATACAAAAACGGCTGAACTTAAATTAATAAGTTCAGCCGTTTTAAGTATCTTGTTGAATTATAAAATCAGCATGGCATCACCATATACTCCAAATTTATATCCTTCCTTAATGGCAGTCTCGTAAGCTTTCATGATTAAATCATAATCACCGAAAGCAGCAGTCAGCATAATTAAAGTCGAATAGGGTAAGTGGAAATTGGTAATCAGTGAATTTGCCACAGTAAAGTCATAAGGAGGAAAAATAAATTTATTGGTCCATCCATCATAAGGTTTAATTTTACCTTCTGTTCCTACTACTGTTTCCAGGGCACGCATCACGGTCACACCCACAGCACAGATATTCCGGTTTTCATCATGGGCTTTATTAACTATATCCGCTGTTTCAGGAGATACAGACATTTGTTCTGAGTCCATTTTATGCTTGGTAAGATCCTCTACATCTATTTCACGAAAATTACCCAAACTCATGTGTGAAGTAATAAAAGTCTTCTCAATACCCTTTATTTCCATGCGTTTCATCAACTCACGGCTAAAGTGCATACCGGCTGCAGGAGCTGATACGGCACCTTCGTTCTTAGCAAAGATAGTCTGGAAGCGTTCAGCATCTTCAGGCTCCACTTCACGGGTAATATTGCGTGGTAGCGGAGTTTCTCCCAAGGCATAGAGTCCTTTTTTAAATTCCTCGTGAGTACCATCGAAAAGAAAACGAAGGGTACGTCCACGAGAGGTTGTATTATCAATCACCTCAGCTACGATCGAATCATCTTCACCAAAGTACAACTTATTACCAATACGTATTTTACGTGCCGGTTCAACCAACACATCCCAAAGACGCATTTCATGATTTAATTCACGTAACAAAAACACTTCAATTTGTGCACCTGTTTTTTCTTTATTACCAAACAAACGAGCCGGAAAAACCTTTGTGTCGTTAAAAACGAACAAATCGCTTTCGTTGAAATATTCAAGTACATCTTTAAAAGTTTTATGTTCGATTTCACCTGTTTTGCGATGCACAACCATTAAACGGGATTCGTCGCGATGTTTAGACGGATATTGGGCAATTAGCTCATCCGGTAACTTGAATTTAAACTTAGATAACTTCATATTTTGTTGTTTAATTGTTTCTTTATTATTCTTTAAAAATTTGACTGAATAACCGTTACAGTTACTCTACTGTCTGCAGCTGCTGACTTTTAAGGATTTCTTCCTCAACATGCAACACCAGGTCATCAATTTGCCAGCAGTCCTCTAACCTGACTTCTCCAATCCGGGTCCTTTCAAGGGCAATTAAATGTGCACCACTGCCCAAAGCCAGTCCGATATCCCTTGCCAATGCTCGAATATATGTTCCTTTGCTGCAAACCACACGAATTTTAAGGACAGGAAGAGAAAAATCCAGAACCTCGATGTCATCTATAACCAACAACTTCGATTTTAGTTCAATCTCCTGACCATTCCGTGCATAGTCATACGCCCGCTTACCATCCACTTTCACAGCCGAATAAGCCGGCGGCACCTGTTGAATCTCACCCAGAAACTTAGGGATAATTTCATCCACCATTTCACGCGTAATGTGTTCGGTGGGATAAGTCCCATCAACAGGCAATTCCAAATCGAACGAAGGGGTTGTTGCACCCAACTCCAACGTAGCAATATACTCTTTGGTTTGATACTGAAAGCTCTCAATGAGCTTGGTTGATTTCCCGGTACAAAGAATCATAACCCCTGTTGCCAAGGGATCAAGCGTTCCGGCATGACCTACTTTCAGCTTTTTTATATTCAGTGCCCTTTGCAGTTTCCAACGTAATTTATTTACCAGGTTAAAAGAAGTCCAGTTTAACGGCTTCGCTACAAACAACACTTCTCCTTTTACAAAATCCATTTTCTTGTTTATTCTCCCATACACCATGTAAGGGAGTAATGTATTAAAATCTACTACAGAATGCTTAAATCAACCCCTAAAAAGACCAGAATCAATATTGCAATTCCTACTACAATCCTGTAATATCCAAAGGCTTTAAAACCATACTTTGTCAGGTAAGTAATAAAAAACTTAATTGCTGCCATAGCCACTATGAACGCAATTACATTTCCAATCAGCAATGTTACCAGGTTATCTGTCAACATTGATTTGCTAACCGGGTCCATAAACAGCTTCAGCAATTTATAACCCGAAGCGGCAGCCATGGTGGGAACGGCCAGAAAGAATGAAAATTCAGCAGCATTCTTACGGGATAGCTTTGTAGTCATACCACCGACGATGGTTGCCATGGAACGTGAAACACCCGGAATCATGGCGATACACTGAAAGAAACCTATTTTAAGTGAACGTTTCCAATCCATCGATTGGTCCTCGTTTGGTTTATTGAACCATTTATCCACAAACAACATCAACACGCCACCCAGTACTAACATAACAGCTACAACCACTACATTTTCGAGCAACATATCAATCTTTTCGCTGAACAGGAAACCCAACACCAATGCCGGTATAACGGCTATCAATAATTTCCAGTAAAAGTCGAAGGTCTGGAAGAAACGTTTCCAGTAAAGTACTACCACCGACAGGATGGCACCAAACTGAATATTGACTGTAAATGCCTTTACAAATTCAGTACTATCAATAGCTAATATTTTCTGTGCAATAATCATATGACCGGTAGAAGATACCGGAAGAAATTCAGTTATTCCTTCTACAATAGCAAGAATAATCGTTTGAAAAATACTCATGCTTATTTGCTTTTGGGTTTGTATAATATAGCAAAAATAATAGAAATAAATCCAAACAAAGAAATCATTGGACCAACTGTAATGCGACGGAAGCTATAAATATCCGGATTAAACTCCTTTTGGGTACCCGATCCTGTCATTAAAACGAAACCCAAAACGATAATGGCAAAGCCAACGGCAATCAATATGATATTGATTTTACTTAAGGTGAATTGTTTGTTATTTTCCATTTTTAAAAATTATTGAATATGTTGTGATTCTGAACTGTATAGCAATGCGGAGAATTTCATGTTTTATGTCAAATGTCTAATCTAATGTCAAATGTCTAATGATTTGAGAATAATGTTTATACTTTGTCTTGTGTCCTTTGTCTTGTGTCTTGTGTCTTGTGTCTTGTGTCTTGTGTCTTAGATAGAATACATATCATTTATATTCATCTTCAAATACCGTCCTACAGAGAAGTACGAAGATATTGCAGTCAGTGATATGCCCAGAATAATGACTATACTACTAACAATTACGGCAGTTAAAGGTTGTATGATCGAACCCGGCATTCCAAATTCATAATGTACAAAATATACCACCGCTGACAATAAAATTATAGAAATCATCGAAGCTGCCAACCCGTTCAGCATACTGCTTCCGATGTATGGACGACGAATAAACCATGGGGTTGCTCCAACAAGTTTCATGGTATTTATCAGGAAACGATCCGAATAAAGGGATAAACGTATGGTAATATTGATCAGTGCCACCGATACAAAAAGCAGGATGATAGCCAAGGCTAGTAAAATAAAGCTAACCTTCCGTACATTATCATTCACCAGGCTCACCATGTCTTTCTGATAAACCACCCGGTTAATATGTTCAAATGCTTTTAGTTTTGTCTGAATAAGATTTACACTTTCATTATTTGCATATTGGGCATGCAATTTCACTTCAATCGAAGCTTTCAAAGGGTTATATCCCAGAAACTCTTTTGGATTATCTCCTAAATTAGCAATATGATCCTTCAATGCATCCTCTTTCGATATATATTCCACTGTTTTTGCATAAGGGGAATTTTTCAGGTAACTTTCAATCCGTTGGGCATCTGCACTGTTTGATTCATCATCCAGGATAATGGACAAATTGATATTCTCCCTGACGTAGGTACTCATATCATGAGCAACAAACAAGAGTAGAAATACTAATCCCACCAGGAATAACACCATCGACATGCTGATAGTGGAGGTTAAATGGATTTTCAGGGAAATTGGTTTACTTACTTTTGAATTATCTTTTGACATCTTATAGAAATTTTCTTTACTATTTTATGCTGTTATTGCAGTCTTTCTGTTCTTGTTCCATAACAGGAAGATATAACCAAGCAGGCTTAATATTAATAACAACGAAGAAATCAATGCAATGGTATTTCCTAAGCTGTATGCTGTTGGTTCAAACTTGTATTCTATTTCATAGTTCCCGGCCTTCAAAGGCATGGCACGCAATAAATAATTAGCACGAACATAAGGAACCTTTTTGCCATTAATATAAGCATTCCATCCCTTTTCATAATATATTTCTGAAAATACAGCTACCTGGTCGGTCTTCGAACTAAAGTTATAAACCAAATCATTCGGAGCATATTTCGTAAGGGAAATCCTTGCTGTAGTATCGGTTTCAAGCTTAGTTGGCAATTGCGAAGCGTATTCCTTATCAACTACAATCTCATTCTTCGTATTAATTTCACCTACCAGTTTCATTTCTTCATTGGCGTTCCCTGCAATCCTGATATTGTTTATAAACCATGCATTACCATTGGCATGAGGATTTATGATTGGAGCAGCCTCTTTGTTATAAATCAGGTATTTCATATTTAGCATATTCAACACCCCCAGGGAGTCCATCGTGTTATTGATTATTGCCGGAGAAGTTGCCCTTCCAAAGGTTGCAAACATTCTACCAATCTCCTTTTCAATATGCATGTTGATCATTTCCTGATACCGGCGAAGTTTCGCTGCATGGTATCCTCCTATATTCTTATGGAAATAAGATGGAGATGCATCATTGAAAATATTCACGGTGCCATCAAGCACCCGGAACTGCGATTTATCCTGCAATATGAAATTATCCGCTTTCGATGGAGCAATCAATGTATCCAGGCGACGGGGACGTTGGAAGCTGTTATCATTCAGGTATCGTTTTGCAACAGGCACCAGATCAATCAGCATCAGGATACCCAACAATGCATAGGTCACCTTTATCTTCAAATAATTCTTAGCGTAGAGCCATATCAATCCTGCTGACAGGAACACAAACATAAGCGAACGGAAAGCATCAGCCCTTAACAAGCCGGCCCTGTCCAATGGCAGTGTTTCTTTCAGGAAAGCATTATTTCCAGTGTACTGGGCATCAGCCTGAGCAATAAAATCGCCCGACAGTGATGGGATCAATGCAAAGATCAATGCAATTCCTCCAACTATGGCAGCACTGATCATGACCGGACGGATCAGCTTTTGTTTATCTGTTTTCTCATTGAAGACTTCTTTTAATGCCAACATGGCCATCAACGTCATTCCAAATCCTGTTGCTACAAGGGTCATCGATACGGTACGGAACTTATTATATAACGGCACATAGTTGATAAAGATATCAGTAAGCCACATAAAGTTCTTACCCCATGCCAGCATTACGGTCAATGCAATCATTGGAAGCAACCACCACTTGGTGCGTTTGTCTACCAAAAACAGCCCAAGTACAAATAAAAAGCATACAATGGCACCGATATATACCGGACCGGAAGTAAATGGCTGCGAACCCCAGTAAAGTGGGAACTGGTTTTCTTTCAATATCTTTTCTACGTCCGGAGCACCCAGGCTGGTCAGTCTTTTACCTGTTTCACTGTCAGTTGCCAGTGTTCCGCCACTGCCTCCCCCTTTGAAATTCGGGATCAACAAGGTCATGGTCTCATCGATTCCATAACTCCATTGAGTGATATAATCCTTATTCAGGCCGTGTTGTGAGTTTTGGGTATCAACGGTCAACCCGTTTGATTCGCCACGCATAGTTGCCTTGCTGTAGTCGTAAGTAGTCAATAACGAAGTGGCATTCATTCCCACAGCAATTAAAGCTGCAGCAATCAACATGCCACTTGTTTTCAGGAATGATGCTATTTCTTTATCCTTGATGCTGTAAATAAATTCAACAACAGCCAGGAAAATCAATATAATCACTGTGTAATAAAGTATCTGCACATGGTTGGCACGTACGGCAAGGCTCAGGAAGAACGCTGTGAGCAGGCTTCCTAACAACCGTTTTCGCCGGAATGCCATGAATACACTCCCGATAAGGGGCGCCATGTATGCGATGGTGATGGCTTTGGAATTATGACCCGCCAATATGATGATAAAGTTATAGGATGCAAACGAAAAGGCGATTGCTCCAACAATAGCCAGCCAGGGATTAACCTTGAAGGCAAGCAGCAGGATATAAAACCCGATCAGGTACAACATCAGGTTGTAAACTGTATTAGGAAATAAATGAATCAGGTCTTCCACATACTTAATCAGGTTATAAGGCTGCGTCATGGATATCTGATATGTAGGCATACCTCCAAACATAGAATTGGTCCACAAGGTAACATCATTGTGCGTTGCATTGTAATCCAGGGTTTCCTTGGCCATACACATCCAACTCTCGGTATCATGACCAATCAGTTGTTTTCCCTCCAATACAGGGGAGAAATACATAAACGAAATAACGATAAATAACAGGAAAGCAGCAATGTGCGGAGCAAATTTGGTAAGAACTGTTTTATTCATATGGATACACTGGGTTTGCAGAAAGCAGTTTTCGGGAAAAATCATACAAAAGTACTACCTTTTTTCACAATTGCTATACCATTAGCGGTTAAAAATTGTTGATTTGTGAATTTCGGGTTGACTATTGATGATTCATTGACTCAAAAGAGCTATCATACAAAATAATCCAACCGGATAGTCCGATTGAAAAATTATACTTTCTATTAAACTTTGAGTTGAAAAACTAATCATTATTATCCCGCGGATTCTTATCTGTTTTAGTTTTAGATACTCCTACATTTGCAGTGTTTTGATTCTTTTAAATCTTATTTCAATACTAATTATCAAAATCAACCTTCTTAAAATCACCCATTTTCATAGCCAATTGCCTAAACTTTTTACCGGTATTTGTATCCTTTTTGAGTTCACTGATCCGACTCAATCCAAAATAGGCATAGGCCACATATTCTTTACTGTATTCCCCAAAAAGCGATATCTTATTGATCCCTGACTGGTAATATTGTTGTGCCAGATTATTGTCACGATATTTTTTCTCCTGAACCACACCTTCAAAGATCGACAGTTGTCCCTGAAAAAATTTATTATCTGATTCTTTCTGTGAAAGAGTAATCAGTTGCTCGGCTTTATCATATTGTTTCAAAAGAAGAAGATTTTTTATATACATGGAAAGGTATAATTCATTTTCAGGGTATATGCTATACAGCGACTTGCAGTATTCGATAGACTTTGAATATTTATTCTCAAAATTTAAATAAATCGAGGCAAGTAAATAATACGACTCACCCCGTAACATGATAGCATTTTTAGCTGCAATGTGCAATTCCTTTAATCCTGTTTCCTTACTTCCACCGGGCAAAAGAAGTGACACTGGAATATAAACAGGATGTACTTCTGGATAAGCCTCACGATAAAAATTATAAACTCCAGTATAATAAAATAAATCCTGACAAACACTGGTAAAATGAAAAGAACGTCTCAGATACTTATAAGTACTTGTCACCAGGGGAATTATTTCCATAATATGATTGTTATTATCATAAAACCTTAATAGCATTCCCCTTGCACAAAGGTTAATCAGTAAATATTCTGCATTATAGGCCGCGTTATCACTTTTTTCGGATAACCGTATACATTGCCGTAAATCTTCTTCAAAAGAAACATGGGCAGGATTTGTATAGAGCAGCGGATAATTCTGCCAGTATGTAGTAAGTCCCCTGAGCAAATATAAACCAGGGTATCCGGGATATATTTTTTTGAACTTTAAATAAATCTCATTAGCTTCCTTAAACTGCATGTTATAAATGCAATCAATATTCTTTTTTATCAGGTTAGTGGAATTCGAATCCCGTAGAATTTGTGCAGTTGCAGGGTTTGTGCCAAGGAATATTGACAATACAATACATGCAATTAATATTTTAAATCTTTGGGGCATGATTAAAAAATATTAGTTCACAGATTTCAAATACACAGTCCAATCGTACCCTTGTTTTAAGGATTGTCACTTTCAAACTGGCACAGGTTTAAACAAAGCAGCACATCGATTGACAAGTAATGCGGTTAGAGTCTAACAATAAGAATGCTAAAAAGTTACAGCCTTAAACATTTTACAACATTTTCTGTAATTCTTTAAAAGTTTATAGATCCTCCATCTGTAATTTTGTTCCTTGCGTAAAACAAATGGCAACTGATTCTGTTTAGTCAATCAGGGACTCTTCTCACCCGGTTTCCTCATCTTCTTTAAATCGTATGCGTAATTGGGTATCGCCTGACCAGCCTACTTCTTCTTCATGGTTCTTTATACCTATCCCTATCAATCTTACCTTGGGAGTAAGGTCTACCAGCTTTAATAATTCCGATCCGGCATTCATCAAAGTTTCAAAATCCGAAATATAAACCGGAAATGTTTTACTGCGACTAATGATTTTAAAATCAGCATATTTGATTTTAAGACTAACAGTGCGTCCTTTGAATTTTTTCTTTTCAACATAGGCTATTACATCGCGGGCTACATTTTCCAATTCCGGTAACAAATCTTCATAAGTATTCATATCGCTTACAAAGGTTGTTTCTGAACTGACCGATTTTCGTATCCGCTGCCATTCTACCGGCCTGTCGTCAATTGCCCGTGCATTCAGGTAATAAATATGCCCTGCCTTGCCAAAATTAGATACCAGCCCTTGCTCCGACCATTGTTTTAAATCAGCGCCTGTCTTAATGCCCAACTGATGCATTCGTTCGGCAGTAACTTTGCCCACCCCGTAAAACTGCTCTATGGCGAGTGTCTCTACAAACTGTTCTGCAAAATGAGGTTCCACTACAAATAGGCCATTTGGTTTTTTATAATCGGAGGCTATCTTGGCCAGGAACTTATTAAACGATACACCCGCCGAAGCGGTAAGCCCGACTGTTTCCGTTATCTTCCTTTTTATTTCCTGTGCTATTTGGGTAGCTGAAGCCATCTGTTTGTAATTTTCAGTCACATCCAGGAATGCCTCATCCAACGACAGGGGTTCCACCAGGTCGGTATATTCGTGAAAGATCTCCATAATCTGCCGGGATACTGATTTGTACACGTCAAAACGGGGCATTACAAATATCAGGTGCGGGCATTTACGCAAGGCGGTCTTTGATGCCATGGCCGATCGCACCCCGTACTGCCTGGCCTCATAACTTGCTGCAGCTACGACACCCCTTGCACCGGGATAACCCACTGCCAACGGTTTGCCTCTATATTCCACGTTATCACGCTGCTCAATAGAAGCAAAAAAAGCATCCATGTCGATGTGAATGATCTTGCGCATTGCCCAAAAGTATAATAAGTACTGAGAATAAACAAATGTCAGGGTTATTTTGACTAAAGAATATCGGATTTTTCCACTCAATACATTAGGTTTCCTTATAACAAGATACTATTTGCTTTTCAAAGACCTAAATCTTTATACAAAACAAACCCGGTTAAATTTCAACTTTGAAATTCAACCGGGCAGTTTATGAGTAGTCAAACTCTCTATTTTTTATTATGTGAAAGGGAAAGGTGACTATTAAAATTTCATATTTCCCCTTCGTGTAAATTCCAAATTGGGAAACACATTTCGAAATCATTCCAAACAATATCACCATAATTAATTGTGAATTTTTCGAACAACTTTTTATCCAGATATTTCTTGGTCATCGAATTTCGGGCATTCATTAAATATCCAGAAAAATCTATTGTTTTTTCCACACCATCAGAGAATAAAAAATGAATTCTATATTCTCCTATGTATTTTGCTTTTATGATTGAAATTACCATCTCATTAGATTTTTTTAGTAATGGTTTCAGGTGAAAAATCAATATTATAAACAAAAAAATCAATCCATTTTCGAATAATATCATCCCGATATACCTCAACAACCCTTTTGAATTTCTTCATGTTTTGTATGTTTAAAGGTATTTTACCTTGAACCTCTTTAATTATTATTTCCTTGAACTTTCCATTTTCAAAAACAATTTCAGCTTTACTCTCAGTATCCTGATATTTCCCATGAACATGTATCGGTTCATGTTCCTGAGAATAAAACAAAAACACTAATCCAAAATATTCATACAGTTTTGGCATATCACGATAATTTAATAGTACAAAGATATATACAACTTTCGAAATTTGTATATTTCTGACATTTAATATTTATGAAACACCAAACAGCAGAGTTTCCATTTGAGTAAAGTACAATCAGGATTAAAACTCACTATTTACTCCGTTTCATATAGCTGTCTGTAGCTCTGTTTTTCATAATCAATCCATCCCGTACACGCTTAAAGTCGATGGAAGATTTGAATAATGAGCGTTTTACCGGTGCTACTTTTGATGGGCTAACCTGCAATCCAGAGATCTGACTGATGGCCTTACCCAACAATCCTTCGTTAATATCCCCAATTTGATGATCGTAATCATCCCAAACCATAAAGTTAGGTACAAATCCTTTTGTAAAATCGCTTTGATGGTCTCTGTTGAAGTATTTCAGAATGATAGGCATAAACGCCCATTTATTTGCTGCATTTTTTTCGTCATTAATTAGCGTAGATCCAACATTTTTACCAACAGTAGTATCTCCGATCAGCACACAGGGCAGGAATGGTTTTAATCCATTGATCACCATTTCGCTTGCCGATGCTGTACCCCTGCCCGTCAAAAAGTAAATTTTCTGAAGATTATTCCCTACGTTTAGAATAGGAGTTGTTGCCGAGGAAGAAGTACTGATCGCTAAAGCAAAATTATTGACAAACGGGTTTTCATTGGTTTGGCTTTTAAAATCAGCACTATTAAAATAATCGGTGTAATTCTTGTTGTACTCTGTTAATGTGAAAACTTTGTTATCAGTAAGATTTGGAACAAGCATACTACCAAGATTAACCGCTGAGGACATCATGCCACCATGGTTGTATCGTAAATCAACAATAAGTTCAGTGATATTCTGCTGTTTAAACTTTCCAATGGCGTTATTCAGTTCCAGGTCATATTTCATCGAATTGTCCCCATCATCATTCGTAAAAAAGTTATATACCAGATAGCCCACTTTTTTACTTTGAACGGTATACACTGTATCCATATAAACCGGGTCATCGTGGTAATTGGTAGCTTTAGCCACAGTCATAGCCCCTTTCTCCGTAAATATTCCATTCTGATAGGTTGAGAAAGTGATATTTGAAGTGGCAGTTGCATCAAACAAAGTATTGACCAGGGCCGAGTAATTTGCGGTAGTAATTTGCTGTCCATTAATTTTCCGGAAGATATCCCCTCGTTTTATGCCTAAACGCTCTGCCGGAGTTCCATGTTTTAAATACAACACAATCCCCAGAACGTTATCGTTAGACGAACTTTCCTTGTACAACTGAAAGTCAAACCCTATTTCAGATGAGGTGACTCCGTTCAGTTCGTTCAGGATATCCTGGTAGCTCTCGAATATTGCCGAGAAACGGTCATCTTTATATTTCAGAGTTTTGAAATAAGTGTTCGGATTATCATAGGTCGTTTTATAAACCGGCAGGGTTGTATTCCAGTAATACAATTGGTCCATATTCTGGTATACCCAATTATCAACATATTTGTATAATTCATCTGTTGCCGTGGGTTTAAAGTCGTCCTTACAGCTCATGATTAATAAGCTGATACACAAGAAAAAGAGAATTCGTTTCATATTGATTATTTGTTTTTTGATTTTAGTATGATGATATATTAAACACTTTATAACCTGGATGGTTCTGGTAATTTTAGTTGAACATTCTGCAAAGTGGAGTCTGTCAGGTAATCCTGCCTGATAAATAAGGGTTTATTTTAGTTGCTCTAATATACAATGACTTGACTATCCATTATTATTTAAAATACTCTTTTAAATCTGTCATTTTAAAAGAAACAGATATTCCATCTACATTATAACAAACTCCTCCCAATCCAAATGAGACATTAAATTCCATTTCATTTTTGTCATTAAACGAAATTCCCATATCGTTCAGTTGAAACTTCGTAAATGTAACCCCAATAAAACAATCACTTGTATTAGGGTCTTTAGCAGAATCCTCAAAATCAATTTTTATTTTACTATTAATCAGGTTTTCCAACTTGGTCATCTTGTCGTTAAATAGCTCTGAATTCTGAATCTTTTTTGGCGTTCCTTTCTCCATTAAAAACAATTCATAGTCATAACCATACCGACCTCTATAATCAGGTGAGCCTATAGTAACAAATTTGTAGTTTTGCCACGTACAAGTCTTTATTATAATTGGATCAACTTTGCTTTCAGGATTTGTTTTTTCTACTGTTTTGCACTGTATTTCGTCACTGAACCCCGAAGCTTTTTTGGAAGTCCCGGATTGAACATGCTGGCCAGAAACACTATTCCAATAAACACTGGACAAAAGGAGTAGAAAGAAAATAACAGCTTTCTTTTTCATAGTTTTTGATATATAAAAAGCCCTCTAAGTAAATAATATATTTGTCTGAAAAAACCTTATCACAGTCTATGCCATTATTTCTTTCAAGTTATGCCTGCCTAAGAAAGTCCCTGAGCATCTTATTAATCCAGTGACTAATAACAGAATAATCCCGAATTTAAAATTTACACTCAGAAAGAATCTTCTCCCTTTACTCCGGATTATCTATAATAGCATGTTTTTACTTTAATCTCTAATGCTGTAAAGTGTTTTTTGAAAATCAGCTTTATATTTGTCCTTACTTTCTAAACCTCCAAAACATAAAACTTTATAATAAGCATCTTTTGTCTCAACGATTCCAACAAAATAGTAAATTTTCATTTTAGAATCTTTATCATAGTAGGTAGCATCGCATTCAATAAATTTATTGTTACCAATCATTTGAGAGACAGGTTGCGATATAGTCCGGTTCTTTTGTTTGATTAAAAAATCTTTAATAAAATTTTCATAGAAATCATCAATTGAGGAAAACTTCATCTCTAAAAGATCTAACTCTTCTTTGTTGTCCTCAATGATAAAACCGGCAATGTCTTTCACTGAATTTTTAAATTGAATTACAGATGCATCATTAAGCCCTGTTGTCTTACTCATATAATCCGGTAAACTTACATAAAAAATATGCCCTACTTTAAACTCTTTCACAGTTGTTTGACCAAAAGATGTAATTGAAATCAACATCAGGATTGTTGCCAGGATTGTAATTCTACGTTTCATTTTAATGTCTGGTTTAAATGTATTATAAATTGTTTAATTTTCATTTTTAGTCGTCTAATTCTTGCTTACTGAATAAATCAAGTGCTCTCATTAGCATCGTTTTAGCCTGTATCACTCACAAATTAATCCTTGTGCAATAAAACTATCAATAATCCTGAACTCCAGGTCAATCAATTCCTTCATGGCTTTGATATCTTTTGTACTCCGATCCTTCACTGTCAACAAGGTGTGGAATTCTGAAGAATTGTTGTAAGTCAAATTCAATATGTATAAATCATTTTCTACTATACTTTTTAGAATTTGGTTGTTGTTCAATAACTTTATTAGTTCTTTGGGTTCATTAGTCTGAATGCAATATTTTTTATCAAAAACACGATCACCTGTTTTCTGTATTTTTGTTCCAAAGAATGAAGTTATCTCAGTAGTCCAATCCTTCAGGTAGATATTAAATTCTGGTATTTTAGTATGATGTAATTGAATCAAAATTTTTAAAGGTTTGGCATCTGTCTCTTTCAAAAATATCTTGTAATTTTTATACGGAATCTCAAGGGTCAGGATTGCAATATCACCACATTTTGTTGTCAGAGTTCTTAACTTCCCATTGTAAAGTTTCTCCAACTCATCCCAAACATTTCTTTTACTCAGGATGTCTTTGTAAAGTTGCCCATTAATAAAAATTTCTTTGAAATCATTATCAGGTTTAGCTTTATTTTCAACTATTTTTAGTTCTTTGTTCATCTTATATTATTAGCATGAATGAACGCTCCCTTGTTAATCGGTCCCGCCTTTGATCAGACTCAATTTTTTCACGCTCCAAAAGTACAAACTCTTTTTAACATCCCCAACATTTAATGGATTTATTTAAAATAAATACAAATATATTGAATTTTCAAATCAATTAATCTTCCACACATGACTTTCAGATAGATCTACAGTAGTGTCGCTCCCACTCAAAGGGAGTAAAATTATATTTTCCGGAAATAACTGTTGTGTTAAAGGTGCAGGAGTATCTGAGGATTTTGCAGTTCAAATAGTATCAACTAACCGTAAACAGGATTACCTTTGCACTTTATGTCAAAAAAGAAATATGAATGAAGAGTAGCAAAGAGCAAAAAGGAGTATTTAATACGAGTGAAATAGAAAATTGCATTTCGATTTTAGAACATTTACTTGAAAACGGAGATCAACTGATTCATTTGCCGGAAGAGCAGCGTATTAAGCTCATGAAGGTTGCAGGTCAGATTACTCGTCCCGACAGGGCTGAAATTAAAAAGAGAAACAAAGGGGTAAAGCTTGCTAAAAGGCAGGAAATAACAGAAATTAATAGGAAGACCCGTGCCGCATCCAGTATCCGCAGTGCCCGTACTGCCAGCATATTTGAAGCACCTGCTCAAATTTCACTGCCTGAATCCGCATCTACCCAAGGGAAACATTTTCTGACTTCCGAACGCAATTGTTATGTGTGCAAGAAGAAATATACCGAGATCCATCACTTTTATGATTCGATGTGTACCGAATGTGGGGATCTGAATTATGCAAAACGCTTTCAGACCTGTGATATGACAGGGCAGGTGGCACTGATCACCGGATCAAGGCTTAAAATCGGTTACCATGCCACGTTGATGATGTTGCGTTCCGGTGCTTCTGTAATTGCAACCACCCGCTTTCCTGCTGATTCAGCCATCAGGTTTGCTAAAGAAAAGGATTTCTCTATCTGGTGCCACCGGTTGCATATCTACGGCCTGGACCTGAGGCATATTCCCAGTGTGGAATTATTTGCCAGCTATGTAGAAAACAAGTATGAGCGACTTGATATCCTGATAAATAATGCTGCACAGACTGTCCGGAGGCCGGCTACCTATTATGCCCATTTAATGGCCAACGAGTCACTTCCTTTCCACGAACATTCAGCCGGTGTACAATTATTACTTCAGCATCACCAACAGTGCATCTGTGAAATCGAATCATTCAATGGTCTGGGTGCTGATAGTGATAAGCCAATGACGGTTCGTTGGAATGTACGGACTCCCGGAATTGGCATTAAGTCTTCAGCACAGCTTTCGCAAATACCCTACAGTTTTGATAATTCCAATGAAGCAGCAGAGCTCTTCCCTGAAGGCAAACTGGATGTGGACCTGCAACAGGTTGACTTACGAAAGACCAATAGCTGGCGTTTGAAACTGGGGCAAATAGAACCTGTGGAAATGATGGAAGTGCAACTGGTTAACTCCATAGCACCCTTTGTTCTCTGTAACCGGTTAATTGCCTTGATGCGTAAAGATTACACAGGACATAAACATGTTGTGAATGTTTCGGCCATGGAAGGTAAGTTCCATACCTTCAATAAAATTGACAGGCATCCGCATACCAACATGGCTAAGGCGGCACTGAATATGCTCACCCATACTTCAGCCAGCGACCTTGCTAAAGATGGCATCTTTATGAATGCAGTGGATACCGGGTGGGTTACCGACGAAGATCCTGCAGAATTATCCAAACACAAACAGGAGTTGCACGATTTTCAACCACCTCTGGATATTGTGGATGGGGCTGCCAGGGTGTGCGATCCTTTCATTGATGGCATCAATACCGGCAAACATTGGAGCGGACAGTTCCTGAAAGATTATTTCCCTATCAGCTGGTAAAAAGTTATTCTATATTCACTTATCGGTATAAAAACTAAAGCAGGTAATACTTTTTTATTGAATTATCTGCTTTTTTATTTTCAATCCTGCAAAGCCCTTGTCTTGCTAAACAAAACTAAATTTAGGCACTACATTCAACTGAGAAGAGAGGGATACAGATTAATTGTTATATTTGCACACTAAAATACAAACAATTGATTTGTAAATTTGACAGATTCACTTTTACCAATAATAATAAAAAAACTAACAACATGAAGAAGCGTAATTTGAAGTTTTTATTTGCCGCTGCGTTCGGCTTGTTCCTTTGCCTGAGTAATACTACAGGACAAAATTTAAAGAACCTGGTAAACAAGGTGACTGAAAATGAAACAGTAAAGAAGACGGTTACTGCAATTACAACAGATGAAACTGTAAAAAGCACTGTTGAAGCAGTTAAAACAAGCGTACAGGAAAGTATTAATGCTAAGATTGATGAACTGAAGAACCCAAAACCGGCAGCAGTGACCGCAACAGTTAAAGCTCCGGCACAGGCATTGGCTCCTGATGTAAAAAACGCTATTTCTGAGTTAAGGGCATTCACCGGATTAACGGAAGAGGAGCTCAATGCTAAGATGAAAACACTTGGATTTGCTGTTGGCACAGACGACCTGGCTCTGGGTGGAGTAGTCTACAAGTCTAAAACAGCCGGTTACGTTTTGTCCGTTACCATGGGAACACGCAATGGCTTAATTTATGTACGTGATGTAATAAAGGCTACAGTAAGCAAGAAAGCCAATCTGGTTACTGCAAAAACTAATTTCCTCAAATTGGGAACACAAACTGCTGACTTAAAAGCCCAATTTACAACTGCCGGCATTGCAGCTACAAGTACCAAGGGAACGAAGTTAGCTGTTCAAAGTTCAACCGACAGGACTTCTAAATTTTTACCTGCTTTGGATAAGTTCACTGCCAAAAAAGAGAATGGCACTGTGACTGATGCTTATGCTGAAACTGATTATGCCTATGAATTGAAATTGAACCAAACTACAGTCAAGACAGTATCAACGGCCATTACAACCATTAAAGTAACAGATCTTACTGCAGAAATCTAAGTTTAACGGGTATTATAGTTCTTACAAATAAAAAGAGTTGTACATTGTTTTGTGCAACTCTTTTTATTTGTAAGAGACATTTACTCAGGTTTAATATTAATAAAACCTTATCTTTTTTTATTTGAACCTTAGTTGCAGAGCTAACCCCAAAATTAAATCTTATTCTTTGAATGGAATATTATACGTAGTCAATCAATCAAAGAATAAGATCGGATTTCAGGAAGGCAATCAAACTACTAAAGTTGAACAAAAAAAAGTTTTAAAGTGACTGTGGAAAGGCTTATTTTCTCTTCAATTCCAATACAGCAATCTCGGGTCTACGGAAGAAACGGAAATGTGGCGATCGGGTACCAATTCCGGAAGTGATATACGATTGCATGCGGTGCTTACGTTGATAGAGTCCGTAGCAATATTTCTGGCTTTCTCCTGATAAAGATAAGCTTGCCCATAATCCATTGTAGTCGGGAAGTATCGGAGCCCATAATCCAAAGAAGGTCACCTGCCCTCCATGGGTGTGTCCCGAAAGGGTTAAGTCTACCAAGTCTGTGTTCATTAGCCGGACATAATCAGGCCGGTGCACTATTAAAATACAAAAATCTTTCCTTCGTACATCAAAAAGAGTACTGTCCAATACCTGAGCACCTCCTTCAGGATCATCAACCCCTCCTATCTTAATGCTGTCCTTCTTTATCTTTACCCAATACGACTTGTTGTCACAGATCTTGATTCCGTTACGAGCCATCATTTCCAGTGTCAGTTCGCCGTTTACAAAATAGTCGTGATTGCCCATAACCCCAAAAATCCCATATTTGCTCTTTAGGTTTCTCAGTTCGTCAAATACAGGTACGACGTATTTATCTTCCAGGGAAGTATAATCCCCACCCAGAATAATAATATCTGGCTGTAAGTCATTAACCCTTTGTACGAGTTTTGTCACCCGTTCCCTCGAGAGTGCCGCACCATGATGAATATCGGATATAAACACAATCCGTTTCCCATCAAATGCTTTGGGTAGTTCGTGCGATTCAATAGTCACACAGGTAATTTTAACCCATCTTGTTTCCAGGGAAGAATAGGTCAGTAGAGCAATCCCTGACACCAGGATAATAAGCAGGTGTTTGGTTCGTTTTTTTAATTTCATTAATTGTTTCGGTACTTCTATGGGAGTTGAATTATTTTTTTGGAGTCGGATAGCTGCATCAATCAGGTTATAGTTGCATCAAATGTACTAATCATCCAATCCCTTACCATTCAGAATTTGCTCTGTATATTTATCAATCCGTGATTCCCTGGTTTTGGATTGTTTGGGTGCAGAGAAATAAAACAGGTATGCCCGTTGCCGTCCCGGGGTCAATGCTTCAAAAGCTGATTTCAAAGCCGGGATTTCATCAAGTTTCTGTTGGAATTCTTCCGGAACATTGTATTCGGCGACTTTTTTATAACTCACTTCCAGGCCTGCCTTTTCAACTTCTATGGCTTCAAATACATACGCTTTCAGGGTAGGTTCCAGTTCAATTATCTCCCGGACATTGGTGAACCTGACCTGGCGTCCAGCCTGTACATTCTCGGTTTGTTGGATCAGTATACCCTTGGTGTCCTGTAACAAGACACCTTTGACAAATAGAATCGCACAGTATTCCTTGAATCCGTGTATCAAGACTATGTTACTTTTCTGAAACGTGTAACAAGGCACACCCCACTTCAGCTCTTCGGTCAGCCCGCAATCAAGAATGATCTTTCTCAATGTAACAAATTCCTCCTGCCATTTTTCGGCTTTATTAAAAAAGAAATCAACTTTCGGATTCATGCCATTCATTGTACTTGTATATTATTTATTTATAATTTAAACCTTTAGTGAGCCCCGGAACCCCCTGGCACTGTAGTATGATTCTGCACCGTTATGATACAAGAAGACCTTGCCATAGCGGAAGTCAGCAAACAGGGCGCCACCTAGTTTTCTGATATCAGATGGTGTTACCACCCAACTCGATGTTTTTGTATCGAAATTTCCTAGCTTTTGAAGTACCCTGTATTGCTCTTCCGTTAAAAGCTCAATACCCATGCGGGCAGCCAGATCAACAGCACTATTTTCAGGTTTATACTCTTTCCTGGATTCGAGAGCCTCACGGTCGTAACAAACGTTTCTACGGCCTTTGGGACTTTCCGTTGAACAATCATAAAAAATATATTCACCGGTCTTAGTATCATAGCTGACAACATCCGGTTCCCCGCCTGTTAGTTCCATTTCATTCAGCGACCATAGTTTTTGTTCGCCGGCAGGTGAATCAAGATTTGACAATACGCTTTCCCAATTAAGACCTTTATGTCGGTTCATATTTCTCTCAAAACGGGCTTTCAATGTTCTGAGCAGTTCTTCGCGTTGTTCAGGGATCAACTCCTTCCTGGTGCTATCCATAGTGTTGTGAATATTAAATCTTCCATTAAAAATAGAACCTGGATCGTACATTCCTAATGGCTGGAACATATATCTGAGTTCTATTCATAAGAAATTAAGATACGATCTCTAATTGTTTCTCTTTGTACAGTGTTGAACACCTGTTTTAAACGTAAAATTGCCTGAATTTGTTTAAAAATCATAACTCACTGTTTCAAATGTTCTTGCCAACTTCACAATTATTGATTCATTGAACTGATTTTTCTGTCCTCAGGTCTGAAATACCACGATATCACAGTCAGGATAAGCAATGTCAGCGAGGGGGCTATATCCTGTATGGAATCACCCGAAGCGATATGCGAGAATCCCGCTCCACTCATAGCAAAGAAAAAACCTGCATACGCCCATTCCTTTAATAATGGATATTTAGGGATCAGCAATGCAACTACTCCCAGAATTTTCCAGATACCCAATATTGTCATAAAATACATGGGGTAGCCCAAATGAGTCAAAATATCAACAAACCCTTTCATATGGAATATCTGCTGCAATCCACTGGCCAGCATTGCCAAAGCAACCCAGATGGTAGCTACCCAATAGATAATTTTATTTCTCTTTGTCATAATGCGCTGTTTTTAATTTTCCTACGATGTCTTGCAACCGGTTATGGGCCATATTCATGCCCTGTGCCATACCGATCTTCAACATTTGATCCCGGTGTGCAACCGATCTATAGATTATGTGCATAGTAAGTTTGCTGGTATCGTCGGTTAGTCTTTCAAATTCCAGGAACTCTAATTGCACGCCAAAAGGCGTATTCTCCATTTCAAAGGTCCGCGTTATCTTCTGGTTTGGCATAAACTCATGATACACCCCATTGGCCTGAAACACAACTTTTCCTTGGGCATCGCTGGTTTGAAACTGCCAGCCGCCGTGTTTTTTATTCTCTAGTTTCAGCACTTTCGTCCCCATCCATTGTCCCACAATTTCCGGATCTGAATATGCTTTAAAAAGTAATTCCAATGGCAAATCAAACTCCCTGGAAATCAATAATTCCTGTTTGCCATCTTCCGCATTGATTTTAGTTTTCCGTTCCATATTAATCTGTTTTTTTCATTATGGTTTCCAATTTATTAAACCTGTCATCCCACAATTTGCGGAATGGCTCAAGCCAGTCAGCTACCTCATTCATTTTTGCCGGATTGAAATGATAATAAATCTCCCTTCCTGTCTGCTGCTGGGTAAGCAGTTGGCATTCGGTGAGAATCTGAATATGTTTTGAAATGGTTTGTCTGGATGAATGAAAGTTTCCTGCAATAGCACCAGGTGTCATGGCTTGTGATGCCACCATACCCAGTATTTCCCGACGGGTCGGGTCGGCAATGGCTTGAAATATATCCCTACGTAATTCCATTTATGCAGTTATTTGGCTGCAAATATAATGCAGCTACCTGGTTGCACAAAATGTTTTGACATTATTTTATGTATGATGGATGTTTTTTAATATCAAACAATCCCGATACCCTGAAATTATTTATTTTTCAATTGGGTATATCGTGCGGAATAATCCTTCAGGATAGAGTCAAAATTGTTGTAGAGTCCCATTACTCTCTCCAGCACAGTTTTATGGGCATTATACAAATGGCTTTTGTTGACGGTTTCCGCAGCATCATCCCCATAATGTGTGGCCCCGATTTTCTCTTCCGTGGTACTGTATTTGGCAACCAGGTCCCGGGTCTTTGTCATCACATAGCTTAATTTCTCGGTCATTTCGGCATTATACACCTCCGCGATGTTAGCCTTCCAATCACTCAAGGCCTTGTTGTACCTGGCAATTTGTGCATCGCTGGCTTCCCCGAAGATATAAGGGCTTGATGAGGATGGGTCGTGGGTTATCCCGGAGGAAGTTTGGAAATTTAAAAGGAGTGTCTCTTTTTGCGGCTGGTACTTATTCTCTATCTTAATCAGGTTATCCGGGACTTCCATTGGATTAGGGAGAACGTTCATTTCATCTTCCAGCCTGCCGGTGATATACTCCACAGCATCATTCACCACCGTGTTATCCATATCCCTGTTTACATGGGCAGCAGGATCATTGTTCATCATCCCCTGAGCATATTGCATCGCCCATTGTTGTTTTTCTGCCGGGGTCATCTTTTTCATCTTCTCAGACAGAGCCTTTGCCTGATCAGGAGTCATGTTTCCCATGGGCGAAGCAGCCGTTATGGAATTGTTAGCAGCAATCTGGGCATACATCAGTTCCTTCAAAGCTGCCGTCATGCTTTCCCCTGCAGTTTTGTAAGCACTGCATGAATTATCGGCACAGCGGGTGAAGTTGTAACTGTCCTCACAGGTTTTGATCTCAGGAAGACTCTTAAATAAATTCAGGAAATTCTGTTTGTAGGCATCCTGCCCGTAGAGTAAACAGAATTGGCACAACGCCATTACGAATAATAGACCAGTCTTTTTCATAAACTTAAGTTATTAAGATGATTACTAAATAATGAGTCTGAATTATTTCATTTTTCACAGCATGGTGAAAAGTATGGAAAGATCTCTTTAGCTCCTTTTCGTCAGAAACTTAGAGGGGGCAAATATAATAATAAATAGTATAAGTCTAATGATAACATAAATAAATCTTTCCTTGCCAAAAATCTATCCAAAAATACTTGTATAAACAGGATTGTAAAAAAATATTCCAATAAAGTGCTTAAAGATTACACGTCTCCATAATTTTATAAATTAATTTTAGATCAAAGCTTTCTAAATATTTCAATTAGCAATTACTTGAATGAAAAAGGGATATACAATGCGAATTTATTTATAAAAATGAGAGTGTACTTTTTCAATAAACTTTACTTCTTCTTTATTTAATCTTTTCTCTTTTGTACCTTCATGAGCCCAAAGATTTCGGTATGAATTGAAAAATGAAATCCATTTTAAACATTTTGCTTTACTACCTAGACCTTCGCCAATATCAATGCTAAATTCTTTTTCAAAAGTGATAAAACATAAATCAGCTTTATCTGGAGTTTTAGTCCAGTACTTTTCAATAATAGACTTGTAGTCATTTATGTTAAACATTTCTGTCCAATCAATTTGTTTGCGACCAAGACCGTCTTTATAGTTTTTTTCCATTTCCTGTTCTGCACGACTTTGGCATTCTCTTTTTATACTGTTAATTTCCAGTTCCCAATCCTCTCCATAAAGCTTTTTCATATTTACGAGAACTATTTTTTTAATCCTTTTCTCAATCTCAACTCCTAAAGATCTTCCTTTATTTTGCAGTTCTTCATCTTGTCTTTCATTCCAATCCAACAATTCATTGGGATAATAATCCATATGTTTTTTATTGATTACACTTTGAAAGAATCGTAACCATTTTGTATCAGCACCTGACCCTAACAAACTTAGTTGTTTTTCCTTTTCTTCATCTGATATTTCAGTTTTCAAATAATCTAATAAACTCTTGATATATTTAGACATATGAGAAAACCTTGTGGAATTATCTGATGCTTTTGTTATCTTTCCATTGTCAATTAAATATTTATTTAGACTATCTATCAAACAAATGTATGCAAATGTTCCTCGATTTGATAAAATAAATGACTTATCGTCTTTCCAAATATCTGAATAATTCTGTTCTACAAAATCATATGATGAAATAAGCAAACTAACTATATTCTTTTTACAATTAATCATCTCTTTATTATGATCATGATTGGAAACATCATACAAAGAATATACCGATGCATTTTCAGTATATTTGTTACCCTTGGCACTTGGCAGTAAATCAGAAGACGATAAAGCTGTTGAAAATGGTTTAAATGATAGTATTGATTTATCTTCACCAACTGAAATTTTTTCATAAAGTGGGCTAGATAGAGAATTTGACAATTCTTTGATTATAGAAGATCTTAAAGCTTTAATTCTTGAGTCTGCACGTTCTGAATCCCAATATAAATCTTCCTCTAAATCAAGTCTTAAACTTGGACTCACAGCTTTTTGATTTTCATTAATATCCATGAACATTTTTAGCTGTTCACTTGTGTCTAAATCTTCAAATGCGACAACTGGTATTGTATTAGTTTTTAAAAATTTTGAATTCGCATATCCATATATTCTATGTTGACCGTCAATAATATAAGCAATTCCATAACAATTTGGTAGTTTAAGTGTCCCAAAGCAAGATTTAGAATCAGTCATTTTTGCTGATGCCTCAAATTGAATTTTATGTTTCTTGTTGCAAAAATTCAAGATAATAGAATTAGGAAAATATCCTCCTTCGTCTATAAATTTTGTTATCCCATTTAATCTGCTTGGAACTAATAATCTTTGATATGTCGGAAATTCAGATTCATTTACTTTAGTACGGTGCAAAATAAAACCAAGTTTCAATAACATTGATGGTTCGATTGAGAACATGTAATATGTCCTTTTACCCATATCTCCCTTAATAGCTGGAATTTCAATCTTGGCTTTATTAATTAAGTCATTTTTAAAAACTAATCCCAAAAACTGATAAAATGCAACTCCTTTATAGCTTTTTAAAAGACTATTGATATAGTTATACGTATTATTGTTATAATAAAATGAGTTTGTTGAATTAAATCTTTTCATATCTTCGCTTTCAATATCTAATCTTAGATTTCTAGTAGCAAAAATATATTTGACTTTTAAATCTCTCCCGTAAATTTGTTGCAAAGTCTTTTTAAACCCATCAATTCGTAATCCAAGTAATTCAAATTCATCTTTATAGCTGGGTGCTTTTTTAAAATTATCACTTGATTTACACTCAATTATAAAGGCTGTATCTTCATTAATTGCAATTACATCAATTTGTTTTTTTTCGGAATCAATATTACTAAATGGCAAATAAAATTTATCATCAAAGTTCATAAATCTATAACCAAGTTCATAGAACTGACACCAAACATCGTCTTCAAATTTCTTTGAGTGAGATTTTAATTTTCTAAGCTGTGTTTTAGTTTTTAAAGGTTTGGAAAATTCTTGCCAACCTTCTCTTGTATAGTCTGGAACGAGCGAATGATCAATACTAATCACTTGGTATTCACTCTTCTTTGCTTTATAAATTTTCCCTAAAAATGAAGCATCATTTGTAAGCTTCATTTCAACTTCATAAACTTTAGTTTGATCTACAAATGCCATAATTATTTTATAATATTAGTTAGGATTAACTCAGCATAATTTCCACGTATTGCATTTTTGCCACCAATTAGACTTGCTCTGTCAATTTCATACATTTTATCTCCATTTTCAAATATCTCTCTTATTGTTTGGTGAGCTGCATTTGTCAAAATATAATATGCACCAATATTTTTTATCTTTTTTATTGTGTCTGATAATTTGTATTGATCATCTAAAGAAAAGAGTTTTTTGTTATAGTGTATGAAACCATTTGAATTGTGAGTTACTGTATAAGGTGGATCTAAAAAAACTAAATCATTAGTTTTAATATTTAAAATAGAGTGTTCAAAGTCTTGATGTGTAATCACTGTATTTTTCAAAAGCAAACTAACTCTCAACAAATTATCATAATCAAAATGATATTTTTCTCTATATCCATAAGGTACATTATACTCTCCGTTTGTGTTTACTCTATACAATCCATTAAATGACATCTGATTTAAGTATATAAATCGAGCAGCTTCTTCAAACTCATTTGAATATTTTTTGTTCCTAACAAAATAATAGAACTCTTTAGATCTTTCAAATGATTTTATGTGTTTTATTACTTCCTCTGGATTATTTTGTATAACTTTATATGTTTCTATTAGTTCTTTATTAGAGTCAGAAATGATTGCTTTTCGGGGTGATAAATGAAAATAAACAGCTCCGCCACCAATAAAAGGTTCATGATAAGAATTATAATTATTTATATCAACATATTTATCTAATTCCTTTAATAACCATTTTTTACCACCAGCCCATCTTAGAAATGGTTTTGTGCTAGGTGTTTGTAATTTCTTTTCTATTGCCATATATATAAATCTGATTTCTCCGATATTTTTTTAACTATTCACAACGGAAAAATATAATTATTGCTTTCATTTATTTTTTGAAAGTATTTAATCTTAGTCTAAAGTATTTAAAATATTATTAAGAATAAATTAAGTTCATTGCCAGTAGTACAATTTTATCTTTTAATTTACTTTCTCCAATATTGTCAAAAGAAAACTCGTCACGAGTAAATTGCTATTTATCTTTTTGCATATTAATTTTCAATTGATTAAATATCACCTTTAACACCGGATTAAAACCTATTTATTTATACAACTGTTCATACCTGTTGTCATAATTTTTATTGCTAATTCTTGTATCCTTAGAATTTGTAATAATTTTAATGTAATTACGCACCAAATGTACGAACTCTTTTTAACATCCCAAACATTTATTAGGTTTATTTAAAATAAAGATAAATCCATTGAATTTATGAAATAAAAAAACCATCCAGACTGTACTATCTGAATGGTTTTAAATACGTACTTTCCCCATTGTTTCCAAACGTTATACCATCGGATATACGTGTTCATCTTTGATTCTAAATGCAATGGAATAAATACCATTGCTACAACATCGGTCGTTCCTACGGAACTTCCATATTTCAGGATGTTAATACCGTAATATGACCAATGTTGTAAGCTGTGGTTTTAACCATGGGAAAACTCCCTGCCACCTACTACTTACTACCAACTAACCGACTCGCACCACTTTCCCCGTTCCGGCATATTTCACAGCTGCGGGTATATTGGCAGTCCCCACTTTGCCAAATTCAATGCCAATACACAGCAGTAAAGTTACTTCGTTAGGGATCGGGTTTTCTATCATGGGATATTGCAGGGTGATATGCATCGCAAGGTTCACTCCTAATGCCGGCATCCATTCCGATTCGAAAACTCCCTTATCTTTGTCTAAATAACCTGGATAAGGTGTTTCCCATTTGTTATCCTTGGCGGTAATCATCATGTCGCACACCCCGTTCAGACAGGCCACCAGGCGGTAGTACGGCAGGTTCCGGAAATTGTAGAGGTACATCTCGGTATTCACTGCCGGAAGGTCAATGTGGGCTTCCCCCGTTGTGCGGTTCAGCGTGGTTTCAATGGGGACACGCAGCACACTCTCCAACACCTGCTTGCGGGAGAAGGAAAAACCAAGGAGTTGGTCGGTGTGTTGCGAGAGGTTGATGGAGCGACGGCCGGGTACGTTTGAAGTATCCATCTTCTGGATGTCCTTGCAGATGGCATTCAACGCCCCAGTCACCGGATAATCCTCCAGGCGTTTCATCACGGCAAATGATTTTCGGATTTTGCTGCCCATTTTGGTGCAGCCGGCCCATTCGCTGTTGTTGTGCCTTAATTTTTCAAATTGAGGCTTCGTTTTAATGTGGTCGTTGGAAGGACCGCCTTTTGAGCGGACAATTGTTTTTTCGGTGCCATGCATTTTGTACATGCTTACATTGGCCAACGAACCTTCGAGTTGCATAATGCTTTTTGAAATTGCCATAGTCGTAAAATTGAA
The DNA here is from genome assembly GCA_028710415.1 of Paludibacter sp. Classification (GTDB taxonomy): domain Bacteria; phylum Bacteroidota; class Bacteroidia; order Bacteroidales; family Paludibacteraceae; genus Paludibacter. Next base: position 4,954 of record JAQTUE010000025.1, on the reverse strand, counting down.
TGATTGGTTAAACAATAAAACGTATGAAATCGGGGTACTAAAATACTTTCAGTAGGTTTTGAAACCTTCACCACGCTATTTTCGTATAATTATAGTACAAATATAGTTATAATTTAAATATAATATAGATATAATAACCTATTAATGATATGATACATCTAAGTTATATCTAAGATACATCTAAGATACATCTAAGATACAACGTAAACATCCTGGTAACATCATGAAGAAAATTTACAAACAACAGACCCATTGAATAAAATAAAAGGTTCTAGTGGTTTTCCTGTGAAGAAATATTTTAAACCACAAAAGGGACAAAAGCAACCACAAAAGTTTAATATATGAAATCAATATGAAGAAGAACACATAAGGATTGCTTTTAAACGGTTTCTGAATTTTTAAAAGAATTTGTGCTTTTGTGTTCTTTTCTAACTTTTGTGGTGAACTATTTATTTGTTTTTATTGGTTCCACAACAAACACAGTAGAACCAAATAAAAAAAGAGCAGTTTTTAAAGTCAGACCTGACATCGTCAAAGACTTGTAAACATTAATAAAACGAAGAAAAACCGGACTGCGTATGTTCGTTTGGCAGTTTATTTGCCCACATTTCAAAAAATCCGTACTTTTGTCGAACAAAAAGCCGTTTAAAGAGTTTCAACATAATGGACAAACAAGAATTACAACATATACGGGCCGATTTCCCGATCCTGGAAGAGAAAATATACAACAAGGACCTGATTTATTTCGACAATGCCGCTACCACCCAAAAACCACGCTGCGTGGTGGAGAAAATCGAACAGGGATACTATCACATCAATGCAAATATCCATCGCGGGGTGCATTACCTGAGCCAGAAAGCCACGGAAGCGCACGAGGAAGCACGAACCACTGTGGCCGGTTTCCTGCACGCTGCAAAACGCGAGGAGATTATTTTTACGCGTGGCACGACCGAAGCCATCAACCTGGTAGCTACTTCGTTTGGCGATGCATTCTGCAAGCCGGGGGATGAAATTATCATCAGCATGATGGAACATCACTCAAACATCGTGCCCTGGCAGATGCTGTGCGAACGCAAAGGCATGAAACTGCAGGTGGTGCCGATCAACGAAAAGGGTGAACTGGACATGGAGGCTTTCAAAGGTTTGCTGAATGAAAAGACGCGGTTGGTTTCGATAGCGCACGTTTCGAATGTGCTGGGGACTATCAATCCTGTGAAGGAAATTATCAGCCTGGCACACGCAAAACATATTCCCGTATTAGTGGATGGGGCGCAGGCAGTTCCGCATATCCCGGTGAATCTGCTGGATCTGGACGCTGACTTTTATGTATTCTCGGCACACAAAATTTACGGACCGACGGGCATCGGGGTCCTTTACGGAAAGGAAAAATGGCTGAACGCGATCCCACCCTACCAGGGAGGCGGCGAAATGATCTCCACCGTAACGTTTGCAAAGACGACCTATAACGTGATCCCGTTCAAATTTGAAGCCGGCACACCCGACTACATTGGCTCCACGGCATTGGCAGAAGCTATCCGGTATGTGGAAAATATCGGACTGGAAAACATTGCCTCCCACGAACACGATTTGCTGACCTATGCTACTGCAAAACTGATGGAAATTGAAGGCATGCGTATCTTTGGTACCGCAGCTGAGAAAAGTTCGGTCATTTCGTTCCTGGTGGGTACCATTCACCCGTACGATATCGGCATGTTGCTGGACAAACTGGGAATCGCCGTCCGAACTGGTCACCATTGCGCACAACCGCTGATCGATTCATTCGGCATCCCGGGAACAGTCAGGGCGTCGTTTGCGTTTTACAATACCACCGAAGAAATCGATGTGTTTATTGAGGCATTGAAAAGGGTGGTGGGAATGCTCAGCTAGAAATGAGAAACGAGAAATGAGGAATGAGTAGGTAGTGGGTAGTAGGTAGTAGGCAGTCCTGATTACAAGCAGATTAAAGCTTAGCTATATGAATTTCGTGATATGATTTAAAGAGATAAACAATAAACTTTTCCAAAGTTCGGAACTTTGGAAAAGTTACAAAAAACAAAAAGGCGATAATTGATAATAGGCAAAACTTCAAACCTTTCAAACATCAAACCTTTCAAACATCAAACTTCAAACATCAAACTTTTCAAACTTTCAAACATGACAATTAACCAGTTACAGGACAATATTATAGAAGATTTCAGCCAGTTTGACGATTGGATGGATAAATACTCGTTGCTTATTGATTTGGGGAACTCGCTGGAGCCGCTGGAGGAAAAGCAAAAGAACCCACAAAACATCATTGAAGGTTGCCAAAGCCGTGTGTGGTTGGATGCGGAGATGAAAGACGGGATTATCACCTACAAGGGCGAGAGTGATGCCGTACTGGTAAAAGGGCTGGTTTCGTTGCTGATACAGGTCATGTCAGGCCATACACCGGATGAAATTATCAACACCGAGCTTTATTTTATTGATAAGATCGGATTGCGGGAACACCTGTCCCCTACCCGCTCGAATGGGTTATTGGCTATGGTGAAACAAATGAAGATGTTTGCGTTGGCGTATAAAGCCAAGGGAAGCTGATTAACACAGATAAGAAATACAGATTAACACAGATAATATATTTGTCCACTGATTACACTGATTAACACAGATTAATACAATATAGTATAATTTTATAAAGCTTTAAAAAAAATAGCCTTATAACCAACCTGTTCAGGAATGTTATAAGGCTATTCTATTGTTTTATAAATTACGAATTGTGAATCAGGAGTTACTTAGTCCGTTTTGGTAGGCATATTCAGGTGAAATATCATAATCCCAATAGGTCTCTACACCATTATCGGTTGTTTTTACAATTCTATCCCACACAATTTCTCCAAATTCACCTATTCGTACATTCCTGAATACAGTTTCATTCATCAAAGTCTCTACACCTTTTATATGGGTATGATTTTTTATAATGGGTAAAATATCTAACTTCTTTATAGTCCCATCATTAAATTTACAAAGTAAATAATAGGGAGTTTTTTCAATTATTTCAGTTACACGTATCATTGCAATGGTTATATTTTGTGAAGGGTATTACAAAACACAAATGTAATTTGCCTGTTTAGTATAATTTTTAATTCTAACAAATATAACAAAATAAGGTTTTGATTGTTGTGGGATTAGGTTTTTCAGTAATGTTTAATGCTTGTAAAATAAGGCTTTTAAATATATTTACGATCTTCATTTTTATCCTTATAAAAAACATCTCCCAATAAATAGAACCAATTTGATATTGAAGAGCCTTATAACCAACCAGAACATGGATGCTATAAGGCTCATTTGTTATTATATTTTCTGTATTAATCAGTGTAAATCAGTGTAATCAGTGGACAATTATATTATCTGCGTAAATCCGTATTTATCTAATCTGTGTTAATCTGTATTTATTATCTGTGTAAATCTGTATTTATCTTATCTGTGTAAATCTGTATTTATCTTATCTGTGTTTATCTGTATTAATATTATCTGTGTTAATCCAAATATTCTAACTGGAAATTCTCCCCATCAAACTTACCATACGAGAAGATACCTACAAAATCACCTAAGATCACTACCCGTTTGTTGTTTTTCAATTGCAGGTCGAGGGCTATATGCCGGTGACCGAAGACCATGAAATCAACATCATGGGTTTCGAAGTACTTCTTGGCATACACTACCAGGCTTTCGTTATCTTCACCCTTAAATTTATTATCGTCGTGCATGATTTTCTCACGGTTGCGTTTCGACCAGCTATATCCGAACTCCTGGCCTAACTGGGCAGGTACTAAGCGAAACAGTTTCTGGGCGGTATTGCTGTGGAACACTTTGCGGATCAACTCAAAACCACGTTCTTCAGCATGCAGCCCGTCACCATGAGCCATGAAGAAGCGTTTGCTGCCTAACTGCACGGTAAATGGTTCCTTATGGATGATAAGTCCAATTTCGTCCTGAAGATAGCCAAACGTCCAAATATCGTGGTTCCCGATAAAGAAATGGATTTCAATGCCGGCATCAGTCAGTTCAGCCAGCTTGCCCAAAAAGCGTACATAGCCTTTTGGCACCACGGTCTTGTATTCGAACCAGAAATCAAACATATCCCCCAACAGGTAAATCGCAGTGGCATCATGCTTAATACTATCAAGCCAATCAACCACTTTCTTCTCGTGCTCACGAGGGTTTTTAATAATGCGGGAACCCAAATGGGCATCGGAAATAAAATAGACCATGAAATGAGATTCGTTTGAAAGGTTTGGGGTTTGGGGTTTGAAGTTTGAAAGGTTTGATGTTTAAAAGGTTTGAAGAGTTCCGCGTTCCGCGTTCTGTGATTAGCGAAATACGTTGAATCAATCCATTAACTAATTTATCTTAATCAACTTAGTCAACTCAATCAACTTAATTAACTTAATCAACTTAATCAACTTAATTTACAAAAAACCCAACTCAAGCTGTGCTTCTTCACTCATCATGCTTTTGTCCCAGGCTGGTTCGTAGACGATATTCACGTCCACGCTGGTGATGCCCATCAGGCCCTCGGTCTTCATGCGCACATCTTCGACAATGAAATCAACGGCAGGACAGCTGGGTGCAGTGAGGGTCATATCGATAGTAAGATGACCATCATCAGCCAAATCGATTTTATAGATCAGGCCTAAATCATATATATTTACTGGTATCTCAGGATCGAATACTGTTTTAAGCATTCGTACGATGTTTTCTTCGGTTTCTAAAAATTCATTCATTATTGTATGGTTATCGGTGAACTGCTGGATAAGTTCACCCGGTATATATTCATTTTAATTCTCTTTCTCAGTTTGATAAACACGCAACACGCGGGAATTGTTGTAACAGCTCCTCTTTTTCTTAGGAGGATAGACGTTTCCGTTCAATCAACTATTTACAACCGGGTGTTGGGTGATAGATGTAATCAGTT
>JAQTUE010000053.1 GCA_028710415.1 Paludibacter sp. | reverse complement strand
TAACTAAACAAACTCAGGGAATTTAAAAAACCTTATTTTTGTTTTGGCACCCTTAGTAGAAAACCGTAACCCCCTAATCCATACCCTTATTCCCTTATTATATCACAGTGTAGTAGTAATGTAATAAGGGAATAAGGGAATAAGGGCTGATTGTGAGGAGCTGGAGTTTCTACTAAGCGAACAAATACAAAAGAAAAATAAGGGATTGAAGAGAAAGAAAGGTTTGAAGTCCCGATAAATCGGGATGTCGAATACTCCATTTGAAAAGTTCCGTGTTCCGCGTTCTGCGTTCAGAGTTTGAGGTTTAAACAAAAAAACCATGATACGATTGTATCATGGTTTTTTTGTTTTTTATTTGGAGATTGATTACATCATTGAATCCGCATTCAACGAATCTTTTTCTATATCCAGGAAGTATTTATAGGTTCCAACCCTCAATTCAGCACAGGCATCATAATCACATACGATAATTCCTTTTGGGTGCAGCTGAAGGGCACTGATAGTCCACATCTGGTTAATGGGTTCCTCAACGGCATGGCGTAAGGCACGGGCTTTGTTGTGGCCGCTGGTTATGATCAGGATTTCCTTTGCATCCATAATAGTCCCCACACCTACTGTGAGAGACGTTTTAGGCACTTTGTTGACGTCATTATCAAAAAAGCGGGAGTTTGCTATCAGTGTATCGGTAGTGAGTGTCTTTTGACGTGTACGGGAAGCAAGGGAAGAGGCAGGTTCATTAAATGCCAGGTGACCATCTGCACCGATTCCTCCAAGGAATAAATCAACACCACCCACAGTTTTCATTTTAATCTCATACGCTTCACATTCTTCTTCCAGGTCCTCAGCGGTACCGTTCAGGATATTTACATTTTCAGGTAAAATGTCAATCTGGCTGAAAAAGTTATTCCACATAAAAGTATAATAACTTTGTTCGTGATCCCGGGTTAATCCAACATATTCATCCATGTTGAATGTGATGACATTCTTAAAAGATACTTTCCCGTTTTTGCATAATTCAATCAGGTTGTGGTAAATGCCCAGGGGGGAAGAACCTGTAGGTAGGCCCAATACGAAAGGTTTATTACTTTTTGATGCTGCCTGGTTAATAGCAGTAGCGACATAATTTGCTGCCCATTTCGATACATTCGAATAGTCAGGTTGGATAATAAGTCTCATGCTTTAATGTTTTATAGTTTGATAGTACAAAAGTACAATTTTATTATGTAAACAGAGCCTAAAAAGAGTAGAATATCCGGTTGTTCCTAAGGTTTTTGATGATTATTTTGACATTATGCTATAATAGGTTATTCTTTCTGTGCCCCATCGATAAAAGTTAGAACATCAATAAAGATAACATGGAAAAGCTGAAAACATAGATTCTGACCCTGTTAAATTACTATTTTTCATTTCTTACATTTAAAACCTTATCTTTCTTTTTCAACCTTAGCAGTCCGATTGCTTCCCCGAAACCTAACCTTATTCTTTGACTGATTGACTGCAGCTAATATTCCATTCAAAGAATAAGGTTTAATATTTGGGGTTAACTTGACTACTAAGGTTGAAAAAAAAATAAGGTTTTTAAATATAAAAATATTATTTTTATTTTCTCACCCGAAGAATAAATTCAAATAGAAAGAGCTTGCTACAAATTGCAGCAAGCTCTTTCTATTTGATCATTTATCTGAAGTCAGATTCCTAAATATGATTAGTAAGCCGATTCAAACTGTTGCAGGAATCGGACATCATTTTCCGAAAACATGCGTAAGTCTTTCACCTGGTACTTCAGGTTGGTGATGCGTTCCACGCCCATACCAAATGCATAGCCTGAATAAACTTTGGAATCTATCCCGCAATTTTCAAGTACATTCGGATCAACCATACCGCAACCAAGTATTTCTACCCAACCGGTATGTTTACAAAAATTACATCCTTTTCCACCACACAGGTTACAGGATATATCCATTTCAGCACTTGGTTCGGTAAATGGGAAATAAGATGGGCGTAAACGAATTTGTGTATCCGGTCCGAACATTTCTTTTGCAAAATACATCAGTGCCTGTTTCAGGTCGGCAAACGATACATCTTTATCAATATAGAGCCCTTCAACCTGATGGAAGAAGCAATGTGCACGATAGGAAATAGCCTCATTCCTGTAAACACGTCCCGGGAAGATCATGCGGATAGGTGGCTTTTGGTTAGCCATTACGCGTGATTGAACCGAAGAAGTATGGGTGCGGAGCAATACATCAGGGTTTTGTTCAATGAAGAAGGTATCCTGCATATCACGGGCCGGATGTTCGGGTGGAAAGTTCAACGCACCAAATACATGCCAGTCATCTTCAATTTCAGGACCCTCGGCAATGGTAAATCCAATGCGGGCAAAAATATCAATGATTTCATGCTTTACCAGGGATAATGGGTGACGGGTTCCCAGCTTAATGGGATCGGCACTCCTGGTCAGGTCGGTCTTTTGTTCTGTTTTGCCGGTATTGCTGAAATTATCCTTCAATTCAGTAAACTTATCCTGGGCAGCATTTTTTAGTTCATTCAACAATTGGCCCACTTCCCGCTTTTCTTCATTGGCTACATCCCTGAAGTCGTTGAACAGGGTAGAGATTTCCCCTTTCTTACTCAGGAATTTTATACGTAGTGCTTCCAGTTCATCCTGGTTTGAAGCGGCAAGTTTGCTTATTTCGTCCAGCAGTTGATTAATCCGATTTTTCATTTTCTGTTTTTGCTTTATCTTTGGAATACTAAAGTTCCTGTTGTTCAAATGTATATATATTCATTTGCAGGCCTTTGTCCAATTTGATTTAGACTACAAAAGTAATCATTTTTCTACAAAATCGGTTCCTGATTCAAAAAAAAGGATAGTAACCCCTTTTTTGTCTGAATTTTGCCTTATATTTGTCAAACGAAAAATTAAACTGTATGGATATTGATAATTTACTCCAGTTTTTAACTGATTTGAAGGCTAACAACAATCGCGAATGGTTTGCCGAAAATAAGGCACGTTACGATCAGGTTCGTTTACAATTTGAACAAATGTGTAAGGAACTGATCACCGGGATTTCTGCTTTTGATGAGGAAATCAAACATGTAGAGGTCAAGGATTGCGTTTTCCGTATCTATCGCGATACCCGCTTTTCGAATGACAAAACGCCTTACAAGACTCATTTTGGAGTCTATATTGCTTCCGATGGCGGTCGCAAAAGCAAGCGTGCGGGTTATTATTTGCATCTTGACCCCACAGGCTGCTTTATCGGCTCAGGGGTGTGGTGCCCCGATCCGGTGGTATTAAAGGCCCTCCGTCAAAGCGTATACGATAATATCGACGAATTAAATGAAATCAGGACAAGCACTGAATTTTCACAATACTACGGTGCCTTCTTCGAGGAGGATAAGCTTAAAACAGTTCCCCGTGGTTTCCCAAAAGACTTCCCGGATGCAGAATTACTTAAATTAAAACATTATCTGGTGGAATATTCCCTGGATGATACAGTGTTGCATGCACCTGATTTTGTCTCCCGGGTTACCGCAATTGCCAAATGTGCCTATCCATTTAACCGGTTTTTGAATTATACGGTGGATGAAGTAGTAGGTAGTAGGTAGTAGGTAGTAGGTAGTAGGTAGTAGGTAGTAGGTAGTAGGTGTCGAGCATTAAGCATTGAGCATCAAGTATTGAGTCTTATTAAATCAGCGAATTCCCCGGAACTTCAAACCTTTCAAACGCTGAACACGGAACACGGAACACGGAACACGGAACTTTTCAAACCTTTCAAACATCAAACTTTTCAAACTTTTCAAACTCTTAACAAAAAACATATGATTTTAGATTCTTTAATTAACTCCGGATTGTACGAATCAATCCACCCTCGCTTCAAACAGGCTTTCGATTTTTTACGTAATAACGATTTAACCACTTACCCGCTCGGAAAGGTGGAACTAGACGGTAAGAATTTATTTGTCAATGTAGTGGATGCAACCGGTAAAACTCCCGAAACTGCAAAACTTGAAACACATAATCTTTATATCGATATTCAGGTTCCCATCACTACTACCGAAACAATGGGTTGGGTGGCAGGTAACTCGTTAAAGGAAATAACCGATGCTTACAATCCTGAAAAAGATATTACTTTTTTTGCCGATAAAGCATCAAATTTCATTAAAGTGCAACCATCTGAATTTGTTATATTCTTTCCTGAAGATGGTCATCAACCACAGATTTTCGAAGGCGTGCATAAAAAGATTATTGTCAAAGTGTTAGTCTAGTCTTCAAAAGTAAATAATATTAAAGATACGTTCAATTTTAACCAGATTGTGCGTATCTTTGCATTTGATTATTGGATATTTGTTCCAAAATACAATCATAGCACTATTAGAGAATCACTTTCCTTAAGCTACGCATTACACAGTATTGAAAAATTAAAATGAATGTCAGGCAGGTGATATAGATTGCTATATCCGGGATTTTGCAATTCATTTTTTGATTTAGATTTAAACGACATCCCTTCAACTGATTTTATTGTTAATAAGAACGTATGAAAGATCTGGCTATAATTAAATCCGATCCCTGGCTGGCCCCTTATGCAGGAGCCATAAACGGACGATATGAGTATTTCGAAAGTGTAGAAAAGAAATTAGTGGTCGAGGGTCAAACTTTGTCTAGTTTTGCGTCAGGATATCTCTATTTTGGATTGCATCGCTTATCGGATGGATGGGTCTTTCGTGAATGGGCACCTAATGCTACTGCCATCTTTCTAATTGGCGATTTCAATAATTGGCAACGTCACCCGGATTACCAGATGAAGAAGCTCCAGAATGGTATCTGGGAAGTTCGCCTGCCCGATTATGCCATGGCACATACCCAGCTTTATAAATTGTTGGTGGAATGGGACGGTGGTAGTGGGGAACGCATTCCGGCATGGGCCCGCAGGGTGGTGCAGGATGAAACCACCAAAATATACAGCGCCCAGGTCTGGAGTCCTTTTCAGCCTTATGTATTCAAAAACAAGGGATTTAAGCCCAAAACACAGCCTCTGCTTATTTACGAATGCCACATTGGTATGTCGAGTGCCGAGGAAAAGGTATCTACCTATGAGGAATTCCGCACCACGGTATTGCCTCGAATACTGAAAGATGGATATAATTGCATCCAGATTATGGCCATCCAGGAACACCCCTATTATGGTTCTTTCGGATACCATGTCTCCAGCTTTTTTGCAGCCTCTTCGCGCTTCGGTACCCCGGAAGAATTAAAGCATTTGATTGATGATGCCCACGGTATGGGTATCTCGGTTATTATGGATATTATTCATTCGCATGCTGTACGCAATGAAATTGAAGGATTAGGCCGGTTCGATGGAACACCCTACCAGTATTTCCACGGTGGATCACGTCGTGAACACCCTGCCTGGGACTCACTTTGTTTTGATTATGCCAAGCCATCTGTCATGCATTTTTTACTTTCCAATTGCAAGTTCTGGCTCGAGGAATACCAGTTCGATGGCTATCGCTTCGATGGTGTGACTTCTATGCTTTACCGAAGCCATGGTCTGGGTGAAGATTTTACAGGCTATGAGTCTTACTACAATATGAACCAGGATGGGGATGCCATTTGCTATCTCACCCTGGCCAATAAACTGATTCATGAGGTGAATCCAAATGCGATCACAGTTGCCGAAGAGGTAAGTGGAATGCCCGGCCTGGCTACGAAAGTGGAAGACGGTGGTATTGGATTCGATTATCGCATGGCTATGGGGATTCCGGATTTCTGGATTAAGCTTATCAAGGAAGTGAAGGACGAAGACTGGAATGTAGGTACTATTTTCTGGGAATTGACCAACCGTCGGGCTGATGAAAAAACCATCAGTTATGCCGAAAGCCATGACCAGGCTCTGGTAGGTGATAAGACTATTATCTTCCGACTTATTGATGCCGAAATGTACTGGCATATGCGTCGCGGTGACAGCACGTTGGTAGTGGATCGGGGAGTAGCCCTTCATAAAATGATCCGGCTCATTACAGCCACTACCATCAATGGTGGCTACCTGAACTTTATGGGCAATGAATTCGGTCATCCCGAATGGATCGATTTTCCAAGGGAAGGCAATGGCTGGTCCAACAAATATGCCCGCCGTCAGTGGGATCTGGTTGATAATGAAAAATACCTGTACAATGCCCTGGGTGAATTCGACCGTTCCATGATCGGATTGATTAATTCAGTTCCAAGGTTTAATGTCTTGCCGGTCCAGCAACTCTGGAGCAAGGAAGACGACCAGGTGCTGGCTTATCAACGTGGCGACCTGATCTTTGTATTCAACTTCAATGGCACCCAGTCGTTTACCGATTATGGTATCCTTACCGAAAAAGGTTCCTATAAAGTCGTCCTGAATACCGATGAAAGCCTCTTTGGAGGTTTCAACCTCATCGACGAAAGCATCATCCATTATACACACCTGGCTCCCAAAGACCCGACAGGCAAAGAATGGCTGAAGCTCTACATCCCTGCCCGTACTGCTTTTGTATTAAAAAGGCAATAACCGGGTAGTGCTGCTTGATTGATCTGTTCTTGATTTTGCCAGGGAACAATCAGATTTTATATAATAACGTGAATTCAGAAAAATCGATTATTCTGAACTCACGTTATTTTATTTTTGTATTTTTGCATCTACTTTCTTTCAAACGAATAAGAGTATGTGTTGATTCTCTTTCCTTTTCGAAAATACATTTCTAAATAATTTGTATATTTGCCTGCTAAATAATAAGAATTGTTCATTAGGTTAATAAGAGCCTGAACTGAATATAAAGATCATTCCTTTCAATTCTCCAGGTGATTTTATATCTATTATTTTATCAGTTTTTTTTACAAAATATCACCATCTATTCGCTAGGATGTCGCTGGTATTACAGTGATATTACAGTAGTATTACAGTGATATTACAGTGTGGTTACAGTATGATGATAGGACTGTAATATCACTGTAATATCTCTTTATTATGTCATTAATATTTTCAAAATCCTTGAGATAACGTTTCGTGTTCAGCATTTGAAGAGTTTTAAGTTTACTGTTACAACACCTAACTTTTTGTCTTACAAAGTCTACTAAAGAGTATTCATAAGTTGATTTGAAAGTAAACGCTCAAAAGTACCTCCTGTATTTTAAAATTTACCCTTACTCTTTGATGTTTAAGTCGAACTATGCATTCATTCTGAAGCGTGGATGCTAACCTTGAGTTTTAATGGATATGCAGACAATCCGGTTTTTAATTCATATATCACAACCCGTTAATTCCTTGATTATATTCTACAGTTTTGGTGCTGGTTGCCTCAAAAATATTATTCATGCATTCAGTATTCGGAATAATAAAAACAATACATAAAATTATTAAAATAATTGTTTATATATTTGCATTGTGAAATCCTGTAATTGGATGTCAAGGATTATATACCTGACTGTTCATATATTCCTGTGAAAGCTGAGTTTGAAACCACGAAGTTTATTACCGATATAGTTCGGCTATCGATTGGGCTGGTGGAAAAGTACTCTTGGATGTTACTTCGGTTTGAAATAAAGAGTTTTTCGGATTGCAAATCATTATAATACATTCAGTTGGGATTGAAAATTCCAAAGATAGGAATAATCATTTGTATATTTAATTAAGATTGTATATCCGGAGGGACGGGAAAATAATAAAAAAATGGAATAAAATAAAATACAAAATCGATAATGCCGGAGAAAAAGGTTTATTGGATATTGTATTGGCTTAATATTTATTGCCACAAAATGCAATCGTTTTGCAGAAAGGGTCCAAAGCTAAAGTTTATATAATATCCCCTTGGCGACGATATTTATTGTTAGGCGGCATAGTAGAAAAATAAAAAAGAAAAAAAATGGAAAGAAAAAAATGTCCTTTTTGCGAAGTAGAAATTAAATCAGATGCAATTAAATGTGAGCATTGTGGTAAACTTTTAAATGAGGTAAATAATACCAATGAAGAAAACAAGAAGACGACAAACAAACAAGAATGGTATAATAAAAAATGGTTAATAATTATTTTATGCATCTTCGTTTTACCACTAGGACTTTATGCATTTTGGAAGCATTCGAAGACAACAAATTATTTAAAAGTCGTGTATTCAATTCTTATTGTAATTTTTGCTCCTATGCTGTTTTGGTTGATATTTTTTGTTTTAGCTGATCTTTTCAATATGTTATTTAATTAATACTGGGTATGATGCTAAGACAAGAGTAAATAATTAAATCACAATTTGTTTCCCTTGTCAATCCGGAAATGTCCTTCTATTAAAGAGTAAAAGCTGGTGTTTATTGTTCGGATTTGAAATCAGGAGTGGTCGGAAGATTCACACTTGATTATTTAACACATTTAACGCTTTAATATCCCCGTCTTTCCGGATTTGTCCTTTATTAAATAAAAAAATGGGATTGCCTGAGGCTGGGATATTTTATCCAAGCTTTTGTGTTATTAGGATTTGCAATCCGATAAATACAAATAATAAAAAACATTGACTATAGTTAGCAAGGTTAAAATTCACATAATAATGGATATCAAAAATCGCATAAAAGGTGAAGTGTATTTTGTAACAGTCACTGTAGTGGATTGGATGAAATAACAGATTAGTATTAGTTCGCAATTGTTTTAACTGAACTATAAATCGGATTGCAAATCTTAATACTACATACAGTTGGTATAAAATATCCCAACGAGAGACTTAATCCTTTGTACATTTAATTAGGTATGTATTTTCGGCTGGATGGGACTACTTTTTGGGTTCTTTTTTTACAAATACACCACAGTTTAAAGAAATTATTTATTATATTTTTGCAACTATCAAATTTTGATTTTATGAAACGATTGTTACTGGTATGCTTTTCCACTTTGTTAATGACCACCCTGTTTTCGCAACTATATATACCGATTGATACTGCAAACTTTCAATTCAGAAAAGACAAAAGTAAGAAATACCTGGAAGAATCAAAACTATTTATTACCAAATTAAAAGCTGACTATAAAGGGAGTGATAAATCGTATATAAAGACTGAATATGAAAAAAGTCAAAAGGAATTTAACGAGGAAATTCTTCATGGCGACTATCTGTTTGACATAAGGTTTGATCATTTTGTAGACTCGATAGTTGCCCGATTGAGGGAAGATAATCCTATGATTCCTGCAGATCTACGGTTTTTTATTTCCAAGAATTTATCGTTGAATGCGTCCAGCATGGGCGATAATACCTTTGTAATTAACTTAGGCACCTTCTATTACCTGGACAATGAAGATGAATTTGCCACGATTATTTCACACGAAATAGGCCATTTTATTTTAAAACATCAAATCCTGTCCTTGCAACGCCACTTCAAAATAGACAAGGTAGATTCCAAAAAACAATTAGGAAAGATTAAAAGTGACCGGTACAGCCGAGGTGCAAAGGCATTGGAACGATTTAAAGCTATCATGTATTCGGAAGGTACTATAAACCGCAAAAAAGAACAGGAAGCAGATTCGTTGGGGTATACCCTGTTCCGGAATTCAAAATTCCATAAAGCGGATTACCTGAATTCATTCATTTTAATGGCTGAATATGATTCCATTAAACCGGAAGGATTGGATTTACCTATTTATCATAAAATATTTACCCTGCCGGACCTGAAATTTAAGGAAGAATGGATGAAATGCGAGGATTTCACCGGGTATGATTATTCGAAGTATAAACCTAAATTAAATTCTGACTCGATGAAGTCGCATCCTGAGAACGAAGAAAGGATAGCACGCCTGAAGCATTTATTTCCGGAACTGTCAGACTCAGGAGAAATTACAAAGCCCGGAACTGCATTTATTGAATTGCAACGAATTGCTAAAAACGAGTTGGTGCCGAGTCTGGATTTCAATGAAGATTATGGGGGAGGGGTCTATCTCTGTTTGCTGAATATCCAACGTGACAGTACCGATAATTATCATAAACAATGGCTTGGGCATTTCTTCCAAAAGATATACGATGCCCGGAAATCATATACGCTGAACCGGTATCTGGATCGGGTAGAGCCTAAAGATCAATCAAAGAGTTATCAGCAATTCCTGAATTTCATGTGGAACCTGAATATGATGGAATTGAAGAAGATAGCAGATTATTATAGCAAAAAAGGCTCTTAAAAGAGCCTTTTTTATGTAACCTTCTGGTCTAATAATTCAGTTTCTCCAACCTGATTTGATTGTACTTGTCTTTCTCATTGTATTCCCTGAGCATGATATATCCTTCTTTTGCAGGCATGGGGGTTATTACGTATTTCTTCTTCTGATACAGGGGTATTAATTCCTGATTCAATTTACCGTCGATAATCGAATTTATTCCCAACATATAGTTTTTCTTGTGAGTCTTTGCATCTTTCATATTGTTTGTATGAAAAAACACCACGCCATTATTTTTTTTCAATGTCTGAGAAAATAAATAATCCGTTTCATTATCATAGGTTACATCTTTGCGGATGGTATCCACTTTGTTCAGATTAAACTTGTTGTCAAAGTTAAATACTAAAAAGTTTTTTGTTCTCTCAGGACTGCTTGTAAACCATCCGATGATAGGCACAAACCATAACGGGTTTTTTTGTGGTTTATACATTTCATTCAGGATTGAAACGGTACCATCCTGAAATACAAAAGAATTTTTATTTATTAAATAGTAATTGTTTTTAACCCTTCCTTTATGTGATAATTTAATTTTTGAGTTAAAATCAGACCAGGGATGATAACTCTTTTCAATCTCTTTTCCATTTTCATCCAGCATGATTTTATATAAACCTTTGTAGTAAGACCTAAAATCAAAATAGCCAATGTTGGTGTTGTAATGTCCCACCAGAACCAGTTTATTGTCAATTACTTTAAATGATTCGTAGGTGTGATATAGCTTGTCTTTGCTTGAATTTATTTCGTAATCGTATTTCTTGATGCCGGTTGTGAAGTCAATGGCCAGTATTTTATAAGTGATCGCTTTTCTGATTTTATCATAACTTTGTTCCGTTGCATAAATTGCATTATCTTTTAATAATTTAAGTGCAAAGTTTGAATGTTCAACATTCAGGGAGTCTTTACCATTAATCGTGTACGTCCATTGTTTCTTGAAATTACTATCAAAAAAAGATATTTCTTTAAAGTTTAGAATGTCAGTCACAAAGAAACCTGAATTAAAGGTGTTCGAATAGGCCGAAATTGAATATATTTTTTGTGCAAAAGCCAGTTTCAGTGATTTTAAAT
The DNA here is from genome assembly GCA_028710415.1 of Paludibacter sp. Classification (GTDB taxonomy): domain Bacteria; phylum Bacteroidota; class Bacteroidia; order Bacteroidales; family Paludibacteraceae; genus Paludibacter. The sequence continues at coordinate 12,773 of JAQTUE010000053.1, read as the reverse complement.
GATAGGTATCGGCATCCACAAATTCTTTGTTTATAAATTGTTTTTCAGCTGATACAGTATTGTTTTTCAACGAAATAATTTGAACTGTATTGAGATAAGTTTGTGCAGGACCTTGAGCATTATTCAGATATAATTTGTCAAGAATCAGGTTATCCCCCATCAAGGTGCAATCATTAAATTTAGGCTCTATAAAGATTGTTTTAGCAGGTCCTTCAAACGTCCCGTTATTTACTTTATTCAGGTTCTTATCCAGTACCACATATTCATATTGTACAGTTTTCTTGTTTTTAGTATCGATCTGATAAATGTAAAAATACCCGTACAGATTCTCGGAGGAGTCGAATAATACCGTGTTAAATATCTGATTTCCATCCGCAAGTTTTGCCAAATCCTGCATTTGACCAAATGAAAATAAGGAACAAAACAAGCAAAGAGTCAAAAGTTTTAATTTCATAAATAGATAGTTTCTTTAATATTGTAATTTATATTCAAAATAATTTGCAAATATACTAAATATCTTAAAAATAGAGGTGTCAAATTCTGATATTCTTATAAACTTTGATACTTAATGCTTCACTTTTACTCTACCTGATGTATTTGGATCAATATATTAGTGTGCTGTCAGGGCTATTGTTGTTGATTAAATTTTATTTTGCTGTTGTTGATTGGCTGGAATTTTAATGTGCCTTTCTGTATTTCGGATATTAAACAATATAATGTAAAATTATTAAATTAATTGTTCATATATTTGCAATGTAAAAAATCCTGTAAATGGTTGTCAAGGATAAACTACCAGAAAAGATGTATGTTCTTGTGAAAGTTGAGTTTGAAGACAACGAAGATGAGTGCCGGTATAGTTTGGCTGAGGATTGGGAAGCTGGAAATAGCTAAGGTATGAACTGAATAATTGAGCGGATTTCAAATCCATATAATACATACACTTGGGTTGATATATTTCCAACTACAGGCATGAGACTTTGTACATTTAAAAAGAGTAAATATCCTAATGTGCAGGGATATTATTATTATTATTATTATTATGGTTCAAGTTGATGTAGTAAATACAGTGTGATAAAAAAAAATAAAAATAATTTATGACAAATATTTATTATATAATTTGGGTAGACTCAATATTACGATTTAAAAAATATAACCCGAAAGATAATGATTGGAAAGTCAAAATATATTTATTGAATACATGGGTAAATGCATTAAGTTTTTGGATAATACTTATTTGGTTGAAATTCTTTAAAATTTATTCTATCCCACTTATTAGTCTTGATATCTTTCCAGGGAACATGTTAAATGGATTTTTTGCTTTCACAATTGAATTTGCTTTGCCATTTGGTATATTAAATTATTTTTTGATTTTTCACAAAGATAGGTATATAAAGATACTTGAAAAATATCCAATTCCTAAAAGAAAATATGCGTTTATATATTCATCTATAATAACATTATTTGCTTTTTTTTCTGCATGTATATATTCTGTATTTAGTTGATATGTAATTGTGTAGACTGTGTTTTTGGTTGAAAATATGAATCTATATGCCTGTCCCTACCGATTTCTATTTTTATAATTTTAAAAAATAACTGACTAATTTTTAATAGAATAAATGAAAAATAAGATACTACTTTTTGTCCTCATTTTGGGTTGTTTCTATAGTTGTACTCCTCCAAAGTATTATGTGATGAAATATTCGCAGATTAAAAGCATGGAGTTGGATAAATCACAAGTGAACTATATTCCGCTGGAAGATGAACTTGTTACGAAATCGGTGGTACTTGATTCTACGTATAGTTTATTGATGAATAATCGTTATATGAAATTGGATAATTATATCACTAAACTTGAGAGATCAGAGGTTGCTTCCTCTGAATTATACCTGGCAAAAACACTTTCAAAAATCAGCTTGCTGGATTATCCCGGTGCACTGAAAAGCCTGGATAAGATAAACGATAAAAGATACGCATTGCTTAAGAGTCTTTTAACTATTGATTTGAAATATGAAAATGAGCGTCTTATGGGTGCTTTCGATTTCAACAAATACCTTGAAAAATATCAGAAATTAATTGATACTCATCCTGATAATATGGTTCTTAAAAAAATTGTATCCATCCGTATGAGATATCTGAGATATAATTATTAACTATCAAATAAAATTTACTTTATGCGTCCTATCGCTGTTGCTCTCTTCGCTTTACTTTTAGTTTCGTGCTCCGGATCCAAAATGTTGCAATCAAGTCTTCGTAAGTATAACTCATCCATCGGGTATCTTCACGATTGTCCTAAATCAAATTGTAGTCGAACTAATCAGGTTCAGGTAATCCTTACTAAGAGCCCTCTTGATACGATTACAACCGTTTCTAAATTAAATGGCCTGGTGCTGCCTTTTCTGGTTTTCAATTATTTTGAAACCAACATGAAAGTAAAATTGGGCCAAAGTTCCATTCAGGAAAGCTATGATACGTTCTTTACAAGTTCATTGGCGGATGAAAGCAAAAGAAGTGGTTGCTTTAATGTTACAAATGATGTGAGAAATGATTCAATTTACACACTTGAATTATCTATTGATACTTGCTATACAGTATCAAAATACAGAAAGACCACTGCTTTTTACATGCTGGTATTTGCGTATGGTTGGAGTGTTAGTGAGTCAGGAAGTCCGGCACAAACAAAGCTGCAGGTTACTGCAAAATTCAGAAAAGGCAATAAGTTGATTTATGAGAAACAATATGTTGTCAATCACAATCAGCCATTTATTAACTCACGTACAGCAAATTCGAATAATTTACGATCCGATTTTTCAACTAATATGGTGGAAGGACTTTCATTATCGACAAAAGAGTGCATTGAAAAAATTGTTGCTGATATAAATCTCACCCTGTATGGCTCTGTACCTCCTATCATGCAAGGGAATGAAGAACCCCTATCATCAAATATTAATCAGGAAGGAAATCAGGCATCTGTAAATAATGGCCAGACGTTTGAAAATAATCAGGACACAATCCCTCCGGTTAAGACTAAAAATGATCAACTGAATATTGGTGACCATGTGACGTTCTACAACTTTAATCTTAATAGTACTGTAAAAGGGGTGGTAAAAGAACTAAAAGGTGAAACCATTGTAGTTGAATATGAATCATTCGGAAAAATGAAAACTGTAGAAAAAAATAGAACTGATATCAAGAAAAGCATTGCTTTCTGATAGGTCCATTTAATTGAGAGTGCATATCCGGAAGGACAGATGATAAATATAACCAATATTTTATAAATATTAATTAGTATGTATCGTAGTTTAAATTAATATAATTTTTATTTCAATGAATAGACTTATTATTGTTAGAAACGTATTTAGGATAATTTTATTGACTTTCTTAATTATATCCCTTTTCATACCAAAAGATTTAAATTGTATCATATTTAATATGGTATATAGTATGTTATCAATTGGTTTACTTGGTGTTATTATTACTGAAATCATACTTTTTATAAAGAAAAAAACATGAAAAAGTTCCTTCTAAAAAATTCTTTTAAATTCATTTATTGGTCTTTCATTTTAGCACTATGTTTAGTTGTTTTTATTCGAAACTATATTGATGATAAGTTAATAGTTGTGATTATTAATTATTATTTTTGGTATAGCTTTGGTTTGGCTTCAGGTGTGTTTGTTTCAGGCAAAATCATTGAAAAGTACAATAAAATAAATAATCAACAGTAATAGTTGTAAAGAAACAGTTTGATGGTGTGAAAATAAAAGTTTGTAAATCAACAATAAATATTAATCTCTGTTCTTCCATTTATTATAAAAACTACAATTCAAATTCGCGATATGGAAATCGCGAGTCCCAGTAATAAGATTTTTTGGTTTCTTTGATATAATATTTGTGACTAATCAAAATAAAGATTGAAAGAATAAAACAAATAACCAGCATGGATACAACCGGACTCAATAATTGTTAGTCCAATGATATCTATTCCGGTTATTTCTTTTTACAAGCTATCCAATAAATCTTATTGAAAAAAGCTAAAGTTTACATTCCCGTAATTGCGGTGATCCACAAAATGGGGGTGCTCTTCGAAATGGTTCTTGGAGGAATGTTCCAATACGAACAGGCCATCTTCCTTCAACAGGTTTTTTGCAAAGATCAGATCGGGTATCTGGGCCAGTTGTACCAGCTCGTAGGGTGGATCAGCAAAGATCATATCAAACTGGGCGTGACAGCTCTCCACAAATCTGAAGACATCGGTCTTAATAAGCGATAAATTGGTTATCTTCAATTCGGCGCAGACTTTCTTGATAAAGGCACAATGGCGGTCATTCTGTTCGATGCTGATCACACTTTTGCATTCGCGGGAAACAAATTCGATGCTGATACTACCCGTCCCTGAAAACAGATCGAGCACATCAATTCCTTCGAAGTCAATACGGTTATTCAACAGGTTAAATAATCCCTCCTTGGCAAAGTCGGTTGTTGGCCGGGCTGTTATATTTGTTGGGACTTGTAATCGCCGTCCCTTGAATTGTCCACTTATGATTCGCATATATTTTTAGTGTTGAGCGTTGAGCGTTGAGCATCGAGCATTAAGCTTTGAGCTTCGAGAAATGAGTGATTAGAATGAATAATTTAGCAAGAAAGTCTATTAAGCTATGAATATTAGATGTTTAGTAATGATATTGAGAATAATGAGCTGTTAGTTAAGTGTCTGTTTGCATAGTTTTTTACTCTTTGCTCGATGCTCAATGCTCTAAGCTCAACGCTTGATACTCAAAGCTCGATGTTCAAAGCTATCCTTTGATCACTTCCAGATACAATTCCAGCATCTTTTGCAGTTCAGGTTTTTTCTCAGCATTGAATAGAATAACGGAACAATTCTCGGTATCGAGCTGCAGTTTGTCGAAAAGATTCAGGATATAATACGTGAAGTCTTCGGGCGTATTGAAACTGAAGCTGTTTAGTAACTGAAGCGCACCATTTGAAACAACCACCACGTCCATGATGTTATTCCTGACTTCTATGTAAACACTGTTTTCATTCTGTTGTTTTACATATTCACATAAAAAATAGGTCAGGTGATGTTCGATAATCGCATCCGGGAATAACTGTGTCAGGGCAATGTGCAATGTCTTCGGAATGGAAAAAACATTCACAGTATCCCATTTCGGAATCCGGTTGAGTATGATCTGGTCTGTTTTTACAGGTTTAAACTGTAAATGGAGCAGATCGGCAGCTTCGTCCAGTTTGAAGAGTGGTGCCGGAACAAAAGTATAGGTATCGGACTCACAGATGAGTCGTACGGATTGATAATTAAGCAGTGTTTCCGGAGTCAATAGTTTTATGATTTCTTCGGAAGAAAGGGAGAATAAAGATTTGGTAATTCTTTTAGAGGACAGGGGCTCACTTGATTCATCAAATACCGAGATGCTAAATCCTTCAGCACTTAGCCTGATGGATAACAGGTACTGTTTGATCATTGTTAAGTCAATAGGTTGTTCCATATTGGTTTTACCGGAATTTAAAGGATTGAAAGTGATGAAAAGAACTGATCGTTTTACAATTTTGCAAATTTAGAAAAGAAAATCCAATACTGGCTTACCCGGACTCACTTTTGTGTGATTTTCTTTTTTTGTAATTGAAACTATTAAAGATTGTGTCGTATCTTTGCAGAGAGAATTGACGAAGGACGAAAGACAAAGGTCAACAGACAAAGACTTTTGACCTTCGACTTTTAACCTGTGTATTCTTTTCCAACAGACTAAATTATGAATGAGACCAATAAATTATCGTTTCGGGTACAATACAGCAAGCTGTTGCACTTATATCCTGCTTTGTTTACCTACGAGGAACGAAAGGAATTAAGAGCTACCATTCAGCGGTATTACGCCCACTTTCCTCCTGAAGGGGTAGCACCGGGAAGATCGATATCGGATAAGATGCAGATAGTCCAGATCGTACTCGAAGAAATAGGACTTGGCAAGGCGGCTGTGTTGAGTGTGCTTTTTCATGAATTGGTTGAAAATAAACAGCTCAGCGTGAGTGAAATTGAAAATAAATTCAATACCCAGGTTTCGTCCATTATTCAGGGAATGATGCGGGTAGGGGAGTTGTATGAACGTAACGCATCGCTTGAAACAGAGAATTTCAGGAAGCTATTCCTCACCTTTGCCGAAGATGTGAGGGTAATCCTGATCATTATTGCCGAGCATCTGCAAATTATGCGTACCCTGGAAATGTTCCCCGAGGAAAGCCGGCAGAACATTGCACGTGAAACGTCGTTTTTATATGCCCCGCTGGCTCACCGTATGGGCCTGTATGCTGTGAAGACGGAATTGGAAGACTTATCCCTGAAACATACCAATCGGGAGATTTACCGCGAGATAGCCAAGAAGCTGAATGAAACAAAGCGGTCACGCGACCAGTTTATTTCAGAATTCATTACTCCGTTGAAAGATAAGTTGAGTGAACTGGGATTCAAATTTGAAATAAAAGGGCGTACCAAGTCCATTCATTCTATCTATACTAAAATAAAGAAGCAGAATACCATCTTTGAAAATATCTATGACCTGTTTGCCATCCGTATCATCTTTGATGTGCCACTCGAAAGGGAAAAGGCAGCTTGCTGGCAGGCATATTCGATAGTTGCCGATATGTATCAGCCCAATCCAAAGAGGTTGCGGGACTGGTTGTCGATCCCTAAAACAAACGGATACGAAAGCCTTCACACAACGGTGCTGGGACCCGAAGGCCGGTGGGTGGAAGTCCAGATACGTACTGTCAGGATGGATGAAGTGGCTGAGAAAGGGTTGGCTGCCCACTGGAAATACAAAGGGATCAAGAGTGAATCGGGCATGGATGAATGGTTGAAGAGTATCCGCGAGATCCTTGAAAACCCTGAATTGAATGCCGTGGACTTCATGGACGAATTCAAGTTGAACCTGTACGATAAAGAGGTTTTTGTCTTTACTCCCAACGGCGACTTGCATAAATTACCCAAAGGGGCTACAGCACTTGATTTTGCGTTCTCCATTCATTCGGCATTGGGCAGCAAATGTGTAGGTGCCAAGGTGAATGGTAAAAATATGACCATCAAATATGTGTTGAATAACGGCGATCAGGTTGAGGTATTGACTTCCCCTACCCAGAAACCCAATCCGGCATGGCTGCATATTGTCACCACTTCGAAAGCCAAGACAAAGATCCGTCAGGCTTTGAAGGAGGTTGAATTCAAGGATGCCGAAATGGGACGGGAAACTATTATCCGCCGTTTTAAGAACTGGAAAATCGAGTTGGATGATGGTAAGATATCCCGTTTGGCAAAGAAGAAAGGGTTTAAGACAGTCAGTGACTTTTATCAGGAGATTGCCCACGAGAAACTCGATATGCACGTTGTGCGTGATGCTTACCTGGATCTGGATAAACCGACTATCACTGATTTCTCTGATTTACGAAAAGCTGATTCATTCTCGAAAGAAATACTTTCACCAGAACCAACAGGGAAAGATGATGTGCTGGTTATCGGGGAGGACCTGAAAGGAGTGGATTTCAGGCTGGCTAAATGCTGTAATCCGATCTACGGGGATGATGTCTTTGGCTTTGTTTCGGTGATTGGAGGGATCAAGATTCATAAGACCGATTGTCCGAATGCTCCACAGATGATAGCCCGCTTTGGGTATCGCATTGTGAAAGCACGTTGGTCAGGCAAATCAGTTGGGTCGCAATACCCAATTACACTTCGAATTGTGGGGCTTGACGACATAGGAATCGTAACAAACATTACCTCTTTGATTTCCAAAGAGAAAAATATATCTTTGCGCTCCATATCCATTGATTCGAATGCAGGGCTCTTTACCGGTAACCTGACCATTATGGTCACGGATACCCATGAGCTGGAAGGAATTGTGAAAAAAATACGGGTTGTAAAAGGAGTGAAGAGCATCTCCAGATCCTAAAATACAAATAAAATACAGATTACGCAGATTTAAATACGGATTACACAGATTAAGAAAACAATCATGCATATGTTTTCTTAATTTCATTGCCTATTTATATCATGCGATGGTATCATAAATAGTAAATAGTAAATAGTAAATAGTAAATAATCAAATAGTAAATAATATTATGTTTTCAGGAATTATAGAAGAAGCAGCCCAGGTAGTTGCACTAAGAAAAGAAAAAGAAAATCTCCACATTACCATGTCCTGCTCGTTTGCCGATGAACTGACCATAGACCAGAGTGTGGCACATAACGGAGTCTGTCTGACCGTTGTATCCAAAACCAAGGATACTTATACCGTCACAGCTATTCAGGAAACACTTCAATGCACAAACCTCGGAGAATTACACCCGGGCAATAAGGTGAACCTGGAACGTAGCATGGTCATGAATGGAAGGCTGGATGGCCATATTGTACAGGGCCATGTCGATCAGACTGCTGTTTGTACGGAAGTAAAGGAAGCTGAGGGAAGCTGGTACTATACCTTTGAATATCCTTTTAATAAAGAAATGGCTAAAAGGGGGTATATGACCGTGGATAAAGGTTCTGTAACTGTGAATGGTGTTAGCCTGACCGTTTGTTATCCGACTGACAATACTTTTCAGGTTGCTATTATACCTTATACCCATGAACATACCAATTTTCACCAGATTGAAGTTGGCACGGTCGTAAATCTTGAATTTGACATTATTGGCAAATATGTCAGTAGAATGATGTCTTTTTAACTATTAAACCATTTTTTCAGCCTAAGATTAAACTATAATCCTCTTATTTTGTTACTAATTCGATGATATAGCTTTAAGAATATGCAAACACTGAGAAAACAGATAAAAGAATCCTTTTTCAACCCCGTGCTACATTTGTTACCCCTACTGGTTTTTCTGGTAGTGGATGATTTCTATGGAATGAGCATGGGTTGGAAAATATCATTCCCCATTGCCGTGGGACTTTTAATTTACGTATATTTTGTCTACAACCGTATTTTTACCTGGCATTTAATTTTCACAGGGTTATTCTTGTTTGTGGGAATAATTGCGGGATTGGAGACTTTAATGCCATTTCAACTGGTGAAAGGTGCATTGATATATGAGGTAGTAGTACTTATAAGTCTGCTGTTCCTGTTGGTGTTTCGAAAGCAAATACAAAAGGGAATATCAGGGATCATTTCATACCTGATACCAATGACCAATAATTTTAATGAATTATACAGGGTTATTTGGGTTTTGTTTTCTGTGTTGTTGATGTATGTATCTGCTTTTGCATTTGTTGATACGACCATAAAGAATGATACTCCATATCTTCAATTTCTTCAGTTTCTTTATCTTGGGGTTCTGGTATTCTTTTCACTTTATGAAATATTGCGGGTTCAGATTATACGCTCCAAGCTGATAAAAGAAGAATGGTGGCCAATAGTCAGTAACCAGGGCAAAATAATAGGTAGCATTCAGCATTTTACGAGTCTGAACGATGAAAAGAAATACATGCACCCAGTAGTTCATGTGCTGTTAATCGACAGGGGCATGGTATTACTGAAAAAAAGACCCTCGAATGATTCAGAATCACCGGATATGTGGGATTCATCAATTTCCAACCATGTGAAAATGGGCGAGACAATAGAAAAGTGTGTAGAAAGGTCGGCGGAAGAAAGATATGGCCTGAATAATTTCAGGTTTATGTATTTATCAAACTATTCAGTGGAAGGTAAAAATGAAAAACAATATGCATTTTTATTTGTAAGCTGCTTGCAGACTGAATATAAACTGCAACCGGTGACCCTCGAACAAACAAAATGGTGGACTCAACGCCAGATAGAAGATAATATTGACGATGGCATATTTTCTGAGAACTTCAAAATGGAATATGATTTACTGGTACGTAGCGGTTTGCTGGAATCAGGGAAATGCGAATGTACCTGTCGGATGAGGGAAGTGATTTATCAACAAACCAGTGCTGCCACAAAGTCCAGTTTGAATTAAAAACGATGTCAGGAATAAAATAGGAACATGAGTATCGGATAATTTTATCCTGATGGATATACTTAAAGGATTGTTTCATTTGCCGTGAAATCAATTAAAAAAGAAGCAATAACAGTATTTATAAAATACAGTTATTGCTTCTTTTTTATGCCCATAAAAACAAATTCTACAATGCTGGTTTTATTCTTTTCAAATTCAGAACTTATATTCTGGCGGATATATGGTACTTCGAGCCCTTTGATAGCATAAAAGATAATGATGGAGGATAGTTCAACATCCATGCGTTTGAATATGTTTTTCTCAATACCTTCGGAGACAATGGAGCGGATCAGCCCTATTTCCTGGACATCTATCTTGCGGCGTTTGCGTTCTACTTCAAATATATCCCTGAAAAAGTCGGCACGGAGCGACCCGTTTCTGTTTACAGCATACCGTACCGCATCCAAATGGGTCAGAATATGGTTCTTAAGTTTTTCATCGGGTTCTGTCTTCTCAGCGGAAACTACTTTCAGTCTCTCTAATATCTGATCGAGTTCTTTATCAATGACTGCCTTGTATATCTCTTCTTTGTTATTGAAATAGGTATACAACGTGCGACGGCCTTTTTTGGATGCTTCGGCAATGTCGTTCATGGTAACATCTTTTTTACCACTTGCAGCAAATAGTTGACGGGCAACTTCGATAAGCATTTTTTTTGTATTCGACATATTGTTGGATATTTAGGCTTTCTTCAGTCTTGATTTGGCAAAGATAACAGATTGTTTGTTTATTTGCAATTGTATATTGTTCGTATTCTGACGTAAAATGTAAAATGTTATTTTACTCTACCTTTCAGGAAGAGTAGAAATAAATGGAATCACTCCTGAAAGACTGTTTTTATTTCTTCTTTCCTGGCCTGTTTTAAGCGCATAATGCCTCGAACTCCCCACACCAGTAGAATCGCCAGTATAAACCTGGGTGCAATGATCCAGCCCGCCGGAACACCTATGGCGACAAACAACAAGGTGTCCTCCAGCAGGGAATGATTGATAGCAATGTGATAATTCAAGAGGATTGCACTTTGTGGGGTGATCGATTTGCTCTCCACTTCCTCAATCATGACTGCTGATCCGTACCCAAGCCCTAATGTCTGGGCAACAAACCAGAGGAATGAACTATCGTTCGATAGTCCCATTATGCGCATTAGAGGGGAGAATATCCTGGATATAACACTTAGGATATTGAATTCTTTCAGGATGCTTTGCAACATCATTAGCCCTGTTATAATCAATGCTATTTTTAAGGATAAATACCCGGCACTGGTTATCCAGTTGCCCAGCATACTCATTGTGCTGGCAAATTCAATGCTTTTCTGAATAACACGGCTTGATCCAATGTGATCGGGTAAAATCAGGTTGAGTATAAAAGCTCCAAGGATGGAAGCCGTCAACCTTAGAAAAAACATTAATATAGCAGATGATCCGGTTTTCTTTTGGACAGCACTTTCTACAAACAGGTTGTGTGAAATCAGGCACATCAGTGCCAGGATCGTGATTTCGCGCATGTCCATGGGAAGGGTTGCAATAATGGCTATCGGACCGTAAAGGGGTACAAAGATGCTGGTTATAAAGACCACTGCTGATTCTCCGGGAAGTCCGATGAGTGAGAAGGCCGGGGAAAGTAAAGTGGCAATCTGTACTATTACTCCCCAGTATTGCAGGAAACTTACAATTAAACTTATGGGAAGAATGATTTTAAGTAGCCACCAAATGGTTTTGCCTGCTTTAGGAAGTGCAGATTTAGAACTGGTATATAGTCGTTTTGATAGTGTGTTCATTATGAAAGGTATATAAAACAAGAAAGGTTGTCTCACGACAACCCAATCTTTTAGTTAACCTTAAATCTAATACCATGAAAAACACAGTGCAAAAGTAACGCTAAAATATATGTTGTACAACATATAAAGCGACTATTTTCTCTGTGTTAGTATTATTTAACTAAATCTTGATTGGGTTTTAATAAAAAAGAGTGTTTTCAGGATAAAGAATGTCTTCCTGATGGTTATTTTACCCGGATCCAGGTTTGGGAACGTCCTATCCAACCGCTTTTGTCGAGCGATCCACGAACATTTAACTTGTCATTTCCCCCTTCCAGGCTAATGTTGCATTTATAGACTTTTCCATTTTTAGGATCGAGGATCGTTCCACCACTTAGTTTGCCATCTTTCTCGACTAAATTGTTGATAATCATCATTCCCAGGATAATTTTATTCTTATTGGGACCCTGGCATTCAACACACAGTTTTTCAGGATCCTTAAACATCTTGTCAATCTTGCCGTAATACTGGCCATTTGTTGCTTTGAAAATCAATACTATGGACTTGGCACTACCATCTTTGTCATCGATAGTTTTCCATCTTCCTACTATTTTATCTGCCTGGGCAAAAGATGTTACACTAAATACCATCAAAAGTGCAAAAGTAAAAAGTATATGTTTCATATTATTTCTGTTTAATAGTTGTACAAAGATATTAAATATTTGCACAATAACAAGGGAAGTGTGCAAATAATAATCCATGCAAACAGGAATAATAATAGAATCTAAAAAAGTAATCTGTTTTCTATTCGTTTTTACTTACTTTTGCATTACAAAAAATAACTTATGAGAACAAGTGTCATTACCGATAAGAATGAAATTGAAGACATCATCAGTCACTGCGATGTGTGCTTTGTGGGTATTATTGAATCGGACGGATCCCCTTATGTGATCCCCATGAATTTTGGATATGCAAATGGTGAAATAATATTGCACTCAGGACCGGA
>JAQTUE010000052.1 GCA_028710415.1 Paludibacter sp. | reverse complement strand
GATGTTATTTCAAAATCCACAAAATTACCTTTTTTCAATTCAAATCGTAAAATCAAAGAACGCTTGTATGTTGCTGTTTATCTGCAATATGTTGAATATTTTAAAAATTTAGTGCATCAGCAGTAATGGCAAAAAGAGAGTTATGATACAACTATCAGGGACGATAAACATCTTTATAATGCTATTGATTATACTATAAAAAATCCTGTAAAAGCTGGATTAGTCGATAATTGGTATGAATGGAAAGGAACCCGGTTATTTAATGATTCAGTAGATATATATTAAATCTTTTAAAAAAATAATCTTATTATTGGGACTCGCGATTTCCATATCGCGAATTTGAATTTTAGTACTTAAAATATAATGAAGAACGCGATATAGAAATCGCGACTCCCTAATAACCTCAATTTATCTTCACATCCCTTTTTCCATTTTCCACTTCCTCAATCTCCACTGTCACCAGTGAGTCGGGTAGGAGGGGGGCAATGTTTTCGGACCATTCGATAAAGCACAGGTTGCCGCTGTACAGGTATTCTTCGGCACCCAGATCGAGGGCTTCCTGGGTTTTGGTGATCCGGTAGCAATCGAAGTGATAAATGATCCTCCCGTCGGCAGCTTCGTATTCGTTCACGATGGAGAAGGTCGGACTGTTAACAGTTTCCTGAACCCCCATCACTTCGCAGATCGCTTTTATGAAGGTCGTCTTTCCAGCACCCATTTTTCCGTTAAATGCAAAAACAGTCCGTTCACCCATCAGGTCGATAAATTGCCGGGCAGTGTCATGGATGGCCTCGATGGATTCAATTGTTAAAGTAGACATGGTATCTTAAATTTTTAGGAGTAAGGAGTAAGAGGTAAGGAGTAAGCAAAAGTAACATTTTTTGCAACCGGAGTACTTACTCCTTACCTCTTATTCCTTACTCCTTCTTTTTGTGCAAAGATAAGCCTTTTTCCGTACTGTATTTGCTCCCAAAGGGGCAGATAATTTATTCTATCCAATTCTCAGGCCTTCAAAGCCTCTTTGAAATAGTTGTAAACTATTGATGCTCTGCTACTTCCGGCAACTTCAATAAGCTCCTTCAAATCAGCGCTTTTAATTCGTTTTATGCTCTTGAAATGCTTGATCAGGTCATTTTTTGTCTTTTCACCAATTCCGGGTATTGTATCGAGCTCCGAGGCAATTTGTGTCTTGCTTCTCTTGTCCCGGTGGAAGGTGATGGCAAAGCGGTGAACTTCGTCCTGCATCGAGGCAAGTAATTTGAAAAGCTGGTCGGTCGGTTTCATGCCGATCGCCTTGGGTGGAAATCCAAACAGCATTTCCCGGGTGTGGTGTTTGCTGTCTTTGGAAAGTCCGGCAATTGGTATTGTTAAATTTAACTCATCTTCTACTACCTGCCGGATCACCTCCATTTGCCCGATTCCCCCGTCGGCAATGATCAGGTCGGGCAGGGGGGACTCTTCATTGATCATGCGTGTGTACCGTCTGCGCACGACTTCCTTCATCGAAGCATAATCGTCGGGACCTACTACTGTTTTAATATTATATTTACGGTAATCCTTTTTCGAAGGCCTTGCCATTTTAAATACCACGCAGGCGGCCACAGCATCCGTCCCTGATATGTTTGAGTTATCAAAGCATTCAATGGTCATAGGGGGTTTCTCCATGTGCAGCAGCTCCTGGATGGATTTTAACAACTGAATACTCCGTTGGTCCGGGTTCAGTTTTTCGGCCTGCTTCATTTTATCCAGCTTGTATTGCCGCACATTCTGCATGGAGAGATCCAGCAGTTTCTTACGATCACCCCGTTGGGGGGTAATGATAGAAACTCCTTTCAGTGTTAAATCAATTTCAAACGGTACAATGATTTCTTTCGAATTACTCTTGAAGCGTTCGCGCAATTCCACGATGGCCAGAGCAAGTATTTCTGCTTTTTCCTCATCAATCCTTTTCCGGTATTCGATGGTGTACCCCTGGATAATGGAACCCTTCGAAATACGAAGGATATTTATGAATGCTGAATTATCATCTTCATCATAAGCGAAGACATCTGTATTTTCCACAATCGAATTGGCGATAATGGATTTTGATTTGTAATTTTCTATCAGGTCGTATTTCAGTTTTATCTGATGGGCTTCCTCGAATTTATATTCTGCTGCCAGGCGGTGCATCTGCTCGAGCAACACTTTGCTGATTTCGTTTGCATCCCCCTGGATGATTTGTCTGATCTGTTCAATTCGTTTCAGATATTCCGGTTCCAGTTCTTTTGCTTCGCAGGGTCCGTTGCACCGGTGGATGTGATATTGCAGGCAGACCTTGAATTTTCCTGCCTGTATATTTTCTTTGGTCAGTGCAAGTTTGCAGGTACGGATAGGGAAGAGGTCGTGTATAATTTCCAGCAGGGAGTTGATGGTATAATTCGAACTGTATGGTCCGAAATAAGTGCCGCCGTTTTTGTAGATATTCCGCGTCTTGAAAATTCTCGGGAAGGGTTCGTTGGTGATGCAAATGCTTGGGTAAGTCTTGCCGTCTTTCAACAAAACATTATACCGCGGAAGGTATTGTTTGATCAGATTGTTTTCCAATAACAGCGCATCCTCTTCCGTATCGACAACAATATATTTAAGCGAAACAATGTTTTTTACCAACACATTTGTCTTGCCCGAATCATGAATTTTATTGAAATAGGAGGTAACCCTTTTCTTCAGATTCTTGGCTTTTCCAACATAAATGATCTCATCGTTGGCATTAAAATACTGGTAAACCCCCGGCTTATCCGGCAGCGCATTTACCTGTTCTTTCAATGTATTTTGTGTTTTCATGGCTGTTTGTTCGTTGTTCCACGTGGAACAAAATAATTTATAGTAGGTAGTTGGTAGTAGGTAGTTGTGATCTGTATTTTTGTAGATTACTGCAAATGAGTTGTTTCACATGGATCATTTTTAAATTTTCGGTTGTATTTATTTCTTTTTCGAATCATTCTATATAGATTAAGGGATGTGCAACAATACAATTTAGAAATTGCATGAAGGTAGGTGCAGCCCCTATAATACCCGTATTCATCGTATATTGTTTCACGTGGAACAATTGAAAACGTATTTTGTTTACCCTTTTAAACGATGTTTTTTGATGGTTTAAAGAGGCTCTCCTGTCTTTAATCGGACAATGTTTAAGTGTGTTATTCCGGAATTTTTGCACCCTTACATCAAGCTTTACCGTGCTGTTTGTTGTTGCTTTTTTCTTTCTATTTACTACTTTCTACCTACTACCTACTATAAACTACCTACTATAAACTATAAACTATCTTCCCATCATTACCAGCAAAATGTTCACATCGCTCGGTGAAATGCCCGGTATCCGGCTTGCCTGTCCAATGGTTTCGGGGGCTATGCGGGTTAGTTTTTGACGCGCTTCGGTGGATAAAGAGAGGATGGTAGCATAGTCTATACGTCCGAAAATGTTGATATGTTCCAGCCTTTGGAGCTTTTCGGCAATCAGTTTTTCGCGTTCTATGTAGCCTTCGTACTTCAAAAGTACTTCCGTAGCTTCCACAATTTCCTCCTTTTTGCTGCCTGTTTCTTCGATTTTTTCCTGCAATGAGGGTATTGCTGTTGCCAGATCGTGTATGCCAAGCTGTGGACGGAGCACCAAATCGCTCAGTTTACAGCCGTGTTTTAGCTCCGAAGAGTCCCTCGAAACCAGAAAATCATTGATATCATTTGGCTTGATGGACGTGTTTTTGAGGAAATCGGTCAGCACTTTCTGCTTTTCTTTCTTGTCCAGAAGCTGGTCGTGCCTGTTTTTTGAGGCCAATCCAATGGCGTATCCCCGTTCGGTAAGGCGCATATCAGCATCATCCTGACGTAAAAGCAAGCGATATTCGGCCCGGGAAGTAAACATACGGTACGGTTCATCCACTCCTTTGGTCACCAAATCGTCAATCAAAACACCGATATAGGCTTCGTTCCGGCCCAGTGTAAATTCATTTCCGCCGTGTGCATTGATGTGTGCATTGATTCCGGCGATCAATCCCTGGCCTCCTGCTTCCTCATAACCGGTGGTTCCGTTCACCTGTCCTGCAAAGAATAGGTTCTTGATTCGCTTTGTTTCGAGCGAATGTTTCAGTTGGGTAGGGTCAAAAAAGTCATATTCTATCGCATATCCCGGTCTGAAAAGCTGTGCATTCTCCAATCCAACGATGGTTTGTATAGCATCAATCTGAACACGGAGTGGGAGTGAGGACGAAAAACCATTCAGATAATACTCCTGCGAATCCACTCCTTCGGGTTCCAGGAATAACTGGTGCGAATTTTTATCGGCAAAAGTGACTATTTTTGTTTCTATGCTCGGGCAATAACGGGGTCCGATGCTCTTGATTTGTCCGTTGTAAAGGGGCGAATCGTCCAGTCCTTCGCGCAGTTTGTCGTGGGTCGTTTGGTTGGTATTGGTAATCCAGCAGCTCATTTGCTTCAATTCCCTTTTTGCCTCTTCCATGAATGAGAACTTATGGAAGTCAATATCTCCCTTTTGTTCGGTCATTTTGGCAAAATTAATGCTCCTTCCATCTATCCGGCAAGGGGTACCAGTCTTCATTCTATCCGTGATGAAACCGAGGTTTTTTAATTGTCCGGTGATTCCAAACGAGGATGGCTCTGAAATTCTCCCTCCAACCAGTTGTGTTTTTCCAAAATGCATCAACCCTCCAAGGAAAGTTCCTGCGGTGAGAACGACACATTTTGCATTAAAATGTATTCCTAATGCAGATTTTACTCCGGTGATTTCACCGTTTTCAATCACCAGTTCGGTGACAGTATCCTGCCAGATAAACAGATTTTCCGTGTTGGAAACGGTTTTTATCCATTCATGAATGAATTGCTGCCTGTCACTCTGTGAGCGGGGGCTCCACATGGCGGGTCCTTTCGAGCGGTTTAGCATGCGGAATTGTATCGCGCTACGGTCGGTAACAATCCCCATATGTCCACCCAGGGCGTCGATTTCACGCACGATTTGTCCTTTTGCAATTCCTCCCACGGCAGGGTTACAACTCATCTGCCCGATCTTATTCATGTCCATGGTGATGAGCAAAGTCTTCGATCCCATATTGGCGGCAGCGGTGGCAGCTTCACAGCCGGCATGCCCGGCACCGATTACTATTATATCGTATTTAAAATCCATCTGATTGATTTACTATTTTATTATTTATAATTTACTATTTGAAGCCCGGGATGATTTTCCGACCCCTGATGGTGGCTATTAAACCTGACAAAGCCAATGAATTAATCTGCAAAGTTATAAAATTGTCAGGACTTATGGGGCAGGTTCTAAAAGTTTAGGGTTTTGTTGCAATCATTTGGAATCATTACACTTCTATTCTTAGAACAGTTATTGTTCCACATGGAGCATTATACTGCATAAATCCTGTCTATTTACACCTCAAGATTAACCCTGGTTGGCACCAGAAATTTGACCAATGCAGGTTGGGTTTAAAATAATAGCAATTGTTTAAATACTATTCCGGATTCTTTTAAACAAATCTTCGGCTATTTTGTATTTTGCTACGCATTCTTTCAGGGAGTACAGGTGGAAAGGTCTGCTTAAAATATCACCAACTGTACGGTTTTAAATACTCCTTGTTTCGACAGGATTCCTTATCCAATGAAGTTGGTTTTGACAGAATGCAACGGCACAGACTTTGTTTTTTTGTTCTTTTTACAGACTAAAATTCTTACTTTTTTATCCTATATTTCAATTGTATCCTGACATAATTAATTTAAAGCATTTAATGTGCTATTTAGAGTTTTGATCCCCCAACCACTAAAGGGGCATTCAGGATCAGTATTTGAAATCCTTCTAATACAGAATCTCACCTGAAGATGCACTCTTGCTCCGTCAGCTGACGGTTTGGGGGTTCAGGGATAACCCGGTTGCCAAAACAGCCCAATTAGAGATTTAAAAAGCAGATTCTTTTTTATAACTAATAGCTTCCTTCTTGTGATTTTGAATTTTTTCTAATTTCCTATTATCCTCAGTTTTATTCCATTAGTTATTACAAATTTTGTAGCACTATTTGTGTAATTATTCTTAAATATGTCTTTCTTTCTGTAGATTAGTAAGTTATATGGCCATATTAACATTATTTATGTTTTTTAAGTTATAATATTTAGTATTATTTTATATTTTTGAAATGTTTATCTGTTTGTTTTATATTTTTTCTCAAGAATTATTGTCAAATTATGAATTATTCTATGCGTTTTAACCCTCAGTCTTAACTTGCGTGCGACAAGGCACGATGAATCAATTTGCCTTCTTTTTTGTACAAACCCGGCTTTCAATAGTCCGGATATTTCAAACTCTATGCAAAAATTCTACTCCATTTTATTTCTGTTATTCTTTCAGGCAATCGGGATGACCGTGATGGGAGGAAACTATGTGAGCATTGCTTCCGGTTCCCTCACCGATCCCGCCGTCTGGTCATTGCCCTGGGTAGGGGCACCTGTTCCTCCCGGAAACGGACAAACACTAACTATTACTGCCGGGACAATCATTTCGGGAACACCTACCAATAACTATTCGTATGATATTTCGGGTACCATGATTGTTTATGGCGATCTTTCCAATTCAAGCGGGGGAATGACCATTGAAGATGGAGGCAGCCTGATCATAACAGGCAACTTAACTTCCAGTTCTGCTTTGGTGATCAATGGCAACGGTACCTTGAAAGTAGTGGGGAACCTGAATGAAACAGGAGGTTCCATCACCATCAACAATACCGGTGATTTAGTCGTCGGGGGGTCATTTACCGAAGGATGGCAAACCACCAACCTGTTTAATAATGCCACCATCTTGGTGATCCAGAATTACAATGTAAACGGTAATATGACCGAAAACGGATCAGGTACCAATGTGGCAGTATTGGGAACTGTTGCCGGTGGGGGTTGTGGCGGGTGTGTGAATTCAATATCACCGACCGATCCTGCCTGGTTGCTTTGGACAGCCGATGTCCCTAATTACTGGAACGGAACCACCAGTACCAACTGGGGTACAGCTTCCAACTGGACGGCCAATATAGTCCCGGCATCCGGTGCCAATATCGAGTTTGCGAATCCTGCAACCAGGGATTTATACCTTGATGCCGATCGTACAGTTGGAAAAGTGATTAACAAATCGAATAAAAGCCTGGTGATTACCCCCGGGAACTGCCTGACAGTAACCACGACTATCACCACTTCCAACAATCCCAACCAGATCTACATCCAGGCAAGTTCATCCGGTCCCGGAGGTTCCCTGATCTTTCACAATGATGCAGCATCTCCTGTCCAGGCATCTGTGGAGATGTATTCACTTGCTTCCTGGAACCTGACCAATGGCATCGGGGGGAAATACAAATGGCAGTTTTTTGGTATCCCGGTCCGGTCCATTTCAACGGCAACTCCCACTTTTGATGGAGCCTACGTCCGCGAAATGCATGAAAATGATTCCCCGGTACATTGGTACCAGCTCAATAATTATTCAAGTCTTTCATCTTTCAAAGGGTATGAAATTACCCAGGCGGCTGCTAAAACCTATCTTATCCAGGGTGCTCTCGAAAATAGCAATTACAGTGTTACCCAGCCATATACTTCCGGGGTATCCTATCCCGGTGAAAGCCTGATCGCAAATTCGTATACGGCAGCTATCGATATAAAAAAAATGGTGTTCGGTTCCGATATGCTGGCCACGGTTTATTTGTACAACACCGGTACCCGCAATGACTGGGTGGCAAACGGTCAAAACCCTGTCGACTCCACCAATGCCCTGGCCGGACAATATACGGCAATACCCTTTGCATTAGCCGGTACCGGCACCCTGCCCGGTCAGGTACCTTCCATGCAGGCCTTCCTGGTCCGGGCAAAACTATCCTCTGCGAATGCTACCTTGTCGATACCCTACAGTACGGCTTCGACGGTGGTTAAAAATACTATCCGGCAGCGGGTTGGTGCAATTAAAAACACTTCAGACAGTATACAGGTCTGGACTCAGGTAGATGTCAAAGGGTCACGCTTCACCGACCGCATGTGGATCTTTACCGTCCCTTCGTGTACCCACGGGTTCGATAACGGGTATGATGGAGAGAAATTCCTGGGGTCGTACATAGCCCCTCAGATCTATGCCATGGAGGAAGATGGTGATTATCAGGTGAATTCGGTGGATAATATAAACAATTCATATTTAGGATTCCAGCCCGGGATGGATAGCCTCTACACCCTGACCTTTACGCATCAAAACCTGGATTCGCGTTATCCGGCTGTCTATCTGGTGGATTCACTGGCCGGAACTACCGTTGATATAACGGCCAGCGGTTCAACCTATGCTTTCAAATCCCTGCCCACCGACACCATTGTAAAACGGTTTAAGATCGTTACAAGTGTCGAAGTTGCTACCAGCCTGCATCCTACGAATGCATCTAACCATCCACTTTTTGTATTCAGTTCGCAAAATACTGTTTTTGTGGATAATACCTCCTCTGATGCCGGCTCTTTGCAACTGTTTGATGTGACCGGGCGGCTTATGGGTCAGTATCCGTTTCAACCTCATGTAGTTACAACTATCCATACCGGATTAACTGCCGGGTCGTATGTGGCCAGGGCTACTACTAAAAATCTAAGAATTACGAATCAATTGATAGTAAAGTAAACAGATGTTTTGATTGACCATTCTGTAATTTGCCCCGAAAGCACTAAGACTCCAACGCTCACAAAGCCCCGGGTTTTGGTGCTTTTTTTATGATGTTTTCGGTATCTAAAATCCGGTATGCTTGTAATTTGATTCAAGGGAAAAGATAATCAAAGGAATTAATGAGCTATTTTGAGTCAGGAATAAAATAGTTGCAAGAAAAATCGGACTATTTATATTACAAATAGTTCAATGGTTATTACCGATTATTTAAGAATAAGGTTCAAAGGAATTTGTTTCTAATACTCTCACTTAAAACTAAAATCTAAATAGTAGAAAATATTGTAGTTGAAAATCACAGTTATCCCGCGTTTTTATTCCAGTATTTAATTTTAGGTATTACTTTCAACTATTCAAAACAGTTAAACTGGAGAATGAATTTGCTGCAAAATCCACGTCATTCTGGATGTATGTGTTTAAGAAACAAGCTATTCGAAATGTCCTGAAGACACAACGCTTTGGGTAAAAAGAATCCAATCCTCACCTGTTGTGTGTTATTTTTATACAATTCAACCCCTTTAAAAACCAGCTTAATTTGATTTCCATTCGGTTGTACTATGGAGGGGGCATCGAGGGGGTATCGAGGGGGTATCGAGGGCCTTTCGAGGGGGTTTCGAGGGCCCCAGCCCTCGGAACCCCCTCGAAACCCCCAGGAAACACTCACTGAACCCCCTCGATACATAAAACAAGTCCAGACTGGATCCCGGAGATTTTCAATTGAAAATTGACTGCAATTATCCTTGGTTTTCGTTTATCCCGGAAAAATCGGTTAAGATTTCCGGCTGTTGGACATGTCGGGAGGAATGAGTAGTTTTGGTGTCGGAAAAAATAAACGGAGAATGGGTGACTGGAATGTTCCGGGCTGAACCACATAAAGTATAACGAATCAAATATTTCGAACCACAATAGAACACAAAGTCTAACCACAATAGTCACAATAGGACACAAAAACAAGACACAATAGAACAAAATAGAAACACATCTAACGCTATTTTAAGAACAAAAAATCAGCAAAATGACAATAAACATTATTTCTTTTGTGTCTATTGTGGTTAGTAGTGCTATAATCTACACAGAACATGAATAAACGAAAAGTTTTTGCACCAGGGTGTGCGATGATGCTCTATAAACCGGAGCTGGCAACAAAAATACATGCGATGTTGAACGCAGAAGCCGGGGAGATGGGTGTGCTGTCCACCTGTTGTAAGCATGACCCGGGTCATACTGTCCCTACCGAAATTATCAATGTATGCCCGGGTTGCGACAAACGTTTCAGCAGTTCGTATGCCAACACCACCACCCTTTCACTCTGGGAACTGCTGGCAAAGAGTGAAACATTTTCCTTTCCCGATTATGGTGGTAGGGAAATGACGATACTGGATGCCTGCCCGACGCGAGAAAAACCGCATATCCACGAGGCAATCCGCACCCTTATAGGTAAGATGAATATCCGATTGGTGGAGCCTGCGAATACCCGCACCAAAAGTACCTGTTGTGGGGACAGTTTCTACCCGCAATTAGCAGTGCCGGCAGTGAACGACCTGATGAAAAAACGTGCTGCCGAAATGCCGTTGGATGAGGTGATTGTGTACTGCGTTTCGTGTATCCAGTCGGTAGCGATTGGGGGCAAGCAACCGCGCTACCTGCCTGATTTGCTGATGGGACTGGAAACGGTTGTCCGGGTTCAGGAAACGGATGTGTGGCATAGGGAGCTGGATGAGTATATTGAAAAACATTAAAGGAATTACTATTTTTTCAATTACTATTTACTATTTTGCTTGGGGAGAGAGTTATAAAGTAGGTCTATCGAACAAAAATAAGGGTTTAATATCAGACCATTATTTTGATTGATTGTTAGAATTAATCGTATTTTATTACCTGAAAATATAATTCTTACATGATTTAAGACTGAAAGTCTGTTACATACTAGCCCAAGGTGAAGCACTGAAAGTGTGTAGCCTTGGGAACAAGTTAACCCACTCACTCCGATCGTCCTGAAAGGGCAGCATAAATTATAAGATAATCAATAATTTATTTTATTATATCCCCCTTTCAGGGTTCAATAAATGTTCATTATTTATACCCAAGGCTTCGTCCCTTCAGGACTGTACCTTGGGCTAGCATATGGTAGGCCTTCAGCCCGAAGACAGTGCATTTACAGAAACTTCCAACCTCAAATACCCAACCCTCATTCCCTTATTTTTTAGAAAGTAGAATAGGCCAACCAGCCAACAAATCAACCATAGTTTTTTTTTGCAAAGTATTGATTTACAAACATAGCAATGTCTTTTAACCCGAAGGGTTAATATGATTATAGATTGCAATATAACACGTTATTTTAACCCCGAAGGGGTGATATAAAAAGTCAAATTCAAAATAATCATTTCAATATCCGTTTATCGATGCAAATCATTGTCCCTAATAAGAATCACCGTAAATAATTAATAAAGTAATCCTCAAGATAAAATTAATAATGTCACCCCTACGGGGTTCTGAGACATCCTGAGAATTATCTTTTTACAATCATTATACCCCTTCGGGGTTAACTTTATTACTTGAAAATATAATTCTTACAGGATTTAAGACTGAAAGTCTGTTACATACTAGCCCAAGGTGAAGCCCTGAAAGGACGTAGCCTTGGGAACAATATAACCCACCCACCCCGATAGTCCTGAAAGGGCAGCATAAATTACAAGAGAACCATTAATTTTTTATATCCCCCTTTCAGGGTTCACTAAATGTTCATTATTTATACCCAAGGCTTCGTCCCTTTAGGACTGTACCTTGGGCTAGCATATGGTAGGCCTTCAGCCCGAAGACAGTGCATTTACAGAAACTTCCAACCTCAAATACCCAACCCTCATTCCCTTATTTTTTATGAAAATAGAATAGGCCAACCAGCCAACAAATCAACCATAGTTTTTTTTGCATAGTATTGATTTACAAACAGAGCAATGTCTTTTAACCCGAAGGGTTAACATGATTATAGATTGCAATATAACATGTTATTTTAACCCCGAAGGGGTGATATAAAAAGTCAAATTCAAAATAATCATTTCAATATCCGTTTATCGATGCAAATCATTGTCCCTAACAAGAATCACCGTAAATAATTAATAAAGTAATCCTCAAGATAAAATTAATAATGTCACCCCTACGGGGTTCTGAGACATCCTGAGAATTATCTTTTTACAATCATTACACCCCTTTGGGGTTAACTTTATTACCTGAAAATATAATTCTTACAGGATTTAAGACTGAAAGTCTGTCACATACTAGCCCAAGGTGAAGCACTGAAAGTGTGTAGCCTTGGGAACAATATAACCCACCCACTCCGATCGTCCTGAAAGGGCAGCATAAATTATAAGATAATCAATAATTTATTTTATTATATCCCCCTTTCAGGGTTCAATATCTGTTCTTCATTTACACCCAAGGCTTCGTCCCTTCAGGACTGTACCTTGGGCTAGCATATGGTAGGCTATCAGCCCGAAGATAATGTATTTAGCAGAAACCAACAACCTTAAATACCCTATCCTAATTCCCATATTATTTAAAAGTAAAAAAGGATTTTTTGCTTGCTACTAATGGGACTGAATTTATAATAACCTCGAAGTAAACTTTATAGTCCTTTAAAATGAGGGAATGAGGGTAGGGGTTAGTGCGCGTGAGATTTCTACTGAGGGTGAAAAAACAAAAATAAGGGTTTTAAATTCAGACAATTATTTTAATAACTGCTCTACATTTACTGATACCAGAAGGATATTTTAATGCTTGAATAAAAAACCTTATTTCTGTTTTTTAAACCTTAGTAGTAGTGCTAACCCCCCAATATTAAACCTTATTCTTTGAAAGGATTAATGCAATAATCATCCAATCAAAGAATAAGGTTAGGTTCCTGGGAGGCAATCCGGCTACTAAGGTTGAACAAAAAAATAAGGTTTTAAATGTAAGAACATGAAAATGAACATAAAAACAGAATCAGAATTTACATTTTCAAACCTTCATAGTTATCTTTATTGATGTTCGAACAAGACTGAAAGTCTGTCACATACTAGCCCAAGGTGAAGCACTGAAAGTGTGAAGCCTTGGGAAAAAAATAATCCACCCACCCCGATCGTCCTGAAAGGGCAGCATAAATTATGAGATAACCATTAATTTATATCCCCCTTTCAGGGTTCACTAAATGTTCATTATTTATACCCAAGGCTTCGTCCCTTCAGGACTGTACCTTGGGCTAGTATATAGTAGGCCTTCAACCCGAAGAAAATGTATATAGCAGAAACCAACAACCATAAATACCCTATCCTAATTCCCATATTGTTTAAAAGTAGAGAAGGATTTTTTGCTTGCTACTAATGGAACTGAATTTATAATAACCTCTATGTAAACTTTATAGTCTTTTAAAATGAGGGTAGGGGTTAGTGCGCGTGAGATTTCTACTGAGGGTGAAAAAACAAAAATAAGGGTTTTAAATTCAGACAATTATTTTGATAACTGCTCTACATTTACTGATACCGGAATGATATTTTAATGCTTGAATAAAAAACCTTATTTCTGTTTTTTAAACCTTAGTAGTAGTGCAAACCCCCTAATATTAAACCTTATTCTTTGATCGGATTCGGAGCAATAATTAACCAATCAAAGAATAAGGTTGAGTTCTCGAGGTACAATTAGGCTACTAAGGTTGAACAAAAAAAGATAAGGTTTTAAATACAAAAAAAGATTTAAAATAAAAGATATTTGATTTTAAATCTGATTCTAATTACTATTGGAACTGAATTTATAATAACCTCGATGTAAACTTTGTTGTCATTTAAAATGAGGGAATGAGGGTAGGGGTCAGAGAGCATAAGTTTTCTACTGTAGGTAAAAAAACAAGATAAGGTTTTAAATTCAGGCAATTATTCATTTGATAATAACAATTTAGGTATTGCTGTAATATCATTAAAGCCGGCAACCAAAAGTTCCATTTAGTTCAATACCCTCTAAAAGTTCATTAAAACTTTATAAACTATTTGTTGCTTAAACTGCTGCTTAAAGTACTTATCCTGCCCTCGAATACCGTTATTCATCCTACCAACCGGGAGCTGTATCATTCAATATCCATTGAACCTAATTTGACTGGAATTCGTTATAACTGATAATTTGATCTCATGTAATAGATGCATGCCATATCGGGAAGCAGACTCTGTTTGCTATCCCTACTCATTTTCAATATAAAGGGTTTAATCAGGATGAAAATTATATATGAATTTTTGAAACAATACAACAAAGAATATGACTATTATCAAAAATTGTCACAGATGGTTGCGGATAAAATCGAGGACCAGCTTATCAAACGGGGGATAAAGGCGGAAGTTACCTACCGGGCGAAGCGGCCGGATAAGTTAAAGGATAAACTGGTAAAAAGGAATATTGAAAAAAAATATGAGACCCTGGACGATATCTACAACGATATCGTGGATCTGGCAGGTGTCAGGGTATCGTTGTATTTCCCCTCGGAACGTAAGATTATCGATGAGATCGTAAACCAGCTGTTTCCTGTTGAACTAAAAAAAGAGTTCCCCGAGAGTTCATTTATACCCCACAATTCGAAACGGTTTTCGGGCTATTGGGCCACCCATTACCGGATAGCATTGAATAAAACGAAAAACACGAATAAGATGCATCACCCGACGGTGGAAATTCAGGTGGCTTCGGTATTGATGCATGCCTGGTCGGAAGTGGAACATGACATGGTGTACAAACCTTTCACGGGTAATTTATCGATAGGGGAACTTGCGATCCTGGATGAAATCAACGGACTGGTGCTTGCCGGGGAAATAGCCCTGGACCGGTTGAAGATACTGACAAATACCCGCACCAGCCAACATTTCAGTATCGACAGCATTTATGAATTGAATAACTTCATCATCAAAAACATCGATTTAGCGGATCTGAATAAGATACGCATGGGCGATACCTATCTGCTATTCACCTTTTTAAAATCGGTAAAGAAGCTGGATATGAAGGAGTTCAAGTCATATATCAAAAGGGTTAATTTTGATTCCGAAATTTCACTGACCGAACAAATGATCCAGATGCTGTTTGTGGATTATTACGGCAACGTAAAAAGCAACCTGACCAAATACTTTAAGAACCTGAACCTGCCCGAAGCGATCATCCCGGGTTCTGAATTGATTGTCAGGTATTGGGTGATACTGGAAAAAGCATTCACCAATTTTCATAAAACCACCATTGCAAAAGCTAAAAAGTATTCGGACCCGGATTTCAATATCCTGTTGAAAAAGGATATTATTACTTCCGAAGATGTCCAACTGCTCGGTGAGATAAAACAGGACCGGAATTTATTAATCCAGGGAGTGAAGAACATCGAACTGGATAAATTGCATTCCACAAGCCAGATCCTGAAAGGGATTGTCCGGAAAACGATCGACCATGTGCCAACAGAGACTAAAAAATTGGAATTACTGAAAGAATTTGACTTGATCCGGAAAATTACAGTATAGACAGTTCCCATTTATATCATTTACTTTTTAAATCATTTACTGTTTACCATTTAAAACATTTTCCATTTATGTTGCTGATGGATAACTTTACTGCCAATAAATTACTTAATTGATTTTATTAACGACGGCTTTGCTAGTTAGGGAAACTAAAGTTGTTAGCGAAGTTGCCGCGTGATAGAAAGTTGCCTTGTGACAAATAGCGACGGCTTCGCCAGTTAGTAAGAACAAGGTTTTTAGCGAAGCCGTCGCAAGTGAAGGGTCCTAAGTGTGCTTGCTATGTGAAACTATGTGTATAAAAAACAAGACATTTATTCATTCCGACCCGTTTTATACTAAATCCCACTATTAAAAGTTTAGACTTGGTAACGTGAATTTATTCACATCTGACCCACCAGAAGTGGGAACCAAAAAGAACTATAATGATTAAGAAAAGAAGAATTGTTTCTGTATTTACAACCCTTTTTCTAGGAATCGGATTGATGATCAGTGGTGGATGTACGCAGGAATCAGTACAAACAGGTTCCAAAACGTACAACCTGAAAGTAAAAGATGTATTGGGGGTAAGCGGTGTAGTCACTTTTGTTGAAACCTCCCCAACAGTAACAACCATCAATATTACCCTCACAGGTGCACCTGCAGGAACTCATCCGGCCGCACTTTATTCGAATTCAGTTGTAGAAGGCGGAACAGCTAAATTAATTTTGAAACCGGTAGATGAAACCGGTAAAAGTTCGACTGAAGTAACCGATATTACTTACTCCGAACTGATTGCTTTTGATGGTTCGGTTAAAGTCCTTAAAAGCGATACCGAGCTAGGTACTGTTCTGGCACAGGGAGACATAGGTGGTAATGAATTAACCAACACAAAAAAATCGTATAATCTCACCACACAGGGTAATTCTGGTGTTGCAGGTACTGCTTTGTTTGAGAAACGGGTAAATGGAAATACGCTTGTCACTATTTCACTTACCGGTACTATTGCAGGTGACATTTATCCTGCCTCCATTAATCTGGGTTCTATGGCTACTGTGGGGGGTGGACCGGTAGTAGCAACCCTTCAGATGGTAGATGGCATCACCGGTAAAAGTTATACCAATATCAAGGCTTTGAATAGTGATGTTGCGATCATGTACAATAACTGGATGGCGTATGATGGGTATGTCAATATCTATCAATCGTCAGTTCTTACAGGTCCTGTCATTTGTCATGGAAATATCGGAGCAAATTAAAACAAGAAATTTACCACTAAGCCACTAAGTACACTAAGTTTCACAAAGATTAAATTCTTTCCTTAAAGATAAAGTACACAAAGTATAATGTAGAATATGAAAGATATAGAGAGATAAAAGCATTGTGTTTTTATCTTAATGCCTCCAGATTATTTCTATTTTTGTGGTACTTAGTGTACTTAGTGCCTTAGTGGTTATTATTTATTTGTTTTTGAATACACTAGCTTTTTAATCGATATAAACTCAATTTACCATTTCATCATCACATTATTGAACCGTCTTTGGCTTTTGCCGGGGGCGGTTTAATTGTTTAAGTATCTGAACTAAGTACATGACAAAAAAAGCAATAATTACAAAATAGATTTATATTGAGCAACTTACAAAGAAAAGACTAACCACAAAAGTCACAAAAGAGTAACAAAAGCAATTAGTTTGTAGAAGAAAGTACACGAAAAATGAAAATACTAAAAGCATTTAAAGTCTGATATTAAAAACCAAAAATCTTATGTGTACTTAATATTGACTTTGGTGGAATGTAAGCTTAACTTTTGTGATTCTGTGACTTTTGTGGTGATGCTTTGCTTTAATATATTTATTTTTTGTCTGTTAGCGATGATACTATTTCTTGTCATGTACTAAAGCATTTGAATTAAAAAAAAGGAACGAAATTGTAGCACATGTTAAAATGAATGCGTAGCTTTGTTGGTTGTTAAAAAGGTGGAAGCAGATAGTAAATAAGGATATAATATCTTTATAACCATGGTAGTAGGCATTCATTTAAATGTCAATACCACCCAAGCCTCCGGATTAAAAATCAAATTATGAAACACATTGAAGTAGTGGCAGCAGTGATCATAGTGGACCACAGGATATTGTGCGTGCAGCGCAACAAGAACAAATACGATTATATTTCCTACAAATATGAATTTCCGGGTGGCAAGGTGGAGAAAGGCGAGACACGGCACGAGGCCCTGGTGCGCGAGATTGATGAAGAACTGAACCTGGACATCACCATTCAGGAGCATTTCCTGACCGTGGAGCACCTATACCCCGACTTCAACATCACCCTGCACGGTTATATCTGCCGCTGTGACGATCCCCACCTTACCCTGACCGAACATATCGACGCCAAATGGATGCCGGTGGACCTGATCGCTACCCTGGATTGGGCGGAAGCGGATATTGCCATTGTGGATAAGATTATATTTGAGGGAGGATATAATGACCTGTTTATTAAAGAATAGAATATCCTGTGTTTTATAAGAATAGAACGCGGATGGTAAATTCCGACTTGACGGAATGTACGCTGATCTGGCGGATATAAACGGATTCTTTTTATCTTTAAGATTAACTGCGGATTAAACTCCAACAAGTTGGAGTTGATCAGAGATGACAAATCGATTCCAACTTGTTGGAATTAAAATCCGCGTACATCCGCGTTCTATTCTTCTGAATTCAAGATGGGACATTTAATTGTTCCTATTACATAACAGGGTTTTTACTTGGAAATAAGTGTGAAAATTGCAACTTTTTACCAAAATAATGTAATAACAGAAAGTCATAAAAGTTCGTACTTTGTACCGTGAAATTAGTTCACAACTGCCCCGGCCAGATGCTGGAACACAAAAAAACGAACTATAATGATAAAAAAAGGAAAATTTATTTCTGTACTTACGATGCTTTTATTCGGATTTGGAATCATGTTCATGGGTGGTTGTAAAGGCGATCCTGTAAGTCCAAGATCCACCACGTACAACCTGAAAGTAACCGATGTCCTGGGTGTAAGCGGTTCTGTCACTTTTGTTGAAACGTCGGCTACAGTGGCCACGATCAATATTTCCCTTGTAGGTACCCCTGCCGGAACACATCCTGCCGTGCTTTGTAAGAATTCAGTCGTTGAAGGGGGTTCCGTTCAACTAACCCTGAATCCTGTGGATGCTACCGGTAAAAGTTCGACAGTGGTAAGTACCATGACTTACTCGCAACTGATAGCTTTCAATGGTTTTATTAAGGTCAAAGGCGAAGGCGAAAATATTCTTGCACAAGGAGATATTGGTGGAAATGAAATAACCAAAATAAACAAATCATATCCGTTAATCACGATGAATAACTTCGGAGTATCGGGGAATGCCTTGTTTGAAAAAAGGGTCAATGGAAATACCTTGTTAACTATTTCGCTGACAGGTACCATTGCGGGTGATAATTATCCGGCAACGATTAACCTGGGTTCAATAGCCACTGTAGGAGGTGGACCGGTAGTGAAAACATTACTACAGGTAAACGGAACCACCGGTAAAAGTTATACCAATCTCACAACTCTGAATAGTGAACTTGCTATCACGTACGATAACTGGTTGGTATATGATGGATACATCAATGTGTATGAATCAAAAGTTGTTTCGGGAGTTGTAATCTGCCATGGGAATATTGGTTCAAATTAAATTTTCAAAGCTTATTCCTTCGTCATAAACGAACAGGTTTTTACGAATTACCATTCCTGATCCTCAAGGAAAAACGGAGCTTTTAAATGCCCGGCTGCACTGTGTAGCCGGGTATTTTTGGTTTCATGTGATTCAAATACTGTGAAGGAAATGATCTTTGAGTTTGGAAAGTGTATTGTTGATACGATTCCTTTTGAGGACTGGGTGAAGTAATGATTTCGAATTTTAGATTTTTTGAATGGAATGTACTGTGTTTGGTTGCGAGGTCGAGTGCGGTTTATTCGTTGATTAATAATTTTTAGAAAGAAAGTTAAAGGAATTGTTGGAAATGCAAAAATGAATCCGTAGTTTTGTGAGATGTTAAACAGTTGCTATTATAAAACAGGAAGTTATATAGTTAAACAAACAGTTATTCTGATATGTCCAATTATTAAAAAAACTCTTTATGAATATAAAAGAGAAAGTTGGTTTAAGAATTAAAGCTTTGAGAGATTTAAATGGCCTGTCACAAACTTATTTATCTTTTGATTCGGATATGGACAGGAGCTATTTATCTGGTGTGGAAAAAGGACATAGGAATGTCTCAATAGTAAATATTGAAAAAATTGCGAATGCTCTAGGAATAAGTGTTGAGGAATTTTTTCATGATGAGAGTTTTCGAAATGTAAATAATGATTGATAGTTTAATTTTATTACAATGATACAAACAGGACTTTACGAGCAATTGATAAACAAACTTGTTTCAACTAAATTGAACGAGTTGAATAGAAATACCTTTTTTATAAAAGAGAATCCAATTGATAAAAGTGAAGCCTCCAAGGTATTAACTCAGTATCTGATTGAAATTATTCGATTGGCATTGAATTTAGTTACAGGAGATAACAGTTTAGAAAAGCAAATAGAATTATCAAATAAAATAATCAGATTACTGCGGGATGAATTAAATGATGAAGAATTTGAGGATGATTTAATTGAAACTGAAGCAAAGATTCTTTCAGCAATTATCAATAAAATTGATTCAGGAATCACTGATTTTGAGAAACACATTAAAGAAATAACTCCCTATACCCGATTATCACAAAGTGAATTGTTTACTGGAAATAATGCCGGAGTATCATTGGAAAGTGAGATAAAAAAAGAAATACTTTCTTCGGACAAAATATGTTTTCTGGTTTCATTCATAAAATTCTCAGGAATAATAATTTTCAAAAATGAGTTAACTGAATTTACTGAAAGAGGAGGACAGCTAAAGATTATTACAACCTCATACATGGGTGCTACTGATTTAAAAGCGGTAGAATTATTATCTGACCTAAAGAATACCGAGATAAAAGTTTCATACAATACTGATAATGAAAGATTACATGCCAAGGCTTATTTGTTTTTGAGAAATACTGGCTATCACACAGGCTATATTGGTTCTTCAAATATATCACGTTCAGCTTTGACAAACGGGCTGGAATGGAATATGAAAGTAACCACTATGGAAGTTGGTCATATTATTGATAAATTTGAGAAAACTTTTGAGACTTACTGGCAAGATAAAGAATTTGAATTATTCGATAAAGAGCGACATTCAGACAAATTGAGAATTGCATTGAAAAGGGAAAAGAGTTATGATAGAAATAATCCTGCCATTTACTTTGATATCAAACCATATCCGTTTCAGGAAGAAATATTAGAAAAACTTGAAACAGAAAGATTAGTTCATAATCGGTATCGTAATTTAATTGTTGCAGCTACAGGAACAGGTAAAACAGTAATATCAGCTTTTGATTTTAAGAAATTCAGAAAAGAAAACCCAACAGCAAGGCTCTTATTTGTTGCTCATCGAAAAGAGATTTTACAACAAGCACAATCTACTTTTCAAGGAGTATTGAAAGATAATAACTTTGGAGAATTGTGGGGAGATGGTATTGAACCTGAGAAATATGATTGTCTGTTTGCTTCAGTACAAACCTTGAATAATAGAATTGCAACACTAAATCTTACTGAGTTTTATTATGATTATATCATAATTGATGAAGTTCATCATATTACAGCAGATAGTTACCGACCGATATTAAACAAGTTTACACCAAAAATACTGTTGGGTTTAACAGCTACTCCTGAACGAATGGATGGGGAAGATATCTTAAAAGACTTTTCAAATACTGTAGCTGCTGAAATTAGATTACCGGAAGCATTAAATAGAAAATTACTTTGTCCATTTTTATATTTTGGAATTACTGATAGCATTGATTTATCACATGTAGAATGGCGAAATGGTAGATATTTGCCAAGTGAATTGACAAAAATATATACTCAAAACGATAGACGTGTTGGTGAAATTATTAAGAATCTTGATATTTATTTGAAAGATAAAAATGATGTACGAGCACTATGTTTTTGCGTAACTCAAGAACATGCTCAATACATGGCTGAGAAGTTTTTACTTGCAGGTCTTAAATCAGATTATTTAGTTAGCACCAGAAATGAGTTAAGAGAAGAAATCCGTGTAAAATTTCGCAATAAGGAAATAAATTACCTTTTTGTAGTGGATATTTTTAATGAAGGTGTTGATATTCCAGAAATTGACACAGTTTTATTCCTTCGACCAACAGAAAGTTTAACGGTATTTCTTCAACAACTTGGTAGAGGATTAAGATTAGCTGAAGATAAAGAATGTTTGACAGTAATGGATTTTGTAGGGAATTCAAGGCCTGAATATGATTTTGAAGGAAAATTTCGTGCATTAGTTGGAAAAACAAATACGCCAATTCATAAAGAGATTGAAGATAATTTTCCACATCTACCTTTGGGTTGTTCCATCATACTAGAGAAAAAAGCAAAGAAATTAATCTTAAGTAATATCCAAAAAGCAACTGCATTTAATATTAATCAGCTTGTAATTAAAGTAAGAAATTATAAATATCAAACAGAGTTACCACTGACATTAAAGAACTTTTCAACATTCTATCATATTCCTTTAGAGCTGATTTATAAAAAAGTTAATTGGAAAAGACTATGTGTGATGGCAGAACAGATAAAAGATTATCCAACTACAAACGAAAAAGAAATTTACAGTGCTATCAGTAAAAAATGGCTTTCTTGTAGTTCAATATCATATTTTGAATTTATACTGAAATTAGCTAAGAGCGAATTTAATATCAAATTTGATACTTTTAATGAAGTTGAAAAAACAATGTGTTTAATGCTCCATTATGATGTTTGGCAGAATTCTGGAGGATTTAAATCGATTGAAGAAAGTATTAAAGCAATTGGGAATAACAAAACCCTTAATAAAGAAATTATAGAACTACTTGATATTCTAATTGATAAAATTGATTATATCGAAAGAGACATTGAACTTTCATATACTCAGCCGCTTAAAATTCATAGTCGTTATACACGTGATCAAATTTTAGTTGCTTTTGGTCTAAGTACCTTTCATAAGAAATCATCTAATAGAGAAGGGGTTGCTGAAAGTAAATCTTTGAATACAGAATTATTATTCATAGATTTGATTAAATCAGAAAAAGACTTTTCACCAACAACACTTTATCAAGATTATGCAATTAGTGATACATTATTTCATTGGCAATCACAAAATGCAACAAGAGACGATAAGGGCAAGGGACTTACATATATTAACCATGAGAATTTAGACAAAACGATACTTTTATTTGTTAGAGAAAGGAATGAAAATGAATTTAAAAACACTATGTCCTATGTGTTTATTGGCGAGGGAAATTATATTGAACATTATGGATCAAAACCAATGAGCATAAGTTGGGAATTAAATGAGCCACTACCTCCTTATCTATGGAAGGATTCTGCAAAGATGGCGGTAGGATAAATAAAATATAAAATCTTTTTGGCAATTGCGTAATTTTTCAAACGGTGCAATTGCGGGAAATCAATCAATAAATCCATACAGTTATGAAAAGACATATTATTAAAATTAGCTGGTCGACCGATGATTTTGTTATTCGGGCTAAGGAAGTTTTTGACAATAATCGTTTCAAGAGTTGGGAGGAACAGTATGATGAAAGTCAGTTTGCGGGTGCTTTGGACCTGATAGCGAAGAACCATGATGCTAATGACGGGATTAACTGGTTTACAATCGATTATTATCTAAATGAAATGTGTTTGAAATAATAAGACAATGAAAATCAAGGTTGTTTATGTTTAATCTTCTATGAGGAAAGTTATTAGGGAGTTAAGGATCACAAATACTTAAAAATTTAATTATGAATAATATAAAACTTATTGAAACAGTTGCAGATATATCATACATTGCCGGTTTTAAGAAACATTATTCAGGAAATTCCCGCTTAGATATATCTGAATATATACTTTGGGCAAAAGAGTTTGAGCAATTAAATAAGGATACCGATTGGGATTGTGATGATTATATGTTGGCTATTGAGAAGTATGCAAATGAAAAAATTAAACAATCGATTAATGATCAATTTGTTATTAATTGAAAAGGAGTACTTTCTATTAATTTGTTCTAAAGGATATCGTCGAGGTGGTGGAAGAGCAACTATAACTGAAAACCAATAATCATATGAAGAATATTAAAATACCACTTATCGTTTTAGCCTTTATCTTTGCACTGGTTGCCTGCCTGTATTCAAGTTGTAAACCAACAGAGAAACCATTGAATATTTCAGTAAGCTTTGAAGTTGTTGGACGAGCATTTGATGCTCTTGACCGTGATGGTAGGAAATATGATGATTTTTTTAGTAAAGTTACTGTAACCAATCATGAGGTAAAACCTATTTCTTTTGGGATGATGCTGTGTTCGTGGTTGAATCAGACTTTGATTTTTGATAAAGACAGTATGGAGTTTAGTTATGAAGGCTGTGATAAGGATTTTCCGATTACAGTTGAATTGAAACCAGGAAAATCAATTGTATTTTATCCTGTATTTCATTCAAATTCAAAAAAGAATGATCAAATCAGAATGGGGTTTGTCATGATGAAGGAAGATGAACTGGATAATCGTTATAGAGGTTGGGCAAAATTTATCCGTACAAAACACATATACTGGAGTAATCCTGTGTCGATGAAGGGTACTTATAACAATGTAAGCATCCCAAATTCGCCGTGTGTAGAACGCACAAAAAACGGACTCAGAATAGACACTATTCTAAGCCCGTTTTTTTGTGCTATGGTTTTACGGGAGTAAGTTTTCCCAATCGATAGGAGTTTCT
>JAQTUE010000024.1 GCA_028710415.1 Paludibacter sp. | reverse complement strand
CCCAGCCAACCCCCAGGCAACCCCCTCGCAACCTAAAACAAATCACACCCGAATCCGGAATCAATTTCAACTGGAAATACAGGCTGAAATTTGGCTTCTTTAATCTATTATCAGTAGAGAATATTGATTTCGGATTATAGAAGTATCAAAAAACATAAACAATATTCTGAACGAATTGAACGATTCATAAGTTAGAATAATATTCATAGAAAAAAGAAATAATCCACTAAGATAATTTGTATTTTTGTTGTTCTTTAAGTAAATTGAAATTATTGAATATAAATCAATATGAATCGTAAAATCCTTATAAACAAAATAATTAAATCAGTATCTAATCTTCCTGACGATAAAGTAAGTGACGTTTTGAATTTTACTGAATACTTACTGAAAAAGCATGATGAAGAATTGTTGCAAAATGGTATAGATAAGCTAGTCTATGAATCAAAAGTCTTTCATTTTCTAAAAGATGATGAAGATTTATATGCAATAAATGATCTAATTGAGAATAGCAATTTAGTAACTTTTGACCAATTCAAGGATACTAACTATGGCAAACCGGGCACTGACAAACGTGACGAATTGGAAGCCGGATATGAAAACTTTAAAATAGGGGCATTAATTCATGATACCCGCATTGAAAAAGGGATGACACAGGAAGAACTGGCTTTGAAAATAGGAACTACAAAATCATATATCTCTAAAATTGAAAACAACCTGAAAGAAGCTCGTATATCAACACTCCAAAAAATTGTAGAAGTTGGCTTTGGAGGACATTTAGAGCTTTCCATAAAGCTTTAAAAAATATTAGCGGAAGTATTTAGGTGATTTTCGAAACTACTGTCGGGTTCTATATGAAATAAAAAATCAGCATTCAATTAAAGCATGAATGCTGATTTTTTGTTAAACAACCAACTTTTCCAAAGTTTAGAACTTTGGAAAAGTTTTATATTAAATATTATTCGTACCGTATGATCTTAGCCGGAGTAATTTTGGTAATCAAATACGAAGGTCCGATCATCATTAACAGGGAAGCTGCCAGGGTGCCCACATTGAGCAGGATGATATAGAGCCAGTTGAATGTAATTGGGACTGTGGCTACATAATAGGCAGTTGGATCGAGGGGAACAACACCGGTGAAATACTGGATGGCACAAAGTGAAAGCCCAATGACATTACCCCACAACATGCCCTTGCCAATCAGGAAAAAGGAATGGTACAGGAAGATTTTACGTACCGACCAATCGGTTGCACCTATCGATTTGAGAATACCAATCATGTTGGTACGCTCCAGAATGAGGATCAGCAGCCCGGAAATCATATTAAATCCGGCAACTGCCAACATGAGGATCAGGATCACCCAGACATTCATATCCAGCAGGTCAAGCCAACTGAAAATCTGAGGATTGAGCTGTTTGATAGTCTGGGTGGAATAAGCACTGCCTTCTTTATTGAACCTGTTGGCGGTCATGGAATAGACGGCATCACCCACTTCATCAATCTTGTTGAAGTCGTTGATCAGCACTTCCAGCCCACTGAAAGAATCAGGGGTCCAGTCATTCAAGGCCTGCACCTGACGCATATCAGCTATCAGGAACAGTTTGTCGTATTCGATGAAGTTGGTGGAATAAATGCCTACAATCTTAAACTTACGCGCCCGTACCCTGTCCTGGATAAAGTACGTATAAAAACTATCGCCAAGCTTCAGACCCAGCAGATTGGTCAGGTATTTCGATATGATCACCTGATTGCTTGGTGTATCACCTGAAACATCCAGAACTTTCCCTTCTACCAGATTGGATTTAAAGAAGTTCCAGTCATAGCCTTTATCGATCCCTTTTATTACTATCCCCTGAAATTCAGTATCAGTCTTGATAATACCGGGCTTTGTGGCAAAACGCTGAACATGATTCACACCCTCCAGGGAGGTAATTTTCTTTATCAAGGCATTATCCACCTTGATAGGATTCATTTCGTAGGTATTGTTGTTGTCGAAGTTTGTAATCTGGATATGCCCCCCAAAGCCAATGGTCTTATTGCGTATTTGTTGTTTAAAACCTATCACCACCGCAATGGCAATAATCATTACTGCCAGTCCAAGAGCGATACCAATAGTGGCTATGCGAACAGCAGGACGGGAAACATTCTTCCTGCCTTGTTGAAAATGAATGCGTTTAGCTATGAAAAATTCCAGACTCAAGTTGGTTGATTAAGTTGATTAGTTAATTAAGTTGATTGAGTTGATTGAGTTGATTGAGTTGATTGAGTTGATTGAGTTGATTGAGTTGATTAAGTTAACTGGTTGATTGGTATATTGGTATATTGGTATATTGGTTGAAGAATGAATGGATGATTGGCTTACTGGATGATTAAGTTGATTGACAAACAAATTATCTAACTATCGAATAAACTTAATCAACCAGTCAACTCAATCAACTTAATTAACTCAATCAACTAATCAACTTAATCAACCAAACTACAGTGTTTTCCCCGGATATACTTCCAACGCTTTGCCCAATATAATCAGTGCATGCTTCAGGTCATCTTTATCGAGGACATAGGCTATGCGGACTTCGTCCTTACCAAGGCCATCCACCGTATAGAATCCGGAAGCAGGAGCCATCATGATGGTATAACCTTCGTATTCAAAATCGGAAAGCAACCAGGCACAGAACTTATCGGCATCATCCACCGGCAAACGGGCTACCGTATAAAATGCACCCATGGGAATTGGGGAATAAACACCCGGAATACGGTTCAGGCCATCAATCAGGAATTTACGGCGTTCCACATACTCATTATACATCTCGAGCATATACTCGGGGGAAGTATTCATGGCAGCTTCCGAAGCTATCTGTCCTAACAAAGGTGGACTCAGTCGTGCCTGACAGAACTTAATGACATTCTTACGCACTTCCTTGTTCTTGGTAACCAATGCCCCGATACGTACACCGGTCATGCTGTAACGTTTGGATACCGAATCAATCAATACCACGTTTTCTTCAATGCCATCCAGGTGGAAAGCAGAGATATAAGGTGCACCTGTATAGCAAAATTCACGGTACACTTCATCAGAGAAGAGATACAGGTCATATTTCTTAACCAGGTCACGTATTTTGTTCATTTCCGAACGGGTATAGAGATAACCGGTCGGATTGTTTGGATTGCAGATAAGGATACCCTTGGTCTTGGAAGTAATCAGTTCCTCAAACTTCTCAACAGACGGCAAGGCAAATCCTTCTTCAATGGATGATACCACCGGACGCACAACAGCCCCTGCAGCAATGGCAAAAGCGGTATAATTGGCATAGGCCGGTTCAGGGACAATAATCTCATCACCGGGATCAAGGCAACTCATGAAAGCAAAATTCACTGCTTCCGAGCCACCTGTAGTGATGATGATATCATCTTCGGTAACATCGATATTGAAAGTATGGTAATAAGCCGCCAGTTTAGTACGCAGGCTCTTAATACCGTCGCTGGGACTGTATTCAAGTACGGTACGGTCAATGTTGCGTATGGCATCCAACGCTACCTGTGGAGTCTTTAAATCAGGCTGGCCGATATTGAGATGATAGACTTTAATTCCGCGAGCCTTTGCTTTATCGGATAATGGTACTAATTTACGGATGGGCGATTCAGGCATTGCCTGCCCTCGCAGGGAGGTGTGTGGCATATATTGGTTGATTGGTTGATTGGTATATTAAGTTGATTGAGTTGAATAAGTTGATTGAGTTAAATAAGTTGATTTGGTTGATTTGGTTGATAGAGTTTATTTAATTATATAAAAAAATGGAGTAATCAAGTATCCAAATAACAATTTCATTATTATCACAACAATATTGTTGCAAAATTAGTGAAATTAACCCGATAATAAAAGGAATTTGTTTATAAGATGAAGGATAGAAGGAAGTAGGTAGTAGGTAGTAAGAAGTAGGTAGTGGGTAGTGGGTAGAATTTAGCAGGTAGTGGGTAGTAGGTAGTGGGTAGTAAGTAGTTGGTAATTAGAATAGAACCAACTTATAAGAAGTAATATCAGTTTAACATTTCTATTTTTAGAAGAAGTGATACTTACAATATTCGCAATACGTGTTGTCCTGTTATTTATAACAAAAGTTCAATCAGTTTAATATCTTTATTTTTGGAGGAAGTGATACTTATATTATTCGCAATATGTGTTGTCATGTTATTTTATAACAAATGTTCTATTGGTAAAAGTCCGGTATATAGCTCTTATTCTTTCTACATTCTACTATCTACCAACTACTTACTACCTACTACCTACTACCTACTACCCACTACCTACTACCTACTACCCACTACCTACTACCTACTACTTCAAGTCTACCATTACCCTGACATTCAACTGTCTTCCGGTAAGATAATTTGGTACAGCCATCTTATGATTGGAAATGTCAGTCACCCAATAATAGGAATTGACGTTCTTGAAATCAAGGAGATTAAAAACTTCCACATTCAGCCAGATATTTTTCACATGTTTCAACCAGCTCTTATCCATCATTTTATCGGTTCCGTTCACAAGCATGCGGGAAGCACCAATATCTACCCGCCTGTAGGCAGGTGATTTAAATGCTGTCCGGTATTCGATATTGTTGGGAGGTCCGAAAGGAAGTCCATCATTTAAAACTCCTTTCAATTGGAATTTATATTTTGGATTATTGGGCAGATAGTCCTGAAACAAGATGGACAACGTATACCGCTGTTCATTGGGACTTGGCACCCACCCCGGATATACCCTGGCGGAAGTAAGCACATTTCCGTTTGCATCATAGGTATGCCCTACATATGAATCACCGATAATATCCTGCTTAGAGTTCATTAAAGATAGATTAATCCAGGAATCAGCACCGGGTACAAGCTCTCCGTTGAGTTTGAAGTCCACTCCTGCAATATAGGCTTTTGCATCATTCTTTCCCGAATACACGATCTGGACATTATCCAGGGAATATGATATCATCCGGTCGGCAAGTTTTAAGTAGGCTTCGGTAGTAAACTTAAAGGGACGTCCCCCTGCACGGAAGTAATAATCGCCTCCCAATACAAAATGTAGTGAACGTTCTGCCTTGATATTATTGTTCAGCTGAACTTTCACATTGCCCAATGCATCAGTCAGGGTATCCTTGATTTCTTTATAGAATGGAGCCTGGTAATAGACCCCTGTTGCAAAGCGGAAACTGAAATCTTTCTTCCAGGATGGAAGGTACGATACAGCTAAACGTGGACTGATTAACAATTCACGATTGAAAGTCCAGTAATTACCACGTAAGCCTCCTGTTATTGAGAATGCCCCTGCGTTGCAGTTCCATTTATAGGTATTCTGAAAAAAACCGGTGGATCGCCAGGTAGATAATGTTGTATTAGACTTCAGATTATAATACAGGTTTACTTGTTTATCGCTGAAAGGCAGTGAATAACCGGCAGAATCACGTAATTCCCATTCACTGATTTTATCAGAAATCATTTCGTTTTGAATGCTTACTCCCCATTTCATTTTGTTCCCGTCAATCTCATATTCCCCCAAATGGGCTAAGTTGCTTACATATGCATTCAACCTGTTCCGGGCATGTTGTTGGTATCTGCCTACACCCAGGGATGCACCAACCTGCTTGGCAGGATCGGGGTCTACTTTTACTTCGCTGATCACATATTCCCCAAGGATATCATAAGTTTCACTTTCATTGGTATAAAATGATGATGCCAATAAACTCAGTTTCATTCCTGTTACCGGTTTATAATTCAATGTTAATGCACCAAACGATGTGCGGAATAAATCCTGTTCCTGTCCTTCGAAATAAACAGTAAGCTTGCGGCCTGTACTATATGTTCCAAAGGAGGTTTCACGTGTCTGGGGAATAAAGGAATACGAATTCTGGGAGAAGTTACCCAGGAATGTCAACTCGAATTTCTTATTCAGTTGATAGGTCAGAAAAGTCTGGTAATCAAAGAAGGCAGGATTATA
Source organism: Paludibacter sp. (assembly GCA_028710415.1). Lineage (GTDB taxonomy): Bacteria > Bacteroidota > Bacteroidia > Bacteroidales > Paludibacteraceae > Paludibacter. Next base: position 94,780 of record JAQTUE010000024.1, on the reverse strand, counting down.
TTCAGCTTTTGTATCCAGGGTTCCAAGCAGATAAGCAGATGTTTTATAACGTAACCCATGCATTTGGGTAAACTTTTTATTGGCTGTACCAATGTAAGCCGATGCCCCTAACAAACTTACCGAAGCGGAAGCCTCAAATTCAGTAGGTTTCTTATACTGTATGTCGAGCACCGAGGACATTTTATCACCGTACCTGGCATCATACCCACCGGCGGAGAAAGCAACATTCTGAACCATATCCGGATTGATAAAGCTCAACCCTTCCTGTTGTCCGGATCGGATCAGCAATGGACGATAGACTTCAATGCCATTCACATATACTGCATTTTCATCAAAGTTACCGCCACGTACATTGTATTGTGAACTGAGTTCGTTGCTGGAGCTTACCCCAGCAAATGTTATCAGCAATGATTCAATTCCACCTGCAGCATTGGGCATAACACGGAATTTACCCGGGTCAAGCATATCGAGGGTTGATGTCTGGCGGCGTTGGCCTGTTATATTAACTTCACCAATCTGTTTAGACAAAGCCGGTAGTTCAACAGAGATTTGCATTACCTTCTGGTGTGGATGAATAGTATGTTTGATAGACTGGTAGCCCAGCATGGAATAGACGAGGGTAACCGAGTCTTTCACGTTCAGGGTCAATTCATAATAACCATTTGGATTGGTGATGGTGCCAATGGTGGAATTCTGAACATATACATTGGCAAGTTCAATGCCCCTGTTGTTGGTATCGATGACATAACCGTATACACGCACTTTGGATTGTGCCGACAAGCCCACCGTAAAAAGTAATATACCAAGTAGAATGACTAATTTGTTCTTCATGCAAAGTGAGTGTCGCTTCAGGAAATAAGGATTAAAACCTTATTTTAACGGAAATTGTACGTATTTATTTTATTGGGACAATAGAATTCACTACAAAGATACAACAAACATAATTCAAAAGTATAAATGCATGATTCATAAATCTAAAAAAGAGTTATAATTATAAGGAATCTTCAAGAAATTCATGATTTAATTCCCGTAACAGTTCTTCAACTGTAGTTATTTCTTTCTCTTTTAATCTCCAGCCTTGTTCTGTGACCATAATTTGTACTTCTGCATCCTGCACCACCATGTATCCTGCACGTGCCAATGCCCGCAGCGTCCAGTACATCCTGGTTTTATCACCCGACACCCATACTTTTTTTGTCATCGGGTAATTCATCGAGAAATTACCGTTGGCGGCATTAAAAAAGTATGCATTGCTTTGAAAGGCACGGTTAAAGCTTCCATTGAATACTAAATCTTCCGGGACTCCAAATTCCACACCATTGTCAGTGCTCATTAACCAGATCCTGTCTGCTGCCTGCAATGCCAGGTCCAGTTCATGGGTGGAAAGAAGGATGGCTTTCTGGGTCTTATGAGCCAGCTTGTGAAGCAACAGCATTATTTCCACCCGGTTTGGCAGGTCCAGATGTGCCGTTGGTTCGTCCAGCATGATAATGGGTGTATCCTGGGCGAGCGCCTTGGCAATCATGGCCCGTTGCCGTTCGCCATCCGAAAGCTCATTGATATTCTGATGCATTTTATGATCCATGTGAACCATTTCAATGGCTTCGCGAATGATGACATCCTCTTCCGGAGTCACATTTCCCCACCAGTTGCTGTGGGGATGACGGCCCAGGGAAACCAGGCTATAAACAGTCGTATTTTCAATATCCACCCTCTCGGTCAACACCAATGCAAGCATCAATGCCTTTTCATGCTGCTTTATCTTTGAAATATCCTGCCCATCAATCAATGTCTTTCCCGACAAGGGTTTTTGAAGGCCTGTCAAGGTACGTAGCAACGTAGACTTACCACTTCCGTTCGGACCAATCAGGCACACCAGCTCCCCTGCCCGCAACTGCAAGTCCAGCCCGGATTGAATGATATCGGTTTTTCCTTTTTTAGAATAACCGATAGAGAGTTGCTGTGTTGTTAGAATAGACATGCTTTAAGTTTGATGTTTGAAAAGTTTGATGTTTGAAAGGTTTTGCGTTTCGTGTTTCGTGTTCTGTGTTCCGTGTTCCGTTCTTTACTTTATGTTACGTGTAATGTGCTCTTTCTTTTTATTACTTTCTAAGTTCTGTTAGTCAACCTACTACCTACTACCCACTACTGACTAATGACTAATGACTACCGGCTACCTACTTCTTCCCAAACTTTTCAAACCTTTCAAACCTCAAACCTCAAACGAAATCACCTCTTCTTAATAATAATCCAGATAATTATCGGTGCCCCAAACAGTGCACTGACAGTATTGATAGGCAATGTATACGTTGGGATTTGAGTAATGATATCGCATACCAAAAGCAATGAAGCCCCGCAAAGGATGGTTGCCGGTAACAGTATTTTATGGCTCGCAGTATGGAACAAACCTCGCGCAATATGTGGAATGGCAACTCCCACAAAGGCAATTGGCCCGGTAAATGCAGTTATTCCTCCTGCCAGCAATCCTGTTGCTACTACAATCATAAAGCGGGTACGGACAATGGAAATACCCAACCCACGCGCATAATTCTCACCAAGTAATAATCCATCCAACCGTTTTTGAAGGAAGAATGCCATGCCCAGTCCAATCACCACGACGGGAAGCAACACCAGCATATAATTCCATGTGACGGCACTCAGGCTACCGAATGTCCACATAATAAAGAGCTTGATGGCATCCGGGTTACTGAAATTCTGCAATACGCTTACCAACGATCCGGCAATAGTACCAAACATCAGCCCTACAATCAACAAGGATACGGCATTGTGCACTTTAAAGGATACTCCCACTACCAGCACCAGCACCACCGATGCTCCGATTATTGCTGCCACAATCAATGCCCATCCACTGCTTACAAAGGCTATTGGTAGAAAAGTGGCAGCCATCATGACCAACGCTACCCCCAGGCTTGCACCCGAACTGACTCCCAGTATATACGGATCGGCCAATGAATTGCGGAATAATGTCTGCATCATCAATCCTGCTACAGATAAAGATGCTCCGGCCAGAATAGCTGTAATAGCTTTTGGCAGGCGGAAGTTCAACAGGATCTCTGAATTGATGCCGTTCGCTCCTTTCCCTAAGAATACCGACAGTATTTCCCGTACGGATATATGTATGCTTCCCCAGGCAAGGTCAGCCAGGAAAAGACCTATGGTTAAGAAGAATAGGGTGAGGAATAGTATGAAGGTACGGGATTTCATCAAGTGATTAATTATTTAATTTTCAGCGATTAAGAAATTATTAATTTGCTTTTACAGTTTCCAATAGATCACTTTCATAAATAGCTTCCGGTGATATTACAATTTCATTGACTGGAATTTTATCACCATATCTTTCTTTCATCTTTTTCTTCACAACTTCTTTTGTCAAATCAAAATCATTAAGTTTCTGAAGTTTCCCAATTTCAATACCTGTTGCCCGTTGATAGACTTTCCAAATTAGTTCTGAACAATATATTTTAGTATCCGACCATTCAAAAGTCAGGTCATAATTCTTCCCTAAAAATTGATTCCCTATTTGTTTCATTTTAGTAAGAGCAGCTGGCGTTAAAACAAGATCTGAATTTTTTAGACGCCTGATAACAAACTTTCCATCTTTTCCTCTTGCAATCCATTTATCCAGAGCTGTAAGTTTTACAGGCTGAACCGCTTCAAATACAAAGTAGTTTTGACCTTCCTTGTAAATCAATCCACAATGGGAGTATTTTGATTTAGTCGCAAACTGAATCGCCTTGCTTTGACCTGATTGGGAAGTTTGAAAAATAAGGTCACCTTCTTTTAATTGGTTATTATCAATAAGTTTTTTAACTTCAGTTCTTGCCTGATTTATTCTTTGCTTTGGATCATAATACTTCCTTTTAGCATATATTCCACAAACTATAAAGAGTCCCAAAATGACAAATAGTACAACTGTTTTTTTCAAAGTCAATGATATTTAGAATAATTCAAATCATTTATGTTAGAATCCAGCACGTTAGAGGAAGTGTTTTTTCGTCTCCAAAGGTACAAAAATATCTTAATTTTCAAACTCACAGACCTGTCAGCGTGCGCAGCATCTGACAGCGTCAAACAATGTATAGGTTGTTTATCACTTCAGTTTCTCCGCATACACCAGCTGATACCCCGGCAGTATCTCCGGATGTAGGATAGCAATCACGTCCGAAAGTAGCAGATCAGGCCGTGCCACAGCGCTTTCCCAGAAGTCATTGGCTGTAGACGGCAGTTTGCGTTTGTTGAAATTATAAACCTGTTTCAGCACTACCGGTCGGAATAAGGAATGCTTGCTATCGGCTTTTATCAGGTCGCTGAGTGATGAGAAGCTGCAATTCAGCCATACATCCGATTGCGAGAAGTTCTTCAAGACTGTCTCTACATTCAAAGGTAAACTCCCGGAAGTAGTATCAGTGGAAAAGTAATACCTTGCACCGGCATCCGCAAAGAGCCGACCCATAAAACTATGTCCGGCAGGCATGTACCAGGTACCCCGGAAGTTGGAACCGGCCATGATAGCGGGTTTCACTTTTACAGTGGCTGCTTTGGCCTTGATTTCATTGTATCTTTTGTCAACTGTCGAAAAGATACTGTCAGCCAGTTTTTCCTTGTTATAAAAGACTCCTACAAACTTGATCCATTCGGCACGTGCCAGCAGGGAAGTTTCCATCCACTCATTGTTGAAAATTACCGGGATTCCGGCTTGTGACACTCTTTTGGCATACGGATCGTTTTGATTGTACCCGCTCATCATCACCGCCCCCGGATTCAGCTGCAGGGTTCGTTCCACATTGATACTAAAAGCATCTCCCAGGTCGGCAATCTTCCCCTCTCCTACTCTTTTCAAAATAGTAGGGTTGTAAATAATGGACGGAGAGCAAACGCCTGTAATGGTTGGCAATTCACCCATCAGGCTCAGGAATTCCAGGTGTGTTACCGAAGTGGAAGCCAGTGTTTGCAGGGGTATCTTTATCCGGGTACCGTCAGAGGGTGTTTTTATTTTCAAGTCGGTTACCAGGTAATAGCGGGCATATTCAGCACCTTTAATCCAGGGACTGTAGACGATCACCTCCTTATAATTATTGAAATAACGAATGGAGAAACCTTCGGCATAGCTCAACTTCAGGGTATCTGATGTTTGGGCGTTTTCTGCTTTTTGAGATTTGCTTCCACAGGATACCAAACCACAAGTAGCAACTATAATAAGGAATGTACAGAGCGACAGTTTCTTCATAGGGATAGGTTTAAAACAAAAAGAACCGCAGGTTTTATCTCCGCGGTTCAGTGTATTACTTTGCGGGATTTTTTTATGCCGCAAAGATAGTTGTAAATTGTAAATTGTAAAGTATAAAATCAGATATTGTTAATGATAAAATAGTAAATGACTAACAGCATTTGCACCCAAGATTCAATTATTAGATAATTTAACATTTAATTGGAAGTTATTATCAACTTTTACATGACGAATTACACCGTAGGTGTAAACTGTGCATAACCCCCAGTGGAGCTTGCGGAACTGGGGGTTAGAAATATAATTACAATTAGAACTCTGTAAGAGTTCACCAACAGAATCAATAGTTAAAGTACTTTATGCTTGTGGTCAACTCCTCTGGAGTTGGGTTATTTATATTCAATTTACCCCCAGTTCCGCAAGCTCCACTGGGGGTTATGCACAGTAAACTCCTACAGAGTTTTTCAAATAGAAGCAGATGTTATAATTTAATGAAATCGTTTATAGAATAGATTTATAAAACAAAAAACGTAAAAATACTCTCATTGGGTGCAAAAGCCGATAGTCATTAAATAGTAAATAGTAAACAAATTTGCCTTTGAATAATCTAATATGACGCTACAATTTACACCGTAGGTGTAACCTTTGATTAACCCCCAGTGAAGCCTGCGGAACTGGGGGTTAATAAAATACAAACTATCCAACTCCAGAGGAGTTGACCAAAAGAGAAAGTACTTAAACACTTTGTTCTGTTGGTGAACTCTTACAGAGTTCTGTTTTTGATTTCATTCATTAACCCCCAGTTTCGCAGGCTCAACTGGGGGTTTGTTAATGATAAAATAGTAAATGACTAACAGCATTTGCACCCAAGATTCAATTATTAGATAATTTAACATTTAATTGGAAGTTATTATCAACTTTTACATGACGAATTACACCGTAGGTGTAAACTGTGCATAACCCCCAGTGGAGCTTGCGGAACTGGGGGTTAGAAATATAATTACAATTAGAACTCTGTAAGAGTTCACCAACAGAATCAATAGTTAAAGTACTTTATGCTTGTGGTCAACTCCTCTGGAGTTGGGTTATTTATATTCAATTTACCCCCAGTTCCGCAAGCTCCACTGGGGGTTATGCACAGTAAACTCCTACAGAGTTTTTCAAATAGAAGCAGATGGTATAATTTAATGAAATCGTTTATAGAATAGATTTATAAAACAAAAAACGTAAAAATACTTTCATTGGGTGCAAAAGCTGATAGTCATTAAATAGTAAATAGTAAACAATTCAATAGTAAATAGTAAATGACTAAATTGTAAATCCCTTAATGTCCTCCCGTAGGAACATTTTGTTTTACCACCGATGATTCCGGTTCCTTGATAAACATCCAGAAAATCACCGAAGTAGTCACCAGCAATCCGCAGAAAATATACAGCAATTGGTGGTTTCCGGTTTCCTTGATAATATTGGCAACACCATTGCTCATCATCTGTGGCAATACTACTGCCAGATTGAATACTCCCATAAACAAGCCCATCTTGGCAGGATTCACCCGTTCGCTCATAATGGCAAAGACAATGGATATAACCGCCGACCAGCCAATGCCGACCAGGAACATACCGATATAAAAGTCAATTTCCACATGACTGAAATAAGCCACGTAGAAGTACCCGATAGCCGAGAATGACAGAGCTGATATATAAGTTTTTACCCTACCGATACGTTTTGCAATGGCCTGTAAGATTAAAGGGAAAATGGCCCCTACCAGGTTTAGGATAAAGAATCCCAGGGATACAATATTTCCAATGGAAGCTGCAGCAGTCTGTGCATTCCCGGTAAGCGTTTCGGCAAACCAGTTGGCAGTAATGGCCGAAACATTCAGGTTTGGCATAATCTGATGTTCAATGAAAAAACCTGACATGATAAACATGCTCTGGAATGCCACCCAGGTAAAGGAGTGTGCCAGCATGATTTTCTGAAACTCGTTCTTGTTCGACGGTTTCTTGATGCCCTGTATGATATTGACAATCCCAATCAGTACTGAATAAGTCAAAGCACCGATTAATACAGGATTGTGCCAACTTGCCAGGGCATTTGTATAGAAATGGAAAAACAGGCTGAATATCCCGAAAGTCAAAAAACCATATAGCGGATAGATTTCTTTGAAAATGTCCCACACCCCGAAAGTTGATGTATCATTAGCCTGTGCTTCAGTCTGTCCTTTCTTTTCCTGAATAAATAATATTGGAAACACAGCAGTTAAAAATACGATTACAGCTGCAATGTACAACAACAGTACATTCCCGAACAACATGGAAAGGAAATAGGCAAATACCCCGAAAAACCCTGAAATTATCTGCATCCAGACGTACCCTGAAGTCCGCACCTTGCCTTCGGGGGTCAGGTCGGCAATGATGGAGCGTGCCGGATTGAAGGTGACATTTACCGATAAATCCAGGAATAAAGCGATGACTGAGGCAATCAGAATGATATCAGTGATACCCGTTATTTTGGAAATTGCGCTAATATTGGGCAATGCCAGGAAAGCAAATGTACTCACCAACCCTCCTATTATAATAAAAGGCCTGCGCCGTCCACCCATAAACCACACATTATCACTCAGTAATCCAACAATTACCTGACCGAATATCCCGGCAATGGGACCTGCCAACCACACGAAAGCCACATCATGAATGTCCAGGCCGTATTTATTCGAGAGTATCCAACTCAGTGCTGCTATCTGTGTCGACAACGCAAATCCAACCGCAGTGGCAGGCAATCCCAACAATGCCAAAAAGGTATTGTTCATTTTCTTTTGAATGTTCAGCATAGTATTAAATTCAATTGTTTTATGTTAGATTATTCAGTGACGGATTAAGAGAGGACAAGTTTATTAATTTTAGTTGAATAAAATTAATAAACTTGTGAGAAATTGCAAATTTAAAATTGCAAACGATTGCTGTAAGCGAGCACAACCAACTTTTCCAAGGTTTAATCGGCAGGGAATGCGCGGTTGAGGAGAGTTAAAACTGAATCCAATTTTAATCTTATTTAAAACAATTGAACACAATAAACGAAGTAATTCAAAGTATTTAATAAACTATTCTGAGTTTTGAACTCCAAACTCCCAAAGAGGGCTAAAAGACACAATGTTTGAAAAATCACTATTCCTTAATTTTTCTTGAAGATGCACTCTTACTCTCCTTTTGGGGGTTATGTGATTATAAATAAAATAATTGCAAAAACAGTCAGACTAGGTATTAAACAAACAGTTCAATATTTATTACTCACTACCTAAATTAATTCAAACCGGATAAACTGACTTTCTGTTTTACTATTAATTTTAAAACGAGGTTAATTACTCATCCCTTCCATTTGTTTTTACAGGGCTATTTTGTTTCCATATTGTTTTCATGATGTTTTCGTTGTATCTTAGATGTATCTTAGATGTATCTTAGATATAACTTAGATGTCTCATATCATTAATAGGTTAATATATCTATATTACATCTCTGTTAAAAATAAGATAAACACAAAATAAAACAAAAACAGGGTGAAGAAATAGTGAAAAAATAAAAAACACAAATGATAAAAAACACGAATAGCCGAATGATTAGAGCTCTTGTACCAATGTCGTTTAGTTTAGGATTTTGATCAGATACACTCTTAGTGAAACTTAGTGTTTTTGTGCCTTCGTGGCTATTATTATTCTTGCCACAAAGACTCTAAGTCTCTAAGTCTCACAAAGGGATATACTAACTAAACGACATTGGCTTTTGTGCAAAAATTAAAGGGGATGAACTAACTTTTCATCCCCTTTAATTTAAGATTTGAACTGATTTCAGTCATACAAACCCAAGCCTGTTAAGTCTCCTATTTTAAAGTCTTATTGATTCCTTCGATATACCCCAGCACTTCATCACGGCCGGTTCGTTTTTCGGAAGAGGTCAGGAAGATAGTAGGTAATTCTTCCCATTGTTCCATGAGTTTATCCTTGTACGACTGAGTATTCGATTTTCCAAGGGCATGGGTTAGTTTATCCAGTTTGGTAAATACGATTGCAAAAGGGACCCCGTTTTCACCCAACCATTCTATAAATTCCAGGTCTATTTTCTGAGGTTCGAGGCGGCTGTCAATCAGCAAAAAAAGGCAGGTGAGCTGTTCCCGGTTCAGGATATAGCCTTCAATCATTTCCTGCAACTTATCACGCATTTTCTTACCGGCGGTAGCATACCCGTAGCCCGGCAAATCGACCAGATGCCAGTTGCTATTAATCAAAAAGTGATTGATTAACAGTGTTTTTCCCGGTTTGGAAGAGGTCATGGCAAGGTCCTTGCGGTTACAGAGCATGTTGATGAGCGACGACTTGCCCACATTGGAACGTCCGATAAAGGCATATTCGGGTAAACGGCTATCGGGGCATTTGAGATAATCAGTGTTGCTGATTATGAATTCGGCAGATTTTATATCCATAATTATTTAATTTACTTCGTGATATGACTTCGTGAAATTACTACGTGATATGATTTTATGATATGATTTAATGATATGATTTTAAGATATTACTTCGCGATATGATTTCAGGATATGAGCTTCGCGATATGATTTAGCTTACAACTTTTCCAAAGTTTGGAACTTTGGAAAAGTTATTTAATTGATCAATTCAATCTTTCCCCGGTGAATTGACAACAGATACATTCCAATAAAGGTGATCAACCCATTCACCATCAGCAGTTCGTATCCCAACGGATAGTGGAATACAGAAGTTGATAATGAGTTAATCCCAAAACAGAGAAAGGGTGACGCAATCGCCACCAAAGGTACTATTTTATCCCGAACCTTACGTTTGGTAAACAATCCGAAGGCAAACATGCCCAGCAAAGGCCCGTAGGTATAGGAGGCAATCGTATAAATGGCATCGATGATACTTTTATTATTAAGCATTTTAAAGATGAGCATGATCACTACAAAAACGATGGACATGCCAATGTGCGTATATTTCCGTTTGCGTTCAGCCGACTTAGGTTCCATATGCTGAACTCCCAGGATATCCACCGCAAAGGAGGTTGTCAACGAAGCCAAAGCAGAATCGGAACTGGCAAAAGCCGCAGCAATGATGCCGATAATAAATAAAAAAGTGACCACCGGACCCAGGTATTGGGTTGCAAACAAAGGCAATATATCATCCGATACTGCCGGCAATGCTATGTTGTTCTTTGCTGCAAGCATCAACAGCATGGCTCCCAATGTTAGGAATAATAAATTAAGCGGCACGAATGCAATGCCATACCAGTACATGTTTTTCTTTGCATCATGCAGGTTCTTGCAGGTCAGGTTCTTTTGCATCATATCCTGATCGAGGCCTGTCATGACAATAGCAATAAATATACCGCTAAAAAACTGCTTGAAAAAGTTTTGCTTGGAATGCCAGTCATCAAACACGAAAATGCGTGAATGGCTGTAGTGCATCATGGATTGAAAAAAATCTCCCGTACTGAAACCCAGCTGACGGGAAACCTGGACAACCATCAATACCAGAGCTGATATCAGGCAGATGGTTTGCAGGGTATCGGTCCAGACAATAGTTTTGATACCGCTGCGATGGGTGTATAACCAGATAAAGAAGATGGTTCCCGAGGCGGTTACTACAAACGGGATATGCCAGGCATCAAAGACTACCAGCTGCAAAATCAGCGTTACCAGGTACAACCTTACACCCGATCCAATGGTCCGTGATAATAAGAAAAAAGAAGCCCCGGTTTTATAGGAATATTTGCCGAAACGTTCTTCCAGGTAGGTATAAATACTTGTCAGGTTTAATTTATAATACAATGGAAGCAGCACGTTGGCAATGACCATGTACCCAAAAAAGAAACCAAAAACGGTCTGCATATAGGTAAAATCAATGCCCCGCACCATGCCCGGCACCGACACAAAACTGACCCCTGAAATGGAAGAACCGATCATGCCGATTGCCACCACCCACCAGGGTGACTTCTTATTCCCTAAAAAGAAAGCATCATTATCGGTACTTTTTCTACCTACCAGATACGAGATCAGGAGTAAAATTGAAAAGTAAACAATAATGACCAGTAAGATTGAAATTCCAGACATGAAAAAATAAGTTTGAAAAGTTTGATGTTTGAAAGGTTCAGCGTTCCGTGTTCTGTGTTCTGTGTTCAGCGATCTTGGTTCTTGATTCTTGATTCTTGGCTCTTTCCTTACTCCTTACCTCTTAGCTCTTACTCCTCAATGCTCAAAGCTCAAAGCTCAATCCTCAATGCTCAATGCTCTAAGCTCTCTGCAAAATTACCAAAAAATGCTCAAAGGTAAAAGCTTGGAACAAAAATAGTTTTGAATGGTTTTTTTTTATAAATTTGCACCTGCATTTAAAAACCAATCGTGAGCAACCAACAATATTCATCTTCCCTACTCGAAAACGCAGTAAACGAGTTTGCTAAATTACCGGGTATAGGACGTAAAACCGCCCTCAGGTTGGTATTGTATTTGTTGAAACAGCCTGAACAAGAGGTAGAAGCCTTTGGGAATGCCTTTATTCAGTTGCGCAAGGAAATTATTTATTGCAAGGTTTGCCACAACATTTCGGATACCGAAGTATGCCGGATTTGCAGCAACCCATCCCGGGACCATGAGACTGTTTGTGTTGTTGAAAACATAAAAGATGTCATGTCGGTTGAGAATACGCAACAATTCAGGGGATTGTACCATGTGCTGGGGGGAATTATTTCGCCTATGGATGGTATCGGACCGAAAGACCTGGAAATAGAGAGCCTGATTCAACGGGTGACCGAGGAGCAGGTAAAAGAAGTGATCCTGGCATTGAGCACCACCATGGAAGGGGATACCACCAATTTCTACATATTTCGAAAACTGGCGCCCTTAAACATAAAAGTAACTACGATTGCACGCGGAGTAGCTATTGGCGATGAACTGGAATATGCCGATGAAGTGACACTGGGACGATCGATATTAAACCGTGTAGATTTTACAAATTCATTTAAATAATAATTAAACTGTTGGCTGCTGAAGTTGACACACAAAACAATTCACAAAACATGGAAAGAATAATTAAGAAAATCAACAATGCTTATTACCTGATTTATACCTTAACCATTTTATCAACAATAGGTGGTTATCTGTATATACAATCGCACGATGCAGTGGATGTGAAGAGTCCGTTGAGCATTGCCTTATCATCCTTTGTGATTATCTATATCTTTATCTCATTACCTGCTGCTATCACGATCTTCTACAAGAGTACTAAAAAATGGGCAGCCATTGAAGATGATTTTAAGAAATTTGAGAAGTATTCGGCAGGTGCAACCTGGCGTATCCTGGTAGTTGGATTCGGATTAGTATTGAGCGTAGTAGCATTTTATTTTATCCGTACCGAGTCATTGATCTTTTGTGCTTTAATTACTGCTATAGGACTTCTTTATTGCAAACCAACTGTCGGTAAGATAAGATCAGACCTTAAGTTGGATGAACCGGAAGATGAGGAAGAGGTTAGTGAATAGTTGATTGGTTAATTAGTTAATTGGTTGATTGGTTGATTGGTTAATTGGTTAATTAAGTTGATTAGGTTAATTAGGTTGATTAAGTTAATTGAGTTAATAGAGTTATTTGGTTAATTGGTTGATTAGGTTGATTGGTTGATTAATCAGAGAATAGGTAATAAAATTTTATTTGTAAATAAACAGACATATGATAATCGCTGTAGATTTTGATGGCACGATAGTAACACATGAATATCCAAAAATTGGGAGAGAATTGCCCTTTGCGATAGACACATTGAAAAGGCTTCAACAAAGCCCGGAATACCAATTGATATTATGGACGGTTCGTGAAGGCGTGGAACTGGCCGAAGCCGTTGAGTATTGCAAAAACAAAGGCCTGGAGTTCTATGCTGTCAATAGTAATTATCCGGAAGAAGAGGCTGAACATCAGGAACCCCGCAAATTGAAAGCCGACTTGTTCATTGATGACCGGAACCTGGGAGGTTTGCCCGATTGGGGAATCATCTACCGGATGATCACCACCGGAAAACACCTGGAACCTATTACCAACGAGATACAAAGTGAATACCAGCTGCCAAAGAAGGGACTCTTCAGCTCTTTGTTTGGAAAATAATCAGCGTCGAGCATTGAGCATCGAGGAATGAGGAATGAGGAATGAGGAATGAGGAATGAGAGATGAGAGATGAGGTTTGAAAGGTTTGAAGTTTGAAAGGTTTGAGGTTTGTAGGTTGCGAAATTGTAAATTGTAAATAATTAAATTGTAAATGTAAAGTGTTATTAGAAAACGAGAACATACTACTTCGAGCTGTTGAACCGGAAGACCTGGATCGGTTGTATGCGTGGGAAAACAATACGCAGTTATGGGATGTGGGCAATACCCGCAATCCTTATTCCAAATACGTATTGAAGCAATACATTGTCGATTCAGACAAAGATATTTACGAAAGCAAGCAACTCCGGTTAATGATGGTCAGCGCAAAAACCGGAGAAACGGTAGGTACGGTCGACTTGTTTGACTTCGACATTCATAACAGCCGCATTGCACTTGGTTTGTTTGTGGATGCTGCCTACCAGGGTAATGGGTATGCACGGGAGAGCCTCCATTTGATCGAAGAATATGTCTTTACCTATCTGAAGATCAATCAGCTTTACTGCCACATTTCCGAAAACAACATCGCCAGCATGCGCATGTTCGAACAGGAAAAGTACGAAAAAACAGGATTGCTCAAAGACTGGATCAAAACAGCAAATGGTTTTGAGAACATAGTCGTATTCCAGCAATTCATAAGGGTTTACCAAAGCAGATAAAATATTAATATCCATTCAAAAAATTTATTAAGCGTATAATATCCTTTCTGATGTTATACGCTTTTTTATGTAGGTTGAATAAATATTTTCCGATTAATATTCTATGCGTTTTTAATCATTAATACTTATCATCTATTGATCTTACATTCAAGAATAAAAAAAATACAACCAGACAAATACATTTTGTTCTAATTATTGTAATTACATATATTCTTTTTCACTCAAACTAATCTGTAAATTATAAATAGCAGGTAGATTCTACCAAAAAGTCAAATATTTTATCAACTATCGATCTTAATAATAAAAAACAATTTCTATATTTGCATGGAAATGGAATGAATATTCTTTTTTAAGAAACATCAAGAAAGAAACTGAATATTCTAAGTTGCATTTTAATAAATCACACTCCCAAAAACTTTAAATCTCCCAAAATAAATCATGCAAAAAGAGATTTTACTCCCTGAATTCCGATATGGTGAAGATAGGTTGACCATAGGAAGAGCCCTTCATTTAGCCAGGGGACTTGAGAAAGGAATACTGACCAACGATGTCCGGCAGAAAGTACAGAAGAACCGTGACGTGGTAGAAAGCATTGTCCACAAACAAAAGATTGTATATGGTATCAACACAGGCTTTGGACCGTTATGTACTACCCTGATTGGAGAAGAAGACACCAAAAAGCTGCAATATAACCTGCTCATGAGCCACAGTGTGGGGGTAGGGAATTCAATAGACAAAGAGATTGCCTGCCTGATGATGATCCTGAAAGTACATGCCCTGTGCAAAGGATATTCAGGCATTGCTGTTGAAACCGTAGAACGCATACTTTGGCATATTGAAAATGATGTGATCCCCTGTGTCCCTGAACAAGGCTCAGTTGGTGCATCAGGTGATTTAGCACCTCTATCCCATCTGTTCCTGCCACTTATCGGCATGGGAAAGGTGTTTTATAAGAACGGAATTAAACCCATGGCAGAAGTGTTGCAACTACTCAATATGCAACCGGTAGATTTGGGCCCCAAAGAAGGGTTGGCACTGATTAACGGTACCCAGTTCATGAGTGCCCATGCAGTGATCCTGCTGGAGAAAATGCAGAACAGCCTGGATCATGCCGACATCATTGCTGCCATGAACCACGAAGCCATGATGGGTTCTGTGAAATGCTTTGACGAAGCATTACACAACCTGAGACCCTATTCAGGCAGCATCTACGTAGCACAACGCATGCGAAAATTACTGCATCATTCGCAGATCGTTACTTCCCATAAGAATTGCCTTAGGGTGCAGGACCCGTATTCCTTACGGTGTATTCCTCAAGTGCATGGAGCCTCCCGCAATGCCTGGCTGCATCTGAAAGAAACTGTGCTCATCGAGATTAATTCGGTTACTGACAATCCCATTATCTTCTCTGAAGACAACACCATCAGTGGTGGCCTTTTCCATGGTCAGCCCATAGCTATGCCAATTGATTATGCCGGGCTGGCAGCATCCGAGCTGGGCAATATATCCGACCGCCGTATCTACCTGTCCATGATGGAAAGCGTACCCGGATTACCGAAGCTGCTTATGAAACATACCGGCCTAAACTCAGGCTTTATGATCCTGCAATATACCACTGCTGCCCTGGCAAGTGAAAATAAGACTTTGTGTTTCCCTGCCAGTGCTGACAGCATACCTACCTCGCTTGGCCAGGAAGACCATGTCAGCATGGGCTCCATAGGTGTACGCAAGAGCCTGCGGATTGTAGACAACCTGGAGAAAATTCTGGCCATTGAAATGCTTACTGCCGCCCAGGGTTTTGATTTCAGGAAGCCTCTTAAATCAGGGGTACTAATTGAAGAAACCCATAAATTAATCCGGGAGCATATCACCTTTGCGGATACCGACCGGGTATTCTCGGATGATATAGAAAAAGCCATAGCATTGATCCAGTCAAAAGAGATCATCACACACATCAACATTGCTGCAAAGAAACATCATCTGGAATTTAAAAACGAAGACCATGAATTATTTGGAATTTATTGATACCTACGCATCCCATCCCCATTATAAGGCACCAACCGGGAACCAATTGCATGCACGGTCATGGCAAACAGAAGCACCGTTACGAATGCTGTTGAATAACCTGGATGCTGAAGTAGCCGAGGATCCTGCCAACCTGATTGTGTACGGCGGTACCGGACAGGCTGCGCGGAATCCGGAAGCAGTGAAAGAAATCATCCGTATCCTGCTCGAAATGGATGAATATCATTCACTCCTGGTACAATCAGGCAAACCCATCGGACTGGTATGCTCCCACCCTCAGGCACCACGCGTGTATATTGCCAACAGCAACCTAGTACCTGCCTGGGCTACCTGGGAACATTTCGAAGAGTTGAAATCCAGGGGACTGATGATGTACGGTCAAATGACTGCAGGAAGCTGGATTTACATTGGATCACAGGGCATTTTGCAGGGGACATTTGAAACTTTTGTGGAATGCGGTCGTAAATACTTTCATGGTGACCTGACCCACAAACTGATTGTATCAGGTGGTATTGGTGGCATGAGCGGTGCACAACCTCTTGCTGCCACCATGGCTGGATCGGTATTCCTGGGTGTGGATGTTGATCCGCAACGTATACAGAAACGGCTGGACACCCGGTATATTGATAAAATGACCGATAATTACGATGAAGCTATTACCTGGATACTTGAAGCAAAAGAACAGGGGAATGCGCTTTCAGTCGGATTGGTAGGAGATATTGGCGATGTTCTTGAAAAACTTTTGACAGATGATATCATTCCTGATATACTTACCGACCAGACCTCGGCACACGATCCTCTAAACGGGTATGTACCCAATGGAATTTCTTTGAATGAAGCACTTGCTTTGCGAAAAGATAATCCGGTAAGATATAAAGAGCTCTCGCTCAAAAGCATGGCACGTCATGTAGGCTTTATGCTCGAAATGCAAAAACGGGGCAGTATTACATTTGATTATGGGAATAACCTGCGGGAGTTTGCCCTTCAGGGTGGTGAGAAGCATGCCTATGACTATGAAGGTTTTGTACCTAAATTTATCCGTCCTCTTTTCTGTGATGGCAAAGGGCCTTTTCGCTGGGTGGCACTCTCGGGTGACCCGGAAGATATCTATACTACCGACCGGGCATTAATGGAACTGTTCCCTGAAAACGAACATTTGATAAAATGGCTTACCGAAGCTAAACAAAAAGTAGCTTTTCAGGGTTTACCCAGTAGGATATGCTGGTTGGGAATGGGAGAACGTGAACAAGCCGGACTTTTATTCAATCAATTGGTAAAAGAAGGCAAGGTAAAAGCACCTATCGTTATTGGACGCGATCATCTGGATTGCGGGTCAGTAGCTTCCCCCAACCGGGAAACAGAAGGCATGCTTGATGGATCAGACGCAGTTTCCGACTGGCCATTACTCAATTTGATGGCCAATACCGGTGGCGGAGCAACCTGGGTATCCTTCCATCATGGTGGTGGCGTAGGCATCGGGTATTCACAACATGCCGGAATGGTAGTCGTAGCTGATGGAACCGAACGGGCAGCCGAATGTTTAAGCCGGGTGCTGTACAATGATCCTGCCTTGGGTATTTACAGACATGCCGATGCCGGGTATGAAACAGCCATTGAAAACAGGAAACGATTCAACATGTGATAAATTATTTATGAAACTTACCGGACCTTTCAAACAATTGCTTACCATGGATCATTTGCCCGATAAAGGTCACTTATCCGATGACCAGCTGGAAATCATTCCTGATGCAGGTATCCTGCATGGTGAAGGTAAGATAATTGCAACAGGCAATTTCAATCAGTTGAAGGAACAGTATAGCACGGTTTCAGTTGAATGGCTGGAAGGAGATTATGTTGCTTTGCCCGGAATGATTGATGTGCATACCCATATTTGCTGGGCAGGTAGCCGGGCCAACGATTATGCCATGCGAATGTCCGGGAAAAGCTATCTCGAAATTGAAGCCATGGGTGGTGGCATCTGGGATACTGTAATGAAAACCCGCCAATCTACCATGGAAGAACTTGCTGATTTGGTTGAACAACGTGCATCCAGATTATTGATTATGGGCATTACCACCATAGAAGTAAAAAGTGGGTATGGCCTATCGGTGGAACAGGAATTAAAAATACTCAGTGCTATTGACTTTGCAAATAGAAGATCAACAGCGGATTTAGTAACAACCTGTCTGGCAGCGCATATTCTGCCCAAGGATTTCAAAGGAAATGAAACTGAATACCTTCAACACATCTGTGATAAACTGTTGCCCGAAATAAAAAAATTGAAACTTGCTAACAGGGTAGATATTTTTATTGAGAAAAGTGCCTTCTCCCTGCAGGCAGCAAAAGTCTATTTGCAGAAAGCAAAGGAGCTGGGTTTTGATATTGTACTGCATGGTGACCAGTTCAGTACTGGTGTAGCTACATTGGCAAATGAAATGAATGCCATCAGCATAGATCATCTGGAAGCAGCCAACGATCAGGAAATTGAAATTCTTTCAAAAGGGAATGTAATACCGGTTGTACTTCCTGGTGCTTCTATCGGTCTTGGAGAACCTTTTGCCCCGGCACGTAAGCTATTGGATGCAGGGACGTCTTTGGTGATAGCTTCTGATTGGAATCCGGGATCAGCCCCAATGGGAAATTTGTTGACCGAAGCAGCAATACTAGGAACATTTGAAAATTTGTCAATGTCCGAGGTTTGGGCTGGTCTTACTTGTAGGGCAGCAAATGCCCTGCAAAAGACGGATCGTGGGATTCTAAAACAAGGGTATCTGGCTGATATTATTGCATTCAAAACAAACGATTATAAAGAAATATTGTACCGGCAAGGCCAACTAAGAGCCGGGATGGTATGGAAAAAAGGTGAGATTGTACTCTAAAATTCAAAGCGAATATGAACAGAATTATTGAATGTGTTCCTAACTTCAGTGAAGGAAACAACATGGATATCATTAACAGTATTGTTGAAGTTATAAACTCAGTGGATGGAGTAAAAGTCATAGATATTGACCCCGGGAAAGCTACCAACCGCACCGTAGTAACCTTTGTAGGGTCACCGGATGAAGTATGCGAAGCTGCTTTTCTGGCCGTAAAAAAAGCATCTGAGCTTATTGACATGAGCAAACATAAAGGAGAGCATCCACGCTTTGGTGCTACCGATGTGCTTCCATTGATTCCTGTAAAAGGCATTTCTATGGAAGAAACCATGGAATATGCCCATAAGCTTGGAAAACGGATTGCTGAAGAACTGGGTATCCCCATTTATTTCTATGAATTCGCAGCTACTGAAGAAAAACGACGTAACCTGGCTCATTGTCGTGCCGGGGAGTATGAAGGCTTGCCTCAAAAGCTGGTTGATCCTGCCTGGAAACCTGATCTCGGTCCTGCACAATTCAATGAAGTTGTTCGCAAATCGGGTGCCATTGCCCTCAGCGCCCGCAATTTCCTGATAGCCTATAATGTAAACCTGAATACAACTTCCACCCGCTGGGCGAACTCGATTGCCTATGACATCCGGGAAAAGGGAAGGGTAAAACGGGAAGGAAATCCATTAACCGGCAAAATTATTAAGGATGAACAAGGGAATAAAGTATTTACCCCGGGACTTCTGAAAGGGGTAAAAGGTATTGGCTGGTATATCGAAGAATATGGTATTGCCCAGTTGTCATTCAACATTACCGATATTTCGGTTGTTTCCATGCATCAGGTATTCGAACTGGCCTGTGAACGAGCTGCCCTTCGGGGTATCCGGGTTACCGGATCGGAGCTGGTAGGTGTGATTCCGTTAAAGGCTATGCTGGATGCCGGAAAGTACTTCTTGCGGAAACAAAAACGGTCAACAGGCATATCCGATGCAGAAATTCTGAAGATTGCAGTCAAATCATTGGGACTTGATGAACTGGCTCCTTTTGATCCGAAAAAGAAGATAATCGAATACCTGATGGAGGATACTTCCCAAAGGAAGTTGATTGATTTAAGCATCAGCCAATTTACGCATGAAACAGCCTCCGAATCAGCTGCTCCGGGTGGCGGCTCCATATCTGCTGCCATGGGTGCCATGGGTGCTGCATTAGGAACGATGGTAGCCAACCTGTCTGCCCACAAGAAGGGCTGGGATGACCGTTGGGAAGAGTTCTCCAACTGGGCGGAAAGAGGAAAAATATACCAGGATGAGTTACTCAGGCTCATCGACCTGGATACCCAAGCCTTCAATAACATACTGGAAGCTTTCGGGCTTCCCCAGAAGAATGAGGAGGATAAACTGAAGCGCACTGAAGCAATCCAGCTTGCCACCCGTAAAGCCATGGAAATCCCGTTCAGGGTCATGCAGGTAAGCTACGAATCGATGGAAGTGTTGATGTCAATGGCTAAAACAGGGAATCCAAACTCAGTGTCCGATGCCGGTGTAGGTGCTTTGGCAGCACGATCCGCCGTATTGGGGGCCGGACTAAACGTGCGCATCAATGCCGGCAGCCTTGCAGACAAAGAATATGTCAGCCAGTTACTCAAAAAAGTAAATCTGCTGGAACAACTTACTGTAGAACTTGAAAGTCAGATACTGGAAATCGTGAATGGGAAGATTGCAGGAGCATAGTATTTATTCCAAAGTACACCAACAAAAAACAGCAAGCCGGTGGCTTGCTGTTTTTTGTTTCTTAAAGATATTTGTTACGGAACGTACACTTCCAACAAAGTCACTTCACCATCCGGTATCAAATTCAATTCATCAATACTTGCAGGGATCAGCACAGTATCCCCTTTGCTGACTGTTGTTTTTTCACCTTCAAATTCAATGCTGAAATTTCCTTCCAGGCACATATAGGATACAAACGAATCAATGGTGGCATATTGACGCACGATTCGTTTATTGAAACGTAGCATGTTGGTAGTGAAATAGTCACAGGTTACCAATGGTGTTGTTTCATTTAATATCGGAGAGTAAACGGTTTTCGGCTGTCTGGAAGCTTCAAAATTGATGACATCCAAGGCCTGTTCGGTATGCAGCTCACGTTCGTTGCCATTATCGTCTTTGCGCTTAAAATCGTAAATGCGATAGGTAATGTCACTGCTTTGCTGAATTTCAGCTACGACAACCCCTTTGCCAATGGCATGCACCCTTCCGGCCGGTATGAAGAATACATCACCCTTTTTAACCGGAACCTTTTGCAACAAATCCTCTACTTTATCTTCCGACAAAGCATCAAGATAAGTCTGACGTGAACAATCTTCTGAAAATCCAATGATCAACTCCGATCCCGGATCAGCATCCACTACATACCACATTTCGGTTTTACCGTATGAATTATGACGTTCCGCTGCTACCTCATCACCCGGATGAACCTGTATGGACAGGTTTTCGTTGGCATCAATCAATTTGAATAACAAGGGGAATGATAACCCATATTCATCAAAGATGGTATCGCCAATCAATTCGCCCATGTATATTTCAATCAGTTCGGTCAGGTTATTGCCAGCCAGATAACCATTGGTCACCACCGATTCATCTCCTTCATATCCGGATAGTTCCCAGCTTTCGCCTAATTTATCGGTCTCTGCTGCTTTATCAAACAGACTCTTAAGTTTAGTGCCTCCCCAGATTTTATCTTTGAGTATCGGGCTGAATTTTAATGGATAGAGCATATTAGTAGGTAGTTAGTAGTAAGTAAAAAATAGTAGGTAGTGGGTAGTAGGTAGTTGTTAGTAAATTGATAGCTGAAAGTAGTAGAAAAAAAAGAAACAATTAATAATCCTTCGAATTTGAGATTTATTAATTGTTCCTTTTTATTTTTAGAATGACCTTTAGCTTTGTTCTGCATTCACTCGTTGGGCATAATTCAATTCCCATGCCCAGGCGCTGCGTAGGGTTTCTTCCAGCGTTTCAACGGCTGTCCATCCCAGTTCATTGTTAGCATAACTTGGGTCAGCCCATACTTTTTCAATATCACCTTCACGTCGGGCTACAATTTTATAGGGTACTTCCACATTGTTGACTTCTTCGAAAGTTTTAATGATTTCCAATACCGATAATCCACGTCCTGTTCCGAGGTTGAAAGTCTCAACGTCACTTTTGGTTTGTTTATTCAACATGCGTTGAACTGCAATAACGTGCGCTTTCGCCAGGTCAACGACATGGATATAATCTCGGATACACGATCCATCTGGTGTATTGTAATCATTCCCAAACACCATGAGTTGTTTGCGAAGCCCCAATGCTGTCTGAGTCACAAAAGGCAGCAGGTTGTTCGGTATTCCATTTGGGAGTTCTCCGATTTCTGCCGATGAATGTGCCCCAATCGGATTGAAATAACGAAGGATAATGCTTTGCAGACTACGGTTAGCATAAATCGTATCCCTGATAATTTCTTCCCCTACCTGTTTCGTGTTTCCATAAGGAGACAAAGCCGGTTTGATAGGTGCATTTTCAGTTACGGGTAAAATATCAGGCTGGCCATAAACGGTACACGAAGATGAGAAAACAATGTTTTTCACCTTGTGGATAGGCATCAATTGCAATAAGTTAATCAGTGACACCAGGTTATTCCGGTAATACATCAACGGTTTTTCCACTGATTCACCCACCGCCTTGCTGGCTGCAAAATGAATGATGGCCTCTATATCGTTATATTTTTCAAACATCCGGTCCATGCTCACATAATCAACGCAATCTATATTTTCAAATGCAGGACGGATGCCGGTAATGGTTTCTATCCCGTTCAATACATCAATGTTGGAATTTGACAGATTATCAACAATTACGACATCATAACCTTTAGTCTGCAATTCTACCACTGTATGTGAACCAATATAACCCGCTCCACCTGTTACTAAAATTCTTGCCATAAACTTTTTGTTTATTATTTAAATAATTTTTCGGGATAAACTCCTTTACGAATCAACTCATTTATTTTCAGTACCACTTGTGGACGATCTTCAGCATAGGTTACGCCAAACCATTTGGAAGGAGTATCAAGCACCTTACAGGTTGCTTTATGTTCTACAATTAAGTTATTAACTGCCAGTGGAATGTAGTATTCAGACTTCAACAGTTGCCCGTTTTCAGCCAGGAATTCTTTAAAATAAGCTTCGGAATACTCGAAATAATCCGGTGTAAATCCCCACATATTCATCGATACCGGTGTATTAGCAGCAATAGTTACCTCTTCATTTTTCTCATTCAGGAAATTAATGGTACCCCCTTTTTCTTCAATATGCGTGCGTTCAACCACGTTTTGCAACAGATTATTTTCATCTACCACACAAACTCCACGGCTTACAGCACCACTTTCCGACAATGTATTTCCAACATGATATCCAACCATGCAATATTCATTTTTCTTTCCTTCTACACTACGCAGGAAGTCAGCAAGGATGCTAAACGATTCCTGTCCGTAAAAATCATCGGCATTAATAACCGCAAATGGTTCATGGATGGCATTTTTACCCATCAATACGGCATGATTCGTACCCCATGGTTTCTCCCGTTCAGGATTATAAACCGACCCTTCAGGAACATTGCTTATTTCCTGAAAAACTATATCTGTATCGATTAAGTCTTTAAATTTATTTATAACTACTGTCTTAAAGTCTTTTTCAAAACTCGCACGTATTACAAAGACAATCTTGCCAAATCCGGCTTTCATGGCATCATAAATCGAATAATCCATGATAGTTTCACCATTTGGACCTAGTCCGTCCAATTGTTTTAAACCACCATAACGGCTTCCCATTCCTGCTGCCAATACAAATAAAGTTGGTTTCATATATATATTTTTAGATTAAGAGGCGCAAAGTTAATTATTAGTTTTGAATTGAAGAATAAATCAGCTATCATTTTATGAACAATTATCAATCTCAAAGCCGGATATCCGAAAATCAGCTATTTTGTATTATTGTAGAAAACTTAACTTTTTTTGGTCAGGGGAGATTTATTTAAATGCTTTATCTTTGTGGAAAGAGTTCAGGATATGCCACAGAAAAAACAAAAACAAAAAAGGGTTTCCATTAATTTCCTTTTTTTCACGATAGAAGTTTTGATTTTAATGCTTATTGGATTTATTTTTTTCAATGTTGATGAGATTAAGATTTTCAAACCAAAGGAGTTTACAGAATGCGACCACGTTCATTTTGCAAGTCCATCCATCAGCCCCAGCAGCAAATTAAACGACCCGAATGAAATACATCTGATTCATGCACAGAAAAACGGTTTAAAATTCCCGTTTGTCACCAATGTGGAATTTGATTCTGAAATTGACAGCCTGAAACGTAAATCAGTTTTACTTGAAGTCACCGATAATAAATTCTATCAACTGAAGTCCCTGTATAATTCCAAACCATACCTGATTCCGGAGGCTGTCGACATGCTGAATGAGATCGGATACCGCTTCCAACGGAAATTAAAAGAGAAAAAATATAACAATTACCGTTTTCGGATTACTTCTTTGCTCCGCACTGAAGAAACCCAGAATAAATTGTCCCATTTCAATCACAATGCCACCCTTCATTCGGCACATTTATACGGGACCACAGTGGACATTTCCTATAAAAATTTCATTAATACAAAGAAAGATACCATCGAAAGCAGTTACGAAGCCGTACAAACCCTGACAAAAGTTCTGGTTGAGATGCGAGAAGAATGTAAATTTCTGGCCGTCCGTGAACGCCATCAGTCTTGTTTTCATATCACTGTGGTAGTTTGCCAACCTATCGCTGAAAAAAATAATCATCATTTTTACTCAAAAGTGAAATAAAAATAAAATTTTAATTACCTTTGCAGCCGTTTTGAATGACACTGATTCTTAAATCAAGCAAAATGACTTCGTAGCTCAGCTGGTAGAGCAATAGACTCTTAATCTGTGGGTCGTGGGTTCGAGCCCCACCGGGGTCACTATTTAAAACGGCAAACCCGCTATAAATCAAGTTTATAGCGGGTTTTTTATTTTCTACCCAGTCCCCCTACCCGCTAGCTTCCTTCTAAAACTACTGAAACTTTTGAAGAGAACAGCGAATACATTTTCTATCTTGACAACCATCAGTTCACCACGATATCGTCATGATATCACCGATAATCCATATATAATCCAATAATAATCCATATTTGATCCATATATAATCCATACTTATATAGAGATGGATTAATATTGGATTATTACTGGTTTACTATTTTGTTATTAAATTGATATCAGAGACATCATGACGACATCATAGTATCGTCTTCACGTTCTGTGTTCCATGTTCCGTGTTTGAAGAGTTTGAAAGGTTTGAAAGGTTTGAAAGGTTTGGGGGAGTGTTCCGTGTTCCGTGTTTCGTGTTCAATGTTCCGTGTTCCGCGTTGTTGGGATTGAAGCATTCTGCAATTGGAATAGTGCCATCAACTCAATCAACCCATTCAACTCAATCAACTTAATCAACTTAATTAATCAACCAATTAACTTAATCAACCAATCAACTTAATCAACTTAATCAACTCAATCAACTTATTCAACTCAATCAACTCAATCAACAGAATCAGGGAATAGAATTAACGTTATATTGATTAATTAATTATATTTGCAAATTAAAAAAAAATAGCAGGAAAATAAAATGGGAGACCAGTGTGTTAAAAGGTTTTTAATGATCGATAATATGCCGGAGTATTATTCCAAATGGAATCTTCCATACAAATCAGCTAATCTTACAACCCTATATTTAACACAAAAATCACATGAAAGCGAATACCCTATTTGTCAAACTAATCGTTTTATTCCTGCTGGGAAGTCAATTCGGCATTGCAAGGCCAAATCAAACATCAGCACAAACCGTTTCAAAGAATTCAACGAAATACAACAATACCCTGCTGGGAGAAAATGTATACCTGTTTGATCCTTCGATGAACATGGCAGGGATTCAAACGCTTTTGGATACGGTTTACAACCAGCAATCGGGCAGAAAGAGCGAATTTAGCAAAAAACGATATGCCCTGTTCTTTAAACCCGGGAAATACAAGCTGGATGTCAAGGTTGGATTTTACATGCAGGTATACGGACTGGGAGAATCGCCTGACGACGTGGTTATTGAAGGGGCAGTGCGATCGAAATCAACCAATAAATCGGGGAATGTGCTTACTAATTTTTGGAGGTCAGCTGAGAATTTGACTGTAATCCCAACCGTGGATTCTGCAAATATCTGGGGTGTATCGCAGGCAGCACCATTGAGAAGGATTCATATCCGGGGTGATTTGCAGTTGCATGATGGCGGGTATGCCAGTGGTGGTTTTCTGGCTGATTCAAAAGTTGATGGCACCATATTCTCCGGCCAGCAACAACAATGGTTTACCAGGAACTCAATCATGGGCAAGTGGCTGGGAAGCAACTGGAACATGATGTTTGTTGGCGTAAAGAATGCCCCGAAAGAAAACTGGCCTAAGAATCCTTTTACGGTTATCAATGAGGTTCCTACGATCCGGGAAAAACCATACCTGGTTTTAGACAAAAAAGGATATTGCCTGAAAATCCCTTTACTTACACAAAAATCAGTTGGCATAAGTTGGGAAAATAAACTTACAAATGAAAAGACAATGCGCTTGAGTGAGTTTTACATTGCCAACCCTACAACCGATAATGCGGAATCGATCAATAGTGCTTTACAAAAAGGCAGGAACATATTGTTCACTCCTGGAATTTATGCCATTGACAAGACACTTAAAGTGACCCATGCGGGAACCATTATCCTGGGCTTAGGACTTACTACCCTGCAATCAACGAATGGCAATCCGATCCTTGAACTGTCGGATGTGGACGGCCTAACGGTTGGCGGGTTAATGTTTGATGCCGGAACCAAAGCTTCTGAAACATTGCTGAAAGTTGGTGAAACGAATTCGGTGAAGAGCCATGCTAAAAATCCAACTTTCCTGTTCGATGTTTATTTCCGGGTGGGTGGACCCATGGAAGGATCAACATCCAGTTGCATGATCATCAACAGTAATGATGTGTTTGTTGACCACACCTGGCTATGGCGTGCCGATCATGGTAACGGGGTGGGTTGGGATAAAAATAAAAGTGCCAACGGACTGATTGTTAATGGGAATGCCGTTACAATTTATGGATTGTTTAATGAACATTTCCAGGAATACCAGACCCTGTGGAACGGAAATAACGGAAGAGTCTATTTTTACCAGAGCGAAATGCCCTACGATACCCCCACCATCGATGCCTGGAAACATGATGATAAATATGGATATGCCTCTTACAAAGTATCGGAAAAAGTAAACAGTCATGAAGCCTGGGGCCTGGGAGTTTATTGCGTCTTCTATCATGCCCCTGTCCCGGTGAGTGATGCCATAGAAACCCCTCCAACATTGGAAAAGAACTTGCATCACAGTATTATGTTCTGGCTGAACGGGAATAAGGAAAGCAGCATAAAACACCTCATTAATAATTCGGGTGAAAGTGTGAATGTGGATCACAGGAAAACTATGCTGGAATAGCAGCCAGGTTATTTCATTTGAACTGTTTAGGTTCGGTTTCTGTTACATTTCCAATAACAATTTAGAGTCAGAATTATGAAAAATGAATTAAATTCGGTAGATGGATATATTGCCTTGTTGCCGGAAGACAGAAAAACTGCCATCAACAAATTGAGGGATGTAATTCTCAGCAATATACCCGTGGGATTCGAAGAAACAATCAGTTATGGAATGATCGGATATGTCATCCCGCATTCCATCTATCCTCCGGGTTATCGTACTGATCCAAAACTACCGTTACCACTTATCAACCTGGGCTCCCAGAAAAACTACATTGCCCTCCACCATATGGGTATTTATGCTGATAATAAGTTATTGGAATGGTTTGTAACCGAATATAGCACCCGTTACAACCGAAAACCTGACATGGGTAAAGGGTGTATCCGTTTTAAGAAAATGGATCAGATACCCTATGACCTGATCGGGGAGCTAGTAGCAAAAGTTAGTGTTGAAAAATGGATAACAGCATATGAATCGTTTACGAACCAGGAAAAATCAAAAGACAACAAATAAGGACTCTGTAAGTTATATAAGTAAAAGGAACTAAATAATGTCGTATTATTTTAATTAAATAAGGGAATAAGGGATAGCTATTTTTGCTTAACATTTCTACTGAGGGGTAAAAAACAAAAATAAGGTTTTTAATTCAAAGCCCTTATTTCTAGACATTAACCCCTCGTAGAAAACCAAATTCCCCCAAATTAAAACCCTTATTTCCTTATTTGGAAAAGCTATTTTAGTCGTATTTCTCAATAAATAAAACAGGACAATATATTGTTTCAACTACTTAGTATGCAAACCATTATAAATCAAAAAAAGCATAATCCATATGAAAAATAAATTCAACCTTTACTTTCTACTTGCCGAATTTTCGGGACTAGCCATAGCCTGGATTGATTCACAACCTACCTGGGATGATACCGGAATTACTGTACTCCTGATTTTGCTGGCATCTACCCTGTTTGGGTTTCTGACATTCATAAGACCCTGGTTAATTGCATTGGCTGTAAGCTTATGGATCCCTTTATGGGCTATTATGTCAACTCACAATTATGGTGCATTGCTGGCTTTTATTCCAGGGTTTGCCGGAGCATATGCAGGATATTTCATTAAATACCTTATATCAAAAAAATGATTCCGGATAAGTAAATAAGCAATAGGAACAATTAGGTATTCCATATTAAATTCAGTAGAATAGAACGGTACTAAATTTCTCTATTTTACATGCTATTAATTATCAATTTTAAAATCACTCTATGAAAAGACCAATTATCGCTTTAATTTCACTCCTCAGTATTTGTACTATGGCATACAATCAAAATCACTTAAAATTATCACTTGCTGAATGGTCCTTTCACAAGGCAATACAGTCCGGGAAAATGACGAACCTGGATTTTCCACATATAGCACGTACACAGTTTAATATTGGTGCAATCGAGTATGTGAGTGTTCTATTCGATGGAAAAGCATCGGTTGAAGACCCTGCCTATTTACAAAAACTAAAGAGTGAATGTGATAAATACAAGGTGATTTCAAATCTCATCATGGTGGATCATGAAGGTGATCTGGGAGATGCAGATCCGGTTAAACGGAATGCAGCTGTTGAAAATCACTACAAATGGGTAAAGGCTGCCAAATTCCTGGGTTGCCATTCCATACGTGTAAATGCTGCAGGTGAGGGAACTCCCGAAGAAGTACAAAAAGCTGTGATTGATGGATTAAGCAAGCTTTGTGATTATGCGTCGAAATTCAATATCAATGTGATTGTTGAAAACCATTGGGGGAATTCATCAAACCCGGAATGGCTGATAGCGGTGATCAAGACTGTGAACAAAAACAATTGCGGCTTATTGCCTGACTTTGGGAATTTCGATAAAGCGGACAGGTATCTGGCAGTAGCACAAATGATGCCGTATGCCAAAGGGGTAAGTGCCAAAAGTTATGAGTTTGATGCACAAGGCAATGAAACGAAAGTTGATTTTAAGAAAATGCTGGATATCGTAAAGAAATCAGGATACGACAGCTTTATTGGCATTGAATATGAAGGTGAAAGATTATCGGAAGCTGAAGGTATAAAGGCAACGATGGATTTAATCACTGATTGTACTAGTGAAAACAAAAGATAGTTTCACTGAAAAAGGTTGAACATATAAACCTGACAGGTGTTTTATGTTAAATCAAAAATAGCATTAGAATAAAACAACATTTTTAGAATAAAACAAAGCATGAACGTTCATTATCTGCCTCCAAGTTATAAATCATCGAGGCCAATAAAAGATTTTATAACCCAGTTCATTATCGTATTCCTGGCTGTAACCCTTGCACTTTATGCCGATCGTTACAGAGAATCATATGCTGAAAAGGCAAAAGCAAAAGAAATTGCCCAATCAGTTTATAATGACCTGAAAACAGACCAAAATGGAATTCAACAAACAATCAATGATAAAACGTGGATAGAAGTAAAATATGACAGTCTGGTAAAAATCCTTGCAACAAAGGACATTCGGGAGTTCAATGAGTATATATACTACGTTGAAAGGTATGTATCGAAAAGCCCGGTTTTTGAATCCAGGAATATAAATTTCGAACAATTCATACCTACTGATAAAAACAGGAATATCGAAAATACAAAACTAAAAAAAGATATTGCTGAATATAATAGCCTCTACGACCAATACCTAACCTCTGAGAAATCGTTCACCACTTCTGATATTTCGGGTTTAAATGAAATTGAGTCCGACCTGTTTAACCCACGTGATTTGACAAGCCTCGACAATCCGAATGCCAAAGACTTTCGGACACTTGTTTTAATTCCGGGACAGGAGTTACAACCCATTCGAAGGGATGTCGTTTATTTAAAGCTTTTATATATCAAAGTGGAAAATGCAAGCAAGCATACCAAATCGATGAAACAATTATTGGAAAAACAAAAGCTGCTAGGGTTGAATTTGATGAAAGACCTTGAAAAGCAATACGACCTAAAATAAAAGAGTTATACAACTTAAAGCCGTCCTGCATTCTTTTGTATGACGGCTTTTTGTATGCCTGAAAGGGAATAACTATCTTTGCTCAACAAAAAATAACATGATCAATCGTTATCTCAATTATAATCAGGTTCTGAAAACAGAATTTACCGAACGTGTTCAGAAGATATCCATCAATGCCGGCTTTACCTGCCCGAACCGTGATGGCAGCAAAGGAAACGGAGGCTGTACGTATTGCAACAACCAGACATTCAGCCCTGAATACTGCCAGTCAAGTAAAACAGTCAGTGATCAGGTGGAAGAAGGGATCGCATTTTTCCATCACAAATACAAAGCGCAACTCTATCTGGCTTATTTTCAGTCGTACACCAATACTTATGATTCACTGGAGAATCTGAAAGCCATTTATGAGGAAGCCCTCTCCTACCCCAATGTCGTTGGACTGGTTGTTGGTACCCGTCCGGATTGTGTGAATGATGCATTGCTGGATTATTTTGCCGGGTTAGCAAAGAAATATTATGTGATGATTGAGTATGGCATAGAATCAACCAACGATGAGACTTTGAAGTTTATAAACCGTGGCCATGATTATGCCTGTGCCGAAAAAGCCATCCTGGATACTGCCTCACGCGGAATCCGTGTGGGAGCCCATATCATCCTGGGTTTACCCAACGAAGACCGGGAAACCATATTATCCCATGCCGACAGACTATCGCAATTACCGATTACAACCCTGAAAATCCATCAACTGCAATTGGTACGGGGTACTAAAATGGCAATCCAGTATGCTGAACATCCTGAATGGTTCATGTTGTATTCAGCGGATGAATATATCGACCTGGCAATTGATTTCCTGGAACGATTAAGCCCACAGATAGCAATAGAGCGGTTTGTATCCCAGTCTCCCAAAGAACTGCTTATTGCACCTGAATGGGGACTTAAAAACTTTGAGTTTACGGCTAAAATTGAAAAACGATTGAAAGAACGGAATGCGTTGCAGGGAAGGTTGTTCAATAGTTTGAGGTTTGAAGTTTGAAAAGTTTGAAAGGTTCCGTGTTCCGCGTTCCGCGTTGTTGGAATGTACTTTCTGCAATTAGAATAATAATTCAATCAATCAAAAGAACGTAATGACGTCTCACTTGCGGGATCAACTCAATCAACTGATTAACAACATGAATTTAGAGCCCTTATTTTTGACTGTGCACCCTAAGTAGAAAACCTTAATTCGTTAAATTTCACCCTCATTCCCTTATTTTTAAACTGTATATATGGAATTTAAATAAGGGAATAAGGGCTGGTTCTAAGGTGGCCAATTTTTCTACTTAGGGAAAAAAATAAGAAAAATAAGGGTTCTAAGAAATCAGGTTTGAAAGTTTGTGTGGCGTACTGTGTTCTGTGTTCAGCTTTCAATATTCCGTGTTCAACGTTCCGCGTTGTTGGGATTGAGGGATTTTGCAATTGGAAGAATAACTTAATCGACTCATTCCACTTAATCTACTAAATCAACTTATTTAACTATTCAACTCAATCAACTATTCAACTTAATCAACTCAATCAACTTAATCAACTTAATCAACTCAATCAACTAATATTCCACTGAACAAATGCACTTTACAAAAATAATCAATCGATAGTTAAACAGTTTTATGATTCTGTTGTTATAGTATTTGATTAACAGTTATACACTTCAACGATAAAACAATTAAATTATGGCACTACAAGTAGGCGATAAAGCTCCTTCCGTATTGGGAATGAATCAGGATGGAAAAGAAATTAAACTGGCGGATTATGCCGGCAAGAAACTCGTATTGTATTTTTATCCCAGGGATAATACCCCGGGTTGTACAGCAGAAGCATGCAGTCTGCGTGATAATTACGATGACTTAAGGAAACAGGGTTATGAAGTAATTGGGGTCAGTACCGACAGTGCATCATCCCACCAGAAATTCATTGCGAAACAGAATTTACCGTTTAACCTGATTGCCGATACCGACAAGAAACTATCGGAAACATTTGGAACCTGGGGTGAAAAATCGCTGTATGGCAAACAATACTTTGGCATGCTGCGCACTACTTTCCTGATTGACGAAACCGGAACCATTACCCGTGTAATCTTGCCTAAAGAGGTAAATACGAAGGAACATGCCGGACAAATTTTAAATAAGTAATCCTCTATTCCACAAGCTAAAAACAAAGAATGAATACAGATAAAATCATTTATTGGGGAAGTACTGCCATTATATCCATCTTGATGTTGTTTGGTGCTTATTCTTATTATACAAGTCCTTTGGCAGTAACAGGTATCGCCAGGTTAGGCTTTCCTGATTATTTCAGAATTGAACTGGCAACTGCTAAACTTTTAGGAGCCATAGCTTTAATTTTACCATGGACACCCTCAAAAATTAAAGAGTATGCTTATGCTGGTTTTTCAATTATGTTTATTTCTGCTTTTATCGCACATCTTTCAAGCGGCGTTACTATAGAAGAAATTGTCAGTCCGATTATTGCATTTATTATTCTTGCAGTCTCGTATAGGTATTATACAAAACTCGAAAAATCCAGACAAATAAAATAAATGGAGGTTCATCTATTGTCAGTACAGTTCAATTTTAGTCTTTAAAAAGAAACTTCACTATACCTTGGATTGAATGGGAGTCAAACTTTAGGGTTAGACTCCCATTTTTAGTGTGTCATATTCAGGGAGCAATAAGTTGGATAAAATAGTCCTTGACTTTCTCAAACAATAATGAAATGTGTTTGTTATAGTAATTATTGAAATTAGATTATTAATATTTAAATCCTATTAGTATGGCACGCACAAGCACTTATCTCAACTTCTCCCGGAATACGGAGGAAGCTTTCAATTTCTACAAATCAATTTTTGGTGGTGAATTTAGTGGAATGGGTATAGCACGGTTTGGTGATTATCCACCGCCTGAAGGAGCACCCCAATTGTCAGAAGAAGATAAAAAACTGATCATGCATATTGAATTACCTATTACGGGCGGACACGTATTAATGGCCACCGATGCGCCTGAATCAATGGGATTTAAGGTAAATGCCGGGAACAATGTGTATATTATGCTGGAACCCGATACCCGGGCTGAAACAAAACGACTGTACGATGCACTTGCAGAAGGAGGAAAAGTAGAACAAGAACTACAGGAAATGTTCTGGGGTGATTATTACGGATCGTGCAAGGATAAGTTTGGAGTTCAATGGATGTTCAATTGTTCTGAAAAAAAATAATTAAACTAAGGACACTCACTATGGAAGCAAATGACAAGACAATTGTTACTGTGAAGGCATTGATTCACGCACCCATAGAATTGGTGTGGAAGATGTGGACATCACCGGAAGATATTGTGAAATGGAACAATGCATCCGACGACTGGCATTCACCCCATGCTGTGAATGATGTGCGCGCAGGTGGTAAATTCAATGTCCGGATGGAAGCAAAGGATGGATCAGCAGGTTTTGATTTTTCCGGTGTTTACGATAAAGTTACAGTCAACGGGTTTCTCGAATACACGATGGATGATGGCAGGAAAGTGAAGGTTTATTTTATTCCAGCGGAGGGCAAAACTGAAGTAGTTGAAACATTCGAAGCAGAGAATGCAAATCCTGTTGAGATGCAACGTGGTGGTTGGCAAGCCATCATGGATAATTTCAAAAAACATGTTGAACATAACAGCAAATAAAACAATCCTACTATGACAAGTCAGATTACTCCTTGCCTTTGGTTTGATAATCAAGCCGAAGAAGCTGCCGTTTTTTATACTTCGATATTCGAAAATTCAAAAATTGAAAGTACCAACCGGTATGGAAAAGAAGGTTTTGAAATTCACGGACAAAAAGAAGGCACAGTGATGACCACAACTTTCAAAATTAACGGCCAGACATTTACAGCTTTAAATGGAGGACCATTATTCAAATTCAATGAATCAATTTCATTTCAGGTATTTTGCAAAAACCAGGAAGAAATAGATTATTATTGGGATAGACTCACAGCCGGGGGTGAAGAAGGACAATGCGGTTGGTTGAAAGATAAATTTGGAATATCCTGGCAGATCATACCTGACATGTTACCCAAATTATTGAGTGATCCTGCTAAAGCAGGAAAAGTGACCAATGCTTTTATGCAAATGAAAAAACTGGAGATATCAAAATTACAGGATAGCTGAAAAAAGAACACAATGTTCTTTATTAGATCTTTCAATTCCTATCAGGTTGTCATCAGGCAACCTGTTTTTTTACAAAGTTTCACAAGTAAAGCTGTTAATTTATGGCTTATCCATAATTTGTTAGCTGTTGTAATTCGTAACTTTGCGGCTTAAAAAATACAAACCACACTAGATACAGCAGGACATAATAATATTTCATTAACGTTTTATATCTCTTAATAAACTAATTGAGTAAAATAAAAAATTAAATACTATAGTATCCTATTGTGCCTGTTGTGGTTAACTCATATTTAAAATGGCAAATAGAACAACTAAACAAATGCCGGGTAATAAGCCTGACAAACCCAATATATTCTCCGTACTGAAGCCTTACAAGCTGATGATAGCTAGTCTGATAGCTTTTGCATTATTGAGCAACGGGGTAAATCTGGTAATTCCAAAGCTTATTTCACATGGTATTGATGACTTCTCCAAAGGCACTTTTTCATACCAACGGTTAATCATCCAGTTTTCGGTAGCAGCATTAGTCATTTTCGTATTTACATTCTTACAGGGCATATTGCAAACCTATGCTTCCGAACGGGTGGCAAGGGATTTACGAACAAAACTTGCCAACAAGATATCCAGCCAGAGTTATGCCTTTATTCAACAGGCAAATCCTTCGAAACTTCTGACAAACCTTACTTCGGACATTGATTCGGTCAAGATGTTTGTATCCATGGCCATTGTATCTTTAGCCTCTTCGATATTTATCATTATCGGGGCCAGTATATTGCTCTTTTCTATTGACTGGAAACTGGCATTATCCGTGCTGGTTATCATCCCGTTAATTAGCATTGCCTTTTACCTGGTATTCCGGAAAGTAAGGGTATTATTCAAGAAAAGCCGTGAAGTGATCGACTGGCTCAACAAGGTAATCAGCGAAAGTATTATGGGGGCAGCCCTGGTGCGCGTATTGAACTCGCAAATGCTGGAATACAACAAATTTATGGATGCAAATACCCAGGCCAAGAACCTCGGGATATCCATACTCAAGCTTTTTGCCACCCTGATTCCGATCGTGGTATTTATAAGCAACATGGCATCACTGATCATCCTGGCTCTTGGAGGACATTTTGTAATTAACGGCGCCATGTCATTAGGTGATTTCGCAGCATTCAATTCATACCTGGTATTACTCATCTTCCCGATCATTGTGATTGGATTTATCAGTAATTTCGTTGTTCAGGCTTCCGTTTCGTATGGCAGGATCTACGAAGTATTGAATGCCAAAGAAACGAGTGATACCGGTACCGTAAGCACCCCTCTACAGGGAAACCTTGAATTGAAGGATATAACAGTGGTTTATGGCGATAAACCAGCTTTAAAAAAAGTTTCATTAACCATTGAGGCAGGCACCCGAACGGCGGTAATCGGACCAACAGCAGCAGGGAAAACCCAATTGTTGTACCTGCTAACAGGATTAATACAACCTAAAGATGGCGCTATCCTGTTTGATGATATTAATATCAACGATTATAACAAGGAAACCTTCCAGCAACAAATAGGCTTTGTATTTCAGGATAGCATCATGTTCAATATGAGCCTGCGTGAAAACATAGCCTTCAATGACCAGGTTACAGATGAATTGATGAATAAAGCCATTGAGACCGCAGAGTTGAATGATTTCATTCACACTTTGCCACAAGGCCTTGAAACAATTGTCAGTGAGCGTGGAACCAGCCTTTCGGGTGGACAGAAACAACGCATCATGCTGGCACGAGCATTGGCATTAAACCCTAAAATCCTGTTACTGGATGATTTTACCGCCCGGGTTGACAACCAAACGGAAGAAAAGATCCTGGGGAATGTAGCCCGGAATTATCCCGGGATCACATTACTGTCGGTAACCCAGAAGATATCATCTGTCCTGCATTATGGACAGATCATATTGCTGGAGGAAGGTGAAATACTTGCCCGAGGGACGCATGAATCACTGATGGAAACCAGTCCTGAATATGTGCAGATATTTAATTCACAACGCAGTACAAGTAGTTATGAAGAATAACCCCTAACCCCTAAAAGGGAACAAGAAAAGAGGTTTACTGACCATTACACTTTTTAGACTAAACAAATTAAATTATAAATCAACCCATAACTTATACTTAGGATACAGAAGTATCCAAGTTCCCCTTTAGGGGTTAGGGGTCTTTACTTCCATTATGAGCTATAATCTCAACATAAAAAAAGGAATACCAACCAACGAGAAAGTAAGTACCACCGGCACGTTAAAACGACTGCTGGCACTTATGGGACAAGAGCGTAAGAATCTCTATATCGCCATGGTTTTCATTCTCATCAACTCAGGGTTAAACCTGGTTGCCCCTTACCTGATGGGGCATGCCGTGGATACTTTTATCGTAACCAAACATTATGAGGGTGTGATTCAATATACCACCATCCTGTTTGGGGTATTTGTACTGGCATTGGTGAGTGGATACACGCAAACCCAGCTGATGGGGCGTGTCGGGCAACGCATGTTGTTTAACCTGCGGAATATCGTATTCAACAAGTTACAGGACCTACCCATTGATTTTTTCAACCTGAATAAAGCCGGTGACCTGATATCCAGGGTAAACAACGATACTGACAAAATTAACCAGTTCTTTTCGCAGTCGTTGGTACAGTTTATGAGCAGCATTTTCACCATGGTGGGTGCCGGTGTATTCCTGCTTTCCATCAACCTGAAACTCGGATTGGCAGCATTGATTCCGGCATTGGTGTTATGGATTTTCACCAGGAGCATTTCCCCCTGGGTTAAGAACAGGAATGCCGTCAATATGAAAAGCACCGGGATATTAAGTGCTGAAATCCAGGAAAGCCTGAATAACTTCAAAGTGATTGTTGCTTTTAATCGCCGGGATTATTTCCGTAAACGCTTTGACGAGGTGAATACGGAGAACTATCAAAACTCAGTAAAGGCAGGCATTGCAAACAATATGTTCACCCCTGTATTCGGATTCTCATCCAATATCGGTCAAATGGTGGTACTGGCATTTGGGATTTACCTGATTGCAATCGGGCAATTCTCAGTAGGTTTATTAATCAGTTTTTTGGCATACATCGCCCAGTTTTACAATCCGCTTCGCCAGATAGCTGCCTTGTGGGCTAATTTCCAGGTAGCGTTAGCCGGTTGGGACCGAATCTCCCAGATATTGGTATTGAACAATAACCTGGCCATTATTGAACCTGCCCCAAAAGAAGAATCCCCGTACCTGATGTCATTCCGGAATGTCTCCTTTTCGTATGTTCCCGGCAATGAGATTCTGAAAGATATCAGCTTTGACCTGGAACGTGGAAAAACATATGCTTTCGTTGGCCCTACCGGTGGTGGAAAAACAACTACAGCTTCCCTGATGGCACGGTTGTATGACCCTACAGCCGGTAAAATCATGCTTGATGGGGTTGATATCCGTTCGATGGACCTGGATACCCGTACTTCCAAAATTGGATTTATCCTGCAGGAACCTTTCCTGTTCAGTGGCACCATCCGTGATAATATACTCTATGGAAATGCTGAATACCAGGATATTTCGAACGATGCCTTGTCACAGGTATTATCGGAATCAGGTTTAGATGGTTTGCTTGAACGCTTTGATGGAGGACTGACCGCAGAACTAAAATCTTCGGGTGATGGCATCAGCCTGGGGCAAAAGCAATTGATTGCCTTTATCCGTGCGGTATTGCGCAAACCCGAAATGCTTATTTTGGATGAGGCAACTGCGAATATAGACACTGTTACAGAGCAATTTCTTGATGAGATTCTGAAGAAGCTTCCGGCAAGCACTACCCGCATTATCATTGCACACCGGTTGAACACCATTGAGAACGCCGATGAAATCTATTTTATTAACTCAGGGGACATTAAAAAAGCAGGCTCCATGCAGGATGCCGTAAACCTGTTGATGAAAGGAAAAAGGGAGAGTTGATGAGTAGGTAGTCGGTAGTCGGTAGTTGGTAGTTTATAGTTTATAGCATTACAGATTGGAAAGACCAATCTAAAAATTAAATCTTACAAATATAAGAGTAAAAGGGGAATCAAATTTTAGGACGATACAAATTATAAATAAAAAATCAAACTAAATCATCTGGGTATTGTTTAATATAAGTAATTGAAAATATTTAATGATATATTTTGAGTTTTGACCCCCTAACCCCCAAAGGGGGCATAAATACGCAGTATTTGAATAATTGATAATACTAAATCACTTCTGAAGATGCACTCTTACGCCCCCTTTGGGGGTCGGGGGGTCAGGAATTAAATAGTTGCAATAATAGTCAGCTTATATATTTAATAAACATATCAATATTTATTACTGATTACTTATATTCTCAATTTATCTATTTGAGCATGCTTAAGAATAGTTTTGTAATGAATTATATTAGAAGCAATTTTAAAAAATAACTCTTCAAAACAACCCGGTTATGAAAGCAATTGAAATTCATACTAAAACAGACAATGCCGGACATCTGAAAATAGATTATCCGGTCAATTTAAAGGAACAGGATGTTAAGGTGATTATTTTAATAGAAGAACTTAAGGATAACCCCGATGAAGAGATTATATGGTTGAAAAGTATCGAATCAATTTTGTGATTTAACTTCTCAAATGATCCTTCTGAAAACATTTATCGTTTAGGTGCTGGACAATATTGCAGAAAGTGAAAGCTACTTTGGATAGTTTTATTTTATAATAGATAAAAACTTGTATTTGGAATAATTACTGCATTTTTTCAATTGGAGTGATTAAAAACGAAAGAGTTATATATCATAATAAAAGGTTGCCTTACCCGGCAACCTTTTATTATGATATATAACTGATATTTTTTGTTCATACTAGATTCCAAATTAAAGTGAATATATTTACATATTAAATCCAACTAAATCGATTCGATATAAAAAAATAATTCTACGCTTCCACAAATTCAGTATCATTGTATGGGCAATTTGGTTAATACCGATGATTTCAGGTATGATCCTGGGATCAAACGTATAATTGATTGAATTATAAATGAATTGCTCAGGAACTCTGATCTAAAAATATTATGTTGTAATATGTCAATTATCTAAAAATAATTGTACTTTTAGGCACTTTTTAAAACCTCATATCATTATCAGAATATTTTTCCATTAATAACCAATAATTTAATACTCACATCATGAAAAAAACCACATTCCTTTTAGTGCTTTTATTGTCTCTCAACTGGATAACAGCTCAAAATCTGAAACCATATGTTGTTGGATTTGAAACAAGTGAATCAATGACGGCTACCCGTGAAAAGGTTGTGCAGGCACTGGAACAAAACGGTATTAAAATTGCAGGCCAGTACCAACCTGCCAATGATAAAAACCGTTCAGTCCTGGTTATAACTTCTTCCGACCTGGAGTCTGCCATCAAGAAAACAGGCGGTTTAACTGGTTTTGCAGCTTCATTACGTGTTGCTATCACCAATGAGAATGGAAAGACGGTTGTATCGTATACCAATCCAATTTATTGGGGGAATGCCTATTTCAGAAACGATTTTGAGTCAGTATCGGCAAATTACACTGCGTTGGTTCAAAAACTGGAGAAATCAATGAAAGTTTCAGGTGAGTTTAGCGGGAAACAGTTTGGATCAAAACAAGGAGTATCTGCCAAAGATTTACGAAAGTACCATTATATGATAGCCATGCCCTATTTTGAAGATGTGGTGCAACTGGGTCAGACGGATTCCTATGCATCTACGGTAGCCAGAATAGACGCCAACCTGAAAAAAGGTATTGCAGGAGTAAAAATGATTTCCAAAGTTACTATACCGGGTAAAGATCTGACCCTGTATAGTTTTGCCCTGTCAGGAGAAAAAGGAGAAAGTAAATTCCTGCCCATAATCGATTTAGGCCTGCCAAAACATACCGCCTTCCTGCCCTACGAAGTATTGGTATCGAACAACAAGGCCCTGATGCTTCACGGGAGGTACCGCATTGCACTTTCTTTTCCCGACCTGACCATGGGTACTTTTACAAAGATCATGTCAACACCCGGGGATATTGAAGCCCAGTTGAAACAGGTAATGAAATAAATAAAATCTACGATCTTATATTACCAACAATACAGGAAACCGTTTAAACTGCTCTATGAAGCGTTTAAATGGTTTCTATTGTATTATACAGCAATTGACCCATCATTTTGTTTCTGGTCATCGTGAAAATTAGAATAACATAAAACAATGAAAATCTTTTCCGTCGGGAACCCCTCCATAAATCTTTACCTGCTCGATAGCGGCACACACCGGCTATTGATAGATTCAGGTTATCCGGACCAGCTAAATGTACTGGGTCGTCAAATGCGACAACCAGGTTTTAAGATTTCGGATATAGACTATTTAATTGTCACCCATTTCCATGTCGACCATGCCGGGGCAATACAGGAACTGAAGAGTGCCGGAGTTCAATTCATTCTTTTCGATATTCAGGCAGCTTTTATCAACCCCATGGAAAGTATGATAACCGGCAAATGGAGATATACTCCTTTGACTACTCAGGACAACCTGATTTTATCACCCGATGAATCAGCAGCATTTTTTAAACAACTGAACATTGATGGACAAGTCATTGCTACACCCGGACATTCCTACGACAGCATTACCCTGTTGCTGGATTCTGGGGAAGCATTTACGGGTGATTTACTCGCAGAAAATCTGATTCTGGATGAAGCCTCACAGGAAAAGAAATCATGGCTTAAACTAAGGAGTCTTGGGGCAAAAATAGTGTATCCCGGTCATGGCCCTGTTTATACGATAATCAAATAACATTTTCTAAATACAATTATCTCTTCTACCTTTAAAATTTCCACCAATCAATGAAGAGGTATTTAAATCTTCACATGAAAGCAAATTATTGATTCCAGACTGATAAATATCTGTAATTTTAGGACAATAATATTCTGTACCCTATACCTTTGTATACTTAATACTCCGAAAGCCAACTTTTTGGTTGACTACTCTCCAGTCGTGAAGAGATACATTTCTTGGAAGTATTAAGAATATATACTTCCGTTTAAGAATCCCATAATTTCCAATTATTCTAAGAGGATGAACACATCTTCTAAAGGTAGTTTCCCAACAAACAGAACCACCCTTGAAATAATAGTACCTGGATGAAAAGATTTTTTATGTTGTTTGACACCTTGCCTTTCAGGCTATGAACGATCAAACTTTGTAAAGGTAAACGTCAGCTAAATAAACAAATCAATTTTCAATAACCATAGTATTTCAATTCAGTAAAATAATTAAAGAAAATGAAGGACAGGATATCAAATGTATTTTTCAGGCTGTTGTATTGGTACATTAGCAAAGTAGATAAAAAATCAGATATTACTTTTATGAATTATGGATATTCAAAAGACAAGCATGAAATACTGCTTCATGAAACGGATAAGAAAAACAAATATCCGGCACAGCTTTATGATTATGTGGCAAACAATGTTGACATTATGGGGAAAGACGTGTTGGAAGTCGGTTGTGGTCGTGGTGGCGGGTTATCGTACATCAACCGCTATTTACATCCCAAAACAGTCACCGGGCTCGATTTGAACAGTAAGGCAATTATATTCTGCCGTAAGAACTATTCCGGTGAAAAGAACACTTTCTTACAGGGTAATGCCCAGCAATTAAATTTAGAGAGCAATTCGTTTGATGTAGTGATCAATGTGGAATCATCCCACCGGTATAACCAGATAAATAAATTCCTGGAAGAAGCCTACCGGGTATTACGACCGGGTGGATACCTGCTGATTGCCGATTTCAGGTTAAACGACGAGATTAAAGACCTGAACGAACATCTGCTAAAATCCGGCTTTAAGGTGCAAAGGAAAGAAATCATTACCAAAAACGTACTGGAAGCCTTGAGATTATCATCCGATGAAACTGAGAAACTAATTCAAAAGATTGCTCCCAGATTCATGCGTGGTATCGGGAAGAAATTTGCAGCTACCGAAGGCACCCCAACGTTCAACAAATTTGTATCTCATGAATTTGAGTACCTGCTTTATGTACTGAACAAGCAACCGGCAGTACAGTATGGCTTTTAAATCAGCTACATGACAGCACTACAGGCTTAACAACTTTCAGAAACTATTTAATATTGTAATTAATTCTACTATACCAAAATATAAGACTAACCACAAAAGGAAAATTAGCTCTAAAAAGTTATAAAATAAAGTCGTGATAATATAAGAATCTTAAAATTTCATAAGGTGTTTTTCTATTAGACTTTATTCGGATAAAATAACTCTACAATTGAAAACAATAACTTTTTAGTCGATATATGTAATTAAAAATATTTAATAATATATTTTGAGTTTTGACCCCCTAATCCGTCAGCTGACGGAGGCATAAAGACGCAGTATTTGAATAATTGATAATACTAAATCACTCCTGAAGATGCACTCTTACGCCCCCTTTGGGGGTCGGGGGGTCAGGAATTAAATAGTTGCAATAATAGTCAGCTTATATATTTAATAAACATATCAATAATTATTACTGATAACTTAATTAGTAGGAACAATATATTGTCCTGTTTTATTTCTTGAAAAATACAACTTAATCAGCTTTTCCAAATAAGGAAATAAGGGTTTTAATATGGTGGAGTTTGGTTTTCTACGAAGGGTTAATATCTAAAAATAAGGGCTTTGAATTAAAAACCTTATTTTTGTTTTTTAACCCTACTATATAACTCTTTGCAACGTGCTGTTAATCAGATATTATCAAATTCCATTTTTCAGCTAACCCTAGTTATCTTTATTGATGTTCAATCATCTGATCGTGGGGACTTAGTAGCCGGATTGTTCCACAGGAACCTAACCTGATTCTTTGATTGGTTATTACTACTACTCCTTTCAAAAAATAAGACCACTTTCAAACCTAAAAAAATATGTATCTTTAATAATTCACCCTCTTCGGGCTGAAGGCCTACCATATGCTAGCCCAAGGTACAGTCCTGAAGGGACGAAGCCTTGGGTATAAATGATGAACAAAAATTGAACCCTGAAAGGGGGATATAAAAAAATAAATTATTGATTATCTTATAATTTATGCTGCCCTTTCAGGACGATCGGGGTGAGTGGGTTATATTGTTCCCAAGGCTACACACTTTCAGTGCTTCACCTTGGGCTAGTATGTGACAAACTTTCAGCCTTGTTCGAACATCAATAAAGATAACTATGAAGGTTTGAAAATGTATATTCTGATTCTGTTTTTTATTATTTCTTTAATTCTTACATTTAAAACCTTATTTTTTCTTGTTCAACCTTAGTAGCCGGATTGCCTCCCAGGAACCTAACCTAATTCTTTGATTGGATGATTATTGCTCTTTATCCTTTCAAAGAATAAGGTTTAATATTGGGGGGGAGCAATACTACCAAGGTTTAAAAAACAGAAATAAGGTTTTAAGTGATCTGGTTTTCAATCATTTGTTTTAGAATAGGAAATATAAATTAAATTGGATTTACAAACAAATTTCTTTTATTTCAATTCTTTTGTTCTATTTAAAACCTTATCTATTTTTATTCAACCTACTATATAACTCATTGCAACATGCTATTAATCAGTCATT
This sequence comes from Paludibacter sp., assembly GCA_028710415.1. GTDB lineage: Bacteria > Bacteroidota > Bacteroidia > Bacteroidales > Paludibacteraceae > Paludibacter. The sequence continues at coordinate 50,366 of JAQTUE010000024.1, read as the reverse complement.
ATAAAATTATATTTTTCAGCTAACCCTAGTTATCTTTATTGATGTTCGATCATCTGATCGTGGGGACTTAGCAGCCGGATTGTTCCCCAGGAACCTAACCTGATTCTTTGATTGGTTATTACTCCTAATCCTTTCAAAGAATAAGACCATTTTCAAACCTAAATAAATATGTATCCTGCATAATGCACCCTATTCGGGCTGAAGGCCTACCATATGCTAGCCCAAGGTACAGTCCTGAAGGGACGAAGCCTTGGGTATAAATGATGAACAAAAATTGAACCCTGAAAGGGGGATATAAAAAAATAAATTATTGATTATCTTATAATTTATGCTGCCCTTTCAGGACGATCGGGGTGAGTGGGTTATATTGTTCCCAAGGCTACACACTTTCAGTGCTTCACCTTGGGCTAGTATGTGACAAACTTTCAGCCTTGTTCGAACATCAATAAAGATAACTATGAAGGTTTGAAAATGTATATTCTGATTCTGTTTTTTATTATTTCTTTAATTCTTACATTTAAAACCTTATTTTTTCTTGTTCAACCTTAGTAGCCGGATTGCTTCCCAGGAACCTAACCTTATTCTTTGATTGGATGATTATTGCTCTTTATCCTTTCAAATAATAAGGTTTAATATTGGGGGGGAGCACTACTCTTATGTAACTAGATTATAAAATGCATGTTTTCAGCATATTATAAAGTTACTTTAATTGGGGCTTTGTGCAGCCTCTTGAGGGACTACTAAGGTTTAAAAAACAGAAATAAGGTTTTAAGTGATCTGGTTTTCAATCATTTGTTTTAGAATAGGAAATATAAATTAAATTGGATTTACAAACAAATTTCTTTTATTTAAATTCTTTTGTTCTATTTAAAACCTTATCTATTTTTATTCAACCTACTATATAACTCTTTGCAACGTGCTGTTAATCAGATATTATCAAATTGCATTTTTCAGCTAACCCCAGTTATCTATATTGATGTTCGATTATCTGATCGTGGGGACTTAGTAGAAATATTAAGCTAAAAAATCTAACCCTTATTCCCTTATTTAAATTAAAATAATACGACATTATTGAGTTTCTGTTACTTAAATTCTATTGTGCTCATTATATTTTATTTTTGTGTTCAATTGTGCCTTTTGTGGTTAGAAGTTTTTGTTTGAAGTATTCGTTTTAATTTGTTTAAGCAGAATCAAAATGAAGATTTGTAAGCGGACAATACATTCCAACTTTGTGGTATATTCATTTGAAATTTAAAATTCAACATTTAATTGTTCCATTTACATTAATCCGCATTCTGTACTTCCATTAAAAAGACATTATTTCCCAAAAGCTTTTGTGGTTCAAAGAATTGTTCGTATCTTTGCCCCGCTTTAATAAAAACAAGTATTCATTATTAAAAAGCTAACAAACAATATGTTAAACCATTATGAAACCGTTTTCATTCTAACTCCCGTTTTGTCTGATGTCCAGATGAAGGAAGCGGTAGAAAAGTACAAGGCCATTTTGACAGAAAATGGTGCTATCATCACCAATGAGGAAAATTGGGGATTGCGCAAGTTGCAATATCCGATTCAGAAAAAAACTTCAGGTTTTTATTCTTTGCTTCAGTTTGATGCAGAATCTACAATCATCGCTACGTTGGAAACACAATTCCGCCGTGACGAACGTGTACTCCGTTTCTTATCGTTCCGTTTGGACAAATATGCATTCGAGTATGCTGAGAAAAGAAAGAATGTTAAATCTAAAGAAGTAAAGGAGAACTAAACCATGGCAGTAAACAACGGAGATATCAGATACCTGACTCCACCCTCAGTAGATGTAAAAAAGAAAAAATACTGTCGCTTCAGAAAGAGCGGTATTAAGTACATCGATTACAAAGACCCGGAATTCCTGAAAAAATTCCTTAACGAACAAGGAAAGATTCTTCCTCGTCGTCTTACCGGTACTTCGTTGAAATTTCAACGCAAAGTAGCTCAAGCCGTAAAAAGAGCACGCCACATCGCGTTGCTTCCTTATGTAACCGATATGATGAAATAATTAACAAGGAGGAAAAAGTATGGAAATTATATTAAAAGAAGATGTAACCAACTTAGGTTACAAAGGCGATATCCTGAAAGTGAAGGATGGTTACGGACGTAACTTCCTGATCCCAACAAAGAAAGCAATCCTGGCAACAGTACCTGCTAAGAAAATGTTGGCTGAAGACTTGAAACAACGCGCTCACAAACTGGATCGTATTAAGAATGAAGCTGTTGAATTGGCTGAAAAACTGAAAGATATCGTTTTGAACGTAGGTGCAAAAACAAGTACTACCGGTAAAATCTTTGGTGCAGTAGGTCCTATCCAGATCGCTGATGCCTTCGAAAAAGCAGGTTTTACAGTTGATCGCAAGGTCATTGTTTTAAAAGATGCTATCAAAGAAATCGGTTCATACCACGCTACATTGAAACTTCACAAAGAAGTAACTGTTGAAGTTGCTTTCGAAGTAATAGCTGAATAAGAATCACTTTTCAATATATAAAAAGACCGGTGCACTGATGTGTACCGGTCTTTTTTTATTGACGGCTTCACTTCGAGTGAAGCCGTCAATAATTTGTTGATTAGATGATTGAGTTGATTGAGTTGATTGAGTTGATTGAGTTGATTGAGTTGATTGGATATTTTTCGAATGGAAGAATCTAAATAACAAAAACAGGAATATTCAACGCGAAACCTTTCAAACTTTTCAAACCTTTCAAACCCCAAACGCAGAACGCAGAACACGGAACACGGAACTCTTCCCTTGGTTGATTGAGTTATTATTCCAATCGTGGAATACTTCAATCTCAGCAACGCGGAACACGAAACGCGGAACACGGAACGCGGAACACGGAACGCGGAACACAAATCAGCCATGTATACGCTAATGAGGCTGACTTGCTGAATGTAGCTTTGTTTGGAAAAACCGCCCTGCAATGGAGAAACGAAAACCCAACTTCTGATGGTAATACCCGTGTTGCAGCTACCCTGGAACAATTGGTTGTCCTTTCTAATCTGGAAAGTATAAATGCTGTCCTGATCCAACAAAAACTCTCTCAAAGTAACCGGATCATGCAATTAAACCAAATTGCCATCTCACAGATGAAATCGCTGGTTGGGAATAGAAGCCTGAAGAAACTGAAGTAGGAGGCCAAACCTTTTGTCGTACGAAGTACACAAAAGCGTTTTCTTCGTTAGTTTGAGTAAGAAAACGCTCAAAAGTTCTGCGTACGTTTTGAGGTTTATCCGTTCGTTTTGAGGTTTTAGCTAAAAGACATCAGGAATTTGTAGGTAATTCATGAAACAAATACATGTTGCAAATTCTGAACAAAATAGATTCGTATTATTGAATATGAATCTATTCATTAAAATTATCATTCCCTATTGAACTGTTATTTATCTTATTTGTTATTTGGAATACAGGTATTTGAGTCTAAATAGAATAGAGTATCGTCCTGAATTTGGTTCCTTCACTGTAAACGAAATTCAGGACGTTTTATTGATTATTATAAAATTCAGATATTATTTTCAGTGTCCCTTCATCTCCCTTGTTTATTTCTTTAAATACAGCAATTAAATAATTTAAATACTCCCTTAAATTATGACAATTGACGAGCTTAAAACATATCTTAAAGAGAAAGAATCAATTCGTGTTGAGTTTAAAGAGGCAGCTGATGCAGCTTCAAAATCTGTTTACGAAACTATTGTGAGTTTTTCTAATAAAGAAGGTGGAATTATTCTTTTAGGTATTGATAATGCGGGGAATGTAGTGGGCGTAAACCCGGTAGCTATTGATAAAATCAAAAAGGAAATGACGACAGGGATGAATAATCCTCAAAAGATTTCACCTGCTATTAACCTCCCGATAGGTGAATTGGAGTTTGAAGGGAAAACAATTTTGTACATCAAAGTTCCCGTTAGTTCGCAGGTACATATGCTGAATCATGTTATCTATGACCGGGAACATGATAGTGATATTAAAATTACAACTGATCACCGTATTTCAGAAATTTATTTTCGAAAAAGACAGGGATTTACTGAAAACGAGATCTTTCCTTTTATGGAACCGGACGATTTCGACCCAATATTATTTGAAAAAGCACGAAAACTTATCACAATGAATGATCCCGAACATCCCTGGTTAAGTATGACTAACAAGGAATTAATGCTGAGTGCCTCCTTGTATCAGAAAGATTTACGAACCGGGAAATTGGGTTATACGTTGGCTGCAGCACTTATTTTTGGAAAAGACACAACGATTCTCAATATGCTTCCCGCTTACAAAATTGAGGCCATGGTACGCCGGAATAACCTGGATCGTTGGGATGACCGCCTGACTCTTCGCACAAATCTGATTGATTCTTACAATGAGTTGATTAATTTTGTAAAAAAACATTTGGATGATACCTTTTATTTGGATGACAAAGGTCAGCGCCGTGATTTGAGGGTACTTATATTTAGGGAAATTATAGGAAACATGTTGGTTCACAGGGAATACACCAATAATTATTCCAGTGATTTCATTATTTACAAAGATCGTGTAGAAGTTACCAATCCCAACAAAGTGCTTTTCAGGGGTTTAATTAATCCAAATGACTTTTGTCCATATGCTAAGAATCCTACGTTGCGTCGATTCTTTACAGCTTTTGGTTGGGCTGACGAGATTGGTTCAGGGGTGCGTAATGTCACCAACTATATGAAATATTACGTAAAAGGTGCACAAGTTCAATTTATAGAAGCTGATCAGTTTAAAGTAATAGTACCATTAATTGATTGTATCTGGGGCAATCGGATTAAATTACTCTTTGATTATATTGAACTGGATACAACCGGTTGGGGAGATGAAAGGCTCGAACTACTTACAGAACTACCCTTAAACTATGAACTAACCAAATTGACGGATGAAAATATAGTATCTACATTGTATTCGTACTGGGATACAAAAAGATACATGAACAAAATCGATAGATTTCAGAATATCAGTGATATAGAAAATGATGTAACTCAAAAAGATACATCTATCACTTTAAAAAGATACATGAACAAAAGTCTGCAAACGACATTAGCTATTTTATTTTATTGCATTAAAGCAGCAAACCCGGAAGAATTATTGAGGGTGGCTAACTTGTCAAGCAGACCTACCTTGCGAAGAGATTACATAACTCCTTTCATCAAAGCAGGGTGGATAGAATATACTTTGCCCGATACACCCACATCCACGAAACAAAAATATCAATTGTCTTTCAAAGGGAAAGCGATATTAGGGGGATTAGAAAATAAAGAATAAAATTGCAGTTCGATACTAAAAATAGAATGTAAAAAAAGGTCAGAAAGGATAGAACAGATTGGTGATATTTTCAAGCATACAATCGCAGTTACGCGCTTTGTTGAACAACTAATTGAATTATTTATTATTTCCAACGATAGAATTAATTTATTCAAACAATTATATCGAATTCAATCTATGAGACACTCGAAGATGTAGAATTTAGGCAAAATATGAATGTATCATGGTTGAAATTAGGATACATGAACAAATTATTCAAACAACGCAAAATCAACAATTTAGAAATTAATAAAAAGCAAAAAGATACATCAATACCACTATTTGGATACATGAAGACCCGATTTCAAACTATGTTATGCATACTTGGATATTGTATTCTACCTTCAACAATTGACGAGCTACTAAATGTTCTAAGGATGACGAGCCGTCCCTCATTGGGGAGTAATTATATTAAACCTTTGATGGAAGCGGATTTAATACGTCATACTATTCATGATAACCCGAGGTCGAAACAGCAAAAATAGGTCCTAACATCCAAAGGGAAAGCTGTATTAGGTGGATTTTAAAATTGAACAAACAACTTTGAATTTATAAGAATTTAAGTATTATTCCGAACAAACCTTTCAACGTCAGCCTGCTGGCGGACACAAATACGTTTTCTTAGTATTCGAAGAATCAATTGAAGAAAACGCTCAAAAGTACTGAGTACGTTTTGAGGTTTTGATGAGGAGCTCCCAAAAAGTTTTATTGATTATGAAACTGAGCCAGGCATTCCTGGTATTTCCGAAATGCGCTTGTCAGGGCAAATCATAACGACTATCAGAATAAGATTTTCTCAACCCACGAATATCTGATGCGTTTCTTTGGCAATTTACTACTTGGCGAAAATAATGAGTTAAAAAACAGACATTTGCGAATAGAAGCTATCAGCGAAGTTGACGGGGAGCAACATTCACCAGTGAACATTCATTCAGGTGGTCAGAAAACAGATTCAGGTGGTCAGAAAAAGTGGTCAGAAAAAGTAATCAGATTGCTCGAACTTCTTGTTGAAAAACCCAATATTACACGGAAAGAACTGTCGGAAATGTTGCAAATTAATCCTTCGGCGGTACAAAAACATATCGACAAATTGAAGAGAGAGGGCGTCATTTCTCGCGAAGGATCGGACAAAAAGGGAGCCTGGAAAGTGACAACGAAAGGATACAACAATGTATAAAATCGAGGAATTCATTGAATAGATTTGTCCTACTGGTAACTGGTTTATTGAATCCTCTTACCCGTCAGACCAATTAAAGCGGTGAGACAAGCAATATAAAACCATAATCCCTGTCTTAAAACCGAACTACCTGCACTGCCTGACACTCACCCAAAACACACGCAACATGCAATGTATGAGAAAAACTTAACAAATTATTTGTTTTGTAACGCATAGTAATTCAGCTACTTAAAAACTTTCTTAAGCAACTTGCATGGTAAGTTGCATGTTCGTTATTTTACAAAATCCTAATTTTACACCGGATTCCAACAACAGGGAATCAGGATGTAGAAATGGGAAAAAACGTATACATACTAACCGACGCCAACACAGCAAACCTTGCAGAATTGCAATTGCTGAAAATGGCAAGCTTTGAGCTCATTATCCGGGAGCTCATGGTGAAGGTAAGTACATTGACCAACCCCCTTGATTTATCCCAATTATTTACCGAAAAAGAAACGGCTTCCCGATTGAGCATATCCATCAAAAATCTTTATATCTTACGCAAGGAAGGTAAAATTCATTATCACCAGGTGGGAATTAATATACGGTATAGTTTGGGGGATATTGTGGAGTATGAGGAGAGATGCAGAAAATGATGTTTAACGCATGAATAAACCTTTTGTCGTACGAAGTACACAAAAGCGTTTTCTTAGGTTGATACTTTGAGAAAACGCTCAAAAGTACTGCTTAGGTTTTGAGGTTGAGTCATACGATATGATGTTTAAATAAAATTACACCTACTTTATAACGTAAAGGATATCTGTGAATTTGTTGTAAATACAGGCTATATATATCTTAAATTGATATTTGTTAGCCAAGATAACTGTTTTTATTTCATTCTGTTCATAAATATATTAACAGTATTATAGGTTTATTAAAATGAAATGAGTAGTTTTGTTGTTTATTGAAAAAGAACTTCGATAGATTCAAATAGCCTCTCTATAATTTTAAGTATTAACATTAATATTTTATGAACTCAGACGAACAACAATTTCTAAATGATCTCGATAAAAAACTATGGACGGCAGCCGATAAGCTTCGTTCGACGCTATCGGCAGCCGAATACAAACACGCAGTACTCGGCCTTATTTTTGTCAAGTACATTAGCGATGCTTTTGAAGTGAGACGCAAACAATTAGAAATTGATCTCAGAAATCCCAAACACGATTATTATCTCAATCCGGAAGATTTTGACAGCCCCGAAGACTATGAAGCTGAATTGAAAGTTGAATTTGAGGTAAGGGATTATTATACCGAAAAAAATGTTTTTTGGGTACCCGAAAGAGCGCGTTGGAGCGCATTGCAAGATAATTCAAAAATAGCCGTAGGTGGTTCATTGCCTTGGTTAAAGAAAAATTCAAAAGGTGAGTTAGAGCCCGAAAAAATGCGTGGTGTAGCTTTCCTTATCGACGATGCTTTGGAAGCTATCGAAAAAGACAACCCAAAGCTAAAAGGTATTCTGAATAAAACCTATACCCGGCTGAATATCGACGATTCGAAAATGGGTGAACTGATAGATCATATTGGAAGTATACCATTTGAAAATAAGGAGCTTAATTTAAAGTTTAAAGATATACTTGGACATGTCTACGAATATTTTCTAGGACAATTTGCAAGTGCCGAAGGTAAAAAAGGAGGACAGTTCTATACCCCTAAATCCATTGTAACTTTAATTGTTGATATGTTACAACCTTTCGAAGGACGGGTATATGATCCAGCCATGGGTTCTGGAGGCTTCTTTGTGCAAAGTGAGAACTTTATTAAAGAACATGAAGGAAAGATAGACAACATATCCGTTTACGGACAAGAATACAACCACACTACCTGGCAATTAGCGGCTATGAATATGGCTATACGTGGCATTGACTATAATTTTGGAAAGCAACCGGCTGATACTTTCAGTAACGACCAACACCCCGATTTGCGTGCCGACTATATCATGGCAAACCCGCCTTTTAATATGAGTGAATGGTGGACTAAAAAACTGGAAGGTGATGTGCGTTGGAAATACGGTACTCCACCCGAAAGTAATTCCAACTTTGCTTGGATGCAACACATGATACACCACCTTAGTCCATTGGGTTCTATGGCATTGTTGTTGGCTAATGGCTCTATGAGTACCAATACCAACAGCGAAGGTGAAATACGAAAAGCCATACTCCAAGCCGACTTGGTGGAATGTGTGGTAGCCTTGCCCGGACAGCTCTTCACCAATACACAAATCCCCGCTTGTATCTGGTTCCTGACTAAAAACAAAAAAGCAGCCAATGGGAAAGTAAACCGCGAAGGCAATACACTGTTTATTGATGCCCGTGAAAAAGGTTATATGAAAGACCGCGTATTGCGTGATTTTGAATCCAAAGATATTAAGGAGATAGCCGATATTTACCATAAATGGCAAAAAGAGGATGGCTACGAAGACCTGCAAGGTTTTTGTAAAACAGCCACACTTGGCGATATCGAAAAAAACGATTTTGTAGTTACACCTGGGCGTTATGTGGGAACAACCGAGAAGGAGGTAGACAACGAACCTTTTGCGGAAAAAATGAGTCGTTTAACTGGCGACCTTAAATTATATTTGAGTGAAAGTGCATTGCTTGAAGCTGAAATAAAAAAACAGTTGGGAGGACTTGGATATGATGCTTAGTGAAATTATTGAATTTAATCCTACACGAAGCATCAAGAAAGGGACTAATGCTCCATTTATTGAAATGGCAGCATTGAATCAAGATTCACGAGATATTTCTTATGTTTTTCAGAAAGAATTTAATGGTTCAGGAACTAAATTTAAAAATGGAGATACTTTACTCGCTCGCATAACTCCGTGTTTAGAAAATGGGAAAACAGCCAAAGTCAACTGTTTAAAAGAGGGAGAACATGCTCATGGTTCAACGGAGTTTATCGTTTTAAAAGCGAAAGAACCGGAATACGATGAGGATTTTATTTATTACCTATGTCGTTGGACAAAATTTAGAGATTATGCCATAGGTAGAATGGAAGGATCTTCTGGTAGACAAAGAGTAGATTGGAAAGCCATAGCTGAATTTGAATGTGATTTGCCTGCAAAGGAAGAAAGAAAAAAAATAGGTTTCTTTCTCAAACTAATTGATGATAAAATTGCAAACAATAATAGAATTAACCAAACTGTCGAATCCATTGCACAAACACTATTTAAATCGTGGTTTATTGATTTTGATCCTGTAAAGGCTAGAGTTGAGGATAAAAAAGATAAAAAGGATACATTATTAGCCGCTTTGGAGATGATTAGCGGAAAAAGACATGAAGAGATGCAAAATTTTCCTTCTTCAAAATATAATGAATTAAGAACAATTGCAGATTTATTTCCAGAGGAATTTGAGGACAGTGAGTTAGGATGGATTCCAAAGGGTTGGTCTCTAACTTCACTTTACGAGACCGCTGAATATGTAAATGGTGGTGCATTTAGAAATGGCGATTTTTCTCCAGACAAAGAAGGTTTACCGATAATTAAAATTGCTGAATTAAAATCCGGGATTTCACCTCAAACGCAATATACAACTAATGAAGTTCTTGAAAAATATCATATAAACAATGGCGATATGCTGTATTCATGGTCAGGCAGTCCGGAGACTTCATTAGATGTGTTCAAATGGTTTGGTGGCGAAGGATGGTTAAATCAGCATATCTTCAAGATTAATACAAAAACGAAAGAGCAAAAAGTATTTGTATATTTTCTTTTACAACATCTTAAACCACAGCTTATTGAAATTGCTAAAAACAAACAAACAACTGGACTCGGGCATGTCACAATTGCTGACATGAAACGAATTAATATAGTGATGCCCAGTGAGAAAGATATAAATCTATTAATGGGAATACTAATTCCATTGTTTGATAAGTCTTCAAATTGTATGCAGCAAAATATGGTATTAGGAGAACAAAGAGATACTTTATTACCACAGTTATTATCGGGGAAAATAAACTTTAAAATGTGATTTTATTATGCAAAATAAAATTGTCAAAGATAATGAGCATGTAATTGGAAAGGTCGAGAATGTTTTAAAAACTGCTTACGACAGCAATGATTCTTTCAATAAACTGTTCGATGGAGAACAAGAGATAGAAATAAACAGTAGAATTCCTGAAAGAGATCCTTACACTTTTACTCCTAGTGAAATTTTATTTTGGGTTGAAAGAGTATCATATTATGATGAACATGAAAATTTTGAAAATGAAGAAATACAACAAAAACATAAAGGCATTATAGGTTGGCTGTATGATACTGACCAAAATACAGTTTTTGAGGGTTTAATTGATGCCATAAGAAGAAAAAGGATTGCTCCGTTTGTAGGGGCAGGAATTTCTAAAGCATATAATTATCCATTATGGGTTGAGGCACTTGAACAGATAAAAGCAAATCTTCAAGATTTGGATATGACGGAAGTGAATAATTTTTTAGAGTTACGGTTATATCTAAACGCAGCTCAACAACTTTATGTAAATGATCCTCAACAATTTAATTATTACATTAAAAAGAAGTTTGAATTAACGGAAGAAAAGAGAAAGGAAATAATAAAAGATGGTATTCCCAAATTACTAACAAAAATATCTACAGGTGCAATTATAACTACAAACTATGATAAAATAATTGAAACCGTTTTTGAAATTGAGAGAAAACCATTCCATGATTCTATGCATGGAGTTCAACAGAAGAATCAATTTGTAAAAAAGCTAATTAAGGGAGATAGATGTATCTTGAAGCTTCATGGAGATGTTGAGTATGAAGATACCTATATATTTTGTAAAGATCAATATGATGATGCTTATTGTGAAGTTGGTTCAGACAGATTTGATTTTAAAAAGCCATTGCCAAAAACGCTCAGACAAATATTCATAAGTCATTCTTTGCTTTTCTTAGGTTGTAGTTTGGTACAGGATAAAACTCTAGATCTATTTAAAAGCATAACAGATGACAAGCAATTTGAAATTCCAGATCATTACGCAATAATGGAGAATATAGAACCAAAAAATGCAAGAATAAAAAGGGAAACTGAGAATAGGCTTTTAAAACTTAATATTAAGCCTATTTGGTATAACAAAGGAGATTATTCAAAAATCCAAGAAATGCTTAGTTTAGTAATTGATGTTGTGGATAAGAAGGTTGAATTTAAAAAAATGAAATCATGATAAACGAGGAAAAATTAGAAAGTTTAGCATTATCCTGGTTTCAAGATACAGGTTATAGTTATTTGCACGGCAAAGAAATTGCCCCTGAAACAGCTACGCCCTATAGGAACGATTACAAAGAGGTGATATTGCATAACGAATGTATCAAAGCCTTAGCTAAAATAAACCCTGATATACCCAATGAAAAGCTTGAAGAAGTGATTCGTTTGGTAAAAAATGCTGCCGGACCCAATACGATACTGAAAAATAAAAGTTTTCATTATCAATTATTAGATGGCGTAAAAGTAGAATTTGAACGTAAGGGGCAAAAAGTGGAGGATTTGGTGTACCTGATTGACTTCAAAACTCCGTCGAATAACCGTTTTCTGGTAGTAAATCAGTTTGCCATTGCCGGTGAAAAAAATATACGTAGACCTGATATTGTTGTTTTTATCAATGGTTTCCCTATTTCGGTTGTAGAACTCAAAAACCCTGCAGACGAAGATACAGACGTGTGGGATGCTTACAACCAATTGCAAACGTATAAGAATGAGATAGAAGACCTCTTTTTCTTCAACGAAGCATTGGTCGTTTCAGATGGTATTACGGCACGTATAGGCTCACTCACTGCTAATAAAGAACGTTTTGTGCCTTGGCGTACTATCTCCGATCAGGATGACCGACCGTTGGTTGCATTCGAATTGGAAAATGTAATTAAAGGTTTCTTCCAACCTGAATTATTTTTAGATTACCTGCGTCATTTTATTCTCTACGAGACAGATGGAAGTAAGACATTTAAAAAGATAGCGGCTTATCACCAGTTTCATGCAGTACGTGAAGCCGTAAAAGCTACTATTATAGCGGCAAAAGTTCCAGAAGCAGAAATAGTATCAACCCCACGAGCTAACTATGGCAAATTGGTTGAACCCGGCAGTAAAAAAGCAGGTGTTATCTGGCATACACAAGGTTCAGGTAAAAGTATTTCCATGGTGTGTTATGCAGGAAAACTGCTGCAACAACCCGAAATGCAAAATCCTACTATTGTAGTAGTAACCGACCGTTCCGATTTAGACGGACAGTTGTTTACAACCTTTTCGCAATCGGCAGATTTATTAAAGCAAACACCAGTTCAGGCAAACAGCCGTGATGACTTGCGGGATATGCTCGAAAGCCGGAAGTCGGGAGGTATAATTTTTACTACTGTTCAAAAATTCTCTTTGCTGGCAGGTGAAACCAAACACCCAGAATTGACCAACCGACACAATATTGTGGTGATAAGCGACGAAGCACACCGAAGTCAGTACGGTGATAAAGCGGTGTTGGATAAGAAAACAGGCGTTTACAAATATGGTTTCTCGCAACACATGCGCGATGCTTTGGGCAATGCTACCTTTATCGGTTTTACAGGTACACCTATTTCGTTTGCCGAACGTGACACCCAGAAAGTATTTGGCGAATATATAAGCATTTACGACATACAAGATGCTGTTGATGATGGGGCTACTGTGCCTATTTATTACGAAAGTCGGTTGTCAAAACTCGATATTAATCAGGAAGCAATTGCAAAACTGAGTCAGGATGTAGAAGAAATCATAGAAGATGAAGAAGAACTTTACCAACGAGAAGCTACCAAAAGTAATTGGACACAATTAGAAAAACTGGTTGGAGCTACTCCAAGACTTCAAGATGTTGCCAGAGACTTAGTGTATCATTTTGAAAAACGAACAGAAGCAATAGAAGGCAAAGCACTAATAGTATGCATGAGCCGGGAAATATGTGTACATCTTTATAATGAAATAGTTAAACTCAAACCTGAATGGCACGATAGCGACCCAACAAAAGGTGCAATAAAAATCGTTATGACCGGTTCGGCGGCTGACAAAGCTTTATTGACTCCTCACATTTATACTAAAACGCAAAAGAAGAACCTGGAGAATCGGTTTAAAGATGCTAATGATTCTTTGAAATTAGTGATTGTACGTGATATGTGGCTGACTGGTTTTGATGCACCTCCATGCCATACTATGTATATCGACAAACCAATGAAAGGTCATAATCTGATGCAAGCCATTGCAAGGGTTAATCGCGTATTTAAAGATAAATCGGGAGGTGTGGTTGTAGATTATATCGGAATCGCTAATGAGCTTAAGTTGGCAATGAAAACCTATATGGATGCCGATGGTAAAGGTTCACCTACATTGCATACTCAAGAAGCATACATTAAATTGCTTCAAAAAATGGACGCTTTGAGAGGTTTATTCCATGGATTTGATTATAGCAAATACAAAACAGAGGCTTTAAAATTACTTGTCCCAACAACAAACCACATTCTGAAAGATGAAAAGAACGGGAAAGAGCGTTTTCTTGACTTAATATTGGCTATCAACAAGTGGTACTCACTTTGCAGTACTATGGATGAAGTTCAGGAATTGAAAATTGAAATAGCCTTTTTCAATGCCATTAAAGCAACTTTATTAAAATACACAAGCGTTGATAAAAAACTACTTGAGGAAAGCAAAAATACAGCACTAAAACAGATTCTTGATAATGCTATCGTAGCAGGAGGTGTTCTCGATGTTTTTGAATTAGCAGGATTAAAAAAACCAAATATAGGTTTGTTGTCTCCTGAGTTTTTGGAAGATATACGACGCATGAAAACACAAAACCTGGCGGTTGAATTACTTGAACGTTTATTAAAAGACAACATAAAAGCACATTCAAAAGGGAATATTGTACAGGAAAAAACCTTTGGTGACAGGTTACTTGAAACTCTTCGGAAATATCATAATCGTGGAATTGAGGCTGCAATGGTTATTGAAGAACTTATTCAAATGGCATTTGATTTTCAGGAAGCGATGAAACGGGAAGAAGATCTTGGATTGAGTCCTGATGAAATCAAATTCTATGATGCATTGGCAAAAAATAATACAGGAGAAGCTGCATTGAAAAATGATGATATTCGTCTGATTGCTATTGAACTAACTAAGAAACTCCAGGAAAGTACTACAGTAGACTGGAATGTTAGAGATAGTGTACGAGCTAAAATTCGCAACATTATTCGTAGAATGTTAAGGAAGTATGGCTATCCACCAAATCAATCCATAGAAGCAGTTGATTTGATACTTAGACAGGCAGAGGAAGTATTGGCGGGAAAATAAGAAAATACAGAAATAGAAAATTAAATTCAATATCATATGAATGGAGATAATTCAAATAAAATCACATTAAGTGAAAATTCTTTAGATCTTCTATCAAAAGAATTGCCAATTGACATAATTGAAAAATTAATCAATTTAAAGGATCAAGTCTATCATCGATATGACGACTTCAAGTCTATTTTGCAAGGATTACTTGGAGATGAAAACTACTCAAGTTACAAAAATAAGATTCTTGATTATATAGAGCAAGTTGAAACCGATGATGACACTATAGATTCTAATGAATCAAGGAAAGGCTCAATTTATCCATATGATCCTTCAAAGGCAGATGTTGATATTAGGGAAGAGCCTCAGACTGTGTATGAACTTGTAGTGAGAAAATGGGAAAGAGGCCTTGTTGAAATGCCTGATTTTCAAAGAAAATATGTATGGAAACCTGAGCAACAATGCTTATTTATTGAATCAATTCTTTTAAATTTCCCACTGCCTCCACTATATATTAACAAGGATAAAAATGGTAAATATATTGTTGTTGATGGAAGACAAAGAATAACAACATTATGGCGATTTATTAATAATAAATTTAAATTGACTGGATTAAAAGCAATTCCCAATATTAATGAGAAAAACTTCAAACAATTGGTTGAATTTAATAGTGATTACCAGAGTAAAATTGAAGATAAAAAATTACTGGTTTATCTAATTCAGCCTTCGGTCCCATTAGAAATGGTTTATGATATATTTAATCGAATTAATACTGGTGGAACTCAATTAGAGAGACAAGAAATTAGAAATTGTATATATATTGGAAAAGCAACGGAATTTTTACAAAAATTAGCAGCAAACCCAATTTTTAAAATGGCAATTGATTATGGTATCTCTGATAATCGGGCAAAAGATCAAGAAGCTGTGTTAAGATATTTATCTTTTAGAATCTTTGATTATAATCTTGATTATAAATATAGCATGAATGATTTTGTTGAAAATGCTATGAAACACATGAACGAAAGTTTAACTCAAGAGAATTTCGAGAAATTCGAAGAGGAATTCTTAAGGGCAATGAAATATACCAAAGAATTTTTTGATAGAAGAAATTTCAGGTTCCCAACAGATGAAACTAGAGGTCGTGTTAATATTGCTATCTTTGAAACTGTTGCAGGTTTTTTTGCGTCAAAAAGCGAAAAATATTTGATAGAAAATAAAGCGCAAATTAAAGCTAATTTCACTATTTTGTTAAACAATCCTTATTATATTGATGCCGTTAGATATTCAACTGGAGATAAAAAACGTGTAGCAACTCGTTTTGATAAAGTTTTTGATTTACTAAGTAAAGAATGCACCAATGATTAAATCATCTAAACTGAAAAATTTTAAAATTTTTCAATCTGAAACTAAATTTACTTTAGCTTCAATAAATCTACTTACTGGAATAAATGGTAGAGGAAAATCTTCATTCTTGCAAAGTATTTTGCTCCTAAGTCAATCGATTGAAGATAAGCAAACACTTTGTAAAATAGCATTTAATGGGTCTGCGGTTAATCTCGGTACTTTTAGAGATGTTCAAAATAGAAGTACTACAAATGTAAATCCTATTGAAATATCACATGAAACATTAAATGGGACATTGAATTTATTTTTAGAAAGAGATGAACATGATGATACTATAGGGGTCATAAATAATCAAATATCACAAGAAATACTTAATGAGTTCCAACATATACATTATATTGCCGCTGATCGTGTTGGTCCACAAGAATTTTATATCAAATCGACTCTGCCTAGATTTATAACTGTTGGTACAAAAGGTGAATTTCTTGGTAATGTTTTATATCAAAAGAAAGCTCATATAGTAAATGAGCCTCTTCAAATGATTAACACAGCAAGTTCGAATGAACTCGAAATAAAAACAGGGGAATGGCTATCTTATATATTAAATACAGAAAATGTAAAAGTGTTTGTTGAAAATCCAGAGAGCTCAAGGATAATCACACTTTCATTTGGTATTGGAAGTCCTAAGTTTAGACCTCATAACATTGGATTTGGTTATTCATATGTTTTACCAATTGTTATTTCCGGATTAATTGCTCAAGAAGGTGATATTTTAATTATTGAAAATCCTGAAGCACACTTACATCCAAAAGCACAAACAAATCTAATTTCATTTCTATCTAGAGTTGCTAGTTGTGGTGTTCAGATTTTTATAGAATCACATAGCGAACATATACTTAATGCACTAAGAGTCCTTATTAAAAAAGAAAGTTTATCGCCAGAAGATGTTGCCGTTTTTTTCTTTCATGATAAAGTTGATTCTTTATATACGAAGATTGAAATAAAAGGAAAAGGAGCTATAAATATATGGCCTAGTGATTTCTTTGACCAAAATGAACTCGATTTGAAAGAACTTATTGGATTTTAATTATGAATGTATTTATTAATGATTGTTTGCTGCAAAATGACCTTTTAGAAAGGCATTTAGTTGATGTAAACCTTTTTCTTTCATCTATAAGAGATTTAAGTACATTTTGTGATGTGATTGTTTCTAAAAGATTAGAATATAATGACCAAATTCCATTAAAACTATACATTTCTGAAAGTATTTTAAGCAGTTTATTTGAGTTAATATCTGATAAGGATATAGAAAATTATCTTACTGCAAAAATTTCAAAAGCAATGCCTATTTATTGGGAACCAGTATCAATCCAAGATCATCAGAAACAATATTTCTTTATTGATACTTCTGTTTCTCCTCCAATAAATCTCTTGATAAATTCTACTTCGTTAGCTGAAGCATACGAGTATTCATTAAAATATAAAAATGCTACTCTTGCTTTAAATTTTCCTGATTCTATTTTAAGCAAACATAACGCACTTTTAATATTTACTGTAAAAAACACTCCTATAGGTACAAAAACAATTTCTTGTGTAGATAGTGTATCATTATTTGAAGAGTGGATTGATCAAAATATTGATAACATAGTATTTTCATACGACAAATCATCTTATAATCCTCCTTCTGACAATCAAACTTGCTTGAGAAGTAAAATTCGATTTGTTGAGACTTCACGTTCATTTCATGGACGTAAAATATTTGTTGAAAAAAGAACAGGATATAATTGGTATGTTGATAGTCTACATCATGGTGGTAAATCACATATAGAGGTCTTCGATGAAAATAATAAATTTGTTGGTGAGGCAAATTTAGAAGGTGTTCTGGTAAAAAAAACAGTAAATCCACACAATAACAGTAATAGTGATAAAAAAAAACTAACAAGGATACTAAGAGTTAAATAATATGCCTTCCAAAACAATAAATTACGGGATAGTTTATGTACTCACCAATCCGGCCATGCCTGATTTAGTAAAGATTGGTATGACAAATAAAGAAAATGTTGATGCCCGGCTCAAAGAGCTTTTTAATACCAGTGTGCCTGTGCCATTTGAGTGTGAATATGCTTGCAAGGTGACTGAGACAGTAAAGGTTGAAAAAGCACTACACATTGCATTTCATCCTTACAGGATACATTCACAGCGAGAGTTCTTTAAAATAAATCCTGAACAGGCTATTGCAATCCTAAAACTTCTTGATAAAAGTAAAGATATAACCGAAGAGATTGTAGAAGAAATAAATAATGATTTGACAGAAGTAGATAAAGCTGCGGGGAAGAAAATGAAAATTGCTCGTAGGCCACCGTTAAATTATATTGAAATGGGTATCCCCTTAGGTGCAAAGCTTGAGTTCAACAAGGATGACGAAACATTTATTGTTGAAGTCTGCAATGCTAAAAAAATAAGTTATTGTGGTGTAATAAAATCTCTGACTGCTGTTACAAAAGAATTATTGGGAATTGAGCATGCACTTCAACCGACCTCTTACTGGACGTATAATAGTAAGAACCTAATGGATATTTACAATGAGACTTATGTGATGGGTGAAGAATAAAACAGGGTATTCAACAAAAGAACACCCCGTCCTTCCGGATGTGTCCTTCATTAAATGAAAAAATGGGATTGCCTGTGGCTGGGATATGTTATCCCACCTTCTTGTATCATGATGATTTGCAATCCGATAAAACAAATATTAAAAACAGTCACTATATTTGCAAGGTTGAAATTCACATGAAAATGGATATCGAAAATCCTGGTTATTCCGGATATATACCCGGTTAAGTGGGAAAATAGTAATGACTGTTTATACCAAAAATTAGAATATGTATGCCGATAGCTATGGGAGGTGAATAGGCCTGATAGGGATTTCAGAGTTTGTGATAAATGCAAGAATAGACAGATTCAACTAAAGGATAAAAATAATCGATAGATGAAATATTACCTCTATATTGATGAAAGCGGCGACCATGGATTAACCATGCTCAATCAGGATTTTCCTGTGTTTTTACTTTGCGGAGTTATACTATCTGCTACAGATTATGAAGAAATAAGGAATTCACTCAATGAAATAAAACATACACTTTGGGGCAATAAAGAAGTGATATTTCATAGCAGGGATATTCGCAAATGTGAAAAGGAATTTTCTGTATTATTTGATTTGGAAAAGAAGAAATGGTTTTATGATAATTTGAATGGAGCAATAAAAATCACAATTATGCTGTTATTGCATCTGCCATTCAAAAAGATAAGTATATAAAACGATATGGATTACTTTTAAATGATGTGTATGAAGTAGCATTATCATTTTTAATAGAAAGAGCAGTTTTCTATTTGGATGATCTGAAAGATAAAGATGCCGAACTTGAAATAATCATTGAAAAAAGGGGTAAAAAAGAGGATAGAAAACTCGAGGAGCATTTTCAACGATTGATATCAAGAGGAACAGCATATGTTGCCCCCAAACGTCTTACTAATTATAAATTGAAAATAGAATTTAAAAGTAAGAAAGAAAATATAAATGGTTTGCAGTTAGCAGATCTGATTGCTTATCCGATTGCACGTTATGTCATTGAACCTGAAAGAGCTAATCCTGCGTTTGATCAATTAGAATCAAAGATTTACAGTAAAAATGGGATACGTTACGATCTGAAGATATTTCCGTAAAAACAAAGAGCCCAACATACGTTGAGCTCAATGCCGATCGGGGACACCCCGGTCCAAATATCTTTACAGCATTTAAGGTAATGCTATCAACCTTGTGATTATCCCGTGGGAAATAACTTTGCAAATGTAACACATAATATCGCAATATGTTTGATTATTGGATAAATATTTTCATAAATGTGTTTAAATGATTGATATACAGATGTGAATAAATTTAGTCCAAAAAACGAATTGCTATCTGGAACGACTGTCCTTCCGGATATGTACTTCATTGAATGAGATACTGGTTCAGTTTGTGGGTGGGTAATGATTGCTATAGGGATGCACTCCGTTAAATACAATTATTAAATATATTTTACTATATTTGTTATCCCTTGTTCGGCGTCGGTTATCTGTTTTACGTTTGGCGAACCTGGCTTATTTAATTTTCAATGGAGAATCATATACTATGCAATTGGAGAATACGGTAACAGAATACAAAAGTCTGAGAAAGGTTATATCGGGTGATGCCGGTTTTAAAGATCTTTCGGGTACATGCGTTTGTTTGGCAAATGCACAGGGTGGCACCATCATTATCGGAATTGAAGATAAAGAAAAGCTTCCGCCGGTTAATCAGGTTATTACGGATGACATTACGAATAAGACGATTACCCGGCTTAGAACACTTTGTTTTAATGTGGGTATAGTGTTAAATGAGATTGAAACACATGCTAATGGCAGCCAGTTTTTTAGCATTACCATTCTTCCAACGTTGAAATCAATTGCAACAACTTCGGATGGTAAAATTTTAATCCGTATTGGCGACCAGTGTCAGCCGGTACGGAGTGAAGATATAGTACGGTTGGCAAGTGAAAAAGATGCATTTCAGTGGGAACTTCAACCCCGTTATACGTTGCCTGTTGAAATTTCGAATGAATCCATAAAATGGCTTTCAAATGAAATTCGACAATCAGATAGGGTAAAGCCATTTGTCAAAGAGTTGTCAGATATTGAAATTGCCGAACATTACAATTTAATTCAGGAAGATGGTATTCTTACAAATTTAGGAGTACTTTGGCTTGGAAATGCCTCACAGCGGAGTAAATTAGTTTACCCTTTGACAATTCAATACATTGTGTACGATGAGTTAGAGAAAAAAATTCAGAAGGAAGATTGGAACGATTATTCCATGAATCCCAAGGAATTATTGTTGGATATAGAGAAAAAGGCCATCGAGCTTACCTACTACGATGAATTTCCAAATGGGTTATTCCGAAATAAAATCAGGCATTATGACGAACGTTTGATTCGTGAGTTGTTGATTAATGCCATTGCACACAAAAGCTATACAATTTCAGGTGATATTTTCATAAAGGTTTATCCTGATAGATTGGAAATAACGAACCCTGGTGGTTTACCTCTTGGTATTACCAAAGACAATATATTGCATGCTGTCAACCGGAGAAACCCTCACCTGATTCGGTTGTTGCATGACTTGAAACTGATGGAAGGAGAAGGCAGCGGATACGATTTGATTTACGAGATTGCCGGCAGAGATTCAAAACCATTCCCCGTTGTATATTCCGATTACAGTACAACTTCTGTGACTCAATACTCTAAAATACTGGACGAAGAAGCAGTTCTGCTCATCGACTTTATTGCCAAAAATTATCAATTGTCGCAGAAAGAATACATTGTATTAGGCATTGTGGCAAGACACACAAAAGTACCGGCTACCCAACTAATTAAAGAACTTCAGCTAAACGATGAAGAACGACTCACGTCTTATGTCAATAAATTGCTTGAAAAAGCAATTTTGATTAAACGAGGGGTTAAAAAAGGAACAGAATACCTGATTAATCCTAAGCTGATTTCCAGTTCAAAAATAAATATCCGACCGACATTAAAAACCATCGAGCCACACAGGCTAAGGGCATTGATTATTGAAGATTTAGAACGTTATCCCAAAAGCATGATTTCGGATATTGCAAAACGACTGCCGGATGTTTTGCTAAATGATATTAGAAAGTGTGTGTATAAAATGGCTGCAGAGGGTACTATCAAATTCGAAGGTGGGAAAACATATCGCGTATATATGCTTGCATAAAAAAAAAGAAACGAAAAAGAAAAACGAAAAAGAAAAGATTATTTAATTGATATTCTGCAATGTAGCTATTGATACTATTGAAAAAGAAATAAATTTTGCAATGGCATAAAAAAAACAAATCACAATTAAATTCCGAAATAAAAGCAAACAACATACTCATATACAGGCTTTTGATTTAATTAGCTCTAAAATAAAAATAGATGCATAAAAAAATAGAATCGAAAAAGAAATTCCAAAAAAACTCTCTACATTTGTTATTTCACTTCTTCGTTGCAGATAGTGTGTTCGGCCAGGTGTCTTTGCCTGGTCGTGGTTAGAATGAAAGGGTTGCTTTCCACAGTTAGAAAGGTAAGTCAGGTTTACTAATTACAATGCATAATCAAGATCGTAATGATCATAACAATCAACAAACTAATACTATAAAAATGAAAACAAAAAAATCAACACTCTCCATTCTCTTTTGTTGCTTTATCCTGATGGCAACAAGTTGCGGATCAAAGGATGAACCGTCAGCCCAGCAACTCCCGGATGCCGTACAGAAAGAAATCATCGCCCAAATCTTTGGAGCAGGTGCAAGTGCTTCCGGAGTATCTATGGTGAGCCCTACGAAAACAAGTGCAAACCAACCCGTTTTTAAATCCCCCGCTGCAGGTGCCATCAGTATTCCAATTCCTACATCAACAACAGATGGACCAAACGGAGGCACACTAACGCTTTCAGGGAATATGGATATGTCCTCTAACACGGCAGAAGCAGGCACTATCTCGATGACCCTGAGTGAGGTCTTTGCAGGTTACGGGATCATGGCCGATACGAAAACCTACACGATGAGTGGGACTATTCTTTACACCGGAGATTATATAATCTCTACGACTAAAATGACAGGCAAATTCACTGTCAAAGGTTCATTAACAGTTGTCGGGGCGGGATACAACAAACCCATGGCTATCGATCTGAATGAAACCATGTATGTAATGGTAAATGGTGTACAAAACACTTCAAGCACTTCAGTAACTGTTACAGGTACCATAGCCGGGGAATCGATAAATTATACGGTGACTCAATAAGGGTGAATGGACGCCATAAAAGATTTTGATACATTTAAAAACAGCTGTCCTTCCGGATATGTGCTTTATTAAATGAGAAAATGGATTGGCTTGTGGGTTGGTTTCGAAATCTACCCGTTCTTCCAGATGTGTCAATCATTAAATGAGATACTGGTTCAGTTTGTGGGTGGGATTTTCAATTCCACCTTCTTGCATTAGAAGGATTTATAATCCGATAAATACAAACCATAAAAAACAGTTGAATTAATATTGTAAAATGATCACTTCGGAGATTAGATGAAAGTAGCCGGTTTGCCAATTCCTGAATATACTGCAGAAACATGTTTATTGGATGAATTGATTGAAACCCAATGAATCTCCTGAACAATTTAGAAATAAGTTAGTCCTTTTTTCTACTTAGTGTTAAATAGAAATTAATGGTTTTCTGTTTTGGTATTTATCAGATTATCCACCTGCCCGCTCCTATTAGTATCGACCCGCTCGCTCCTGCTAAGAATATAAGTGTAAGCGAGCGGGTCGTTAATAGCCCCAAACCTTTCAACTCTTCAAACCTTTCAGACCTTTCAAATGGAGTATTCGACATCCCGATTTATCGGGACCTTTCAAACTCCAAACCTTTCAAGAGTATTCGACATCCCGATTTTTCGGGACTCTAGGAACCCGGAACCCGGAACCCGGAAAGCGGAACCCTGAAAGGGATGATAATACCATGATAATACCATGATGATACACTGGTTTCGTAAGAGATAAGCTGTAGTTACGCTATAATTACGCATATAACCCGTATCCATTAAAAGGAGCGTATTATATGCGTAACTACAGCATAAGGTTACGGAAAGACCAAAAGAATACGTGCATTATCATGGTATTATCATGGTATTATCAAGCCATTCCCTAACCTGGTAAAAACAGATTTTAGATTTAATGGGAATGGTACATTCCTGTTTTACGCAATAAACGCTCTGTCCCTCCGGATATATCCTTCATTTAATGAGATAATGGTTCAGTTTGCGGGTGGGATTTTCAATCCCACCCACATGTATTATAATGATTTACAATCTGACAAATACAAATATTAAAATTCTTTCACTATATTTGCACACTAAAAATTTACATAAAAATGGATTTCAAAAATCAACATAGAAAGTGAAGATTATTTTGATACCGTTATGATCGTAGAATGAGTGACATTTTAGATAGTATATATCCAATTCAAGTTGAACTATCGAGAGGGTTGGAGTGATAATGGTTGCCGGTATAACTTTGGTTTGAAATAATGTAGTAAAAGTTCTATTTTAAAATGTGATTAGAACAACAAACTTTCTTAATTATTTTTTAATGTTATCAAAAAAATAAATATGAGTCTACCTGTTTACGAAGCAATTGGTTTTCAAAAAATACTGGAAAAAGGTGGACATTCTAAACCATGGATTGTTCTTGTTGAAATGAAAGGTGGACTGAAACCCTATGTAGTGAAACTATATAAGACAAATGATATAGAAGCCCGCAATAAAATGACAGCTGAAGTGATTGGTAATATATTAGCTGGTGAATTCGGATTAAAAGCTCCAGAAGCAGCTATAATTAATTTCTCTCCGCAATTCAGGATGCAATTAAATGTTGAATGTGAGAATGTATTAAGTCAGGTAGATGAACGCCCAAAATTTGGCAGTGAATTTATTGAAGGTTCCTATCTATATTCAACCCAGACAGATAGAAAAACAACTACTGAGTTGCTTAACCCAGAGTTACTTTATGCTTTTGATTATTTTATTTGCAACAGGGATCGTAATCTTACTAAGCCCAATCTTTTAGTAAAACAAGATGTAGCTTATCTTATTGATCATGAAATGGGTTTAGAAATTTCAGAAGAAACATTGACTAATTTTATTCAAGGTGAGTGGGATAGCCGTTATCAAAATCATTTGTTTTACAATTTTTTAAAGAAGTCGCATGGAGATAAATCGAACTTATTTGATGAGTTCTTGTTTTACTTATATGAATACAATTTTCATAGACTAAAACCTTATTTTACTCAATTAGAAGAATTAGGTTTTACAACTCATAAAGAGTTAATTCTTAAGCACTGGGATACAATCCAGAAAAATTCTGCTATCTTTGCAACCATTTTAAGCAATTCCATCCAATGAACAAGCAACTTATATATAGTATTCTGCAATACAAGCACTCTCCCGTTTTGGGAGAAGCTATCAATGTGGGTGTGTTGTTTTATTTCCCTGGAGAGCAAAAAAAAATATACTTGCATATTACTGATGCCACACGTATAAAACCAATTTACAAAGATTTTGATGCTAATTATTTTAAAACGATATTATCAATTTTAAAATCAAATATTGAAAAATACTCAGGGGATCTATTGGCTGAGAATGTGTTAGAAAGTAATCTGAAAGATTTTATAAATATTTATTTACTTAAAAGTGATGATACTGTTCTACAATTTACAGACATCTTTAGTACTTTAAATGTATTCCCAACAATTGAAAAAGCAATTGAAGAATATACTAAGCTCCTTCTGCCACTTAGTATTAAAGAAGAATCAAAGGTAATTAAGTATAACGAATCGTATATTATAAGAAAATTCAAGACAAGATTATTCTCATATAATAATGAGTTAACTAATCGTATAACAAAAGATTATGAAGTAAAAACGGATGAATTCAACTTCAAATTTGATATTGCATGGCAAAACGGTTCGCTTAATTTGGTACATCCTTTAAGCTTTGATTTGAAAACTGAATCAGAGATACAACGGAAAACTGCAGAATATTGCAGTTATCTCAATTGGTTAAGTAAATACACGAATGAAAATAATTGCAGAATAGATTTGTTATTATCAAAACCTGAAGATAGTAATTTACAAATAAGTTATGATAAATCTGTCAGGCTATTAGAAGCAGTTGATTCAAACAAAAAAATCATTCCCTTTGATGAAATTGACGATTATACAGATAAGGCAGCAACTTACTTATTATCAGTTTAATTTTCTTAACAAACACATTTACTTTACTCTTAACATACGGAATATCATTTTGTTCCGATGGTTGTTTAAAGTTTTACCTATTTATAGTATGTTTGTTCCACCAGACTTTTCGTGAATAGAATTAGAAAATACATAGTTTTATAATGGTTTTCCAGCTTAGAAAATCAAAAAAGTGAGGGCTTCATTTCGATGAGGCTCTCACTTTTTTTGTGTGTAATATTTAAAACATTCGGTTAAGTTGAAATTTTACATTCATTTTCAAATAGCATTCAGTTAATAGACATTAAAGTTGTATTTAAGGGAAGTTAAACTTACATGGGTTAAAAATGCAGGAAGATGCAGGATGATGCAGGAAGATGCAAAACGCACATTTACTGGTTTTTAGGCCTAGTAAAGGTGTTGTTTTATAAGAAATACTGCCTTATCTTTGCTTCGTCAACAGGAGAAAAAGACGTCGTTCGCCCGGATGATAAAACTAATTTTCAAATCAGTAATTCTTAAATTTTAGAAATCGTGTCATTAGCTCAGAATCCCCTAACGGGTCAGATGCGCCAGTCGATGGCGAACTTTGTAACCACTGTATATCGTGGACAAAATGTAATCCGGGCAAAAGTGTTTATGCCCAAAGATGTGAATTCAATCGCCCAACAGAAACAGCGGGCAAGTTTTAAACTTATTGTGGATGCCTACGAAGCGTTGGGTGGAATGTCCGATATCGGTTTTCCGAAACGTCCGGTAACCTATTCACCGTACAATGCCTTTTTGGTGGCTAACCTGCCGGGTGCAGTGAATAAGACCGGGGCTGTACCGGTTATCGATTACACCAGGCTGGTAGTTTCGAACGGGAGCTTGCCTAAGGTAATAGTACCTACAGCAGTTGCCGGGGCAGCCGGAATAACCCTCAGCTACAAGACTGCCCTCTTAACTCCAAAGGTCTCAGCAACCGATGAAGTGATAGCGATTGCTTTGCTGAAAACCGGAGAACTCGCCGTTGCACCCCAGGTACGTGGCACCCAGGAAATGGGATCAATCCTGATTTCGTATGCCGGTATCAGTGCCGACGAAGTGGAATGCTGCTACCTTTTTGCAGTGAAGGAAGATGGAAGTAATGTTTCGGACTCTACTTTCGTAGTGGTTGATTAGTTAACTGGTTGATTGGTTGATTGGTTGATTGGTTGATTGGTTAATTGGTTAATTGGTTAATTGGTTAATTGGTTGATTAAGTTAATTGGTTAGAAGAAGAAGAAGAAGAAGAAGAAGATCCCCTGCAGGTTGAAGAACTTGCGGGGGATTGTTGTAGTGAAGGCTTCACTAAGAATAAAAAAGGATTAAAAAACTTTGACTATATTTGTAGGGAGTAAATTCACACTAAAATGGATATCAAAAACCACCTGAGTGGTGAAGTTTATTTTGTTATGATACAGTAGTGGATTGTTTAGTATAATAATTTGAACCACATTCAATTAAAGTTCAGTCATCGATTGGGTTGGTGAGATAGGGGAAAATGTCAATTTAAAAAATAACAAATCAGTAAAGATGGAACTAAAAAAAGGGAATAGTGTAAAGGTAAAAGCCGGAGTGTTGGAACCCGATACCGAACAGTTTGAAATAGGAGGCTGGCAAGGGAGAATTGTCGAAATAGATTCTACCTCGTCCGAAGAAGGCACTTTAGTGGGCATTGAATGGGATGTAGAAACCCTGAAATTATTGCCGGCAGATTACATTACTCAATCTGAAATGGAAGGGCTTGGTTGGGAGATGATGGTGTTATTCGAAGCGGATATTGAGAAAGCTGAATCAAGAGACAGTGAATCTGATGTCAAAAGAATGCAGGATGAACTTGCTGAAAAATACTACTGGAGTTCGCTTGGAGAAGATGGAGTAAGAATTGCTGCCGTTTTAGGAAATACAGACCGGAATGATGGCAAGAAGTGTTTCGATGTTTGGTACAAATATTTAGATGCCAACCTGACATTCCCTATAAAAGCTACTGTTTCGGAATTGGAAGTTTCTGGAAAGATAAAAGATGAGGAGACAGTTGTCATTCACTCTTTATCAACAATTAACGACAAGTTTGGTATCAATGCAACGGTAAAATTAAACAACGTGAATCAGGATTTCCCACTTTGTGATTTGGATGCTGCAGACAATCAGTCAGCGAATTATCAATTACTTTACGATTATGCAATTTGGTTTTCGAACAAATAATGAATTCGATTAGATTAGATTAGATAGAAAGTACTGAAAATGGTATAATGTGCTTCGAATAAAGAATAGAACGCTGATGGTACATTCCGACTTGGCGGAATGTACCATCAGCGTTCTATTGTTCTGAATTCAATATGGGGCATTAATTACTCTGTTTATCCATAAATCTGAACATTGAAACCAAGGGGTTGTTTATAGTCATAACAAAAACAATCAATATGAAAATGAAAATAGAAATTTGGAGCGATGTGGTTTGTCCGTTTTGTTATCTGGGCAAGCATAAATTTGAGAATGCATTGGCTCAATTTGCAGACAGAGATAACATAGAAGTGGAATGGAAGAGTTTTCAACTAAACCCAGGGTTGGTTACCGACACCACTATCTCGATCCATCAGTATCTGTCAGATATAAAAGGGTATCCGTTGGACCAGGCTCTTAAAATGAATGAACGGTTTTTGGCGTCAGGGAAACCTTATGGACTGGAATACAATTTTGATAAAGTTGTAGTTGCCAACAGCTACAAAGCTCAGAATCTGATTCATTTTGCCAAACACCAGGGAAAGCAGAATGAAATTGAAGAACGTTTGTTCGAAGCTTATTTTACTGAAGGTAAGAATATCGATGACAGCAGTATCCTGGTATTACTGGCAACAGAAATCGGATTAGACGTGGAAGGACTCGAACAGGTATTGAAAAACAAGACCTATGATGATCAGGTACAAAAAGACATTGACGAAGCAAGTCAACTTGGTATACACGGCGTACCGTTTTTTGTATTTAACCGTCAATTTGCTGTAAATGGTGCTCAGGAGACTTCTGTATTTCTGGATACATTGAAAAAATCGTATGCCGCGTGGTGTCTTGTTCATCCGGAGATTAAACCAACTGCACCAAGTTATAGCTATAAACCCTCTTGATTGGTTAATTAGTTAATTGGTTGATTAGGTTGATTGAGTTGATTGAGTTGATTGAGTTAATTGGTTGATTAGGTTGATCCGGCAAGCGGGATGTCACTGCGATCCGATGGTTAATTTGATTATAAGAAAATCCCCTGCAGGTTGAAGAACTTGCGGGGGATTGTTATAGTGAAGGCTTCACTTCGAGTGAAGCCTTCACTAAGAACAAAAGAAGATCCCCTGTAAGTTGAAGAACTTGCGGGGGATTCTTGTTTAATGGTATTTCTCAAGAAAGGAACTCTCGATATTATGTCATTCTGTTTAGTATCTTAACTCTCAATTTCGTGTATTTTTTGGCACAATATTACAAAATTAACTTCTAACTATTTTAGTCACACTATTCCATATAAGGTCTTAAAATCAAAATACGTAGTATTTTTATAATCCGTTTTTAATCCGCCAAATCTGCATATATTCCGAAAACCGGAATGTACCATCCGCGTTCTAATCTTAATTCTGGGTTTTCAAGGTTGGGGTTTTAAACATTCTTTAAAATTAAAATCAAAAATATATTGAAAATAATGTACAATTATTTTGTGGAGATAGATATTGTTCGTACTTTTGCGAACAACGAACAATAGATAAAAATAAGAATGGAAACAATTAAAAATAAGGAATATACCATTGACCAGGAGCAGCTTGCCCGTTTTGCTAAGGCTATGGGTCATCCGGCCCGAATTACCATACTGCACTTCCTGGCATCCATGGACAGTTGTTACTTTGGAGAAATACACAACGAACTACCTATAGCCAAAGCTACTGTGTCACAACATTTGAAAGAATTGAAGGATGCGGGGCTTATTCAGGGAGAAATTGAAACCCCCAAGGTAAAATACTGCATCAACCGCGAGAACTGGGTGAAAGCACAGGCATTTTTTGAAGGGTTCTTTGCAGACTGCGAGCCAAAAACGGAATGTTGCAAGAACCCCTAACCCCTAAAGGGGAACTGAGTTACTTTATAAACTATAACACTAAATCAGGAGATTTATTGGAAAAAATCAATAGAATAACTGAAATATTTTCAAATAACATGAACCCATCTTTATCCCCCTTTAGGGGTTAGGGGTTCTTAAAATCAATATCCTTATGAACATTCAAGTATTAGGGACCGGTTGTCCGAAGTGCAAGTCACTTGAAAAAGCCACACGCGAAGTAGTTGAACAAAATGGAATCAATGCCACCATTACGAAAGTGGAAGACATTATGGAGATCATGAAATTCAATGTCATGACTACCCCTGCCCTGGTGGTTGATGGAAAAGTCGTAGTAAAAGGACGTGTGCCATCGAATAATGAATTAAAAGAAATACTAACCAATAAAATTTTCATGCTATGAAAAAGATCATTTCGTTATCAGTATTCGTACTTCTTGTAGTTACGTTTTTTACGGTAAATAGTATTGCTGCTGACAAAAAGACTCACACAGATGTATCGAAACCGGCAAAGGTAGAAGTGTTTTATTTTCATTTTACCCGTCGTTGTGTCACCTGCCAGGCAGTAGAAACTGAATCACAAAAAGCAATTGAAGCTTTATATCCGATTCAGTACAAAAAAGGGTTGATTACTTTTAAATCGGTAAACCTGGACGTCAAGGGAAGTGAAGTGTTGGCAGCTAAATGTAAAACTGAAGGTCAGGCATTGTTAGTGATTAGTGGTAAGAAACGGATTGATTTGACTGAAAAAGGTTTTATGTATGCAAAAAGCAGCCCCGAAAAACTAAAAGCAGAGCTTAAAAAAACAATAGATCCGATTCTTAAATAATTTGAAGATTCGTTTGATTTGAAAATTTGAAGATATGATGATTTGAAGATGTGATAATTTGATAATTTGAGGATGAAAAAAAATGATTTGAAGATTCGTTTCATTTGAGGATTTCCAACTTAGTCAGTTATCTTAATCAACACATCTTCAAATCTTCAAATCAACACATCTTCAAATCTTCAAATCAATACATTTTCACATCTTCAAATCAACATATCTTCAAATCAACACATCTTCAAATCAACATATCTTCAAATCAACACAACTTAAATCAATCAATATTATGAGAAACGATAAAAACAACTTAATTGTAAATCTAACAGTTGAATTTGCGCTTGAAGTAATTGAATATTGCGAATTGCTTGAAAGTAAAAGAAAATTTGTTCTTGCCAATCAGTTACTAAATTCAGGAACTTCAATTGGAGCAAATGTACATGAAGCTCAGAATGCTGAAAGTAAAGCAGATTTTATACATAAAATAAAAATTGCAGCCAAGGAAGCTGACGAAACAGATTATTGGTTAACACTATGTAATTTAGCTTCCAGTTATCCAAATCCTGTTGGGATGGATATTAAAATTACTTCGATTATAAATGTTCTTTCAAAAATTATCAGTTCTTCAAAAAATAATCCATCATAATTATCAATTTTAATCTTCAAATCATTTCCAAATCATCAAATTATCAAATCAATTCATTTTCAAATCATACTATGGAAGTTCTGCAAAGGATATTAGAAAATTCCCAATATGCATTTGTCACAGCCATTATTCTTGGATTGATGACAGCCATCAGTCCTTGTCCCCTGGCTACTAACATTTCTGCAATCGGGTTTATCAGCCGGGATATTGAGAATCAACGAAGGGTATTTATCAATGGGTTGGTGTATACACTTGGCCGTGCAATCAGCTATACAGGTTTGGCAGTCATCATTTATCTTGGTGCCAGCAAAATGAATATCTCTATGATTTTTCAGGGTTGGGGCGAACGCCTGTTAGGACCTGCGTTAATACTGATCGGATTGTTTATGCTGGATGTTATTAAAATCAAGTTTCCGGGATTCTCCGGATTGACCGATAAAATTGGAGAAAGCAGCAAAGGCAGCTACTGGAGTACACTTTTATTAGGAATGGTGTTTGCATTGGCATTCTGTCCGTATAGCGGAATACTTTATTTTGTCATGCTAATTCCTATGACTGTGGCCAGTGCAAGTGGATTATACCTTCCTGTCCTGTTTGCTATTGCCACCGGATTGCCTGTAATCCTGTTTGCCTGGTTGTTGGCTTATGCAGTTGGAAATGTTGGTAAACTGTATAATCAGATTAAGACTTTTGAACTATGGTTCAGGAGGGTTGTATCGGTTATTTTCATTGGAGTTGGCATTTACTATATCATTCTATTTTTTGTATAATCACGTTGAGAACGTCTATTCATTTTCAAATTGACAAATCTTCAAATTAATCCAATGAAATTAAATAAAAATATTATCATCCCACTATTACTCATACCAATCTGGTATGTGATTTACATCAACCTGCAACCGCTAACCGATTGGTTTGTTGACACTGTTTTGGGAATGACAAAAGGAAGCCATCTTACCGAATCACTTCGATTCTTTATTTTCGAGTTCCCGAAAGTATTGATGCTTCTGGTGTTGATTATTTTCTTGGTGGGGATACTCCGCAGTTATTTTACAGCTGAACGAACCCGAAAAGCACTGGAGGGAAAGAAAACATTCACAGGCAATATCATGGCCTCCATGCTGGGGATTGTTACGCCATTTTGTTCTTGTTCGGCTATCCCCTTATTTCTGGGATTCGTTGAATCAGGCGTTCCACTTGGTGTTACGTTTTCGTTCCTGATAGCAGCACCCATGATTAACGAAGTAGCCGTTATCCTTCTGTATGGAATGTTTGGTTGGAAAGTGGCAGCCATTTATATTGGCACAGGACTTACTATTGCCATTATTGCCGGTTGGATCATTGGCAAGCTGAAACTGGAGCATTGGGTGGAAGAATGGGTGTATGCCACCAAATTGGGTGAGGGCGACGATGAAGATGGACAAATCACTTTCTCACAACGAATTAAAATGGGTTTCGATGCTGTTAAAGAGATTATAGGTAAAGTCTGGTTGTATGTGGCATTGGGTATTTTAGTCGGTGCAGGAGCGCACGGCTATGTCCCTGCTGAATTTATGGCTTCATTAATGGGTAAAGATGTTTGGTATGCTGTTCCGCTATCCGTGTTGATTGGTATTCCTTTGTATTCCAATGCTGCCGGGATTGTACCAATCGTTTCGGTATTAATTGAAAAAGGTGCTTCACTGGGAACCTCCCTGGCATTTATGATGTCGGTGATTGCGCTTTCATTGCCCGAAATGATTATCCTCAGGAAAGTATTAAAGTTACCGTTAATTGCTACTTTTATTGCCATTGTGGGAGTCGGGATCATGATTGTTGGATTTCTGTTTAACTGGATATTTTAATAATTTACACCATGATCATCTTAGAATCTGTTGTCACTTGTCCTGAATGTGGTCATAGTAAATCGGAGACGATGCCAACCGAGACGTGCCTGTACTACTATGAATGTGAACATTGCCATGTTGTTCTTAAACCAAAGAAAGGTGATTGTTGCGTGTTCTGTTCGTATGGGACTGTAAAGTGTCCATCCATTCAAGAGAAGGAAAATAATGAATGCTGCAAATGACCTATGCTCAATATAAGTAATCAATAATAAATATTGATATATTTGTATAACTTAAAGTCCGACTATTTTTGCAACTATCTTATTCAGACCCCCCAACCTCATAAGGGGGCCCAAGAACGCATCTTCAGGAGCGATTCATTATTAGCACTTCTTCAAATACTACGTTTTAAAGCCACCTTTGGAGGGATGCGGGTTAAAACTCAAATCGTATCATTAAATACTTTGAATTACTTATCAAAAAATGTAACAGGAATTTAATATGAAAAATTTGTTTATTGTTTGATTGTATCGTAAGTTTGCTACTTACTTCAACAGTACTTTACTAACTTTAAAAATCTGAAATTATGGAAACAAATTGGATTATTATTACAATAGTTGTGGTTCTGGTAATTGCGTTGATTATTTATTTGGTTGTAAGGGATCAAAAGGATAAAGAAGAAGTAACTACAACATTGAATGATGAAACTGACACTGAAAGCGAGTCAGAAACTGATAAAGAAGTAGAATAGACTATTGTTTTACCTTCTTATTGAATCAGATACACCTCTCCTATTTTGATTGAAATAAACTAACTTTACCAGGATATTGATTCGTTTCAATTGATTCCACTTCTCATGTATTCATTTACTCCCTAACTGTTCAATGCTATTCTGCATGATGAAAGTTCTTGTTTACATCTTGATATTTTCTTATTCACACAAATTTCTTGAAAATTTAACTACTATAAATTGTATGATATCAATTTATGTCGTATGTTTGCGACATAAAACACATCCACTATGATAAAACCGGAAGTATTTGATATAGAGCTACAAGAGTTAGCCACATTCGCAAAAGTAATTTCACACCCAGCCCGACTGGCCATTTTAAAGTACCTGGCGGAGACCAAGACCTGCATATCGGGTGATATTTCGGATAAATTGCCTTTGAGCAGAACCACTGTGTCGCAACACCTGAAAGAATTACGCGACATGGGATTAATACATGGAGAAATTGATGGCCTTAAAATCAATTATTGCCTGTGCGGAACCTGTATTTCGGAGAAACTGGAACTCTTCGATACTTTCTTTGGTAAAATTAAATCGACAGAGATAATTTGTAGTACAGAGAAAAACTGTCAATAAAATAATTGAAAAACAATATTATGACTAAAAAAACAGCAATACTAATTTTATACTGCTTGACAACAGTTATGCTGTTTGGACAAATAAAACCATCCAAACAAAAAGATTTAATTCTTTTCACAGAATTGACTCATGATTATGGCACCATAGAAGTTGGCAGCCCGGGGAAAAGTGAGTTTAAATTTACCAACACTATGAACAAAGCATTGGTAATAAGCAGCGTAAAACCATCATGTGGATGTACAGTTGCCGAATGGCCAAAAGAGCCAATCCTTGCAGGTAAGACAGGTGTGATTAAACTACACTACAACACAAAAATACCGGGGACTTTTAGTAAAACCATCTTGGTGAATTCAAATGCAAAGAACCCCACAGTAATGTTACGCATAAAAGGGAATGTGATTCGAATCCAAAAATAACAAACTTATATACAACTAAACATCATGAAAGTATTAATTCTTTGTACAGGAAATAGTTGCCGCAGCCAGATGGCACATGGCTTTTTACAATCGTTCGATCCAAATATCAATGTATGTTCAGCCGGCACACAAGCTTCAGGCAGGTTAAACCAGAAAGCTGTTGCCGCCATGAAAGATGCCGGGATAGATATAAGTCAACACACTTCGGATTCGGTAGATAAATACCTGAATGAAGAATGGGACTAT
This sequence comes from Paludibacter sp., assembly GCA_028710415.1. Taxonomy (GTDB): domain Bacteria; phylum Bacteroidota; class Bacteroidia; order Bacteroidales; family Paludibacteraceae; genus Paludibacter. The sequence goes on along the minus strand of JAQTUE010000024.1, from coordinate 14,875 downwards.
GTGATCACGGTTTGTGGTGGAGCAAACGAGGAATGTCCTGCATTCTTTGGGAAAGTAAAACACCGCTTGCACATGGGTTACGACGACCCGAGCCATGCTGAAGGAACTGAAGAATTTATCTGGAACGAATTTATCAGGGTTCGGAATGAAATAAAAGAAGGATTTCATAAATTATATGTTGAACAAATCAAACCACAATTATGAAAGCTGAAGATTTAAAATACATTGTCAAAGAAAAATATGGTGTTATAGCCCATCAATCAAAACTGCAGAACGAAACATCCTGCTGTGGTGCAGGAGGATGTGCTTCGGTAGATTATACCATTTTCAGTGAAAGCTATGAGAAGCTTAAAGGCTATAATTCCGATGCGGATTTAGGGTTGGGTTGCGGTATACCAACACAATTTGCAGGTATCCGGGAAGGGGATTCAGTACTTGATTTAGGCAGTGGAGCCGGGAACGATTGTTTTGTGGCACGTGCTATTGTTGGGGAAACCGGGCATGTAACCGGAATTGATTTTACAGATGCCATGCTTGAAAAAGCAAATAAAAACTGCGAAAAACTGGGCTTTAAGAATGTTGAATTTGTACAGGGAGACATTGAAGAAATGCCTCTGGTTGAAAATACATATGATGTAGTTGTTTCCAATTGTGTCTTAAACCTGGTGCCTGATAAGCAAAAAGCATTCTCAGAAATTATGAGAGTATTAAAACCGGGAGGTAGTTTTTGCGTTTCGGATGTAGTCATCAAAGGTGCTTTGCCGGATAATTTACGCAAAGATGCTGAAATGTATGCAGGATGTGTTTCAGGTGCCATAGAGATGGATGAATATCTTGAAATAATAAATCATCAAGGGTTTAAGCAAGTAACCATCCACAAACTGAAAGAAATTGAAATGCCTGCTGATATTCTGAAAAACTATCTGAATGACTCTGAGATCGAACAATTCAGGAACAAAGAAACCGGTATCTTCAGTATTACTGTTTCAGCAAAGAAATAAACTTCATGGACTCAAATAATATTCTGTACAGAATCCCTGATCCCAAAGATTATCCGGCAATACAAAAACTGCTTACTGAAAGCAGCTTACCTGTTGAGGATATTGTTCCTGGCATACAAAAATTTATAGTTGCAGAATCTGAAGGAAGAATAATTGGCTGCTCAGGTTTTGAAGCTTACGGGAAAACTGCCCTATTCAGGTCATTAGCTGTTCACTTGAATTACAGGAATCTAAAGATTGGAGAACTGTTGACAGGCAAGGCTATGGATTTAGCCGGTAGCAATGGCATCCGGGAGTTTTATTTGCTAACAAATACCGCTGAAGGATTTTTCAGAAATCGTGGTTGGGATGTAGTCGATAGAAAAGAAGTTCCTTCTGAGCTGACTAACTCAACTGAATTTGCTTCTATCTGTCCTTCCTCGGCAGTTTGCATGAAGTATAAATTTTTATTTTAATATAATTCTGTTTATTGAACTGAACTATGGAAGTAAATCTGAATTTTACGGGGAATACATCTCTTCCAACCGGGGATATCTGGCTAAAAGGATTGTTTGGTGTTGAAAAAGAAAATATTCGTATTGACAAAAATGGAGTCATTTCCCAGACACCACATCCTGCTGTATTTGGTGATAAATTAAACCATCCCTATATTACCACCGATTTTTCGGAAAGTCAGGTTGAAATGATTACTCCACCCCTTCCAGGGATTCCTGAAACATTGGGATTCCTGGAAACAATTCATGACATTGTAAGCCTTGAACTCGAAGACGAATATCTCTGGCCACAAAGTATACCTCCCATCATACCCAATGAAGATCAAATTCCGGTAGCTCAATATTCAAATGAAGGTTCCTTGGAAGAGGCATATCGCGAAAAACTTGCAGAGAAATATGGTAAAAAAAAGCAGGTTATTTCAGGTATTCATTTCAATATTTCGTTGAATGACAACCTGCTGTCCAGGCTTTATCAAATCACTTCAACAGAGATTTCCTTTGAATTGTTTAAAGACGAAGTCTATTTGAAAATCACGAGGCAGCTCTTACGTTATCGCTGGCTGTATGTACTGATTTATGGCAGCAGCCCCATTGTTGATCCTACTTATGAATTAAAATGCCGCGACCTGCCGGTCTATTTCAATTCCAAGACACGGGGTTTATCGCTCCGCAACAGTTGCTTTGGATATGGTAATATTGAAGATCTTTATCCCGATTACCGGTCTACAAACGGATATCTCCATAGCATAGAACAAATGGTAAATAATGGAACATTAACCGCCACGAAAGAACTCTATGCTTCAGTCAGACCAAAATTCACATCGAATGCCAAAACAATCAGTTATATTGAAGCACGTTTTCTGGATATCAATCCATTAAGTAAAATTGGCCTTACCCCTGCCATGCTTCATTTTATCCACTTTCTGGTAATCTATGGCCTGGTTACTGACGAACAGGATAACTTCTCTCCGGATTATCAGGCTATTGCAAATTCCAATCATGCAAATATATCCTTACTTGGATTACATGGGAATATTCCATATTTTAAAGGTGATGGTTCAGTACACAATGCTTGGGAGGAAGCCAAAGTTGTGATTCAGGGGATGATGAACGTATATTCTACACTTGGAATTGAGTCTCCCGATTATTTCAACTCATTGAAATATGCCAAGGAAATGATCCTTCATCCGGAACAACGAATAGTCCAACAAATTCTGAATGAAATGGATTTAAAAGGTTTTATTCCTTTCCATCTGGGAAAAGCAAAGGATTATTTACAACAAAGTAAACAAAACACATACAATTTCAAAGGGTTGGAAGACATTGAACTATCCACCCAGCTTGTGCTGCGTGAAGCTGTACGACGGGGTATTGCATTTGACATAATGGACAAAACAGAAAACTTTATCCGGTTGAAGCGGGATGATAACACACAATATGTCCGTCAGGCCACAAAAACATCGCTTGACAATTATGCCAGTATCCTGGCCATGGAAAATAAAGTCATTACCAAACAAATTCTGAAAGAGCATGGGATCAGGGTACCCATCGGACTGGATTACTCTGACAGGGATATTGCAAAAGCTGACTTCCCATACTTCAAAAACAGGGCGGTGGTTATCAAACCTAAGTCGACAAACTTTGGGCTTGGAATAACAATTATCAAGAATAATACAGATAATCTGGTTTTTGAAAGGGCTATTGACATTGCTTTTGATTGCGATTCGAGCATTCTAATTGAAGAATTTATTGAAGGAAAGGAATTCAGGATATTTGTCATGAATGATGAGGTGGTTGGAATATTGCACCGCGTTCCGGCAAATGTCACAGGGGATGGCAAACAATCCATTCGTGAACTCGTGATTGATAAGAACAAAGATCCCTTGCGTGGAAAAGGATACCGAACACCGTTGGAGAAAATACAACTCGGCGAAGCGGAATCCATGTTTTTAAAAGCCCAGGGTAAAGATTTTGAATATGTCCCGGCGGATAATGAAAAAGTATTCTTACGTGAAAACTCGAACATCAGTACAGGAGGTGACAGTATAGATTTCACAGATGACATTCCCGAATCATATAAAAGAATTGCCGTACAGGCAGCTCAGGCATTGGGTGTGAAAATTACCGGGCTTGATATGATTATCCCTGACTATACACAAGAGGCAACGAATGAAAATTATGCCATTATTGAACTGAATTTCAATCCGGCCATTCATATTCATTGTCATCCTTACAAAGGGAAGAACCGCAAACTGAATGAAAAGTTACTGGATATATTAGGATTTCCTGTCATAACAGAGTCTCTGCCAGACTTAACAGAATCTCAGATTGAATCACATAAACAAAGGCTTTATTTAAAGTTTGAATGCTGCGAATTAATCAGAAACTTTAATCACTAGTTGATTAGTAAAAGAATAAAAATCAAATAAGGAATATGAAAACAAGATTAAATTTTCTGGACCGTTATCTCACACTTTGGATCTTCCTGGCAATGTTTATCGGTGTATTTGCAGGTTGGCTAAGTCCCAATGTTGCAAAATTCTGGAACAGTATGTCGTCGGGAACCACCAATATTCCAATAGCCATTGGGTTGATTGTGATGATGTATCCCCCACTGGCTAAAGTGAGGTATGAAGAATTGGGTGAGGTATTCCGCAATTATAAAATACTGGGTCTGTCACTGGTTCAAAACTGGATTATTGGACCGGTATTGATGTTTACCCTGGCAATTATATTGTTCAAAGTATTTCCGGGTGAGAACAACTCAAATTTACCTTATGTCTATGGCATAATTATGATTGGATTGGCTCGTTGCATTGCTATGGTGATTGTGTGGAATGATTTAGCAAAAGGGGATACACAATATGCAGCCGGGTTGGTTGCATTCAACAGTGTGTTCCAGGTGCTCTTTTTCTCTTTGTATGCATATTTTTTTATTGCCATTGCACCAGGTTGGTTTGGCATTCCTACCAGTGATGTCGTTTCTTCAATAACCATCGGACAAATAGCCGAAAGCGTCTTTATATACCTAGGAATACCCTTTATTATGGGTTTTCTGACACGCTTTATTCTTATCAGGGTGAAAAGCAAGGTATGGTATAACACCAAATTTATTCCAAGGATCAGCCCTTTAACCCTGATTGCATTGCTTTTCACGATAATTGTCATGTTCTCACTTAAAGGTGAATACATTGTAAAAATCCCTTTTGATGTGGTGTTAATAGCTGTGCCCTTGCTTATTTATTTTGTAATCATGTTTGTTGGCTCCTTCTTCATGAGTAAAAGAGTTGGCGCAACGTATGAACAGTCCACTACCCTATCGTTTACAGCTGCCAGTAATAATTTCGAACTGGCCATTGCTGTTGCCATCGGAGTTTTCGGAATCAATTCAGGCGAAGCTTTTGCAGCTGTTATCGGGCCGCTGGTAGAAGTTCCGGTCATGATCGGGTTGGTGAATGTGGCGTTTTGGTTTAAGAAAAGATACTATGTAATTTAAAGTCTATTTAAAGCATTTATTTAAAAACCTGTTTTAAAAATTTCAACTGGCTGATAGTTATTCCTTTTAAAATAGTTGTTTATGTATCTTTCTACGAAATTGGTAAATTTTATTTATTATCAGTTTTTGATTGTTTTCTACACCTGTAAATCATACATATAAATCTGACTAACTGTCTATTATGCGACTATCTATTTTAGATTATCTATTATAGATAATCTAAAATAGATAATACTTTTAATCTGGAACTTGCCATTGCCACAGGAGTCTTCGGAATCAATTCAGGAGAAGCATTTGCAGCTGTTATCGGGCCTTTGGTAGAGGTCCCGGTCATGATTGGGTTGGTAAATGTGGCCTCTTGGTTTAAGAAAAGAGACTTTGTAAGATAAGGATTTATTTATAACATCTATTTACAACCATTTTTTGGCTTTCTGTTTTGAAATAATTCAACAGTCAGAATGTTATTTTACTTAAAATATTTTTTTAAGTCTCTTTAAATAAAATCAGTAAATTTAATACACAATCAGTTTTTGAGGGCTATAACATCAGAAAACAACATATATAATACTGATTAATTGACTTTTATACGACTATCTAAAATAGATAATCTATTTTAGATAGTCTATGAGTAATATATGAAATGTATCATCCCTACAATCCAAAAAGGATATTGATTGAAGGATAAATATTTAACCAGATTATTTATCCTTTTTAAAACAGGATTAAAAAACAAAACAGGTAAGAGAATAAATATTTATTTTCTTACCTGTTTTGTATAAAGTAGATTGATTGTAATAACAGAACACAGAAATAACAGATTATCCATTCTGGCTTACCAATATCAATCTTGCTTTATCAAGAATTTCAATTTGTTTACCAGAAATTTTAATGATACCGTCTTTGTCAAACTCAGTGAGAACGCGGCTCACACTTTCACGGCTGGTATCTACAAGATTAGCAAATTCGGCTTGCGATAGTGGTAAAACAAAAATATCAGACTTGTAGATATTATCAGAAAACTCCAGTAAGGCATCAGCCATATTGCCTCGAATCAGCTTTTGCGTACGATTAGCACAACGGTGAAAAGATTCCAATTCATTTTTGCAAAATACCTGTATTAACTCACGCGTGAATTCCTTATTTTCATCCAGGATACTCTGAAAAACCTCCAGGTCGATAAAACAAACTTCAGCATCAGACACTGCAGTAACTGAATATTGATTGATCTTACTACCAAATGTCGTTGGTAAGCCCAGATAACTTGGTGCATTTACCATCTTTACAATTTGCTCACTGTAAGGTCCTGCGATATGGATTTTAGCCAAACCGGTTCGTAAAAATATTACATTCGTTGAATAGGTTCCCTGTTTTATAATCGAATCACCTTTTTTTAATTTAAGCTCCAGATGGTTTGAAGTCAGTTGATCCAGACTAGAATCACTCAACATGGATGTCGCCTTGGTTTTAAATGGACAATTTCTACAATCGTTTAGCATTTTGTTCTGATTTAAAGGAATAAGATGCAAATATATATATTGTGATGCATATCACAAAATTATGTATCCAGTTACACGCTAATATTTTCAATAAATATATTTTTCTTCAATACATTTGCAGAAATAATTCTCTAATCATGTTTAATAAAAATTTAATCAATATGGAAGCCACACAGGAAATTACAATTCAGGAACTTCAAATGCAAGTGGATGCATTGAAAAAGAAAGTTGGAAAACTTGAAAAGAACCGCAAAGATCAGTTATCAATGGCGGTTGTATCAGGTGATATGGATAAAATTCTTGCCACAATGGTCATTTCACTTGCAGCTGCGGCAATGGATACACAGGTGAAACTATTCTTTTCATTCTGGTCACTTTCTGCATTACGCGATCCAAAGAAATCACCAAAAGGGAAAGATTTTATTTCTAAAATGTTTGGCATAATGCTCCCAACAGGCAAAAACAAGCTGGCTTTATCAAACATGAATATGGGTGGAATGGGTCCGATGATGATGAAAATGTTGATGAAAAAGAAAAACGTTATGTCGTTGGACGAAATGTTTAAACAAGCAGGTGAACTGGGTATTGAAATAACCATCTGTGAAATGTCAATGGATTTAATGGGCTTTAAGAAAGAAGAATTTATCGATTATCCTCATTTACGTTTTGCAGGAGCTGCTACTTTTGTAGCCGATGCTGGTGAGAGTGCTATGCAATTGTTTGTATAGGCTTTATAACCTAGAGTCAAGACAAAAGACTCATTAAACCAATTAACTAATATACAAATTAACAAATAACTGAGTATTATGGCAACAGATTTAAAGAATTTAAAATCAAATTTAGTAGTAGATGCACGTGGAACAGCTTGTCCCGGACCACTTTTGGCAGCAAAAAAAGCAATTGGTGAACTTGAATCAGGTGAAATTATGGAAATCCTTTCAGCTGACGAAGGCACCAAAAATGATATTCCACGTTGGTGTGACAAAGTTGGTCACGAATATCTTGGTTTCTATGACGAAGATAGCTTCAGTCGCTTGTTTCTAATCAAAGAATAAAAATACGACCCCCAACCCCTAAAAGTGAATCCGGGTATTTACGTCTATTCTGTCTTATTAAAAAAGATTTATAGATGCTGTAACTCAATCCACCTTTAGAGGTTAGGGGTCGTTTAATTTAATTGTTATGTCAACTGTAAATATATCATCAAACACAAAATCTCCAAAGATTCTGGTTTTCTCAACAGACAAAATATCCGATCCCGGAATTGACCAGGCTGGTTTGAGAAAGATTCATTATGCACCTTCCGTTTATGTTATCAGCTTGCCATGTTCTTCCGGGATTAAACCCAGATGGATTATTCATGCCCTGGAACATGGCTTCGATGGTGTTTTCATTGCTGCCGATGGACACGAATGTTCTTTCAGTTCACGTTGTGCAGAACATACCAATAATATAGTGGAAGTTTCTCAGGAATTAATGAAAGAGAAAAATATTAATCCCAGACGTGTGCGTATGGCGGCTCTTTGCTCAGTATGTGCAGAACCGTTTATGAATCACATGGAAAATTACGGGAAAATTTTAGCCGGATTGGAAGAAAATACTCAAGAACCTCTGGCCCCTAAAGGGGAATAATAAAAAAAAACCCCTAGCCCCTAAAGGGGAACAAGAAAAGAGTCGTGGAAATAAAATTTATACTGAATATTTAAAGGAATATATAATGATTGAGACTATAATAGATAATAAACAAGAGGATACTAATCTTAATTCCCCTTTAGGGGATAGGGGTAATCTCAACGCCCCTTTAGGGGCTGGGGGTTCTTCAGGGGTTGAGGGTTACGATGCTTTAGTTATCGGAGGCGGAATTGCAGGCCAGGAAGCAGCGTTAAGTCTTGCTGACATGGGCCATGAAGTGCTGCTGGTAGATAAAGCTTTATCAATAGGTGGTAAAATGATTCAGCTGAGTAAAGTTTTCCCTACACTTGATTGTGCGGCATGTATTACGACTCCCAAGATGTCGGAGACTGCCCGTCACCCTAAAATCACCTTGATGCTCAACAGCGAAATCGATGGAATTACCAAAGAAGGTGATGATTTTAAGGTGCAGGTTTCTAAAAAAGCGCGTTACATCATTCAGGAAGATTGTACCGGTTGTGCCGAGTGTGAAGCGGTATGCCCTGAAGTGCGCAGCGATGATTACAACGCCAACCTGGCAGGCCGGAAAGTTGCTTATATTCCTTTCAACCTCGCCAATCCACGAATTGCCACTATCGATCGCCAGGATCATTCTGCTCCTTGTATTAACGAATGCCCGGGGGGTGTAAAAGCTTACGGGTTTGTATCGCTTGCCCGTAACGGACAGTACGAAGAAGCCATGAAGCTTCATCTGGAAGATATCCCTTTCCCAGGAAGTTTAGGACGTGCATGTTATGCACCTTGCCAGAATGCCTGTACCCGTGCAAGCCTGGAAGGTTCAGTAGATATTCGTAAAACAAAACGTTTTTTTGCCGACTGGTATTACGAAAAATACCCTGAAGCGCCAGCTGTTGAAATTAAAAATAAAACTGATAAGAAAATTGCAGTTATCGGATCCGGTCCAGCCGGCATCACAGCTGCTTATCATTTGGCATTGAAAGGTCATACAGTGACTATTTTCGAAGCGGCACCTGCTGCAGGAGGTATGTTACGATTGACTTTGCCGGAATACCGTGCACCAAAAAGTGTGGTGGACAGGGATTTAAAAAATATAACCGTACTCGGAGTTAAAATTGAAGTAAACAAAAAGATTACGGATTTAAAAGCATTGAAAAAAGAAGGCTACGATGCCGTATTTGTTTCAGTTGGTACCCACGATGCAGTAACTTCTAAAACTGAAGGTTCGGATTTGAAAGGTATTGTTGATTGCCTGCATTTTCTCAGGGAATCAAATATCGGTAAGAAGGAAGATTTAAAAGGTAAACGCGTGATGGTGATTGGTGGTGGTAACACAGCGATTGATGCCGCACGTACATCATTACGTCTGGGTGCTGAAAAAGTAACGGTTATTTATCGTCGAAGCAGGGAAGAAATGCCATGTTTTGCTCCTGAAATTCACGAAGCTGAAGAAGAAGGTGTAGAAATAATGATTCTCCGCAATCCTATAAAATACATGGGTGAAAACGGTCAAATCAAACAGGTTCAATTGGTCAAAATGCAATTGGGTGAGAAAGATGCCAGTGGCCGTCGTAGTCCGGAAGAAGTAAAAGGTTCGGAATACATCGAAGATGTGGATTATGTCATCGAGGCCATCGGATTGAGACCTTCCACTTCGCCTTTTGCAGGACAAATCGAGTTGAATAAAAACGGAACTATTGTAGCTAACAAGAAAACGCTGCAAACTTCTGTAGAATTTATTTTTGCAGGCGGTGATACCGTTACTGGTTCAACTACTTTGATTGAAGCAGCCGGACAAGGTAAAAAAGCTGCTTTCTACATGGACAAATACTTACGGGATTTGAATATGGAGGATTTTGAAGATGGCGACAAATTACCGGCTATTGATAAAAATATAGTCTTGAAAAAGTTTGATGGGAAAGTAAAACCTGCTATTCCAGGCGGAATGATGCCTCTTGCCCAAAGGGCAACTAGTTGGGAAGAAGTGGAACAAACTTTCACTGAATCTGAAATGAAAGCAAGTGCCGAACGTTGCCTGGATTGCAGCAATTGCCGGGAATGTCATCAATGTGTGACAGCTTGTCCATCGAATGCCATAGATTTTAAACAAAAAACCAAGATTGTAAATACAACCGTTAAATCGGTTGTAGTAACTACCGGGTATAATTTATTTCCACCTACAGGAAAACCGAATTATGGGTATGCGAAATATGCCAATGTGATTGATTCCATGCAAATGGATCGTCTGATTGCTCCTACCCGCCCGTACAACAATGTGCTTCGTCCTGGTGATGGGAAAACCCCTGATAATATTGCTTACGTTCTTTGTACAGGATCACGCGATTCAGCAATTGAAAACTCAGGTTGCGGTGCCGATTGTGCCAACAATCCTATTTGTTCACAAATTTGCTGTATGTATTCCATCAAGCAGGCTCAACTTTTAATGGGTGCGTTGCCAATGGCTGACATTACCATTTACTACATGGATATCCGTGCATTTGGTAAAGGCTACGAAGAATTCTTCCAGGAATCCAAATCGATGGGAGTAAATTTTGTAAAAGGGAAAGTAGCTAAGATTCGTGAAAATGAAAATGGTAGTGGTGATTTAATTATTCGCTACGAAGATGTTACCAAAGGAGTCGTAAAAGAAGCAAAACATGATGTGGTAGTTCTTTCTGTTGGAGTTGTTCCAAATAAAAATGTTCCGCACATGTTTAAAAATCAACTATTGGAATTGGATGACTTTAATTTCGTGAAACAAACCGATGAACTGATGAATCCTGCCCTGACCAGTATTGATGGTGTTTTTGTGGCCGGTGCTGCATCGGGTCCAAAAGATATTCCGGATTCTATTTTATCAGCCGGTTGTGCAGCTTCTGAAGTTGATGGGTATCTGAACAAGATTCAAGAATCAAGAACCAGGAACCAGGAAGGAAAAGCTATGAAAGTAGGATTCCAGGTTGTAACTTAAGTAATAAGACAAGAAATAAATTATAAAATTACAAACACAAGAGTAATAATTCAAGACGTAACTATCTGTCTTGATTCTTGGTTCTTGATTCTAAAAGTCTAATAAAAATGAAAGAAAGAATAGGTGTATATATTTGTCATTGCGGGGGGAATATTTCCGACTACGTAGATGTGGAAGAATTGGGCAAAATGTTTCATGAAGAGGATAACGTTATCGTTTCAAAAGATGTGATGTTTGCCTGTGCCGATTCCAACCAGAAAGACATGGTGAAAGATATTCAGGATAATAAACTGGATGCTATCGTGGTTTGTTCGTGCTCACCAAAACTGCATTTGCATACGTTTAAAAATGTGGCTTCCCGTGCCGGTTTGAATCCCTCTAATTATGTTCAGGTAAATATCCGCGAGCAATGCTCGTGGCCACACAGTGACAGGCCCCGTGAAGCAACTGTAAAAGCAGCAGGTTTGATCCGTGCCGGCATAAACCGTGTTTCATTTTCCGAATCGTTGGAAAATATAGAACTTACTGTAAAGAAAACAGCCCTGGTGGTTGGTGCAGGAGTTGCAGGAATGAAAGCAGCTATCGAACTGTCAAAAAGTGGCAATGAAGTTTATCTTCTTGAAAAAGATTATTTTGTTGGCGGACGTATTGCCCAGAAAGATAGCCTGTTTATGTCGGGACAAAAAGGAAAAGATATCGTTGCTTCTTTGTACGAGGAAATCAAAAAGCAAACGAATATCACATTATTCACAGGAGCTTCTATCGAGAAAGTTTCCGGAAGTCTTGGTAACTTCCACATTGATATCAAGGTAAAACCAAGGTATATCAATGGAAAAGCTGACAAACAAGCCGTAAAACGTGCGATGGAAGAATGTCCGGTATCCGTGGACGATGCATTTAATGCGGGTTTGACAAAACGCAAGGCTATTTATAAAAATTATCCGGAAGCTCTGCCCGATGTACCTGTTGTGGAAGCAGAATTACTGAAGAATGAGACTGATTTTATTGCCAAATTTGCTTCTACATTGAACCTGAACGAGCAGGAAGAAACTCTTTCTTTCATCGTTGGTTCGGTATTGATAACAACCGGTTACGATAATTATCAACCTAAAGAAGGTGAATTTGGTTATAAAACCATTGATAATGTAGTTACACTTCCTGAATTGAACCGTTTGATTGAACTGAACCCTGAAAAACTGGTTTACAAAGGCAAGCAAATTAAAACGGTTGCATTCATCTATTGTGTGGGCAGCCGCCAGAAGAAAGGGGATAATAAGTATTGTTCGCGTCAATGTTGCACTTCAACCATACACACTTCGTTACAACTGAAAGAGAAATACGAAAAGATACAAACCTATCACGTTTATCGCGATATCCGTACGTATGGGAAACAGGAAATCTTGTATGCCCAATCGTCGAAACAAGGTGATATGTATTTCAAATACGAAGACAAAGAATTGCCTTTAGTAGAAGTGGAAGGCAAATCGACTATCGTAAAGGTGAAAGATTACCTGACAGCGAAAAAGGAACTGGAAATTGAAGCTGACCTGGTGGTGCTGGTAACAGGAATGGTACCTCGCGAAGATTCAACACATATCTCCGAACTTTTCAAGATCCCTATTGGACGCGATAAGTTCTTCAACGAGATTCACCCAAAACTGAAACCGGTAGAAACTGTTATCAAGGGAGTTTACATTGGTGGCACCTGTCAGGGTCCTAAGAATGTAAGCGAATCTGTTCAGTCATCACTGGCCGGTGCTTCTAAAATCACAGCTTTGCTTAAGAGTGGAACTGTTTCAGTTGATCCGATTATTGCAAGGGTAAATGCTGATGCCTGTACCTGGTGTGGAAAATGTGCCGGGGTGTGTGATTACACAGCCATTAAAGAAGTGGAAGTGGATGGCAAACGCATTGCAGCAGTCAATAAAGCGGTTTGTACCGGTTGTGGAATGTGTGCTCCGGTTTGTCCGGTTAACGCCATTGAAATTGCACAATACACCGACAATGAAATCGAATCAATGATAGATGGTTTTATGCAGGATGTGCAAATCAGGGAAAAGGCGGTGAATCCGGAAGAAGTTCAGGAAGAAGGCAAAGTGGGTATGAAAGAATATCCTCAGGTTTGGAAAGAAATTCTGGCAGGTATGACCGATGAGAAAAACACCATTCCTCAAATTGTCGCCAACTCTAAACTTGCCGGTGATCTGGTTACATTCCACTTGATGACTATGAACCGTTACGGTGTGGTAGTTCCTGCAGGCATGGATGCAAAAGAAGAGTATTTTTATTATAAGGTAAAATAACAAACTACCCCCAACCCCCTAAAGGGGGCTCTTAAAGCTCCCCCTTTAGGGGGTTGGGGGGTAAATCTAAAAATATATGTCAAGAGTTAATCCTGAATTTGCAACTGAACTTAAAAAATACGGAGCGAATGATTTTAGTGCCTGTTTCAATTGCGGAAACTGTACGGCAACCTGCGCGCTTTCAACCACCGACAGTTCTTTCCCACGTGAAATGATTCGTTATGCAACCCTGGGGCTGGAAGATGAAATTAAAGCTTCCCTTAAACCCTGGGAATGTTATTATTGCGGTGAATGTTCAACAGAATGTCCCCGCCAGGCTGAACCCGCTGAGTTAATGATGTCACTGCGCAGGTGGTTGACCTCCAAATATGATTGGACCGGTTTGTCCGGCTTGTTATACAAATCCTTGCCAATAAGCCTCACTGCTTTTATACTTGCTTTTGCAGGTGTCATTGCCTTTGCCTATTCGGTAGGTTTTGAACTGACCCGAATGATAGAAGTAGGTCATTACTTCGAGATGATTGCCATTGGGACAGTAGGCGTTGTGATCTTACTTCCTAACGTAGCACGGATGTGGTATTTTACCATCCTGAAACCCAAAACCAAAGTCCCTGTCGTGAATTACCTCAAGGCAAGTGGTGACCTGTTTGTGCATATGTTCACACAAAAGAAGGCATTGGGATGTGATGATAACCAGTTCCGCTGGTTCGAACACTTTGTTCTGGTACTGGCCTATTTATCGTTGCTCTTTACCACGGTTTTCCTGGATTGGTTTGCATCTACAAACCTGTTTGTAATCGTGCTGGGCTATGTTGAAAGTGCAATTATTTTTATAGTTACTGTTGATTTTGTATCAAGCCGTGTTAAGAAAACCAAAGCTGTCAGCAAACATTCACAACCTTCCGACTGGTTTTTTGTTATATGGTTATTGTTGATGGGACTGACTGCCTTAATGGTTCGGTTGTTTATCGACTTCGATATCCTCGAAATGAATAAATGGTTGTATTTGTTTCATTTAACCATTCTTGTTCAATGGGCATTGATTATTGTTCCTTTTGGTAAATGGACACATTTCTTATATCGCTCGTTTGCTATGTACTTTGATAAATTGAAAGAATTAAGTGCTAAATAACTGCTTTTAAAAAATGATTATTCAAACTTAACAAGTAAACCAATGAAAAAGAACATGAGTACTGCCGACAGAATTATCAGGACACTGATAGCGGCTGTGGTGTTGGGTCTTTATTTTACAAATGTTATTTCCGGAACATTGGGGATTATTTTAATTGTTGTTTCGGTAGTATTTCTGCTCACCAGCTTAGTGAGTTTCTGTCCCCTGTATGCCGTTTTGGGGCTTTCTTCAAAACCAAAAGAAAACAAAGTATGATCGATTCGTTTGCAACTAAAGCCACAAATTGGGATAGTCCTGATAAGATAAGCATGACTGACAAATTTGTGGCTGAA
>JAQTUE010000023.1 GCA_028710415.1 Paludibacter sp. | reverse complement strand
TACTGATAATAGATTAAAGAAGCCAAATTTCAGCCTTTATTTCCAGTGGAAATTGATTCCGGTTTCGGGTGTGATTTGTTTTGGGTTGCGAGGGGGTTGCCTGGGGGTTGGCTGGGGGTTGCCGGGGGGTTCCGAGGGCCCTGGCCCTCGGAACCCCCAGGCAACCCCCTCGAAAGGCTCAATAAAGTCCCTCGATACTCCGAACGGATCCAAATAATTTGAAAGATTAATTAAGACTGATTGATTTTGGGAATAGAACTTAGAAATGATTTAAATTTCAACAGTTATCTAGCCGCTTAGTGAGGGCTTCACTCGAAGTGAAGCCCTCACTATAATCCGGTGAAGCTCTCGCTATTGATTGAACAATTTAGCTATAAAACGGATTATATACGGTGACAGTATGAATGGCTGATTTACTGTTGGTGAGGTGAGCTGTTGACTTAAAAATGCCGTTAAAATATTCAGTAATTTTAAGGGAAGAGTAGGTTGAAAGTTTGCTTTTCCGTATCTTTGCAACTGCTATATCGCTTTCGTTGGAATCTATGTTGTAACCCGTACTTTTTAACCCGCAATTGAACCATGATCAAAGACCAGATTGAATCCCTCCGTCGCGAACTTGAACAGCATAATTATAATTATTATGTGCTGTCGACTCCTGTGATTACCGACCTGGAATTTGACGTCAAGTTGAAGGAATTGCAGGCGCTGGAAGAGGCACATCCTGAATTCTTTGATCCGAATTCACCCACACAAAGGGTGGGCAGTGATATTGCAGCAGGATTTAAACAGGTGGCGCATGTGTATCCGATGCTTTCGCTGGGGAATACCTATTCGGAAGGGGAGGTGCAGGATTTTTACGACAGGGTGAGGAAAGGGCTGAATGAAGAGTTTGAACTGGTGTGTGAGTTGAAATATGATGGCACTTCCATATCACTGACTTACGAGGATGGAGTGTTGGTCAGGGCAGTGACAAGGGGTGATGGAGAGAAGGGAGATGATGTGACTACCAACGTAAAAACAATTAAAAGCATCCCGTTACGATTGCATGGCAATTATCCTGCCTCATTTGAAATCAGGGGGGAAATACTGATGCCGTGGTCGGTGTTTGATGAATTAAACCGGGAACGTGAGGAACAGGAAGAGCAGTTATTTGCCAATCCACGGAATGCAGCCTCCGGAACGTTGAAACTGCAGAATTCGAAAATGGTGGCTTCCAGGAAACTGGATGGTTACTTTTACTACCTGTTGGGTGAAAACCTGCCATCGGAACTACATTCGGGAAACCTGGAAGCAGCACACTCGTGGGGATTTAAAATATCGGAAGCAACCAAAGTGTGCAAGACGCTGGAGGAAGTCACCGAATTTATCAATTACTGGGATATCGAACGGAAAAACCTGCCGGTTGCAACGGATGGTATCGTACTGAAAGTAAATTCTATCGCCCAGCAGCGTGCGCTTGGTTTTACAGCCAAATCACCCCGCTGGGCAATATCGTATAAGTTTCAGGCGGAAAAGGCAGTGACGCGTCTTAATTCGGTATCGTACCAGGTTGGACGGACAGGTGCCATAACCCCTGTTGCCAACCTGGACCCGGTACAGCTTTCGGGCACCACAGTGAAGCGTGCTTCACTCCACAATGCAGATATTATTGAAGCACTTGACCTGCATATCGGGGATATGGTGTTTGTTGAAAAAGGGGGCGAGATCATACCCAAGATTACGGCAGTAGATAAAGATGCCCGGATCCTGATTGGCGACAAGGTGACCTTTATCAAAAAATGTCCTGAATGCGGTGCTGACTTAGTCCGTTTCGAAGGGGAAGCAGCCCACTACTGTCCGAATGAAAATGCCTGTCCACCACAGATAAAAGGTAAAATGGAGCATTTTGTGAGCCGGAAAGCCATGAATATCGATGGATTGGGCAGTGAAACCATAAATTTGTTGTATCAGAATGATTTATTGCATAATATTGCCGATATTTACAGCCTTAAAATCCCTGACCTGATCCGGTTAGAAAGATTAGGCACGAAATCGGCTTATAACATACAGGCAGGTTCGGAGAAATCAAAAGAAGTGCCATTCGAAAGAGTCGTCTTTGCATTAGGTATCCGCTTTGTAGGGGAGACTATCGCCAAGAAACTGGCGTATGCTTTCAAGACTATTGAAGCACTTGAATCAGCTACTTTTGAAGAATTAATTGCCGTGGATGAAATCGGGGAGCGAATCGCCCAAAGCGTAGTGCTCTATTTCAAAGATCCGCTGAATGTGGAAATGGTAACCCGACTGAAAGAAGCGGGCCTGCAAATGAGCCTGTCGGAAGAGAAATTGCAGGCACATGGTACTTCACTTTCAGGCCTTTCCATTGTGATCAGCGGAACCTTTTCGCAGCATTCGAGGGATGAATACAAGACAATGATTGAACGGAACGGGGGCAAAAACGTGGGGAGTGTATCATCGAAAACGTCCTTTATATTGACCGGTGAGAATATGGGCCCTGAGAAATTAAAGAAAGCGGAAAGCCTGGGCGTGAAACTGGTGGATGAGATTACATTCCTGGAAATGATTAAAACAGTGTCACCATCGGAAGATGATGAATAATAAAAAAACAGTATGTTCAATAACTTAAATACTTATTTGTTTGCCAAGCGTGCCCGGAATTACATGGCACAGACGCCACGTGAACATCATTTTGTGAATTATAAAAAAGCGAAAACAATCCTGATATTATTCGAAAGTGATTATTCAGAGAAGAATCCGAATATCCATAAAATAATCAACCAGATGCAACTGGATGGAAAGAAAGTCTCTGCATGGGGCTTCATTGACAAAAAAGAAATTGCAACTGCCATCTATCCTGATTTTCGTATCCTGCATCATAAACAAACAGACTTTTTTCATAAGCCGCTGGAATCGTATATCAATGAGCTGCAGTATTCGGAGTATGACTTATTGATAAACCTGACAGTGAAGCCGATCATTCCACTGGAATATTTAGCCTTGTATGCCAATGCGGCATTTAAAGCGGGCATGAAAAAATCGGATCTGCCTATTTATGATTTTGTACTTGATATGGAGCATATGACCGTAGAAACCGAACCAACTGAACTATCAGAAAGTACTGTTGATGAAACATACCTTTATAATCAGATTATTTTTTACCTGAAAAGCATACAAACTACAGATTAAAACTGTACTTTTGCAAACAAATTGTATTTCTCCTACCGATGATTAATAATAAACTGACAGGAATGGGTGTCGCTTTGATAACACCCTTCAAAATTGATGAATCAATTGATTACGACGCGTTAGCCCGATTGGTTGAGCATCAAATTAAAAACGGAACAGACTACCTGGTGGTATGCGGAACAACCGCGGAAACGCCCACCCTGACCGACCAGGAAAAAGAAGATATAACAAGTTTTGTTATTCAGACTAATGCCGGCCGTTTACCCATCGTACTCGGGGTAGGAGGTAACAATACCAAAGCCATTGTGGAAAAGCTGCAAACTTCCGATTTTAAGGGCGTTGATGCGATTCTATCGGTAACCCCGTATTACAACAAGCCCTCCCAGGAAGGACTTTACCAGCATTTTGCAGCCATTGCCAAGGCTTCTAAACTTCCCATTATTCTATATAATGTTCCGGGACGTACCGGGGTGAATATGTCTGCTGAGACCACTATCCGGTTGGCAAAGGAATTTGCGAATAT
This sequence comes from Paludibacter sp., assembly GCA_028710415.1. Taxonomy (GTDB): domain Bacteria; phylum Bacteroidota; class Bacteroidia; order Bacteroidales; family Paludibacteraceae; genus Paludibacter. Next base: position 100,206 of record JAQTUE010000023.1, on the reverse strand, counting down.
CGTTGCAGTGAAAGAAGCTTCCGGTAATTTCCCACAAATAGATGATATCATCAAGAACAAACCGAAAGACTTTATGGTTATCTCCGGAGATGATGGTATTACGTTTCCATTAATCACGTTGGGTGCAGTGGGTGTTATTTCGGTGATCGGGAATGCCTTTCCGCGTGAATTCAGCCGTATGGTCCGCCTGGCTTTACAGGGTGATTATGATAATGCACGTCAGATCCATCAGCACTTTAACGAGTTGATTCAACTGCTTTTTGTGGAAGGCAATCCTGCCGGAGTGAAGAGTATGCTTGCTGTCATGGGATTCATTGAAAATAAATTACGTCTGCCACTGGTGCCTAATACGATTACAACATACGAAAAGATCCGTATTGTTCTTAATGAATTAAATATCAAATGTTAGTCGCAATTGAGCGAACCAACTTTAAATATCTGTATTTAAATTCGTGATAAACATTTGTTTTTCATAGTTTTAAACATGATATAATAACTTATAATTTTAATTTATTATGACGTCATACAATTATAGCAGACTCAAAAGAGCGATTCTATACGGTCTTTTGATGATACTTACCGGTGTTGTGATTTTTCTGCTGATACCTTCCAATTATTATATGCGAAGGGCATTGTTGCATTTAAAGCCGAAAATAGACCAGTACAGCATATTTGAAAACCGTGTCGTAAAAGCAGATAATCCGCATCCCTGGCTGTTTGCAGATGATTATGAAAACAAACAGATAGCCCCTGCCTTTGAGCCTGATTTTAAGAAATACGGAACTGTTGCCTTTGTGGTCATCCAGCATAACAAAATCATCCTCGAACAATACTGGAATAATTATACTCCCCTAAGCCTGAGCAACTCTTTCTCCATGTCGAAGAGCATTGTCTCATTGCTGATAGGTTGTGCCATTACCGATGGGTACATTAAAAGTGTGGACCAACCCGTCAGTGATTTTCTGCCTCAATGGACTTCGTATGAAGGCCGTGTGTTGAGGATAAAGGACCTGTTGACCATGAGTGCCGGCGTGGAATGGGATGAATCGTATAATTCGCTCATGTCAAAGACCACCCAGGCATATTATGGCAAGGACTTATGGAAACTGGCATTGACCGAAAAACTGATTGAAAAACCTGGTGTACGTTTTAATTACCAGAGCGGAGTGTCGCAGCTATTAGCGTTTGTACTTCGAAAAGCAACCGATAAGTCTATTTCGGATTATGCTTCCGAAAAGTTATGGACTCCTATTGAAGCTGAAGAAGATGCGCTCTGGTCGCTCGATCATAAAAACGGGATTGAAAAAGCGTATTGTTGCTTTAATACCAATGCCCGTGACTTTGCCCGTTTGGGTCAGTTGATCCTGAACAAAGGGAAATGGGATGGCACCCAGGTAGTGGATTCAAACTATATAAAGGAAGCTACTACTCCTGCAATCTGGCTTAAATTTACCAGAAGGCTGAAACCTGATGAAACGACAGCCCGGGAACCTATTCCTTGTTCGTTCTATGGTTACCAGTTTTGGCTGGTTAATTACCAGGGAATGAAGATTGTAAATATGCGCGGTATGTTAGGACAATATATCATGGCTATTCCACAATTGGATGCTGTTATTGTCCGCCTTGGAAAGAAAAGGGATACAGCCTATAATGTTGAACAGGAATATCCAAAGGACCTTGAAATATGGGTGAATGCAGCCATGGAGGTTATTAATCGCCAACATTAATAGAATCTACGGGAGCTAACCATAATAGACACAGTAGGACACAATAAATTGAATTCAATAAAAAAAAATAACTTCAAAAGTTGTTGTTTTGCCGGATTTCAAGATTATTATTCCCAAATCCAGTCTACTATAGGTATGAAATAAATCAAATAAGGATTACAACTAAACATTGTAATCCTTATTTGTTTAAATATGATAAGCTATCAATAGACTAATGAATTAATTAACAGGCTTTTACGTCTTAGTAGATAATGTATCGTCCAGAAATTTGTTTACACTTTTGATTAATACTATTATTCTACTTTCTTTCTACCTACTACCTACTACCTACTACTTCCTCATTCCTCTTACTTCTTATTAGAAAAGTAATCCAGCAGCTGGAACATTTTATCGTTGTTGTCAGCAATGTACCTGGTTTCATCCAGAATATCCCCGGCAGATTGAATGGTATTCCCTGCAATCAATTCATCACCTCCATGATCAACCATACTTTGTAAAGATTGACCGGTTACTTCAAGGTGGAATTGCAATCCCAATACATTCCCATTATACAGGAAAGCCTGATTCGTGCAAATAGCGGAACTCATCAACCGGGTACTTCCATTAGGGGTATCGTAGGTATCACCATGCCAGTGAAAAACAGGGAACTGCATTTCGAATTTATTTAAAAAAGGTATTCCTCGGGCCATTTCAGTAAGGCTAATATCAAACCAGCCAATTTCCTTGAGATGATTCGGATACACTTTTGACCCCAGGACTTCAGCTATCAACTGGGAACCCAGACAAATGCCAATCACAGTTTTTCCCTTATCAATGGCTTTACGAATAAATGCTTTTTCCTCTGCGAGCCACGGATAAACTGATTCATCATTTACGCTCATAGGTCCGCCCATTACAATGAGCCAATCAATTGAATCTACTTCCGGTAAGATAAAGTCATCGTAAAAGCGTGTATAGCTGAGTGAATGGTTATGCTCCTGCATCCATTGTTCAATACATCCCAATCCTTCGAATGGGACATGCTGAAACGTGTGAACCGATAGTGTATTCATTTAAGTGATATTCTTGAACTATTCTTATTCATTTCCAAGGGCTTTGTCCATGGCGACACTGTCGCTATCAGCCGTTGCAACACTGTCAGACTGGTTGACTTCGATCTTTACTCCTTGAGTGCTGTTTGTGTCAATATGTTTCTTTAATGCGATGTTGGCAATTATAATGCAAATTACAACCAAAGCTAACAATCCTAATAGTAATTTATTACTCGTTTTCATAAGTTTGAAATTAAATGTTCAATACCTGAATTAATAATGTTTTTGGTAAATACGAATAGCTTATTCTCATTCCCCTGTAACGAATCAGTCTTTTGCAGGTCAGACTTCCAATGTGCGGTAACCGGACTGATTTGCTGATATAAAAATGAATTTTTGTCCAGGTTATGAAACCAACCGATACCTACTACAATGATGACCACAACCGCCTGACTGATCTTTTTGTGATTTTTCATACTTGAATAATTTAAATCTATTGTATGTTATTAGAGAATTCTTCGTATTTAGCTTTTAATTCGTCAAAAGTCATGCCCAATATATTCATATTCTTGAATATCACCGGCAGTTCCTGTTCCAGGAATAGTTTCCGTCGGTATGCGATAATTTTACTCTTTGCCTGTTCGGCAACAAAATATCCGACGCCTCGTTTGTTGAATATAATATCGTTACCTTGCAGAAAGTCGTAAGTCCGCATTACGGTATTAGGATTCACCTGCAAAGATACACCTAATTCCCTTACCGACAGAATCCTATCGCCTTCTTTCCATCGTTCGAACAATATCTGTTCGCTTATATAATCGCCAATTTGCATGTAAATGGCTTGTGATTGATTGAATTCCATGATGTTATACTTGTTTTTCGGTTAACTTGAAATAACTGACCAGCCAGAAAAAAGGAATCATCAGATATTTCAAATACTGTGTGGCAGCTTCAAATCCGGGAAATAAATTATCTCCTGATATGGATAAATTGAATGACTGGTCCCTTAGATTAAAGGATCCAAATGTTAGTTTGAATATAATTACTTCAATGATTCCTAACGATATGGATATTACAATGAAAGTCATGATGGTCCGTCCGATAGCATTCTTTTTGAAATAAACAGAACCCATTAAAAATATGGATTGTATTAATGCAAAAGTGAAAAAGATTTCCACTAAACCTCTGTGTTGGACTACGGTATTGCCCCATACCTTTGATATGGATTCCATTTGAAAGAAATCAAGGCTTACAGGGTTGTTCATACTAAAAATGGCATTTCCTAAAGCAGTGCCCAGTAAATTGCCAATTGTATAGGTAATCAAAATCATACTGAAATAATAAACCGTACTGAGCAGGATAGTAGTAACCAGTTTTTCAACATGGGTTGCCGGGATTAATAAATAGTGCATGCCACCCGGCGTATAGTTGAATACCTTGAACATGCGGGCTGCAAAGATAAAGCCGGTAACATACAGGAACATTTCGATGCTGGTGGATTGATGCATAATCATAAAGACTACGATAACAATTCCCCAGAAACTAAGCTCCCGTTGTTTGTTTTCGATAAAATAGCGTTTGATTAATAACCCTAAACGGTTAAAGCTAAATGTTGTATTCATTGTGTATGATGTATAATTAGTAGTTAATTAAAAAGATTCATGATGCGTTTTTTATCAGTGAGTACTGCATTAAACAGCAATTCAATATCCAATTTGCTTTCTTCTCCGGTAGTGTTAACACGTACCTGGTACAATCCCCGGAATGAATCCTCGGAATAGATAACCGATTCATCAATGTCATTGTGATCGGCTACTTTGAAAAGAAGCTTCTTTGTGATATTTTCATTGGGCTCGTTAAATACGATTTCATGACCGTCCATAATCATGATGCTATCGATTAAACTATCAAGGTCTCGAACCTGATGGGTTGATATGATCAGGCAACGATTTTCGTCAACTGCAGAAGCTACCATTCTGCGGAATTGTCCTTTCGAAGGGATATCCAGGCCATTGGTAGGTTCGTCCATCAACAATAATTTTGTGTTGGTAGCCAGTCCGAATGAAACAAACACTTTCTTTTTCTGTCCGTGGGATAGTTTATTGAGCATTGCCTTTTTATCTTCAATTTCAAACTCCTTCAGATACTGGTTGAATTGTTCCTTACTGAAATGTGGATAAAAGGGAGCATATACATTTTCATAGTTTTGGATACTGAGTGGCAGTTGCGGCAACTCTTCGGGTAAAAAGAATATGTCCTGTAACATTTCAGGGGTACGGCGTTGCGGGTCAAATCCCATAACCTCAATATCTCCATGGATAGGAAATACCAGCCCGGAGATTAATTTCAACAACGTACTTTTACCTTCGCCATTTTTACCTAAAAGTCCATGGATCCTACCGGTTTCGAGATTAAGGCTTAAACCTGATAAAAGCTTTGTGTTACGGGTGTAACTGAAATCCAAGTTTTTGATGTCAATCATTGTTTTAGTCATTGCTTTTTATATGTTTTAGTAAACTATACTATATGTCTAGTGTGCTAGTGAATTAGTACACCGCAAAAGTATAGTAAGTATATCTGGTTACAAAAGTATTTGAGTTAAATAAACTTAATTGGCTGATAATATTTTTAGAACCCTTTCTGTAAAGGATTATTAGCAATGATCATTCTGAATTGTAAAAAAAGAATTGAATGATTCCAAAACTAAAAATGCTTACCTTTGCAAGAGAATTCGAATTCTGAGAAAACGATATAACTTAAAATAACACAGGTAGCTTGCAAAAAAGAAAGCAATCTATCCTCTATACAACAATAAGAATGCATACAACAACCGATAAGCTCCAACAATTTGAGCGGTTACTCGATATAATGACCGAACTGCGCGTCAAGTGCCCGTGGGACAAGGAGCAGACTTTTGAAAGTCTACGTACCCTGACCATTGAAGAAACCTACGAACTGGCCGATGCCATCATTCGGGATGATAAAAAGGAGATCCGTAAAGAACTGGGCGATATCTTGTTACACATCGTATTTTATGCCGAAATGGGTAATGAAACACAGGATTTTGATATCTATGATGTGTGCAAAGGCTTGTGCGAAAAGCTCATTTACCGCCACCCGCATATTTTTGCAGAAGTAGAAGCTGAAACCAGCGAAATAGTGATGCAAAACTGGGAAACATTAAAACTGAAAGAAAAAGGGGGGAATAAATCCGTACTTTCAGGAGTACCGGTTTCGTTGCCGGCTCTTATTAAAGCACATAGAATCCAGGATAAGGCACGCAGTGTAGGCTTCGACTGGGAACACCGAGAACAGGTGTGGGATAAAGTACAGGAAGAATTCACAGAGCTGAAAGCCGAAATAGAAGCCATGGACAAAGAGAAGATGGAAGCTGAATTTGGCGACCTAATGTTTAGTTTGATTAATGCCGCCAGACTTTACGATATCAACCCGGAAAACGCCTTAGAACGTACAAACAGGAAGTTTATCAGCCGCTTCAACTACCTGGAATCAAAAACTATTACCATTGGAAAAGATTTGAAAGCCATGAGCCTGGAGGAAATGGATGTGATCTGGGATGAGGCGAAGAAAATGGAGAGAGAACCCCTAACCCCTAAAGGGGAACTTTAAGACCCATTCTCTATTAAGAGTAATATGACATTTCCGAAATGAATTTTGTTAATTACAACTGATAAAACAGGTTAATTAACTCTTTTTGTTAGGTATGATTAATAAAATGATGAAAACATGGTGTTTTGTGCGTTATGATTAATAAAAGTAATGCAAAATCTAGTTTTATACGTTATGATTAATAAAATGACTATATTTGCATCGTTTATTAATCATAACGTATAAAATATGAACCTAATTCAACGCCCAATATATACAGAACGTATAAAACCTTTTATAAACAAGGGAATTATTAAAGTCCTAACCGGTCAACGTCGTGTAGGAAAAAGTTGTATTTTAATGCAGCTAATCAACGATATAAAAAAATCAAATCCTGAGGCGAATATCATTTTTATAAATTTAGAATATGAAGAGTTTCGACATCTTAAAAATGAAGATGATTTGTTTAACTATCTTCATGATAAATTCATAAGTGAAAAAGAAAATTACCTTTTTATTGACGAAGTTCAGGATATAGTCGGTTTTGAACATGTATTACGTAGTTTACAGTCCAAAAACACTTGTGATATTTTTGTAACAGGGAGTAATGCTAAAATGCTTTCAAGTGAGTTGTCAACTTATTTGGCCGGTAGATATATAGAATTTAATATTCATAGCTTGAATTATTCTGAATTTCTTGTTTTTCATAAACTGGAAGATAATAATCAAAGCTTAATGTTATATCTGACATATGGAGGTTTACCTTACTTGTCAAATCTGTCACTTACTGATGAATTTGTTTTTGAATATTTAAGAAATGTGTATTCTACCATACTACTTAGAGATGTAGTTCAGCGTGAAAATATACGAAATGTAGATTTTTTAGAAACATTATTGCATTATACAGCTGATAATATTGGAAGCTTGTTTTCTTCAAATAATATTAGTAAATATCTAAAGTCTCAACGTACAGAGATATCTACAAATCAAGTTATTAATTACTTAAAAATGTTGAGTAATGCTTATATTGTAAATAAAGTAAATCGCATCGACATTAATGGATTAAAGAAATTTGAAATTGGAGAAAAATACTTTTTTGAAGATATTGGTTTGCGAAACAGTCAGACAGGATTTAGTTTGCAACGGGATATACACAAATTGATGGAAAATGCAGTTTATCTTCATTTGAGAGGATTGCAATATGATGTTTTTGTTGGTAAAAAAGATAAACTTGAAATTGATTTTGTTGGAATTAAACAAGGTAAACGTATTTATATTCAAGTAACTTACTTATTAACCGATGAGAATACCATAAAAAGAGAATTTGGTAATCTTAGTTCAATCCAGGATAATTATCCAAAGTATGTTGTTAGTTTAGATGAATTTTATAGAGAAAGTGATAACGAAGGAATTAAACATCTACAACTTCGTGATTTTTTAAAATTGACAAATTTAGATTGACAATTTCAAAGAAGTAAACTTTTTAACCCCAAAATTATAGAATATTAATTAATGCTTTATCCAGAACATTTCGAACAGAAGATAGATTTCATTACCATTCGCGAGTTGTTGAAAGGCAAGTGCGTGAGTACGTTGGGTGAAGAAAAGGTTGAGGAAATCAGGTTTTCATCAGACTATTCAGAAATCATACGATTAGTAAGCCAAACCGATGAAATGCTGCAGGTGTTGACTTCCGACGCAGATGAATTACCCATTGGTGACTTTTATGATGTACGTCCTGCCTTATCACGTGTACGTATTGAAGGGCTGTTCCTGGATGAACTGGAAGTGTTCGATTTACGCCGGGCTCTGGAAGCTGTGCGTAGGTTGGTTGCATTTCTCACCAAGCATGAGGCAGAGGTTTATCCTCATTTGCACGAACTGGTGGTGGGGGTTGATACTTTCCCGGTTATCATCCAACGCATTGATGCAATCCTGAATAAGTTTGGCAAGATAAAAGACAATGCATCCTCCGAACTGTCCAGGATCAGGAAAGACACTTTCCAGGTGCAAAGCAGCATTTCCCGCACGCTTAATGCCATTTTAAGGCAGGCACAAACGGATGGGTATGTTGAAAAAGATGTGGCACCCACCATGCGTGAGGGACGGTTGGTAATCCCGGTATCGCCTGCATTTAAACGAAAGGTAAAAGGAATCGTGCATGATGAATCGGCAACAGGGAAAACGGTATTTATTGAACCGACCCAGGTAGTGGAAGCCAATAACCGACTGCGTGAACTGGAAGGGGAGGAGCGACGTGAAATCATGCGCATATTGCTCGAGTTTACCAATTATGTACGTCCACATTCCGAAGAGATATTTGCATCACAATACTTTCTGGGCATGATCGATTTTCTGCGTGCCAAAGCTCTTTTTGCCATCGAGATCAAGGCTATTAAACCCCGTATTGATGACATGTGCCAGCTGGAATGGGCAAAGGCAGTCCACCCGCTCTTATTCCTTTCGCTAAAAAAACAGGGAAAAGAAATTGTACCGCTGGATATTGTTCTGAATGAAAAACAACGGATATTGCTTATCTCAGGACCAAATGCAGGCGGAAAGTCAGTATGCCTGAAAACAGTGGTACTATTGCAATATATGATACAGTGCGGGTTGCTGGTGCCGCTTCATGACAGTAGCCGGGCAGGGATTTTTGACCGTTTGTTTATTGATATTGGGGATGAACAATCCATAGAAAATGATCTTTCTACCTACAGTTCGCATTTGCTGAATATGAAGTTCTTTATCAAAAACAGCAACCCCAAGACGCTGTTGCTGATTGATGAATTCGGGACAGGAACAGAACCTCTGATTGGTGGTGCAATAGCAGAAGCCTCGTTAGAGCGCTTCAACCGCAACCTGGCTTTTGGAGTCATCACCACACACTATACCAATCTGAAACATTTTGCAGAAGATGCCGAGGGAATTGTAAACGGCGCCATGCTGTATGACCGCCAGCATTTACAACCCCTGTTTCAGTTGAATATCGGTAATCCGGGCAGTTCATTTGCCATTGAGATAGCCCGTAAAATAGGACTCCCAGAAGATTTGATTGCAGAAGCTGCTGAAAAAGTAGGAGCCGAGCATCTCGATTACGATAAACACCTGCAGGATATTGTCAGGGATAAGCGTTACTGGGAAAATAAACGCCAGGTGATCCGCCAGAAAGAAAAACGGTTGGAAGAAATGCTGGAAAAATATGAAACAGAAATAGCTTCCATTGACAAGCAGCGTAAGGAAATTACAAATAAAGCGAAAGACGAAGCTAAAAACCTATTGTCCGATGCGAATGCCAAAATAGAAAATACCATCCGCCAGATTAAAGAGGCTGATGCTGAAAAGGAAAAGACACGTTCGGCCAGGAAGGAGTTGGAAGAGTTTAAGGAAAGTATAAGAGAGGAAACCCCTAAATCCCCTAAAGGGGACTTGAAGACTGCGAATTCGAGAATAGTACTAAAAAAGAAACCATCTGAAACTAACAATCCCGAAAATAGGAACGCAGAACGCGGAACACGGAACGCAGAACACGGAACGTTTAAGACTGGAAGTACAGTCCGGTTGAAGGGTCAACTGGCAGTGGGTACCATCATCGAAATGCAGGATAAACAGGCATTGGTATCGTTTGGGAATATGAAATCAACAGTCAAACTTGCCAAACTGGAACCTATCAGCAACAATCAAATTAAGAAGGAAGCCCGCAAATTTGAATCACTTGGCAGCACCAGCACCGATGAAGTGAGGCAACGAAAACTTACTTTCAGTTCCGAGATTGATATCCGGGGTATGCGGGGTGATGAAGCTATGCAGGCAGTCATGTATTTTATTGACGATGCCGTTATGGTTGGAGTTGCTTCAGTCCGTATCCTCCATGGAACAGGGACCGGAGCATTGCGTCAAATGACCCGTCAGTATCTGGGAACAGTCCATGGGGTGAGGACCTTCCATGATGAACATATCAATTTTGGGGGAGCAGGAATAACGGTGGTAGAATTTGATTAATTAATTTTCAATATCTCAAAATTATATTTTAGTTCTAATTATTCCTCTCTTTTTATACATTCAAAATCAAATCTAATAATTGATGGATAATTGTTGGATAAATATCTACAATAACTATACCCTTTCGGGTATATAATATAAATAATTTTGTCTCTAAAACGATTTAGGAAGGCAATTGAATTTTTTAAATTATTACCAACATATTCAAAGTGTACTCTTACAAAATTTATTTCTAACTGTTTTACTCATAGGAGTCAATGCCAAATCCTAAAATCAGAATACGAAGTATTTTCTTTTCCGGTTTTTTGTTTCGTAAAACCGAAATGTGCCATCCGACTGATCAGTGTTTCTTCCGTTAACCGGAATGTGCCATCCGTATCAAATCTTAATTCCATTTTGTCCAGGTAGGGAATAGCTGGATAATGCCATGATAATACCATGATGATACCGGTATTCTTTTGGTGTTTTCGTAACCTTATGCGGTAGTTACGCATATAATACGCTCCTTTTTATGGGTACGGGTTATATGCGTATATACCGCGTAACTACCGCTTATCTCATACGAAACCAGTGTATCATCATGGCATTATCATGGTATTATCATCCCGTTCCGTGTTTGAAGAGTTTGAAGTGTTTGAAAGGTTTGAAGAGTTTGAAGTGTTTGAAGTGTTTGAAAGGTTTGAAGAGTTTGAAGAGTTTGAAGAGTCCAGAAAAATCGGGATGTCTAATACTTCATTTGAAAAGTTTGTAGTTATCAACGACCCGCTCGCTAACACTCTTATTCTTAGCAGGAGCGAGCGGGTGGATAATGGCAGGAGCGAGCGGGTCGATAATCTTACCAAACAGAAAGTCAAAGATTTCAATTTAATACCAAGTAAAAAAAAACTCCAACTTATTTCTATTTGTTAATCAGTATAGTGTATAACAGAGTTTTAAAATTAGTATCTTAGCTCTCAATTTCGTGCTTTTTTTGGCACAATATTGGATTATTTATTTCTCACTATTTTATTCACGCGAGTCTATGTAAGGTCTTAAAATCAAAATACGCAGTATTTTTCTGATCCGTTTTAAATCCGCCAAATCAGCGTATATTCCGAAAACCGGAATGTACCATCCGCGTTCCAATCTTAATTCTGGCTTGTCCGGGTTAGGTACTAAGAAGTGCACTCTTGGATAAAAGTCATCTGTATGTTTTTGTATGATCCCTCCTATAGTATAATACGTTGCAATATTTAAGGGATCATTCATTGTTGTAATTTATTATTTTTTATCCAACTGCCCAAATACCTTTTTCAATAAATCATTCACCCGTGCTACAGGGTTAGTCCGTATTGCTTTTTCTTCGGCAGCCACTTTCACAAACAAAGCGTCCAGGGCTTTTTCAGTGACATACTCTTCCAGATTCACATTAACCGTTTTTAATCCGGCAATTGAGCCAATAGTGCCGGAAGCTACCGAATTATAAGCGGAAGTTAGTGAATTCCAGGTTCGGGTTGTTGATATATTTGCAACCAATGGTTTCCCCAAAGATTCCTTTACTTTTGGTGCAAAGGCAGCTTTTAGTTGAGAATACGTGTTTTGACGCAAATACTCTGTGGCAGCATTCTCCTTTCCAAATAATATACCTACCGCATCCGTAATGCTCATCGAAGAAATGGCCGATCTGAAAATAGGGGTAGCTTCCTTTACAGCATCTTCCGCAGTACGGTTGAGCGAAAGCACCGCTTTATCTACCAATGCCTGTCCTCCGGGAATTAACCTGACATTATCGATAATAGGTTGTGCTTCTTTTGGCATCAGGATTTTTAAAGCTGCATTCTGATAAAATCCATTTTCTACTCCCAGGTTTGAAACCGCTTTCTCAATTCCTACATTTAGTGAACTTTTAAGGCCCGAAATGTTTTCGGCATTTGTCACTCCGGAAGAACCGGCCGGTAATGCCGATGATAACTGTGAGGCTACCTGTTGTAATTCAGCACAGGAAGAAAGGATAAGGGAGACGATTGCTACTAAAATGACTTTTTTCATACACTCTTTTTTAACTTTTTTACTTATTGCAAATATACTACTTTTTTATATGAAACTATCCTGCTCTCTTTTAGTTCAATCGGACGAACAATTTTCGTAATAGAGCGTTAATAATATAATAAATCAATAATTAAAAATGTATATTAAATACGTAAAGCAATATGAATAGAATTAAAAAGATTGTTGCCCGCGAGATCCTTGATTCGCGTGGAAATCCTACCGTAGAAGTAGAAGTTTTATTGGAAGGTGGTGTAATTGGACGAGCTTCAGTTCCTTCAGGAGCTTCAACTGGTGAAAACGAAGCGATTGAATTGCGTGACGGAGATAAAAGCCGTTATTTGGGAAAAGGAGTTTTAAAGGCAGTTTCCAACGTGAATAATATTATTGGACATGCTTTAATAGGTGTTAATGTATTAAACCAGCGGGCCATTGATAAACAGATGATTGCACTAGATGGTACTAAAACCAAGTCCAACCTGGGCGCCAATGCAATTTTGGGTGTTTCCCTGGCAGTTGCAAAAGCTGCGGCAGCATATCTTAATGTTCCATTGTACAGGTATATCGGAGGTACAAATGCCTTTGTTTTGCCGGTGCCAATGATGAACATTATTAATGGCGGTTCACATTCTGATGCCCCTATTGCTTTTCAGGAATTTATGATACGCCCGGTGGGTGCAAAGTCATTTCGTGAAGGGTTACGTATGGGAGCTGAAGTTTTCCATTCCTTGAAAAAAGTTCTTCATGATCGTAATTTAAGCACAGCAGTGGGTGACGAAGGAGGATTTGCTCCGGCTTTGAAAGGTACGGAAGATGCATTGGAATCCATCATTGCTGCCATTGAGAAGGCCGGGTATAAAGCCGGGAAAGATGTAATGATTGGGTTGGATTGTGCCGCCTCTGAATTTTACAAGGATGGAATTTATGATTATTCTAAATTTGAAGGACCTAATGGCGCTAAACGTACTTCAGCCCAACAGGTTGATTACCTGGCAGAACTTGCCGGAAAGTACCCGATTGATTCTATTGAAGACGGTATGAACGAAGGCGACTGGGACGGTTGGAAATTGTTGACTGACAGATTGGGAAGTAAGATTCAGTTGGTGGGAGATGATTTATTTGTGACGAATGTTGATTATCTGAAAAAAGGAATTGATATGGGATGTGCAAACTCCATTTTAATTAAAGTAAACCAGATAGGAACATTGTCTGAAACCCTGGATGCTATTGAAATGGCACATAGGGCCGGGTATACTTCTGTAACTTCTCATCGTTCGGGTGAAACGGAAGATGCCACTATTGCAGATATAGCAGTTGCTACGAATTCAGGCCAGATAAAAACCGGTTCCTTAAGTCGATCTGATCGTATGGCTAAATACAATCAACTTTTACGTATTGAAGAAGAATTGGGTGACTTAGCTGTATATGGTTATAAAAAATAAGAAATTCTGTCAGAAGTAAATGTTGAAACTGACGTTTTTTCTGTACGATATAAAGAAGCCATCTGACAAGGATGGCTTTTTTTATTGGAAGTTATTCAACTCTTTTTAACCAAGTAAAAATGATTCGTTAATACGCGTTAAGCTCAAAAAAGTCTGTGTTAAATTTAGACAAATATCTAACAGGCTTATACTTGACGGCACACCTTTTGTATATTTTCGCGACGTGAAATAATTTCAGATAGTCAATATAAATAATCAACCAATATTAATTATACAATTATGAAAATTATGAATGAATCAAAGCGAATGAGGACACTCGGTTTTTTCGTACTGGTCGTAGCAGTGAGTGTGGCTACAAATTTGACCACCAATCTAATTTCACACAATCATGAAAGTTCGAACTTTCAGGGAAATCAACTTCCGGTAGGATATGCCAAATTTGCACATGCCGGTAATGCCATGGAGACAGATTTTACTGTTGCTGCAGAATTGACAGTACATGCCGTAGTTCATGTGAAAACCAAAACGCCGGTGAGGTCCCAACAGATGGAGGGATTTCCAAATGATCCTTTCTTCCAGTACTTTTTTGGAGTTCCAAAGCAAAATCCAAATCAACAAAGGGAAATGCCAATGCAGGAAGCTTCCGGTTCGGGTGTGATAATCTCGAACGATGGGTACATTGTCACGAACAATCATGTGGTGGATGGTTCCTCTGAAATTGAAGTGACCCTGAATGACAAACGGACTTTTAAGGCAAAGGTAATTGGAACAGATCCCAATACTGATATTGCATTGATTAAAATCGATGCAAAGGATTTGCCGGTTATTATCTTTGGTAATTCAGATTCGTTGAAAGTGGGAGAGTGGGTATTGGCTGTCGGGAATCCATTTAATCTGACTTCTACTGTAACTGCTGGCATTGTAAGTGCTAAAGCCAGAAATATCAACATTATTAATTCACAAATGAAAATTGAATCTTTCATTCAAACGGATGCAGCAGTAAACCCTGGTAATAGTGGAGGTGCTTTGGTGAATACCCGTGGTGAATTGGTAGGTATTAATACAGCTATTGCTTCCCAGACCGGGTCGTATGCAGGATATGCTTTTGCCATACCTGCTAGTATTGTACAAAAAGTTGTGGCTGATCTTCGTAAATATACTGTGGTTCAACGTGCTGTATTAGGCATTGAAATTAAAGATATTACCAGTGACCTTGCCAAAGAAAAGAATCTTAAAACACTGGAAGGTGCTTTTGTAGGCAAAGTCGGTGATGAAAGTGCTGCTAAAAAAGCAGGTGTTAAGGAAGGTGACATAATCAATAACGTGAATGGTGTCGAGGTAAAATCCGTTTCTGAACTACAAGAACAAATAGGACGTTACCGTCCCGGTGATAAAATCACGATCACCATCCTTCGCGATAATAAAGAACAAAAACTAAATGTTGAGTTAAAGAACCGGCAGGGTAATTTTGGTGTAGTTACCGCTCAAACAGGTGATGAAGTGCTCGGTGGTACTTTCAAAGAAATAAACGATAAAACCAAACAGCAATTAGGTGTTGACTACGGGGTAGAAGTAAAGACCCTTTCCAAAGGGAAGCTGGCAGATCAGGGAGTAAAGCCCGGATTTATTATTCTGAAGATAAATAATCAGCCAATTCGAACTGTTTCTGATGTTCAGGATGCCTATAATGAAGCACTTAATAATGGAAGCCAGGAAAAAGTGTTGTTAATAGCCGGTATGTATCCGAATGGAAAGATTACTTATTTTGCCATTAATCTTGCTGAATAAGTTAAAACGATCGATTTAAACAGATTTATAGAAGAACAAGCCCAGCCACACTTGGGTTTGTTCTTCTGATTTTATCAACAATTGAAAACAATTTCAATTTATTTGCGTTAATGATAAAAGAGTAAATCATCCTGATTTACAAAAGAGGTGTTTAATTTTGTAAATTTGAGCACTATTTAGGTAAACAAAGCCCATTCCGTAAACATACTAACAGATAATTTGTTACGATAGAAACAAACATTGCAATACTTTTTGATTTTTTCGTTTTGTATACTCGAAAAAAAGAACTACTTTTGCAAGCTAATTTTCATTCATTAAATGAGACAATTAAAAATAACAAAATCAATCACGAATCGTGAAAGTGCTTCTCTTGACAAGTATTTGCAAGAGATAGGACGGGAAGATCTTATCACAGTCGAAGAAGAAGTTGAGTTAGCTCAACGTATACGGGGCGGTGATCGGTTGGCGTTGGAAAAACTTACACGTGCGAACTTACGTTTCGTAGTATCCGTTGCAAAACAGTACCAAAATCAGGGCCTCAGTCTACCCGACTTGATAAATGAAGGCAACCTTGGTCTGATTAAAGCAGCCGAGAAATTTGACGAAACACGTGGATTTAAGTTTATTTCGTATGCCGTGTGGTGGATTCGACAATCAATTTTGCAGGCGTTGGCTGAGCAATCCCGTATTGTCCGTTTGCCGTTGAATCAGGTTGGATCATTAAACAAAATCAACAAAGCTTTCTCCAAATTCGAACAGGAAAACGAACGTCGTCCGTCTCCCGAAGAATTGGCAGAAGTGTTGGATATCCCGGTTGATAAAATTGCCGACACCATGAAAGTATCAGGCCGACACATTTCGGTTGATGCCCCATTTGTGGAAGGTGAGGATAACAGCTTGTTGGATGTAATGATTAATGATGATTCTCCGAATGCAGATCGTGTGTTGATCAATGAATCACTCTCCAAGGAAATAGAGCGTGTCCTGGCTTTCACATTGTCCGACAGGGAACGTGATATCGTAAAGAAATTCTTTGGTATTGGTGTAACTGAAATGACCCTCGAAGAGATCGGTGATGAATTCGGTTTAACCCGTGAACGTGTACGTCAGATCAAGGAAAAGGCAATACGTAAATTAAGGCCAAATGCTAAGAGCAAATTATTAAAAGGATTTTTAGGTTAATCGGAACGATAGTACGATTTCTTAAATTTAGAATACGAAGCAATCCTAACAGGTTGCTTCTTTTTTGCATATAATGGTAAGACCTAAAAAAGTGCCTGTTCCAATAGAAACAGGCACTTTAATATTGGGCAAGTATTTGAAAGAATCAACTTCTATTCAATTGATAATGTCCGCTCTTTCGGATATTTGACCTTGTATTTTAATTCCAGTTCATTTTTGGCAGCTGGTTTCATAGAAAATCTCCATTTCACTTCACCTTTGTCTTTGGATAAAGTAACACCCGATAAATTCTCTGGTATTACCTCAATTTCTTCCAGGGTTGAAACCGGAATCTGATCTAATAATACAAAGTTTATAGGTTGTTTCTTGTTATTCTTAACTGTTATTTTCCAGGATCTTGTTTCTTCCTTTTTACTCCCGAAGAACTGCTTTTTAAGACTATCTTTCACTTTCTCCCTGGTTACCTGTACGTTTTTATCTCTTCCCAATGAGAGGCTTAATGTGTCCGATGTATACCTCACATCCAATATAGTTTTTCCAATAAACGTATTTTCAAAGAATATATTCGCTTCACCTTCCAATAGATTGTATTTTTCCCAATCTACAATGTTGGCTAATAAAAAGGCATCATTATCAACTTTAGGTACGCAATAATACTCATAATAAGCAGGCAGATTATACCTTTCAACCTCAACAGTGATATTCTTATTGTCCGAACTTACTGAATAGGGAGTTTTAATTTCAAATTCTACAGTTGTTTGGTTTTCAATTTGATTGGTTGGAAGTGGAGTATATTCCTTTTTAGCATTCAGGCTTGAAGTTCCTCGTATTGAAATTCCGGATACCCTTCCTGCTAATTGATTTTCTAATTTATTTGTTCCATATCCAACGACTACAACTTCCTCCAACTGCTTTTGATCCTCTTTCAAATAAATATTCATTTGAGAATTTGATATTGGAAGCACTTGTTTTTCATAACCGATATAGGATATTTCCAGCTGGCCTCCTCCATTAGGAATCGAAAGTGTAAAGCCACCATCAACATTGCTGATAGTCCCAATGGTAGTTCCCTTGATCACGATACTCACCCCGGGAAGCGGCTCATACGTTTTACTGTCATATACCTTTCCAATAACCTGATTTGATGAAGTCGAACCATCATATTTTGGTGGTTTTGTATAATAATTGAGCAAATAAGTTTGCAGTTGAGGAGCTACATTACCAACATTTGGATTTGCAGAAGAAATTCTAAGTTTTACGTTTTTCCATTCTTCCTTTGTGTTTTGATGGATGTTTGCTTTGTACACCAACTCGATAGGATCTTCAATTGTATTTGCACGAATGTCATAGGATGGATACCAACCGGCATTGTTTACAAAATAGGATAATTCCATATCACATTTTACGGCTGTTTTACTTTCTACCTTCACAATCACTTCGCCAGTTGGTGTGTTTTTCACCTTCCCTAATGTCTTTTCCTGTTGTTCTAAGGCATTTTTCTCCTTGTTCAGTTTCTCAATTGACTTATTTGCATCAATCTCTTTAAATTTAAGTGCCGCTATCCGTTCATGATAGTATAGTGCTGCTTCTTTTAGAGTGGTGAGATTTATTCCCTGGGTTGTTCCACCCATGCTCCTGTTATTATTTAAAAAAGCAAGTTCTTCCTTGAGTACATCCAGGTTGGTATTTTCAATTTCTATCTTATTGTTTATTATTTCAAGTTGTGATTCCAGTTTGTTGAGTTCATTCGATTGTTTCATACTGTCGGTAAAATTCAACTGATGGTTTACCGAAAGTACCATTACTGGCCATTCACTTTTAATTGAACACTCTTGCCATCAATGTAAGGTGATAGGTTGGAAAATTTAATTGTTGAATTTCCCGGAAGTAAATCAACTGATTTTTTCCTGATAACCTGAGCTCCATTAATAAATACGGTTGCTTCGGATACATCTGTTTTTAAAACCAACATGTTTTTTTCTTGTGCCAGCATAGGCAGGCTCACTGCTAAGAGTAGAAATAATTTAAACTTTCTCATAGAATGTAGTTTGGAATATAGATAAATGATATGATTTATTTCGAGCCCAAATATAAACATATTTTTTATAAAACCTTGCTTTTTTGTTAACAAATTAATAGCTTGCTTTCAAATTAGAAAGCAAGCTATTCAATATATGATTTTAATAAATCCTTTTATCCCAATTTTACATCCAGATTTGCTTTTAGTGCAGCCAGGAATCCTTCGGTACTCAGATAATTTTCCTTGGTAAGTTTCTCACCATAAATCAGTACAGCCAGATCCTTGGTCATTTTACCTGATTCAACCGTTTCAATACAAACTTCTTCCAGTTTTTCACAGAAGTTTAATAGTGCTGCGTTATTATCCAGTTTGGCCCTGTGCATCAATCCACGTGTCCATGCAAAAATTGAAGCAATCGGGTTTGTTGATGTTTCCTTGCCTTGTTGATGCATCCGGTAGTGGCGGGTCACAGTACCATGAGCTGCTTCAGCTTCCACAGTCTTGCCATCAGGGGTAATCAGTACCGAGGACATTAATCCCAATGAACCAAAGCCCTGTGCAATGGTGTCGGATTGTACGTCACCATCGTAATTCTTACAGGCCCATACAAAGCCACCATTCCATTTCATGCACGAAGCCACCATGTCATCAATCAACCGGTGTTCGTAAGTTACACCAACTTCATCAAGTTTTGCTTTGAATTCTTTTTCGTATACTTCCTGGAATATGTCTTTAAACCTACCATCATAAGCTTTCAGGATAGTGTTTTTAGTGGAAAGGTACAATGGCCATTTTTTCTCTAATGCCATTTGAAAGGAAGAACGGGCAAAGCCATAGATCGATTCATCGGTATTGTACATGGCCATGGCCACGCCATCCCCTTCAAAATTGTAAACTTCCCAGCTTTTGGTTTCCCCGGCTTCGTTGGTGAAAGTCATGCGAAGTGTTCCTTTGCCCTTAATCACCGTGTCAGTAGCCTTGTATTGGTCACCAAAGGCATGACGGCCGATTACAATAGGCTTTGTCCACCCCTGAACGTAACGTGGCACATTGCTCATGATAATCGGTTCGCGGAATACGGTTCCTCCGATAATGTTCCGGACTGTTCCATTCGGCGATTTCCACATTTTCTTCAACCCGAATTCTTCAACCCTGGCTTCATCAGGAGTAATGGTGGCACATTTAATACCTACATTGTATTTGTTGATGGCATTGGCAGCATCAATGGTCACCTGATCATTCGTTAAATCCCTGTTTTCAATACTTAAATCGTAATATTTTATATCCAGGTCCATGTAAGGAACTATCAGTTGCTCTTTAATGAATTTCCATATGATACGTGTCATCTCATCGCCGTCCAGTTCAACTACGGGATTGGTTACTTTTATTTTTTTCATTTTATACTAATTTCACTAATTTATTCTAATTACACGAATTAAGATTTGTTTGATTTAATAGCATCCTGTTTCGGGTATTTAAACCCGAAAAAATTTGAAGTTCAAACAGCTAACTGTTCAAACTTCAAACTTTTCAAACTTCAAACCTTTCAAACTTTGTTTTATCTTTCCTTTAGTGGAACAAATGACTTGCGTTCCCCTACATTTTTATAGGCAGGACGAATAATACGTTTGCTGGCAAAGTTCAGTTCTTCAATACGGTGAGCTGTCCATCCGGTAATACGGGCCATGGCAAACAATGGGGTGAATACTTCTGTTGGCAAACCAAGGGCATCATATACAAATCCGGAATAGAAATCGACATTGGTACATACCTGTTTGTTGATATCGTTCCCTTTAAATGACATAAATGCTTTAACTGCCCTTTCGTCCAGCAGTTCAAGGAAAGCGAATTCTTTTTGTAAGCCCTTTTCTTCTGCCATCTGACGAGCCATTTCTTTCAGTAACAAGGCACGTGGATCGGATACCGTATACACTGCATGACCAATACCATAAATCAAACCGCTTTTATTGTAAGCTTCCTTATTCAACATTTTCTTGAAGTAGGCATCAATTTCTTTTACATCTTTCCAGTTTGCAATCGATGTTTTAAGATGTTCAAACATTTGAACCACTTTGATATTGGCACCACCATGCAAAGGACCCTTTAAAGAGCCAATCCCTGCTGCTATTGAAGAATAAGTATCCGTTTGTGAGGAACTGGTTACACGCACTGTAAATGTAGAGTTATTACCACCACCATGATCGGCATGAAGTATGAGCGTCAGGTCAAGGATTTTTACATCCAGATCCGTGTATCTGTTCGGGCCTTTCATCATGTACAGGAAGTTTTCTGCCAGTGACATGTCTTCGTTCGGGTGCCGTATGTGCAAGGATTTTCCTTGTTGGCTGTGACGCAGGGCATTAAATGAATAGGCAATGATCGTTGGGAATTTCGCTATCAGGTCAATAGATTGGCGGATCAGGTTATCCCGGGATATATCATCCGGATTCGGATCGAAGGTATACAAATCGAGCACACTGCGCGCCAGGATATTCATTACGTCCTGTCCTTCCAGGTCCAGGATATGCATGGTCGCTTTTTGAGTTAAAGGCATTGCATTATACAGAATTTTTCTGAAGGATATTAATTCTTCCGAATCCGGCAGATACCCTGACAGCAATAAAAATGCTGTTTCTTCAAAACCCAGCCTGTCTTCCTTTTGAAGCCCATGAACTAAATCTTCCACATCGATACCGCGATAGAATAATTTTCCTGGAATGGCTTTCAGCCCTCCTTCAGGAAGTTTTTCGTATCCAACTACATCTCCAACTTTCGTTAAACCAACTAATACCCCTGAATGATCTTCATTTCGTAAGCCACGTTTTACATTAAATTGAGTAAATAATTCCTTGTCGATTCGACTTGTTGTTTTTATCGTTTCCGATAGCTTATAAATCAGATAATCCTTTTCCATGACTTTCGATTGTGTTTTATATTAATATTCTGTTTATTTCTTTTGAGTTGACTAAGTTGATTATGTTAATTAAGTTGATTGAGTTGATTCAGTTAATTAAGTTGATTGAGTTGATTCAGTTAATTAAGTTGATTGAGTTAATTAAGTTGATTAAGTTGATTCAGTTAATTAAGTTGATTGAGTTAATTAAGTTAATTAAGTTGATTCAGTTAAATAGTTAATCGAGTAATTCAGTTTAATCAGTTTGATAATTTAATCCAATCAGTTATTTGTATAATGAGTTAAAAGTGTAAATTGTTCATGAGTTGATGATAAGTATATTGTTAAATCAGTAATACATGTTAACTAAGTTGCTGGCTTATTCTATTTTAGGGATTCATTTAATTTCATTTTTTGTAAATATGCCATATATCCATTTAATAGCTTTAAGCATAAATTATATTGGTTCCTAAAATCACTCAGTTGCGTTTCGGTAATATAATTCTCATCAAGGGAACAAATTAAATGATCTAATGTCTCCGTCAATGAACCTCGTGCCTGCCTGCAAAATTGGATATTCTCCTGAAAATGATAACGGCCATGCCCTTCAGCTATATTGGCGGTAATCGATCTTGTTGCCCGGACTAATTGGTCCACTAATCGGTATTTTTCTTCCGAAGGAAATGTTTTTACAGTCTTAGAAATTTGCTTTCTAAAATTCCTGCACTCTTTCCAGGTCTCAAGGTCTTCAAAATTATTTACCATGGCAAATACGTTTAAATTATTAATTCTCACTAAAAACTTAATCAACGCAAATAACCAATTAATTTACTATTTTATCATTAACTATTTACTATTTCTTTTTCTCCTATGTTCAATCAACCAATTAACTCAGTCAACTTAATCAACCAATTAACTTAATCAACTTAATCAACCAATCAACCAATTAACTCAATCAACTTAATTAACTCAATCAACTTAATCAACTTAATCAACTTAATCAACCAATCACCATAGCATTCAGCGCACTCCCTGCCTTATACCAGTCAATCTGTGCCTGGTTGTAGGTATGGGCCGCTTCAAAGCTATCGGTGGTTTTGTCACTGTGGACCAATTTCACGGTAAGGTGCTTTCCCGGAGTGAAGTCTGTCAGGCCAAGAATACTGATTTTGTCGTCTTCACGCACTTTATCATAATCTTCTTTGTTGACAAAGGTAAGAGCCAGCATACCCTGTTTTTTTAGGTTTGTTTCATGAATACGGGCAAATGATTTTACGAGGATTGCTTTCACATTCAGGAATCGTGGTTCCATAGCGGCATGCTCACGCGAAGATCCTTCCCCGTAGTTTTCTTCAGCTATAACGATTGAGCCAAGTTTTTGGGCTTTATATTTACGGGCTAATCCCGGTACTGTCAGGTATTCGCCGGTCTCGGTGTCAAGGACAGCATTAGTCCGTTCATTGAATGCATTCAAGGCTCCAATCAACATGTTGTCGGATATATTGTCCAAATGGCCACGGAAACGCAACCAGGCTCCTGCCATGGAAATGTGGTCGGTAGTGCATTTGCCTTTGGCCTTGATCAGCAACGGTTGCTCAATCAGGTCTTTTCCATCCCAGGCAGGAAATGGTTCCAGCAGTTGCAACCGGTTTGAATCGGTGGCAATACTAATCACCATGTTACTGGCATTGCCCGAAGGCGCCTGGTAACCGGCATCTTTTACATCATATCCCTTGGGAGGCAATTCAAAACCTACCGGTTCCTGCAATTTAATTTTTTCACCTTTATCGTTGACCAATGTATCGGTCAATGGATTAAAACACAAATCACCGGCTATAGTTAATGCCGCTACTACTTCCGGGGAACTGATAAAGGTATGGGTGTTCGGGTTGCCGTCATTGCGTTTTGCAAAGTTACGGTTGAAAGAGGTAAGTATCGAATTAGGCCGGTCAGGCTGTCCCGATTCCCGTTTCCATTGTCCGATACAGGGTCCGCAGGCATTCGCCATGATAACACCGCCTACCGATTCAAATTCAGCCAGGATACCATCCCTGTCCGCTGTATACCGAACCTGTTCGGAACCCGGGTTGATGATAAACTGGGATTTTACTTTTATGTTGTTTTCTTTTGCCTGCATCACTACCGAGGCAGCGCGTGTAAGGTCTTCGTACGAAGAGTTGGTGCATGACCCGATCAGTCCTACTTCCAGTACTTGCGGATAGCCTTTTTCTTTTACGGCTTTGCCAAATTCAGTCAATGTATAGGCGGCATCCGGTGTAAACGGACCGTTTATATAAGGTTCTAACTCGCTCAGGTTGATTTCAATAATACTGTCGTAGTATTCTTCCGGACGGGCTACTACTTCCGGGTCCGGTTGCAAATGCTCTATAACGGCATTGGCTGCGTTGGCAACAGAAGCACGACCTGTAGCTATCAGGTAATCAGCTGACTTTTTGTCAAATGGGAACAGGGAAGTCGTTGCTCCGACTTCGGCCCCCATGTTGCAAATAGTTCCTTTTCCGGTTGCTGATATCGACGATGTACCTTCCCCGAAGTATTCAATTACGGCATTGGTTCCTCCCTTCACGGTGAGTATCCCTGCCAGTTTCAAAATAATATCTTTTGGTGATGCCCAACCCGATAACCTGCCGGTAAGCTTGACCCCGATTATTTTCGGCATTTTCAGTTCCCAGGGCATGCCTGCCATGACATCCACTGCATCCGCACCCCCGACGCCAATAGCCACCATCCCCAATCCACCTGCATTCGGTGTATGCGAATCGGTGCCAATCATCATTCCACCCGGAAATGCATAATTCTCCAGAACTACCTGGTGTATGATCCCTGCCCCCGGTTTCCAGAAGCCGATGCCAAATTTATTGGATACATTGCTCAGAAAGTCGAATACTTCCCGATTGGTCACGACAGCTGTCTCCAAATCGGGCTTTGCAGAGATGTAGGCCTGTATCAGGTGGTCACAATGCACTGTGGTTGGCACTGCTACCGTTTTACGACCAGAATTCATTAACTGCAACAACGCCATTTGGGCAGTTGCATCCTGCATGGCAACCCTGTCAGGGGTAAAATTCACATAGTCAACACCCCTTGTATAACTTTCCAACGGCTCATCTGCATGCAGGTGAGCGTACAGGATTTTCTCGGTAAGGGTTAGCGGACGTTGTAATTTTTTCTTAATCTGACCAATTTTTTCCGGAAGGGAAGCATAAATGCGCTGAATCATATCTTCATCAAAAGCCATAATCTCTGTATTTTTAATCAATTTGTAATTATTTCCTATGCAAATGTAATAATAAATAACTATTTCTACCTTTTTAGCTCAATTCTATTTGTTAAACAAACAAATTTTCTTATAAAAAGTTCAGCAAACAAGCCGTAAGTAACAGAAATAATGGATTGTTACAGTTCCTCTTTATTTTTTTTCTGTTACAGCAGCAGTTCTTGGTTTGATTTTTGTGAGAACTTTCATTCGAGTAGTAAATTTTCCAACTGAATGATTTGGTCAGTGTCATCCTGCCTTAAAACAAATGTATTGATGTCTTCATGATGTCACCATGATGTCGCTGATAATCCATATATAATCCATATATAATCCATATTTGATCCATATATAATCCATACTTATATAAAGATGGATTATATATGGATTATTACTGGATTACTATTTTGTTATTTAATGTTTGTCAGCGACATCATGGCGATATCCTGGTGATATGATTTATACCAGATAGTGCTATCCATTTTATAATTTAAAATCTGTTCCGTGGATTTTTGCAACTAAAGCTGTTTTGTTTAAAATATAAAATTCAAAAAGATAATTGAAAGCAATATTTAAGTTGAGAATTTTAGTACTTGTTGAGGTTATTTTTTTATGATAAGCAAGTGGAATGAATGGAACTAAAAAACCCAATTGAATTAAAATCAATTGGGTTATTTATCCTGTATTCAACTAAAAGAGTCAGGAGCGAATCCAGGTCAGCCGGTGCCAGATTCCTTCCAGGGGACCATACTTATGCGTTTTGAGCCACCAGTTACAGAAGAACCACTGGAAAGTTGCCAGGGCAAGTCCAATGAACAGGCAGTAAAGCGCCCCGGTATATTTGTACAACCCAAATCCAAACCCGTAATAAATGACTGAACCTAAGATGGATTGCATCATGTAGTTGGACAGGCTCATTTTGCCAAACGGGGTCAGGATATTGAGAAAGCCACCCGAAAGTTTCCAATAAGCCAGCACAAAGCCCGAAACCAGCATGAGCATAAAAGCCATATTCGACCAGGAAGTGATGATGGTAACCAACGGACGCCGGATAGCTTCGCTCTGGATCCACAAAGGCAGGTTATTTTTCAACAGGAACAATGGAATAAAGGCAAGGATTGCAATTAATAGTGTCCGGACCCAAAAACGGTTACCGGAAACAGACTGTACAAAAAGTTTTGTTCTTCCGGCCAGCATTCCAAACATAAACAACGCAGCAGTTTGAAAAACACGTCCTGCTTCCCAGGTCCAGAACAGTACCGCCGGTTTGCCGTTTGTCAGGTTGCCAATCCATGTTTTTACGAGTGAATCGCCGGGTATGTAACTGCTTAATTTGTCAAAATAAGCCCAGGAGGCCGGGTTTGCCATTTTAAGTCCAGGATGTTGCAATCCACTCAGGACATTCAACCATTCCCAGGGTTGAAGCATCAGGATGATGGCAATTATAAAAACAACCCTGTTGCTTAATCTGGCAACCGGAATGAGAGTGAAACCTATCAGGGCATAAATGGTGAGGATATCGCCCTCGTAAAATGCAGAATTGATTATCCCGAAACCGAGTAACAGCAACAACCGCCACGCAAACCGAAGGCGGAAATCCTTTCCTTTCTGTTCCTGGTTATTCGATTGAATAAAGAAGGTGAGTCCGAATAACAGGGCGAAGATTGCGTACGATTTACCGCCAAACAGGAAAAAGAGTGTATCCCAGATTCCCTTGTCAATGGCTGGCATCCAGGCAGGC
Organism: Paludibacter sp.; assembly: GCA_028710415.1. Taxonomy (GTDB): domain Bacteria; phylum Bacteroidota; class Bacteroidia; order Bacteroidales; family Paludibacteraceae; genus Paludibacter. The sequence goes on along the minus strand of JAQTUE010000023.1, from coordinate 73,472 downwards.
AACGTGGTGGGCTTAAAATAAAAATCAAAGTGCTCGATGTTATGCAACAGCATAATGGAAAGAATGGCAAATCCGCGCAGGGCATCAACAACATGGAGTCGGGGAGAGGTGTATTCTGACATAGATTGAATTTTGACGCAAATATAATCAAAAGTGTCAAAACTACAATAAGTTATTTGAAGAATTTGCTGATTTGTTGATTGTAAGTTGTATTAACCTGCAGATTCGAAGTTTATAAAATTAAATATGTACTAAAAACTTAGCCTGATTCAATGCCTCTTTCAAAATAATACGAAAGGAACGTGAAGATCCACCTTGAAAGTGAATATCTACGTTCAAATCGGTATTAAATTTTTCAGCATTAATATCTGAAAAAGATAAAAATAAAACCCTTAATTTGTTTCGGGAAGTTGATTATTCTTATTCCAGGAAACCAAACTTGCCTTTATCCAGGTCTTCATATGCTTGCAGGATTTCCTGCTTGGTGTTCATTACAAAAGGTCCGTAGGAAACAATCGGTTCATTAATCGGTTCTCCGCTTAAAACCAACACTACTGCATTTTCGCCCGATGAAAGCTGTATATCGGTGCCATCGTTGGCAAATAACACAAAATGATCGGCAGGAACAGTTTTATCATTTACCATCACAGTGCCTTCAATGATCAGGAAGCCGGTGTTGTATTCCTTTGGAAATGAAAACAGAACAGAAGCACCTTTTTTCAGGTAGGCATTGTACATTTCAATGGGAGTAAATGTTGAAGCAATTCCCTTTGTATCCTTAAAGTTCCCGGCTATCACTTCCACTTCGGCAGTCTTATCCGGGAAAACAAACCGGTTAAAATCGGAGTGTTTTAAAGGCTGATATTTCGGTTCACTCATTTTGTATTTAGCAGGGAGATTGACCCATATCTGCGCCATTTGGGCCAGGCCTCCTTTCTTACTCCATTCTTCTTCGTGATATTCCTTGTGCAGGATTCCTGAAGCAGCTGTCATCCACTGGACATCCCCTTCACCGATGACCCCACTGTGGCCGGCACTATCGTGATGAGCCACCTTGCCGTGATAAGCAATTGTAACTGTTTCGAAACCGCGATGGGGATGCACCCCCACACCCCGGGGAATATTGGAAGGAGGAAATTCAATTTTTGCTCCGTAATCGAGCAGGAAAAAGGGACTCATACGTTTCATGTCCAGGTTTCCGGGAAAGAAATTATGTACCCTGAAGGCATTACCTACCCAATGCGGGGCGGGAGGCGCCATGACTTTTTCTATGGATCGTAACTCGTTCATATGTTTCTGAATTTTAGGAATAAACAAATCCAGACTTATTTGGTTCGGGGCTAAAATGATATTAACAGCATTCTTAAAAAGTATTTCCTGTCTTTAATCCTTGCATGAATTTTAGATCGGAATGAACAAAGACCTAAAAAACTGGTTAAATAGTAGAATGGGTTTATCTTAACCCGGTTACTTTCGGAAATAACGCATCGATTCAAAGAAAAATGAAAATTCAGGGGCAAATAAACATGAGTGGGGAATCTTCCCGGTGGGTGGATCCCGACATTATGCCCTTAATATTTTTTAAGGACATAAAATGGCTGAATAGAAAGAAATTGAATATTTGAAACCACAGGTCAATGTGATGTCATTCTGATGAGGCCCATTCATTAGGGAACCTGAAATCCACGGCAAGGATCGGTGAAAGAATCGTTTCGGGAAAATTAGTACAGAAATTTAAAATATTAGATAAATAAGCTATGGCAATACATTTAGGAAAGTATACATTTGAAGGACCTTTTCCTTCAATTGATAAGCTCAAGGATAAACCGGGAGTCTATGCCATCATTTGCATGGTAGACCGTGAATTCTTTTTATTGGATGTCGGAGAAAGTACCAGAATGAGGACCAGGATTGAAAACCATGAGAAAAAAGGTGCCTGGATAAAAAAATGCAACGGTGAATTGACAATTTTTGTTCGCTATACCCCTTTTTTAGAACAGGAAGGAAGACTGTTGATTGAAAAAGAATTGCGGGAATTGTATCATCCGGCTATTGAAACAGATATCAAAGTGCTGTTTAAAGGCGATATGTATTGAAAATACATATGCTGCAAATCTGTAAATAAAGATTATATCCTATTTATTAACAATTAGAGTGTCCATTCCATGAAAACATAAACAGTCGTTCCATTTCAGTAAAATCACCTTCAAAAAACAGGAAAACCAAACAGGTAATCATTAGAACTTTATTGTAATTGTATTAAATTAACATCGCAATGATGGTGTTGACTAAAAAAATCCCCTATATTTGCCAAAACTTTTCACACACAGTTTTGTTTCAGTAACGAATGAAAAAACTATTCTCCATATTATTTGCAGGGATGATCTTACTTTCGGGTATGCATCTGTCCATAGCATCCCATTTTTGTGGGGGAGAATTAGCTGCCGTAAAATGGTCGGTACTGGATGAAAAAGCCGGATGTGGAATGGAGATGGTAAAACCTGTAAATTCTGTAAACAAAACTATTGAGGCTGAAAACTGCTGCAAGGACGAAATGTCTTTTTATGCCTTAGATAACAATTATAATCCATCCACTACCCAGCTTAACCCTCCTGTAAATCAACTTTTGCAGGTATTTTATATTCCTACTACTCTTAATATTCAATTTTTAAATACCAACCATTCAACCAACACAAATGTCCAGCCACCGGGTCAATTCCTTGCCAGTGCTGTCAAACTACCCGACATCTGTGTATTCCTGATTTGACTAATTCTTCCTTTTCCCCTTTTAGCTGAACTTTGTTTTGCTAATGGATCGTCGTATCCAACAAACCCCTGTATTTCGTTTATAAGGCACCAGTTGTTGTATTAAAACCTATTGAATATTATCAATAGATAGCTCCAACCTGTAATCATTGTAAGCCTCTGACAGGGATAAACCATCAATTATTTTATATTTAAACCCAGACTTTAAGCCCAACATGGAGCTTGAGGTCACATTAAAAATTCAAAAAAAATGAAAACATTAAAATTATTATTTGTAGCTATTTTAGCTATCGCTATGAGCACCACCGTATCAGCTCAAACAAAAGATCATTCAACCATGGCCATGACCAAGACTGAAACCATCAAGGTGTCGGGTAAATGTGAATCATGTAAAGCACGTATTGAAAAAACTGCCAAAGTGGATGGAGTAACCAAAGCGGTATGGAGTGATAAAACCAAAATGCTTACTATCGTTTATAATCCTTCAAAAGTTAAAATGGATGATATTCAAAAGAGCCTGGCTGCAGTTGGCCATGATACACCGAAATATAAAGCTACCGATAAAGCATACAATGCATTGCCAGGTTGCTGCAAATACAGATAAAATCAGGAATGAATCAGGACAAAAATATTTGTCCTGATTCATTCTATTTCTGTTTCCATACTATATAATAAGAAAAATGAAAAAAAATAATGGTTTTCTGGCAGGTCTTTTTACCCTGCTAATGGTATTCACCGGTTGCACCAATAATAACAGCAATGCGGATAATGCCCAAATTGATGCTGAAAAAGCTAAGATCCAAAGTAGTTTAACTCTTACAAGTGCCTATAATGATACATTGAAAATGGTTTATGATACAGTTAAGGTTCATCACAATAATCTTTATTGTATCAAATACGATAAATTGTATCATAAGAATGATTCAATGTTTACGATCCATTACAACATGTTTGGTGATGACATGTATAAAAACGGCATTATGATGCAGCATTATACTTCCGGAAATGGCATGATGCAGGGAAGCATGATGAATAACGGATCAACAGGTTATTATCAAATGATGAGTGATACAGCCACTGTTGGAGGGTATTACCGGAATATGATGAGACTTCATATTCAGCATCAGACGTATCATAACGCGATTTATAATTAATAATTTACGGGTATGAAAAATAAAATAATTATTTCAGCACTGGTAATCCTTACAGTTTTTATTACTACTTCAGGTATAAATAGTTCGAATCAGGACCAACCCAAGAAAGTGGAATATACCTGTCCTATGCATCCGGAAGTCATTTCCGGTAAACCTGGAGAATGCCCCAAATGCGGCATGGACCTGGTGAAAAAAGAAGCACAAGCAACGAAAGTAGTTTACACCTGTTCCATGCATCCTGAAATTATCTCGGATAATCCCGGTAAATGTCCTGAATGCGGCATGGATCTGGTAAAAAAAGAGGTGGCTAAAGTTGAATATACCTGTCCAATGCATCCTGAAGTAATATCCGATAAACCCGGTAAATGTCCAAAATGTGGCATGGACCTGGTAAAAAAGGAAAATGGTACTAAGAAAAAGTGTAAAATGATGCAGGGTTGTGGAATGATGAATATGTAATGAATAGTTATAATGATTTCATAAACAAATGTTCTGATAAAAGGAGTATGCATTCGTTCATTGGTCAATTTAAATAATAGCAAATTAGATTTATGTTTAATCGATTAGTCAAATATTTTCTCGAACATAGGTTGATAACCTTCATATTCCTGATTGCCTTTCTGGTGATGGGAATAGCCTACTCACCTTTCAATTGGAAAACGGGGATTATTCCCCGTGATCCGATTCCGGTGGATGCTATCCCGGATATTGGCGACAATCAGCAGATTGTATCCACCGAATGGATGGGACGCTCGCCCAAGGACATACAGGATCAGATCAGTTATCCTCTTACATCCGCCTTACTGGGTATTCCGGGAGTGAAAACTATCCGCAGTACGTCCATGTTCGGCATGTCGTTTATCTATATTATTTTCAAAGATAACATAGAGTTTTATTGGAGCCGGTCCAGGATACTTGAAAAGCTCAATTCATTGCCTAACGGGACCTTGCCCCAGGGAGTACAACCCTCATTAGGACCTGATGCAACCGCATTGGGCCAGATATACTGGTATACACTCGAAGGACGGGACCCAAAGACAGGGAAGCCCAATGGAGGCTGGAATCCACAGGAATTGAGAACCATTCAGGATTTCTATGTCAAGTACAGCCTGTCGGCTGCCGAAGGTGTTTCGGAAGTAGCCTCAGTGGGAGGATTCACGAAGGAATATCAGGTGGATGTCAATCCGGAAGCATTGAAAGCATTCAATGTATCCGTCATGGACGTAATGAATGCCGTGCGTAAAAGTAACCTGGATATTGGTGCTGAAACTGTGGAACTGAATAATGTGGAATACATTATCCGGGGACTGGGTTATGTAAAGAGCCTGGAAGACCTGGAGAATTCAGTTGTATCAGTTCGTAATAATATACCGGTCAGGATAAAGGATGTTGCACATACTTCGTTTGGACCTGCAACCCGCCGTGGTGGACTTGATAAAGCCGGTGCTGAAGCAGTTGGTGCCGTAGTGGTTGCACGGTATGGTTCCAACCCCATGGAGGTTATCGGGAATGTAAAAGCAAAAATAAAAGAGATAGAAGCAGGATTGCCACAAAAGAAATTGCCTGATGGCAGCATTTCAAAAGTTACAGTTGTACCATTCTATGACCGTACCGGACTGATTAAAGAAACTGTAGGAACCCTTGAATCGGCATTATCGCATGAGATTCTGATCAGTATCATCGTTATCATCGTACTGGTGTTGAATCTTCGTGCATCGGTTATTGTTGCCGGATTATTGCCCTTGGGAGTATTGATGACCTTTATCCTGATGCATTTCTTTCATGTGGATGCCAACATAGTAGCCCTTTCGGGAATTGCCATTGCCATTGGGGTGATGGTGGATATCGGGATTGTGGATGTGGAGAATATACTCCGCCATTTGGAAATGCCTGAAAACAAAGGCATCCGGGGCAAAGAACTGATGAATGTCATCTATCTGGCAACCACCGAAGTCAGGGCTGCCGTGGTAACTTCCATTGCTACTACTATTGTCAGCTTCCTGCCTGTATTTGCCATGGAAGCTGCCGAAGGAAAGCTGTTTCACCCATTGGCTTTTACCAAAACTTTTGCCTTGTTATCTGCTTTTATCCTGGGGATAGTGGTGCTGCCTACGTTAGTGCATATTCTCTTCGATATCCGTATTGATACAAAAAAAGTACGCAAATATTTCAATGGTAGTTTGATCATTGCCGGAATCATATTTATAATAGTATGGCAAGTTTGGCCTGCATTGGCTTTAATTGCGGTAGGAATAAACAACCTGCAGGATGATCGATGGCCTGAAAAATACAAGGAATATCCGAATTATATAAATATTGCCATCACCGTGTTGGTGGCAGTGTATTATTTATCCATCGAATGGCTGCCATTGGGGGCGCATAACAGCACGCTGGTGAACTTCCTGTTTGTGACCGGAATTGTAACAGTGATTTTGGGTGCTTTGATGACCATGGTTCATTATTACGAGCCAATACTTCGATGGGCATTGATCCACAAATGGAAATTCCTGATACTTCCTGCATTTACCTTATTCTTTGGATTTTTGGTATGGCAGGGATTTGATAAAACATTTGGATTTGTAGCTACAGGGGTCGAAAAAGTTGGGGTACATGGACCTGCACGGGCTTTCCCGGGAATTGGCAAAGAATTTATGCCTTCGCTGAATGAAGGATCTTATTTGTTGATGCCCACCAGCATGCCGCATTCGAGCATTGAAAAGAATTTGCAGTATATTGAAACCCTGGATAAACGACTTACCACCATACCCGAAGTGGAAGTGGCCGTTGGGAAATGGGGCCGTGTCAATTCAGCCTTAGACCCAGCACCGGTACAAATGTTCGAAAATACCATCAATTATCGTCCTGAATATATTCTGGATGAAGATGGGCACAGGGAACGATTCAAGGTGGATCATGATGGAAATTACCTGTTAAAAAACGGTACAAAATATAATCCCGGCACTGCCAAATTCAGGGCCATTCCTTCGGACAGCCTGATCACAGACAGCCATGGGGAGTATTTTCGTCAATGGAGGCCGCAGATTAAAAGGCCGAATGATATCTGGAATGAAATTGTAAAAGTAACCGATATTCCCGGATTGACTTCAGCACCTAAGCTGCAACCTATTGAAACAAGGCTGGTCATGCTTTCTACCGGAATGCGTGCACCCATGGGACTGAAAGTATATGGGACCGACCTGGAAACGATAGAGAAGGCAGGCATGCAATTTGAAAAGGCCCTGAAGAGTGATCCATCGATTAAAGCTTCGTCGGTATTTTACGACAGGGCAGTAGGAGCACCCTATCTCGAGATTAAACTAAACCGGGAAGCAATGGCACGTTATGGTATGACTGTCAGCGATGTGCAGGAAGTACTGCAGGTAGCCATGGGAGGGATGTCATTAAGTACCTCGGTGGAAGGCCGGGAACGATTCCCAATGCGGGTGCGGTATGCCCGTGAGTTGAGGGACAATCCGGATGATATCAAAAGAATCCTGATTCCTTCGGGGAATGGTACACAAATCCCGTTAGGCGAAATTGCGGATATCAATTATACCCGTGGAGCCCAGATGATCAAAACAGAAAATACATTCCTGGTGGGGTATGTGATCTTTGACAAGATAGAAAGCAAGGCTGAAGTTGATGTTGTGAACGAAGCAGGTGCTTTGTTACAAAAGAAACTTGATTCGGGAGAATTGAAGATCCCGGCAGGAGTTACCTATAAGTTTGCAGGGAATTACGAAAATGAAATCAGGGCTACTGAAAGATTGGCCGTTGTTATTCCAATCAGCTTGTTGCTAATTCTGCTATTGTTGTACTTCCAGTTCAAGACGGTGACAGCCTCATTTATCCATTTCTCAGGTGTTTTCGTGGCATTTGCAGGAGGATTTATCATGCTGTGGCTCTATGGCCAGGATTGGTTCCTGAACTTCTCTGTTGCGGGAATGAACCTCCGTGATATGTTCCAGATGCATCCCATAAATTTGAGTGTAGCGGTATGGGTGGGATTTATTGCACTCTTTGGAATTGCTACCAACGATGGAGTAATCATGGGAACCTATATTCATCAGGTGTTTGAAGAAAAGAAACCTTCAACAGTACATGAAGTGCGCGAAGCAGTCATTTCGGCAGGGAAGAAACGTGTCAGGCCGGCCATGATGACCACTGCAGTTGCTGTCATTGCCTTATTACCGGTCCTTACATCCACCGGAAAAGGGGCTGATATTATGGTGCCGATGGCAATCCCTACTTTTGGCGGGATGATTATTCAGGTGATGACCATATTTGTGGTTCCTCTCTTTCAGGCAATGTGGAGGGAGAATGCTGTAACCCGTGAAAATAAAAAGGCGGTTCAACTAACAATTAATGCAGAATGAGTATGAAAATATTTAATTTAAGAAAGATACTGCTTCAATTTATCCTGTTGACCTGTTCAGTAGCAGGATATAGCCAGCAATCCGATTCACTTACTTATTATCTGGAAACAGCAGCTAAAAATAACCCTACTGTTTTGCAACGGTATAATGAATATCAGGCTTCGCTGCAGAAAGTTCCACAGGTGGGAAGTTTGCCTGATCCTCAATTAGAACTGGGGGTTTTCCTGAGTCCAATGGAATTGATAAGCGGCAATCAGGTGGCCGATATCAAACTGATGCAGATGTTTCCATGGTTTGGCGTGATAAAGAATGCAAAGGATGAAATGAGCCTGATGGCAAAAGCAAAATTTGAAACATTCCGGGATGCCAAGTTACAGGTATATTATGATGTGCAACGAACCTGGTTTGATTTGTACAAGGTACGCCAGAATATCCGGATTTCTGAAAAGAATATTGATCTGTTGAAAACGATTGAACGATTAACGTTGGTAAAATATAAATCAGGTTCCATAAACGGAAGTACACCTTCATCACCAGGCAGGATGTCTGGCATCAGCTCAGCGGTAGCAAATTCAGGTTCGTCAGGCATGAATACCATGGGTGGAAAATCAAACGAATCTACAGCACAGGTTACCAGTTCTGCTCCTTCAGCACCTATGGGGTCTGTTTCGGGTGGAACCGGTTTATCGGATGTCTATCAGATTCAAATAGAAAAGGGAGATTTGGAGAATAACATCGCTTCCCTAAAAAATGAAGAACAGGTACTTGTAGCTCGTTTTAATAGCATGTTAAACCGCAATCAGAAGACTCAGGTTATGGAGGTTGAAATCTTACCAACCGAACAACTTGACATTACGTATTTGTCGGTCAACGATTCCATGTTTCAAAGTAATCCAATGTTATGGATGTACCGGTATGAACAACAATCGTTGGAGGCCCGAAAGAAAATGCAAAACAAAATGGGTTTGCCAATGATTGGACTGGGGCTGAATTATACTGTTATCAATAAGAGTGAAATGTCCTCGTCACCCATGAACGGAAAGGATATGATCATGCCTATGTTAGTTTTGACTTTGCCGGTTTACAGGAACAAATACAAAGCCATGCAATCGGAATCAGCTTATTTGAAAAAGGCTTCGGAACAGAACTACCAGGCAACTGCCAATGGGTTGCAAACTGAATATTACGAAGCATTGCAATTGTACAATGATGCCCAACGGCGAATGAAATTGTATGAGAACCAAAGTAAGCTGGCACAAAAGACACTGGATATATTGATTAAATCCTTCTCATCGTCCAGTTCAAATCTGACTGAATTATTACGTGTACGACAACAATTGTTTGATTATGAGTTTAAGAAGGTGGAAGCAGTGAGTGATTTTAATAAGGCAGAGGCCTGGATGAAACGATTGATTGACCCCCTTCCCCCTAAAGGGGATTAAGAAACCCGAGGCTCCTACATGGGGTGTCAGACGTTGTTTCATAGATCTGATAGATTTAAATAAAATACGAACTCTTAACTCCCCTTTAGGGGTTGGGGGTAATAAAAATTATAATATGAAAAAGATATTTTCAAATATGTATATTCGCAGTGGACTGTTAATCTTAGCAGGACTATTGCTGGGATGGTTATTCTTCCATTCATCGAACGGGAAAAAAGAAGAACCTATTCATTCCGATAAAATAAGTAAGAAAGAGATCTGGACGTGTGCCATGCATCCCCAGATCAGGTTGGATCATCCCGGTAAATGTCCAATCTGTGCCATGGAATTGATTCTGTTGAATCAAAATAGCAGTGTAAAAATAGATTCAGATGCAGTTTACTTTTCGAAGGAGGCTATGGAACTGGCCAATGTCGCTACTTCCATTGTCAGTCATCAACAACCGGTTAAGGAAGTCCGATTATATGGAAAGGTGCAGGCTGATGAACGCTTGTTGCAAAATCAGGTTGCCCATGTAAGTGGACGGATTGAAAAACTGTTTGTAAATTTCACCGGTGAAGCGGTTCACCAAGGTCAGTTACTGGCAATGATTTACTCCCCTGATCTAATCACTGCACAACAGGAGCTGCTTGAGGCGGCAAAAAGCAAACAATCGCAACCCGAGATTTATGAAGCCAGCAAAGAAAAGCTGATGCAATGGATGTTAACTGAAAAGCAGATTGCCCAAATTGAAAGTTCAGGCAGGGTAAAAATGAATTTTGAAGTATACTCAAATACTTCGGGAATTGTAACTGCCAAGCGTGTTGCTACCGGTGATCATGTTTCCGAAGGTAGTGTGTTGTTTGATGTAGCGAACCTTTCGAGTGTTTGGGTCCTTTTTGATGCCTATGAAAGCGATTTGCCATTCCTCAAAGTAGGTAACAACATTTCATTTACCATTCAGGCATTGCCGGGACAGAACTTTACAGCGAATATCAAATTTATTGATCCTGTCATTGATCCTGTCAACAGGGTTGCAAAAGTACGTGTGGAGGTGAATAATTCGGGAGCCAAACTTAAACCTGAAATGTATGCCACCGGATTGGTTCGCTCCAACCTGAATGAATTCAGGGATAAGCTCGTTATACCACGCTCTGCGGTATTGTGGACAGGAAAACGATCCATAGTCTATGTTAAGCAACCTGAATCAACTGAAATTAATTTCAAGATCCGTGAAATTGAACTGGGACCTATGCTTGGCAACAGTTATGTTGTGGAAAGTGGCCTAAGTGAAGGGGAAGAAATTGTTACTGATGGTACTTTTAGTGTGGATGCAGCTGCACAACTGGCCGGAAAACCAAGTATGATGAATCGTAGTCAACCTGAAAATAAGAAAGTAAGTAGTATGCCTGGAATGGATATGTAGGGCTTAAATAAAATTAAAAGGAAATATATAGTTCGTTTTATTACTATCTTTGAAGATAGATATTTAGTCATGGAAAAAGTAAATGTAGATATTTATTATACCGGCAATAATTACAGTGCACATGCCCCTATTTTATTGGGTTGTGTGAGTACGGCTGGTACTTTGGAAGAAATGAAAAAGAATATCAAAGAAGCCATTAAATTTCACGTTGAAAGCAGTCTGGCAGATAACGAGTCCATACCCGAGGTTTTTAAAGGTGACTATGAATTGGAGTTTAAACTTTCCACTGAGGCATTGTTGAATGCATATAGCGATATATTTACAAAAGCTGCATTGTCCCGCATTACGGGTATTAATGAGAGACAACTATGGCGCATTATGCTTCAGGAATGCGCAAACCTCGTCCTGCCCAACGTAAAAGGATAGAAGATGGTTTACACAAACTGGGAGATGAACTTTTATCGGTTAATATTTAATTGTTTCTGAACGACTATATCATTTGAAATATTAGAATAACAGACAAGTCCTGAAATGTGTTTACGAATTTGTAAACATATTTCAGGACTTTTTAGATTATATTGCTTTAAGATAATCAGTTAAATTAGATTATTACTTATTTTACTACAACCGGCTCCAATTTAGTTGCCCATTGTTTGAGGTAAGCAAAGAATTGTTCGGAGGAATTGAATGGTTTCTTTTCTTCTTTTAATGCTGCTGCCGTGAAGTAGAAACGAAGAATATCCCCTTTATGGTAAGACATTAATATCAGGTTATTCAATCCTTCGGTTACTTGCTGTCTGGCAATTACTTTGGGAACATAAACACCCAATCCACAGGTTTGTTTTTCATATTTAATGGTATCTGTCACAGGATAATCGGTACCCCATGAACCTACTAATCCTTTTTGACCAGTCATTGTAGGACCTCCTGCAATAGTTTGAACACCTGTTGCCAGGTTGGCAATATCTTCGGAAGCGCGAACTTCAGCAATAGCATCACGGTGACGGGCATACAGGATATAACGCACTGTCATGTTTATTTTCTTTCCTTCATACTGCCAGCCTTCCACTTCACTTTCCACTACAGTCCTAAGATTTCCGGAAGCTACAATACGTTGGGTACGTTTGTCAAATTTATCGATATGTGTAGCTTTTGTTCCGTCCCAACCTTTTACTGATCCAACACCTACAGTATTGAATACACGCAAAACATCGTCTCCATAGCCTGCAGCTGCTTGTTCGTCAGTTGGATACCACTCGGTTGTTGCAAGTTCCAGCTGTTGTTTCTTTTTTGCATACACATCAATAGTACTTTTAATATCAAAATAAATGCGATAAGCAATAAGTGCCGATTCGAAAGCTACCCCATGATGATGCATCTTGTTGTACATATCATTTTTAGTAGAAGAAATTTCCCTGACAAATTCCTGTTTACCATCTTTGGTTTTTGAAATCATGTCGGCATATACTTCAGCCGGGAAGTTCTTACGTTGGCTGGCAGGAATTGTTTTAATGATAACAGGAAGTGTCTGGTTTGCTTTCAAGTCAAGTAAAAATACAAGTTCATCAGGAACTCCGTCTTTATTTAAATCATCCAGTTGGCTGCTGATTTGCTTTCCTTCCACAAATACAGCCAGTTCAGCACGTTTATTTGTTGGAATGGTTTTGTACTTATCCAACGATACTACAACCGGAGCATTATTAATTCCGGCTTTGTTGGGATTAGATACTTTCAGATTCATGCTTTCTGCACCTATTATTCCCGAGCATAAAAGCAGAGCAGGAATCAAGAATTTTGTTTTCATTGGTTATGAGTGTTTTTGAATTTATAGATTGCTATTTAATGAAAATTTCAGTATCCAAAAATACTATAAACCACACTAGTATTTGTGTTATTTTTGACTGATTTTGTGTGTTTATTGATAAAATAGGGTTCCTGCTACCCAAATACAGTTACTTCACATTTTTAACAGCTTCTTTCAAATATAGAATTTTATTATTCGGCAGGTCATAAATTTCCATGATCGGCCCTTTTTCGGAATATCCATTTGCCGTTACAAATTTCATTAAAGCTGGATACACCTTCATGAGGCCTATCATAATTGACATTTTGCCTTTATAAGGAAATTCAGCTGTAATATAATTTTTAATAGGTAATACCTTAATTTCAAACTTAGACTTTAACCAAAATATCTGCGTGGTATCTGCATTCTCTAGAATACAACCCACTTCCGATCGGAGTTTGCTCTTTTCCACTTTTTGAGGATTATCAAAATACATTCCAAAGTCTTTCGCAGTTTCAATCTTAAACTGGCTTTTTAAATCGTACTTAACTTTACTAAGTTCAACGCCTGTTTGACTGTAAGGACCCGTAATCTCACGAAATAGCAAGTGTTCGCCACCTTCTTTTTTTATTTTAACGCTGACATTTGAAAAGCCATTGTAGTTGGCATAAATAATTAACGTAATCATTAGCAGACTGACAATTACATAAAGAATAATTTTTAGTGCTTTCATAATTTTGACTAATTTAGAAAGTTAGACTTTATTCTGAACTGATTAGTTTGAAAGGAATTATTCGATGGATATTGATTGTTTTTTAATGATTAATTTGAGTAAACTTGGTAATACTATTAATAATAGCGGTAAAGCAATGATTAATCCCCCTATCACTGCAATGGCCAAAGATTGATGCATTTGAGCTCCGGACCCTATTCCTAATGCCAATGGTATTAAAGCGACAATAGCTCCGGAGGCAGTCATTAATTTAGGCCTTAAACGTGCCGATATTGCAAATACTAACGCATGGTTGACAGTAGTGTTCTTCAATTCGAATAAAAATTGTTGAATGGTAAAGATACAATTCTCCCCGATAATACCAACAATCATTATTAACCCTGTGTAACTGCCTACATTCAAGGGGGTATCTGTCAGGAATAAAGCTGCTACACCTCCGACCACTCCCAACGAACTTACAAAAATTACTATCAAGGATAGTTTGAGATCTTTGAACATAAACAACACAACAGAGAAAACCAGTAAGGCTGCTATTAGCAATATTTTAAGCAATTCGGCAAATGATTTTTGTTGTTCGGCATACGATCCTCCATATTCTATCTGGTAGGAGGGAGGCAGGCTGATTTGGGATAATTTATTTTTAATGTCAGACATTACACTGCCTAAATCCCGGTTGTTAAGCCTTGCAGTAACCACGCCCATGGTTTGCAGGTTTTCGCGTTCGATTTCGGTAACACCACTCAGGATATTAAAATCAGCCATTTCACTGACCGGAATGTAATCGCCCGTTGAAGTGCATACTTTGGCATCTTTCATTTTCTCAATAGGCGTTTTATTATTCTGTGGAAAGATCATCCGTATATCAGTTAATTGTTCTTTCTCAGGAATAGAACCAATTACCACTCCTGAAATATAGGTTTCCATTTGTGATTGTAAATCCGATGGATTAAGTCCGAACTGCTTAAGCTTTTCTTCTTTCGGTAAAATCTTCAACATGGGACCGGCTACTATGATTCCATCAAAAATATCAGCTGTTCCCTGTATAGTTTTAATGCTATCGGCTACTTGTTTCGATAAAGCCTGCAATTTCTGATTATTATCACCGAATATTTTTATTTCTACAGGTTGTACACTGCTCATCAAATCACCCAGCATATCGGTTATCACCTGACCGAAATCAACAGTCAGTGCCGGCAATGTTTTTTCAATCCGGATGCGAATGTCATTCGAAACTTCTTCTGTTTTTTTATCTCTTTTTGTTTTTAATTCAATCAGATAATCACCCCGGTTGGGTTCCGTAATGAAAAAACCCATTTGTGTTCCCGTTCTGCGTGAATATGTTTTTACTTCCGGAGTTGTTTCCAGGATCTTGTCTACTTCATTCAACATGCGGTTAGTTTCTTCGAGCGAAGTTCCTGGTGGGGAATTATAATCCAATACAATGGAACCTTCATCCATTTCAGGTAAGAATCCGGTTTGTAATCTGGGTAACATGAGAACCAGGCCCAGGATTAAAACCAATACAAAGGCAATGCTTATATAAGGACGTATAATGAACACTTCAATCCATGGACGATGTTTTACCAAATGAGTTTCTGTTGATTCGGATAATCCTTTGTCTTTGGATAAAAGCAAATAGACAACCGGCAACCCAAGCCAGGTAATAACAAACGAACATACCAGGGTCACAACCATTGTTTCGGTCAGGATTTTGAAATAAGCTCCTGCCACCCCCGACATTAATTCAAATGGTATCAGGATAACAATGGTGCTTAATGAAGAGCTGACCATGGCAGGAAATAAAAAACTGATGGCTTTGCCAACTAATTCCTTTGGTCTCTTATCCGGAAATTCTTCATGTGTCCTGTGGATTTGTTCAACTACGATAATAGCATCATCAATTATTAAACCAATGGAGGCAGCAATAGCACCAATGGTCATGATATTAAAATCAAATCCTATAAATTTAAGAGTGATAAACGTAAGTGCCAATGTCAGGGGAATAGTCAAAAGCAAAACCGAACCTGCCTTATAGGATCTTAAAAACAATAATACAACGATAATTGCCAATGCCAGTCCAATCCACAATACATCGATAATGCTTCGGATACTTCCATGTACAAACTCTGCCTGGTTGTAGTATGGTTTTAAAACAACTCCTTTAGGCAATATTTTATTCAGTTCCTCAACTTTTACAGAAACCTCACCGGCAACATCAATCAGGTTGCTTTTCGGTTGTTTGACCACTGCAATCAACGGTACGTTTTTACCATCAGCTTTTATCCTGATATATTCATTCTGTTCTGCTATTTGAACGGAAGATACATCAATTATTTTTACTTTACGTATACCGTTATCAAAAATCACTAAGTTTTCAAGTTGGTCTATGTTTTTAAGAGTGGCATCTGTTACTGTTAAATATAATCTGTTATAATCCACTGTAAAGCCTGTGGATTTAATGAAATCGGTTTGCTGGAGTATTTTTTGAATGTCAAGCGGGTTAATCTTTAGGGTATTCAGTTTCCGTTCATCCAATATGATCCGGTACTCTTTTTCTTTTCCGCCAATTACCTGAACAGACGCAACTCCCAATACCCGCGATAAATAAGGTTTTACAGTATATTGGGCAATCATTTTAAGTTCCACCGGATTTTTGTTCTCCGATTGAAGTGAATATCCCATCACCGGTAAAATGGAAGGGTTCATCTTCGCAACTGTAATCTGAACACCTGGTGGTAAATCATTCTTGATTTGTGTAATTTGCGATTCAACCTGTTGCTTGTCAAGGTCAATATCCGAATTCCAGTTCATGTAGGCGGATATTTCACAACTTCCTAAACTGGTTGTACTTCGGATCAATTGCAGGTTGTCTACACCTTTAATGGCATTTTCAAGTGGTTTTGTTACCTGCACCATCATTTTCTCAACAGGTTGTTCCCCGTTCTGGGCAATGATTTTTATTTTCGGGAAGGTAACATTTGGGAACAGGGATGTTTTCATGCTCTGATAGGAGAATCCACCACCTATCAGAATGAGTAACAGGATTACAGTTATCGGGCTTTTAAAACGGACAAATATATTTTCCATATTAGTTTATTTAATAACCTTTACCACCGTGCTGTCATTTAAGCCATAAGCGCCTTCGACAATGACCTGATCATTCTTTGTCAAGCCTGAATTCAACGCTTCTACCATTTTATCGTTTTCAATCCCTTTTGTTATGGGAACTTTAATTGCCAACTTGTTATCGACCACCTTCATAACCCAGAATATAGTCTGGGTTTCGTTTGTCATGATTGCCTCACGGGGGATTAAGCAGCTCCTGTTGTGTCTGGTTTTAAGGATTTCAACTGCCAGATTGAGATTCTCGGGTAATTGTTTGCTGGTGTGTGGTTTTATCAGGATTTGCTGTGTCTGGTTCGCTTCATCAACAGTTGGAAGAATTTGGTAGACAGTTCCGTTAAACTTGGTGTCTTCACCCAGGATCAAGGTGCAGGTAGTTCCTGCCTTAACCAATGAATTAAATTCGAACGGGAGATTTAACTGTACCATCACTTCAGTACTTTCGGCAACAGTACAAAGTGAAGCTCCTTCCAGGACATAGGCACCTGATGCCGTAATATTCAAGGTGCTTATTACTCCACTTGTTGGTGAAAAAACTTTGATGATCCCCATATTGCCGGAATCTGTACTCTCTAATGCCTTGTTTTCTTTTGTTTGTATCTCGAATAACAGTTGCCCTTTTTTTACTGACTCACCGAATTTCACAGTCATCTTCCTTACATAACCCGAGATAGGTGAAACAACCAGATTCTTTTTTAAATATACAGTCTTACCGTTAAAACTAATCTTATTATCAATTTCTCCTATTTGGACATGTGATGTTTTAACAGTAACTATATGAGTCTGCTCTTCTTCCTTTGCCTCTTTCTTTGTGCAGGAATTCAATGCCAGTCCCATTACGAATATCGAAAATATTAAAGTAATATGTCGCATACTATAAAATGTTTTAAATAGAATACTACGCCGGGCTTTTTAATACCTTTAGTAATTCCAATAATTATATGAATTTATCAGCATTAGCTTTTCCATTTTTAGGAGTAAACTTTGTTGCCTTTTAACGGTAATATCTTTCAGCAGGTTTTTAAAATCCATAACTGAAATCAACCCCTGGGTAAGTTCGTGTTGATAAACCGTATAAAGTTTATCATATTCTTTCATTTGGTTTTCAATCAATATTGTTCGTTCGTTCAATGAGTTTATCTGGCTCTTGATTTTATTCTTGTTGATTTCCAGTTGTGACATAAAATGTGTTTTTTCAAACTGGAGTGTATTGATATTCACATTCGATTTTTCCTTTTCAAGTTTCCGCTGGTTTCCATCATAGAGATTCCAGCTGAATGTGAGTCCCGCACTAAATCCCAGCCGGTTAAATGCAGGAATGTATACGGCATTTAATCCGGCATTGGCAAATAAATTCAATTGAGGTTTATATTTTAGCTCTGTAATTGATAAGTCAGATGCTATCCCCAGGCTGTCAAGCTTGTAAGAGGTTAGAAATTGTGAATTGGCAGCAATATCAGGTTTCAGTTGAATATCAATTTCCTGAATGTCAACTTTAGTTGAATCTTTTATCCCGCAGAGCAGGTTCATGTCATACAGATTGGCTGCATAGTCATCGTTGAATGATTTAGTATCTATCTCCAGGTTTTGCCTTTCGATTTCAAGCAACAAAATGTCGGTTTGTTTAAAGACTGCATTTTCAACAAGCTTTTGCATGACTTTCAACTGATCGTCCAGGTTACTGATCTGTCGTTCTACATTCTTTCTTTGAACTTTCGACTTTAAGCAAATCAGATATTGATAGCTTACCAGTTGCTCTAACTCATGAATAGTCATGGTAGTAGAATTTTCATTCTGTTTCCTGGATAGTTCCGATCTTCTTGAATAAGCATCCAGGGATGATTTCGGATTAAGAGGTTGTTTTAAGGTTAGAAATGCCTGGTATTGTCCTCCATTGGTTATAGCAAGATCGTAACCTGAATAACTGTCCGATCCGTTTGAAACAATGTCTAACCGGTTGGAACTGGTTGTGTGTGTAATAATAGGTGCAAAGAGGATGTTGAATTCCAGGTTGATAACCGGATTTTTTAAGATGCGTTGGGTTTGTTGGAAATCCAGTTCAATAATTTTACTGTTGTTTTTGTTTTTCTGAATGAGAGGACTGTTTGCTGTGGCTTGATCCAGATAGTAATTTAAATCGCGCTTTTGCGAATTAATCATTCCGGTTAAAAACAATAGAATTAATGGGAATAAAAATCTTTTCATTATCTGCGATTTGTAATTTCCGGAAAATAATCTGTATAAAATAACTAAATTATAGATTCGCAAAGATATATATTTATAAACTGCCAGTTGTTAGCAATCAGTGAAAAACTTTATATAAGCAGTATAAATAATAGGATTAAGATATTTCAGTAAACATTCGGTTTTTGTTTGTCCCAAGTAAATCTCAATAAAATATACATTTCCTTTGCTTGAATTTAATGACAAAGGTATCAGTAGAATCTGTAGAGATTTAGGATTAAGATTTGAGTATTATTTCTACTCAATTAGAATCTAACAATTAGGCATTATTTGCTTACCATTCGGTACTTACTGATTTTACTTTTTTATCTAATTCTTCTTTCGATTTAGCTTTGATGGTATCATTCCTGTGGGTCCTGTGATTCATGATGACGAAATACCATAACAAATAATTTGGACTGCGATGATATACAGGATAATAATGGTTGTTTACCATCCTGTAACTTGGATTATTCCTGTAAAAGGTGACAGGTCTGGGTGAATGGTTAAAGCCTGTTTCGATACCATGGGTACTTCTTACTGAATTGGTATGTGCGGAACTGCCCACAGTATGGGTTGTTGATCTACCGTTCATGCTGTGACTGCTGGTTCTGGATGAATGAAAACTATGGCCGGAGGAATGAAATCCTCCAAATCCTCCCCTTGAATAACAACTTAGATTAAAACAAATACATAAAATGGTGATGAACAGAACTGTTTTTTTCATTTTGGGGATAGAATTGTTTATTATAAATGATTGATGCTTTTGATAGTATAGACTCTGATCCAATTATAATCTTCTGGTTCAAATATCGTGCAATTTAGGAAAAACTATTAACTTGCCAAAACAAATATAATTGCAATGACTGCAGGTATTGCCTGTACTAAGAAAATCTTCCTGGTTACTGTAATTCCTCCATATATGCCTGCTATAAAAATACACCCTAAAAAGAAAATTGAAATATATGTTTTCCATAAGGGATCCGAGATAAAGAATGTCCAGATTAATCCGGCAGCTAAAAAACCATTATAGAGTCCCTGGTTTGCAGCTAAACCCTTTGTTGGCAAAAAAAGCTTTTCCGGTAATACTTCACTGAAAACTTTTCTTCCTGTCGTCTCCCAGACGAACATCTCCAGCCATAAAAAATAGAAATGTTCTAATGCTATAAGTCCAATTAGAAGTTGCGCTATTGTTCCCATAATATTATCTATTTAATTATTCTGACCAATGATATTTTTTTATTTTATTTGCTCAACAAACAGTAAATAATCATGTGTGATTTTATCCATAAACTGATTGATTTCACTATCCGGTTCTTTTTGCCTGGTATTTTCATTAAACCATGCCACAATTTCCTTAGCTCCCTCGGTGAATGGTATGACAGGATTGAAATCAGGTACCAACTTCCGGATCTTGCTGTTGTCGAATATCATACTGTGTGATTTGTCACCCAGCAATCCATCTCCGATGGTACGGTTATACCTGGCAATTATGTTTGAAGGAATATGTACAATACAGGGAATAACATTCAATTCTTTTGCCAGGATCGAATAGATGCCATTCCAGGTTAACCATTCATCCGAAGTAATATTGAATGCTTCGTGGATAGATTCTGTTTTTCCTAACAGACCGACAAGACCCACTGCAAAATCCTTAGAATTCGTGAGTGTCCAGATGGATGTCCCATCACCCGGAACAATAACCGGCAAACCTTGTAACATTCTATGCAATACCGTATATCCTCCTATAACCGGAATCATTGTTTTATCGTAGGTATGTGAAGGTCGGATAATGGTATACGGAAAGCCGTTCTCCTGATATGCTTCTTTCAGTACTCTCTCACAGGCTATTTTATTTCTGGAATACTCCCAGTAAGGATTTTCCAAAGGTGTTTCTTCACTCACCGGCAGTTTTTCAGGAGGAGTCTGGTAAACAGATGCTGAACTAATGAATACAAACTGCTTGGTTATTCCTGAAAATAATCTGATATCATTTTCAATATGCTCTGGCATGTAGGCAATAAAATCAACAACTGCATCAAAAGTATGTCCTTCGAGGCTTTTCTTTGTTTCTTCATAATTACGGATATCCGAAATGATTGTTTTCATTCCCTGTACATTTCGTATCCCGGCACTTTTTCCCCTGTTCAGATGATAAAGGTCAATTCCCCTTGAAATGGCCAATTCAGTACAGGCAGAACTGATGTTGCCGGTACCTCCGATAAATAATACTTTCATAGTTTTTTTTGATTTTTTAGAGTCAAACTTCAAGACGTTGGTTATTTTAGGAACTAAGATATTATTTTCAAAAGTGATTCCATTTATTTATTACATCAGTCATTTAAACTCAGTTTTTAATTAAGAACAATCATCACAGCAATAATTTTTCTCTTTTGCTTTTTCAAATGCTTCCTTTCCCTCACTTATCGAGAAATAAACCAATCCTAACGTGCCAATGGCATCCGCATATATAAATCCTGTCAACTCATAAATCAGGCTTGATATGAGCAGTATGACCGACATATAGATGCATATTTTTGTACAATTGCTATCCGAAATAATAGGCTCTGAATTTAATTGCCTGCCTGTTTTTCTTTTTTCCAACATCAACCAGGTCATAACTACAATTGAAACTAACGAGATTACGATTCCCCAAAATGTAGTTTCAGGTTTATGTTTGTTCAGAATGTTTAATATGACTCCTGCAATCAACCCGGCTGATAATATATAAAAAGCCGTTCCTGTAATTTTAAGCGCTGTTATTTCAAACTTATTTATTGAACTTTCAGGATTCAACCGGATGCGTAATATCATAACAGCTATCCCCATTCCTGAAACAACCTCAATAAAACTATCAACCCCAAATCCTAATAAAGTCAGTGTCTCATCTTCATAACCCAACACCACGGATAAAATTCCTTCAATAATATTATAGAATATAGTAAACAAACTTAGCTGATAGGCCCTGTTGTATAATTTTAAATTATTTTCCATGAATTGTCAATTGTAAAGCAGAATAGTACTTCAAGAAGTATCCTTTTTTTCTACTTGAAACACTTTCAAATAATAAAGGTTTAAAATTATCTGTGATATTGAATTTGATATTTATGAAATGTAATTGAATTTATCTATTTACATTCACTTTTGTAATTTAAATGGGCTTAATGTACGAATTTGTTCGCTAAACAGGATTAATAAACGATAAGTTTTTTATAAGAATGCTTTAATAGCCTAAGCTAAACATTAAATTTATAGTAAAATATTTTGATTGTTTGTCAAACATTTTATTTTATATTAAGGTTTAGTGTTAAATATATTCTTCTATATAGTTAATATATAATAAATTAATCGGGCTTATAATATAAAAAATACTTATTAATGTTTATGTTGAATGTGTTGAATCATTATCAAAGGCCTTAAGTTGAGTATAAAAAAGGAAGAATTCTATTGATTTGTAGTAATAATTTCTTTGATTTTGTTCCAATGAATTTCTTTATTCTACTTTTTATTATTCAACTACTCCTGTTAAATGGATTTATTTGCTGTGTTTCAACAATTATAAATCCAGATGTTCTGAGAGTGATGTTGTATTGTATAATTATTCATCAGGTATAACTACTAACTCCATTTTTATAGTTGGAAATTCTGCTACAATCCTAAAAGTAGTACTACAACACGAAGTGTGATGCATGGATATACATTTATCTATATATTTGTAATATCAAAAACAGTAATTATTCAAGGTATAAATTCAATTTCACTTTTTTAATAGTAACAATATGAAAACATTCAAACTCCTTCCTTTTTTAAAAACAGTTTCTATCCTTTTTTCGAGTTATATGTTGGTTTTAGTTGTATTGCTGATTATTTTCAATAAATAATTATCAGACTAACTTTATTCAATCATTTCCATTCTGCTGGATTCGAAAAATATTTAATCAACTGTATTAAAATTCAACTCATATGAAATCATTTAAACTTCGTACTTTAGTAAAAACAGGAACTATTCTTTTTACAAGCTATATGCTGGTTTTGATTGTGTTGGTAATAGTATTTCATAAATAGTAACTAATCAAAACGTGCGTTTGTCTAGATTACCTGTCCAATAGCATCATTTATTCAATTTTCTCATTTTCTAATAATCTATCAGTATGAAAACTCTAAGAAACAATTCATTTTTGAAGACAGTATCTTTACTCTTTTCAAGCTACATGTTAGTATTAATTGTATTGGTCATCATTTTACATAAATAGTAAACAAACGATTCTTTATATAGCAAGAAGTCCTGTCATCGCATTCTCTGAATGCCTGACAGGGCTTTTTCATTTATTTTATTCTGTAGTTTAATCCTACTGCAAATTCACTCCCAATCCCCAAAAAACTATTGGTATTTTGAATATAGGCTGTACAGTGTTTATAAGTGTAGTGTATATTAATCGAACTGGTTAAGAATTCCGGCTTGTCATTTAAGAAATAAGTAATCCCGCTTGAAATATCAACACCAAATCTTCCCTTATCCACGTTGAAATCAAAACCCTGTGTCATGCTTATATTATAGGAATACCGGCTGGCGGTAACTCCTGTGATTAGCTGCTGTTGTGATGCTATCCTGCGGAATCCGGTAAACTCGCCGTTTTCATACAATAAAGTACCCTTTACTCCGATAAACCGCAGGTCGATAGTTTTTAACGGAACATTATAGTTGACCTCCCCTGATAAACCTCCTCCATAATATGGTTTTTTTCCTGCATAGCTTTCCACTTCCAACACTTTGTACGAACCAATATACCCAAAGGCTCCATATGAATAATTAAAATGTTTTTCAATATGGGTTTGTGCCCAGTAAAATTGTCCGAAATAATTCGTTTCCCCTCTGTGATAGTAAGCACTGTCGATACTATGCGTAAATTTTCCACCAATATACGTAGACACTTTAATAGAATCTGCATACAATGATTTAGTAAATGCAATGGGTTCTATCCCTGCATTCCCAAAGGCATAATAGGGCGTACACCCTGCTAGGGAGAATATTAGTACGCAACCAACGAGGATTGCAATTAAGTGAATGATTTTTCTCATGATTTGAAGGTAAACTTTAATGTCTGATTTAAGTGGAAGTTATTTGTTTCCTACTATATAACTAATTGCAATATATTGGTAATCAGACTATGTATGAATGCATTTTTCATGCATTCTTATTTATCTTTATTGATGTTCGATCATCTGATCGTGGGGACTTAGTATGAATTGGTTTTTATTTTTCTGTGTCAATATTAAATTAATGATTTTCTATTACTGAATATTTATGTCTACTTGCCATTTATTCGGAAGAAAATTAATTGTGAATGATGAATTCTCACTATTCCAGTCATTCCAGTTAAATTTAATTCCACCCAGGTCGGGGTAAATCATATTTTTTTAAAACAAAACAGATCTTTTCTGGCTATTGAACACTTTTTCAAGTTCAATCTTCTAAATACAATTGTAAATGTCTTTAAATTAATGATTTTTGAATTCTTCAAAAGTACAATATTAATTTAATTAAACAAAATTACAATATGAAAAGTTATACAAACAGTTTAAGACTCTCAATTCGAGGTGTTAATATAAAGAACAAACCACTTATGGAATACTATCCATAAGTGGCTATCAAGGAATGGGTGTATAAATACATTGTATTTTCAGGTGATACATTAAACCCGAACAGGTTCATTTAGATATTTTAGTTCCATTCGTTCCAATTTAGTTTGAAATTGTTCATAGACTCTTAGCTTGACAAGCCTTTTATCAATTATTTCAAATTGTTCCAACGCCTGATCTTGTTTATTTTTACTTAAGACTCTATCTGCAAGGGGGAAAAAGATTTTTTCTTCATTTTCCATATGTATCTGCATCATGCTAACATAAGTACTCAGGCTGGCTGCTAATTTCTCACACGAAAATGGATTTCCAATTTTGCAATTTTCAATGCAACTGCTGATTTCTTTTAAATTGTTTTTCCCCAAGATATGTTCTTCAACCATCATGCTAACCAGATCATTTTTTTCAATTACTCCTTCTGAAATAAGGGCGGGGAATAAAACTTTTTCCTCTTTTTTACAATGGCATTTATCCCAAAAACCAAGAATGAATTTTAGAATATCCTCCACGTCGTCCGCGTAAAATACCTTTTGAGTCTTTATATCTTCCGAAATTCTATTCATAATGTTTAAAACTTTGTCAATCTTTGCATGCTCTTGAATCAATTCTTCAGTTAGTGTCATAATAGTTTGTTTTAAAGGTTTTTAAAGAAAAATGTCCTGATTGCCTGGCTACTGAATCCGTCTACTAAAAATGCTATTTTTAGAGTCAGTTGCTTCTACATTTCTAATTTCGATAGTTAAAATAAATTACTCTCAAAAGTACAATTTTAATTTAATTAATCCAAATTTTAATATCAAAAGTTATACTGATTTATTTATCGCAATAGAAACATGGATTATTATTGATAGAAAAAAATGCACTTTAATATCATACGTATAATTTTCGTGTAATTTTTTGGCACAATATTGCTTCATTTTCTTCTTACTCTTTCTTTCTGACTTGTCTATATTTAACACTAAAATCAAAATACTAAGTTTTTTTATATTCGCTTATTATTTGCCAATTCAGCGTTTACCCGCATTCAAATCTTTATTCTGGCTTGTCCGGGTTAGGTAAAAACCAGCTTAAATTCTTATTGCCATGATGTCTTCATGATGTTGCACATATTGCGTATCAAATACACTGCAGATACGTATTTGTCCCGTATATATCACGTAGCTATTAAGGGGCGGGATATATACGGGTCTAATACCTTAGAATACGGGAAGAACATCACAAAATGTGCAACATCCTGAAGACATCACGAAGATAACATGGTAAATAATAAAAGAGGTTCAAAGCAGGAATTTGTTCTGAATTTAAATGATTGTTTCGATTCATGACAGGGCTGATTCACCACTGAAGGTAAAGATTCGAGGACATAAGCTTGATTTTCTATTTCACAAATGATAGAACAAAAAATGGAGTTGCCTGAGCTTATCAACCCAGGCAACTCCATAATTTGTAAAATACTTCTTTTTAGGGTATTAGTATGAACGATTTAATTTTTAGAAGCTTCCATACCAAATGTATAACCACTGTTCACCCGTTCAATCAGTTCGGGCAAAATGTCTTCATATTCGCCAACAATACCGAAATCGGCAAAATGGAAAATGAAAGCTTTTGGGTTATGGTCAATGGCAATGATTTTCTCCGACTCTTTCATGCCGGCAATGTGTTGTATGGCTCCGGAAATGCCCACTGCGACATACAATTTTGGTCGCACGGTTTTACCAGTCTGGCCAATCTGATGTGCGTAGGCTGCAACCCCTTCGTCCACCACAACGCGGCTACATGCCCATTCCGCTTTTATTCCCTGTGCTTTGAGCGCATCAGCCAGTTTTTTTATTAATTTCAAACCATCACCCGTAGTGCCACGGCCTCCTGAAACAATCACATCTGCCTCAAAGAGATTTTGCAATACTCCTTCATCCCGTTCGGTTTTCAGGATTTCAACCGTAAAGTCTTTGTCAATCAGTTTTGGAGTAAAAGTTGACAATACACCGGTGCGTCCTTCAACTACCGGTGGCACTTCAAAGGTACCTGCACGGGCGGTGGATATCTGTGGATACACGAAGCCTAAAATAGTTGCCAGCTTGCTTTCACCATAGGTAGGACGGCGTGAATGTAGGATCGGCTTGTTAATGACTTTTTCCTTCTTATTGATATATTCACCAATTTCAAGACCAGTGCAATCTGCCGTAACTCCACTTCCGGTTTTTACACCAATGCGGGGAGCCAGTTCACGTCCTGAAGTAGTGGCTGCAAAGAGCGCTATTTCGGGTTTCCGTTCTTTAATCACCTGCGCAAATATCGAAGAGAATGGCAACACCAGGTATTCTTCCAGTTTATCGTCCTCAACAATGATGACTTCGTCCGAACCATGTTCGAATAGAGTTTTAGCTAATCCTTTTACATTTTTACCAATCACCAGGGTCATGATTTTAGTATCATTCCCCAGCTGGTCGGCTAACTTGCGGGCAGGACTTAGTAATTCAATCGAAGGACGGGATATTTTACCATTCGTTACTTCCGCCCAGGTCAGGATACCTTTAGCACCGTTGCGGTTATCAAAATATGGAAATTCAGGTTTCTCAAGGATTTTCTTTTCAACTTTTTCCTTTTTCTCCAGTACATTACCACCTTTTTTCAAATTTGTAATCAAGCTGTCCACCAATCCGGTTTCATTTTGCCCTACAGACATGATTACCGGAGCTCTTTCACTCACCAGGTTGATCACATTGGCAACAATTGTCGGCGAACCGTTGATACCAATTTTTTCAGTTCCCAGTCCAATATCATCAATGCCAAAAACTGTAATTGGCAGGTTACGGGCTTTTATGGCACCTATCAACGATGGTTTGCGTGGAGGAATACCGGTTGGTGTCAATGAAATAGTACAAGGCATTGGCAGTTTCATCATCTGGTACCCGCCTTCAATAATGCGTTTTGCAACCACATTACCCTGGCCATCAGCTTTAATGCTTTCCACGAAAGTAGCCTGCGGAATACCCAGGTTCTCAGCAACCTGAGAAGGCACGTGAGCAGTATCGCCGTCACTGGTCTGGCGCCCGGCAAGAATAATAAAGGGCTCCTTGGCATCTTTGGTGTAGCCCAGATGTTTGAGCATGGTGGATATGGCTAACCCTGTTGCATACGTATCGCTACCCCCCAGTTTCCGGTCGGACAACAGGTATGCTTCGTCGTATCCCATGGATATGGCTGTACGGAGTGCAACTTCAAAGGAAGGAGGTCCCATGGAGCAAACAACCATTTTTGCATCGGGGTATTGTTTTTTGAGTTGTAATCCGGCTTCAAGACCAAACTGACAGTCGATATTGATAATAGACTTTGCTTTAGTACGATCCATTAATCCATCATCCCCCATACGCATTTCGGTAGGGAGCGGTACTTGTTTTATTAAACTTATAATTGTAAGAGCCATTGATTTGTATGTTTTAAGATTTTGAAATTAACCACAATAGACACAATAGAACACATAAATTATTAATTTCATTTGTTATTTGAAGTGAATAAAATTAATATCCTGATTTAATTGTGAAATGTTGTCTCTTATGTAGTTACATTTATTCAAATTTATATTGTGTCCTATTGTGCCTAATGTGGTTACTTTTTACATATTTTGAAATTCAGGACCATTCCCACCATTCGGTACCATCCAGGTAATACCATCACCCGGTGCTTTGATATCACAGGTCTTGCAATGCAGGCAGTTCTCGGCATGAATCCTTATTTCCTGATGACCCTGTTTGTCGGTATGGAGTTCATACACTTCGGCAGAACAAAAGAACTGGCTTGGTGCACCATATTGTTTGATATTCACAGTTTCATAAGTTGCCGGATTGTTGATATGCAAATGAGGCACCTGCTGTTCATCATGATTCACCCCGGTATAAAATACATCAGTGGCTTTATCGAAGGTAAGTATTTTGTCGAATTCCAGTTTCCCTTTGAAACGTTCCTTAAACGGTTCATAAGTAAGCTCATTTAATTTTAAAGTGGCTTCACTGTCGGTATGGGTCTTAAGACGCCCAAAGAAACCTGCACCCCCTGTAATCAGTTGCGTGCCAAAATGAAATGAACCAATCAATAACCCTTTGGAAAAGCCCTGGCGGAAGTTTCTGACCGGATACATGTCCTGATAGATCACACTGTCTTTAATCAGGGTATCGTATTCACGCAGTACATTCTCGGAATAATCGTTCTTGCTTAATGCAGCAACAGCAGTTTTAGCAGCCAACATGCCTGAAGTTACAGCCAGATGCACGCCTTTCAGGGCAGGCATCGTTACAAATCCGGCACTGTCGCCTACAATGAGGGCACCATCCACATAGAGTTTAGGAATAGCATAATAGCCGCCTTCGGGTAGAGTTTTAGCACCATATTCTATCAACTTCCCGCCTTTAAGGATTGCTGAGACAAACGGAGTGGTTTTCCATACCTGAAAAGCATCGTGAACGTCAAAGGTCGGATCCTGATAATCAAGTCCAACAACAAGTCCCACAGCTACTTTATTGTCATTCAAACCATAAATAAATCCTCCTCCGAATTCGTGCATGTTAAGCGGATAACCCATGGTATGGTAGATTTCACCAGGCTTTATATTCCCTTCAGGGACGCTCCATAATTCTTTACAACCCAGGGAATAAATCTGTTCATTCTTCCCTTTCTGCAAATCATATTTTTTGATGAGTTGCTTGGCAAGGCTTCCACGTGTTCCTTCGGCAAATATGGTTAAACTTGCTTCAATACGGGTACCGGCCTGAAAGTTATCCTGTTGATTGCCATGGTGGTCAAGGCCTGTGTCGATTGTTTTAGCACCAATAACCTTACCATCCTTATACAGGATTTCATTGATTGCAAACCCGGGATATATTTCTACTCCCTTTTCTTCAGCCTTTTTAGCCAGGTACTTGCATATCTGACCTAAGGAAGCCGTGTAATTTCCTTTATTACTCATGTAAGGAACATGAAACGGTAACTTAAAAGAACCTGTTTCACTCATTAATACGGTAGTATCAGATGTTACCTGTGCATTGAAAGGTATTTCATTGAAATCAACATCGGGAAGCAGGGTTTTGAAAACATCAGCTTTTATCACAGCTCCTGATAAGATATGACTGCCAATGGAACTGCCTTTCTCCACTAGTAAGATCCTGCGTTTAATGTTGTTTTGCTTTAAAATATCAGCCAGATGAATGGACGTTGCTAAACCGGAAGGTCCTCCACCAATAATTAAAATATCCGTTGTTACGGTATCAGCATTATTCATTATATTTTCAGTTTAAAATTATACGAACGATAAAAATCTATATCAGGAAGTTGAATGTTCACAGAAGCAGTACCTGAAATACTATTTTTATATAAGTTGATTGCGTAAAATAGTATCTTACATTTCACTTTCTGTAAATATAATACGATATATTACTCTATTAAACCAAATTAATAATTCAATTGTTCTCACTTTGAATACTAATTTTCATGAATAGACAGAATAGTTACCCGGCTAAAGCCTTTTATAAATCACTGTATTACGAATGGTTAAAGATAGGCGATTGTAAGTTTAACTTTATCGTTTATCAGAATGTTTTAAATAAAGATAGGAAAATAAAGGGTTTATTGAAATTTATAATTATTTCAAAATTGAATTAATAAGTAATTCAAAGAATTTAATGATATATTTTGAGTTATGACCCCCCAACCCCCAAAGGGGGCTTTAAGACGCAGTATTTGAATAATTGCTAATACTAAATCTCTCCTGGAAATGTATTCTTACGCCCCCTTTGGGAGTTGGAGGGTCAGGAACAAAATTAATGCAGAAACAGTCTGACTATATATTTAACAAATACATTAATATTTATTACTGATCACTTAACCTTCAATAACAACCAAATAGAAATGAAAAAATATAGTTGTCAGATCAAAAAATACGGCTACTAAATATTGAAAAGTACGAATAAGTCCAGTTTTAATAAGTAAGTAACGACTGGTAATTCAGGAGGATACTTTTTTTGTACCATAAAGGAAAGATTCAAAAAAAATGATTGGATCATTTCAGTTCTATTCGAAATGATCCAATCAGATATGTCTAAATGACTGATGGACTTGTAATTTTTTTAGTTGATAATGATTTATTTCAACTTATTCAGTCCTGACAATGCTGAACTGTCATTCGGACGAATGATCAGGGCATGATTGAATAATACTTTTGCATCCGCTAAAGCCCCCAGGTTAAGTTTAGTCCAGGCTAACATAATGATAGAATCATAATCAAGCGGGTACAAATTAACTACTTTTTCAAAGAGTTTTGATGCATTCATGAAATCCTTTCGGTTGTAATATATAACCCCCAACCAATAATTGGCAACGGTGTTTTGAGGGTCAATCTTAAGAATTTGCACATACTGTTCTTTTACCTTGTCCCAACTTCCCAGTGCACTGAGTGGTTTAACGCACCCGAATCTTGCCTCAATGGCATAAGGTTTCAATGAAATAGCAGTATTATAGTACTGTATCGAGATGGAATTCTGTTTATCCAGGTAATACAACCAGCCCAGGCGGATATTCCCGAAATAATTATCGGCCCTGTACACCGGTTTCAATTCAGCAATGGCTTTTGTATAGTTCCCTGCTTGTTCTGCTTCATAGCTTTTTGCAAATGCTGCCTGGATTGCCGGTTGGCTTTGTACCTGAAAGCAACTTAAAAATAGGGTAAAACTAACGAGCAGGGCTATTCTTTTTAAATCTTCCATATGATTCCACTTGATAAGGATTGTTGATTATAAGTTGACGTAGATTGATAGTTGTTTTCATACTCCTTTCGGTTGAAACTATAGTTCCCGAACAGTGTAACCTTTTTTGTAACATACCAGAACAAGGATAATCCGGCCCTGAAAGTAGTTACATCGTTTGAATTGTAGACATACAATCCATTTGTATCAGAAAAGTTCTTTAAATTCCCGAACGTTATTTCACCTTCTGCCCAGACCTTCCTGCATAATAACGCCCCTACGGATTGAGAGTAAATAAGCCTCCTGGTATTGGGATCTAACATGCCATACAGCGAACTTTTCAGATAAATATTTAATTTTCCGGGTAACACAACCCCGGCCTGTAAGCCGTACTGTTGAGTCAGTATACTATCGTATTTAAGCACAGAGGCACTAATTCCAATATCGAACCTGTTTTTCCGGTAGGATAGTTTGCTATAAAACAGATGCCCGGGATAAAAAGTTGAATTAATTACAGTTTCTTTTTTCATTCTTGAAACACGGTATGTTGAAGTATCACTTATTGAAGTACCAATATAATGATACCCTAAATCCAACGATACATGCGAATTGAGTGAGTAATTAACCAGAGCAAAGTATTCATTTTGACGAATACCTGCCGAATCAATCTGTTGGCTATAGGTGGAAAATGCCTGATAGAGATTCAATCGGTAACCAGGTTGGGAATTTACGCCTATTCTGTAATATCCAGGATTAGATCGCGATGAAATACTGTTTATCTTATAGTTATATTCAGCATCCAGCGCATCGAGTATCCTAAATTGTTTCACACCCAGTTGTTTTTGTAATGTAACGGGTAGTTTTCTTGCCTGGTAGCGGGCATAAGAATCATTCCCTGTATACAATCCGCAGTAATACAGGTAAGTAATGGTCAACGTATCGGATTTATCAAAGGCAAGGGCCTTTTCATATTGTTGCTCTGAAGCATAATAATCAGCCTTTATAAAATAAGCATAGCCCATCCGTTGTCGTAACCATTTAAAATCAATGTGCTGTTTGATTGATTCTTTACCGGTAATGATCAGTTTCTCCCAATCGCCCTTCATAAAATACTGATATGTAATACTATCAGCTGCCGGTAAGGTCAGAGACTCCTGTGCTCTGCCTTGTGATGCATTGAATGTACAAAAGAACAGGATGACAATCAGGAGTTTATACATGTTGCATGGATTTGTGTCTTTGCCGATTCATAATTGAAACCGGTGATGGAATTGTTTTCAATGAAGATTGAACCAATACTTTCTTTTCGTGAGTTGCCAAAAACTGAAACTGTAATATCCGATTCCAATTCCAGTTTCCCTGTTTCCAGTGGAGTAGGGGCAGAGGCTATTTTTATGGAATACAGTACCCTGATGTAATTATAAAAAGGTGCTATGAAGTCATGAATCCATAAACTTAATTTTCTGTTACGAATTATATTCAACGGCATGGCATCTTTGACCAGTATATGATCTGGATTCCCCAGGAAAACCTTGTAAGCTGTGAGGTAAAAATAATACAGCAATGATTTTTTGTTTCCATAAAAAGCTGTAAAGTAAAACATCAGGCTATCGTTGACATAATACGCACTCGATTCGGTTTCTTTGCAATACAGGTACTTGTAATTATAGGCATCTGTAAACGCTTCCCATTCTTCGGTTACTTCCTCTTCCTTCTCATTCAGATACTTAAATGCAAATGTAGAGTTCGGCATTATATCAAACGCATTTTTAAGCAAAGGATTGTCTATGACCCCTGAAACTTTACTTCCTTCCTCCGGTTTGGAGAATTGGATTAATTTATTCCCATCCGATTCTATTTGATGATAATAGGCAAACGGATAATCCAACGTACGGGAGCCTATGGCAGGTGACATTTGTGCCTGGAAATGAATATGCGGTTCGGGCGATCGTCCTGAATTGCCACAACTTGCCAGCAGGTCACCCCGCTTCACAAAGTCACCCTTGGCTACTTTAAACGATCCTTTCCTGAGATGGGATAATTGGGTATACAGGCCTGTTAAATGACGAATAATGATCGTATTTCCCCAATTATTGGCAGTATCTACTTTGCCAATCTCATTATCATCAATGTGATCGATTATTTCTTCAACGACACCATCAGCAGGAGCAATAACAGGCTTGTTATAGCAATAATAATTATCACAAAGCAGGCCGTTTGAGTTGAATGATTTAGACTCATCATCCAGTAAGATAAAATCATAGGCCTTTCCCCATTCCCCTTTGTGGGTATGTTTTCCATCATGTCCCTGGCTGACTGTCCATTCTCCCCAAAAAGGCAGATACAAAGGGAAATACAGGAAATGATATTGCCGGTCCTTGTTATTGTTGTTATAGGTGTACAGATTTATTTCCGGTGAATAATACTGAAAAGGTGTAAGTACGAGTTTGCTTGCTTTATTCCGGTATTGAAGGAAGTAGATAAACAAGATAACCGTCAAAGAGAAAGGCAATGAAAATACAGGCAAATGAATAAATCCAAGTAATTTGCTGAAGAACAGTAATACCAAAGTCGTAACAGGCACTAACAATACTGTCCAGAGATAGGAATACCGGGATGGAATAATAAAGAACCCTCCAACAGCCAACGCCACCATGATGTAGTTGGCACCAATGTTATAATAGGTAATGCTTGTAGCTGCCGACCCTGAAAACTGTGCGAAGAAATAGGCAGAAAGAAAGCCTACGATTGATAAAGAGAACGCAATACGTGAACAGATTAACAGGCATAAGGCTATTAGTATCCCTGCAACCAGGTTGTTCTGGAAAATGATGGAACTCATGGAACGCAGGTAAATATCCACCATATTATGGACTGGAAGTGTATCAATGCTCTGGAATAGGTTGAGTAAATGGGTACCCCCCATGGCATACATTTCGTTCATCCAATAGATATTCCGTTGTGTCAGTCCCAGGTTCTCAAACTGGGCGGAGGGAAGTACAATAAACCAGAAGGTGATGACAAAAGGCAAACTCAATACCGGCAGGCCGTATTTATTCATCCAGCCGCTTAATGTCACCGAGATCATTAATGTCAGTAAGGCTGCCAAAGCAAGCAATGTAAAGAAAACAGGGCTGGGGTCAAAGAAGGTTCCCATGCCTATACCGGTAAGCAAGGCGTTAAAGCTGAAGAGCCCTTTCTTTAATTGCACTTTATCCAGGTTCATTGAATTGGCAATCAATACTGCCATTACCACTGCCAACAATCCGCTTAGCCCTGCAAAGAAATTGAAAAATGATACCAGCATCAATACACAAGCCAGCAACTTGTTAT
This sequence comes from Paludibacter sp., assembly GCA_028710415.1. GTDB lineage: Bacteria > Bacteroidota > Bacteroidia > Bacteroidales > Paludibacteraceae > Paludibacter. The sequence goes on along the minus strand of JAQTUE010000023.1, from coordinate 38,760 downwards.
TGAAGAAGAATACCACCGAATAACTATTCAGTATCGCCGGCAAAATCAATGTGCGAAATGTATATAGTGGTCTTTTAATCATTTACTTTCTAAATTGAATGCTATTCTTATTGAGTCGTCTTAAAATTTGTTTACACTTTTGAATAATAATACTTCTGCTTTCTACTACCTACTGCCCACTAAACTAATATATTTGGGTCCCGCGATTTCCATATCGCGAATTTTTCTACATCATATATTTCAACGGAATAAATTCCATTGCTACAATATCGGTCGTTCCTACGGAACTACCGAAAATCTTTTTTTTTCTACTTGCCTCTTACCTCTTACCTCTTGCCTCTTACTCCATCAAACAAACATCAAACATCAAACTCCAAACTTCTTTAAGTGCTCCGGTACCTCTTCCAACGCTTCTATATATTCCAGCGTTTCTGCTTTTCTAATAATATGGGTATTATTCTCCACATCAATCAGCACTACATTCGGGCGCAAGGTAATAAACTGCATCCATTGTGTCAAATTATAAGCCCCAATTTTATGTACAACCAGATGATTCCCTCTTTCAAGCAACGGCATGGTTATGCTTTCACGAACAATGTCAATATTCATACAAAGTGGACCGTACAAGACCATTTCCTCGGTATAATCGCCAAATGCCTGAGCGGGACTCACTTTATGGTCGTACCAGAATGAAGTGAAGAGATTATTGATACCAAAATCAAGTACTGTTGCCCTGCGTCCATCCGACAGTCGTTTGGAAGCTATGACTGTCCCTAACAGAAAGCCCGCATCATCTATCAATGCTCTTCCGGTTTCAAGTATCAGCAGTGGCAGGTCTTCCTGTTTAAAACTGTATCCGAGGATAACATCCGTGATGGCATCTGCAAACTGATCAATGGAAGGTACGGTATCTGATCCCGGCAAGTAGGCTCCCTTAAGTGTGTTGGAAGAAGGAAAACCACCACCAAGGTCGATATACTGTATGACTTTGTTGTATTTTTCCTTGATATTCCAGGCTAATTCACAGAGCTTAGTTGCAGCGATGGCATAAGCCGAAGGGGCAAGCATAAAAGTTCCGATATGGCAATGCAATCCAACGAATTCGAGATTACGTGTATTGATAATACGGGTTATGGCATTCCACGCCTGGCCGTTTTCAAAGTTAAACCCAAAGCGGTCCCATTTAGGATAAATGCCTGTATCCATATTGACGCGTATGGCTACCCGGGGCTTTAAGTTATGTTCCTCACTTAATCGTATCAGCGAAAAGAGTTCATCGTTATTGTCTATGTGGATCAATGAATTATTGCGGATAGCTTTTATCAGTTCATCATCGGTCTTTACAGGGCCATTAAAGATGATTTTATTCCCCGGTACCCCATTCCCCAATGCTTTTTCATATTCATATCCTGAAACTACTTCAGCCCACGATCCTTCCTGATGAAAGATGTTACAAACCGCTTTCATGTAATTGGTCTTGTACGACCATGCAAACTGTACTTTCGGGTAACGGGTTTTAAATATACGGGTAGCGTTCTGGAAATTACGCCTGATTTGCTTTTCAGAAATCACATAGAGTGGTGAACCGTAATCTTTTATCAGGCTCTTAACCGGGACACTTTCTATGTGTGTAACAGGTTCATATTCTGTGCGGGTGCCGAACTTATTCATTAGCCCAGTATTCATTTTCTGAATAACCGGCCGTTCATATTTTATTTTTTCCATAGGAATAGAAGTTAGCGTTGAGCTTTGAGCATCGAGTTTTGAGCATCAAGCTTTGAGTATTGAGTATTGAGAAACAGTAGATTTATAGTTTAAATATTTTCAACACTATCAAAATTTAAAATTATATACAACGAACAAATTAATCTGACTTAATGAATTGCAAGACGCTAATTAATTGCATATTATGTCTTGGCTCTTGATTCTTGGTTCTTGATTCTTGCAATCTATATATCTACAGCTCCCCTGTTCCGGATATTTTTTGAAATTCACTGATGGTGGTAATTAAATCCCACGCATACCGTACAAATATCTTCCCGACTTCATATTCCGTGACCGGTTCTACTTTTTCACCAAGAGCCATCTTTACCAACATGGAAGGCTGATTTTGACCTGCTGCTGCTGTCAGGTATATCCAGGCCGGGAAACGTGGATTCACTTCCATGATATACGATTTGCCATCCAGCGATTGCATAACCTCCAGTTCACAGCCTCCACGCCATTTGGTTACTTTTATAAACTTACGGGCAAGTTCAATGAATGCATCATCATCCAATGTAATGCCTGCCCAGGCTTTCCCTTTATCGGTAATATATAGTTTTCGCATGGGAATGATGCTAACTGCATTTCCTTCCCCATCACCCAGGGCTGCTATATTGATTTCAGTGCCATTGATAAACTCTTGTACAATAATGGGTAATCCCCATTTGGCCTGGATTTTATAGAATGCCTTTTGAGCCTGTTCCAGGGTGTTGACTATGATGGCATCATAGAATTTACCCTTTATCACCAAGGGGTAATTTAATTCCTTTGCTACCTTTTCAAGTTGGTTGGCTTCATAGATGATCTTATCCTCAGGCACCATTAAACCATGCTTTTTACCAAATTGATAGAGCTTTATTTTATCCCTCGCTTCAAACTGGTCTAAATCGGGTAGAAAGGTATGGATACCCATTTCACTCAGTTTATCCCTTAGTTTGATGAAATTAAACAGCTCAGCATCAAAGTTTGGAATAATCAAATCAATAGTTTCTATTTCATGGATATGGATGATCCTTGCCAATAAGCTGTCAGTCCCTCCCGATGGATAGGGTATCTGATAGGATTTGTCCACCAGATCGTGCATATACAGTCCCGGTTCCAGCGATTCATACGATAGCCCGATAATCCTCACCTCAAAATCTTTGCATTCCCTAATCGAGCGAATCACTGCCACACCCGGCCCTGGACTGTCAATAGCATTCAGTGCACTGACAGCAATCACAATCTTTTTATGTCCGGTAGATGCTTTATTCATATTATTCGTTTTCAGTTCGATACTACTGTTCTTTCAATTACCTTTCTTCAACAGATTGTTTCTGGTTATTAATTCCACCTAACCTGAACAAATGTAACACGGAATGATAAAGTTACACCTTGTTTTTATTTGATATATAAAGGCTATTTTTAACCCCGCAGGAGTGTACTGATTGTAATTCGCTACTTATCAAGCTGTATCTGAACCCCGAAGTGGTATACTGATTGTAATTCGCTACTTATCAAGCTGTATCAGAACCCTGTAGGGGTGACATTATTTATTCTCACTTACTGATTTCTTTAATGTGTTTTTATATCAACCTTTCAGGGTTAATTTTATGTGTTATTTTTTTTTTCTACAATCATATTAACCCTTCGGGTTTAAAGACATTGTTATGTATTTAAATCAATATTATAGTAAGAAATGCTTCATCAACCCACAGAAAGAATTGATGTCCCGTTTCCGCGATTACCCTTTAACCAATCAACCAATTAACCAATCAACCAATCAACCAATCAACCAAGTAAATTAAAATCCTTCATTTGGGCCACAAAATCATCCAGGTCCTTCTCTAACTGATGTTTGTTCACTTCATATTTCCCGCTAATGGTTTCAATAATCTCAGGTATTGTCTTTTCTTCCTTCAACAAGGCTATAATATCCGTGCCAATGGGATTGGTTGAAAACGAATCCCCGGTACCCGGATTATAAATAAACCCTTCTTCGCTGGTGGCAATATTCTTTTTAAGCTTCATGTTTCTATAGGTATAATGCATCAAAGATATGAAATGCAAAGTTAATAAACAATTTGAATCAATAAAATGTCTTTATTTCTAAGTGAAACAGCCGATTTGTTCAGTTAAAATCGATGCTATTGACTTTTTCAACATCTCATAAATCTTACTTTAGGTTTGCCTTGTTTAATTTTTATTTTTATAATAGTTGGCATATTCATAAATAGATCAGTTGATAAAAAAAGAGTATTCAAAAAAGTTTAAATGAATCGACTTTAGTAACAAAAACAGACTGCTTCAATAGGATATTGAAGCAGTCTGTTTTTTTATTGAATCCGGGTGATCATTACACCAAATAGGTCTTATCAATAAATGCCTGAAAATGATCTTTGTATTGTTCGCCAATAGGTATAAATACTTTCTGGTCGAATACGATCCGGTTCCGGTCAATTACCTTTACTTTTTCGAGGTTGACAATAAATGAACGATGCACCCGCATGAATTTATCCTTTGGCAGTTGTTCTTCCATAGATTTCAATCGTATCAGGGTTGTAACGGGAGGATCGTTTTCCTGATGAATCTGAATATATTCATTCGCACTTTCAATGTACTTGATATCCTGAAGAAGAATTTTAATGAGCTTGTATTCTGATTTCACGAACAGGCATTCCTGGGAAGCCTGGACAGATTCGGGTTGTTTCTGGTTCAGTTCAAACCAGGTTTTTGCCTTGGTTACCGATTTCAGAAATACGCTGTAACTTATTGGTTTGAGTATATAATCAATGGCATCAACCTGAAAACCCTCCATGGCATATTCGCTGTAGGCAGTAGTAAAGATAACCTGCGGCCTGTTAGTCAATGATTTTACAAAATCCATTCCGTTGATATCGGGCATGTTAATATCCACAAACATAAGTTCTACTTCATTTCTGGAAAGGTATTCCATGGCTTCGAAAGCACTCTGGCACAGGGCTACATTTTCCAGGAAAGGTGTATTCTCAATGTACGAACTTATTTGCTTCAAGGCAAGTGGCTCGTCGTCAATGGCTAAGCATTTTATTTTCATAAAAAGGAATTTTTAATTGAACTTCAAATTCTTTATCATTCTCTTTAATGACAAGTAGATAATCGTCCTTGAACAATAGCTCCAGGCTCTTCCGTATATTTGTTAATCCAATCCCTGAATAGCTCTTATCCTGGTTCTCCTTGGATTTGTGTTTACTGTTGCGGATGGTGCAGTTCAATATATTTTCATTTATTTCGAGTTTAAAAGCAACAAATGATTCAAACTGGTAACTGACTCCATGCTTAAATGCATTTTCCAGAAAGGATATGTACATCATGGGTGGTATCTGAATGTCTGGTATTCTTTCAGGCAGATCGACTGTAATGGTTACTTTCTTTGAAAAGCGTAACTGCATCAATGTAATGTAACTTTCAATAAATTCAACTTCTTTTTTCAGACTGGTATGTCCTTGTGCAGTATCATATAATAAATAACGCATCAAAGTGGATAAACGTATGATAGCATCCTTCGCAGTTTCTACATTGATGTCAATCATAGCATGGATATTATTGAGCGTATTCATAAAGAAATGAGGACTAACCTGATGTCTTAAAAGTGCCAGTTCAGTCTTCAATTGTTCTTTCTCCACATCCATACGTCTTTTTTCTTCATACAGCCATTGTGACAGCATCTTTATGGTAGTTCCGGCACCCACAACCAGGATGGAAATGATCAGATTATCGGTAAAAATCATTAGAAGTGATTTTTGTTCCTGTAAATGAGGAGTTCTAAAGCCCATAGGGGCCGGCATTTTTGATCCAAGTTCCATTGGAGGCATGCCTGGCCCTAAGTCCATAGGCGGCATTGCAAGTGGTTCCACGGGTAAAAGAAAATGTTGTAACAAGATACTTATTCCGATTACGACTAAGATCAACAGGAAAGCATATCCGACGTATGGGAGGTATTTTTTTTGAAATAATAACTTAGGGACAAAATAATAGGCATTGATTACAAATATAACCAGAAACGAAAACATACGTACCCATTCCACCAGTACATTGCTCCAATCCACTAAGCCATAGAGCCTGTTTTGAAAAAAAGGAATAGAAAATATACTCATCCATATCAGGGTGAGAACAGCTATTTCAATGGCTTTTAAATTTGGAGATTTACTTTGAATGTATTTCATAGTTTGATTATAAAACAAAAGCAGGGGAAGTTGTTCACTTCCCCTACTTATTTAGTTTATCCGTTTTCGTACCTGTACGGCTTTGATTTTAGGGGTGATGACAGAATTTATTCAACTTATATCCTTCATCCCTCTAATCGGTTTATTTTTTATTTTTATAAATATCCCAGGCAATCCAGTCTACAACTCCAGTTGCAAAATAAGTCTGACGCAAAGATACAAACAAAGTCCTGATATTATCTATCGTATTGCCAAGCAATTGTTTAATAGTAGTTGAAGTTCCGTCATCAAAAGTGATCTGAAGTTCCCTTTTGTGATTGGTAATACTTGTTTCAGTAGAATCAGGGTTTGCAGATGTAGTAGTAACATCAATAAACTTCACTACAGAATGCAGTTGTAATACTCCACCTACATATACTTTGGCACTATCCAGGCTTGATTTTCCGGGAGTCCTGACAATTTGTACATTTCCAATGGTCAGCGAATATTCTTTTTCGCGGTGTTTTGAAGTTGCACTTGTCCTGATAGCGGTATATTTTTCTTCGTACAAAGTTTTGTTGTCTTTAGAGATGTTGTATAAAGAAATGATGGTATCGCCGCTTGTGTATAAAGTAGTAGTATTATAACCCGAAGCAAATGCAAAGGAAGAAGCAAAATGATATCCATTGGCTTTACTGTTCGATGACTGAATTTGCAAATCACCGGCATTTACGCCACTAATGTTAATGTTAGAGGCCATGTTGTAATCCCAACCCAGGAAACGATTAAATTTATATTCGTATTTCGACAAATCAATTTTATAATCGTTCACCAATGCGGTATCTTTTGGGGAAAAGCGCAATAAATTATAGGGTTTCTGTACTTTTTCCTTTGGAAGATTTACAATCATGTCTGCATTATCAGCTGACCTGACAAAGAAACGCAATAATGAAGGGGACCATTTTCTGTAATCTGCTGCTTTGTAATCATAAACACCCGAGATATCGGCCAACAGGATACTACTGTAGGTAGAATCAAATGCTGTTACAGGAGGATGTGTATAACTGGGGCTCGTTGTTTCAGCGGATGTTGATAAAGCCTGATAACCGGCAGAAGATGAAATCGCATTCATTGCGAGTATCAATTCCTGTGCATTTGAATTAATGGAGGTTTTTAATGATTTGCTACTACCCAACTCATCTTTGTTTGAACAACTCCATGTTAAAAAGCCTAGTAAAACTAAACCAACATAATAACTCTTTGTTTTCATAATCTAATTTTTTAATAATTAATAAACTGCTTATTCGTGTATTTAAAACTGCAATTCTTGATTATTATTGCAAGGCAAATATAGAGTAGTTCATTTCAATTATCAAAAAGTTTCAGTGAAATGCCATTTTTCTTAAGTATAAAACCGCATTCATACTAAAAACTGAAATTATTAACGTAACTATTTAAGAATAACCTGACTAGTTTGTATTTCTTTGTATTTTTTTAATTGGAGTGATGTAATTCAACCTATACGATGTCATCATTTACTTCATTCTCCAAATGGCTGATTTCTTCCGGTTCGGCATGGATATAGACTTCACTTCGTACAACCAGTTTCTTTATCTCTGCTTCTATTTTATCGCATACTTCATGAACTTCACGCAGGCTTAAATCCGGGTCGAAATGAACGTTGAACTTGATAAAGGTATCAGCACCTGCAGTACGAGCTTTTAATCCATGGTATTTCAACACTTCGGGATGCTGCTTCAAGATCTCATGAACAGTCTTTGTCGTATTTACCGGTGATTTGTCAAGGAGCACATCGATTGCTTTTCTTCCAAGTTGATACGAAACATATAAAACAATCACTGCTACAAGCAATGCAGCAATGGAATCGGCCCTGTACCAACCCAGGAATTGATAACAAATTAATCCAAATAAAACGACTGTGGAACTCCATATATCGGTAGAGAAGTGGAGTGCATCGGCTTCCAACGCCTGGCTGTTGTGTTTCTTTGCAACCCGATACAATGCCCTTGACCTTGTGTAATCGATTACAATTGAACATACAACAACAATATAACTCCAGGCAGTAACCTCAATTTTGGTTTCTCCTGATGTTAAACGATGTATTGCTTCATATATAATCCAAACGCATGTAACCAGTAACAGGATTGTTTCAATTAAGGCTGATAAGTTTTCTACCTTGCCATGGCCATAGTTATGTTCCCGATCTGCCGGTTTGTCCGATACCCTAACGGAGAAATAGGTAATAATAGCAGCTACCATATCCAACCCTGAGTGCAATGCTTCGGAAATGATCCCCAAACTACCTGTCAACAATCCAATGATTAATTTAAACCCGGTGATAAATATAGCTGCGATGACAGAACCTAAGGCTACATTCTTTTTTTCCTGTACCATAAATAGATGAATTGAAGTTTTTAAAATAATAAACAGATAAATTGTATTCAATAATTCATGTCAAAAATACTCAAACTATTTAGTTTGTCAGCAGGTTCAGGAATGTATTTCGACGCAAATACTTAATTTAGAATCATTGAAATTTGAGACACAGAGATTGAAAGACTAAATTTAAAGCGAGGATCATGATTGAATGTGAAATAGAAGATCAGTTTATATTAGAAAATATTCAAAGTAAATTGGGTGTAATTCTTTAATGTAATTTAGAACAGGATTCAAATTTCCCAATCGATATTTGCAGCGAAATTAAATATCTAATTGATTTTCTTCTTTTTCAATTTGTTGTAATCAATGTAATAGAGTATCTTGACTGACAGGCTGTTTGATTGGTTTAACCATGAATTATGAAGGTTTGTCCAGTAATTGTTGATATAATCGTCCTGTTGGGATAAGGCTGCATTTTTCCACGCACAGGCAAGTTCAGAACCTGGAGCAAAGTTCCAGGTCAACACCATATCCACAGTAAAGGCATTATAATTCTGGTTCTTGTTTTGGGTATAGGTAGGAAAGTCTTTCAAGGTTCCATCCTCTTTCAATAAATAGTAGTTTTTATTCAGGGCACCCGACCAATAATGGCGAACCCGAAGGCTTAAACTGGCTTTATTACTCAGGATATACGAAGAACTCAGAATGTTTTCCAGTGAATTTACTTTGCGTTTAGCAAATATAATCGAATCATTCGTAGTATTGTCAACATATCCAACTCCATTCACAGTATTATTGAAGCTAAAGGAATAATTGAATTCAAACCGGTGCCCTACCCGAAGTGTACTTTGAAAATCACCGAAGGCAACAAACTGGTCTGTGTTCAGTTGACTGGCAAAGCCGTAATGAAAGTAAAAGTTGAGAGGTTTCCTGTTATCTGTATTTAGATTAAAATTTAAATTAATGAATTTTGGATTCACATAATATCTTCCCTTTATACGGGGTTCATAATAATCATTCAGGTCGGTTGAATAAGCACCGTTTAAATTGATGTTATAATTATTTTTGAAAGTGACATTCGCATTATAACCCATCTGATTGCCATAGAGTGTGTTTGGCCTATACATGCGGATGTAATCCCACCAAATGTTTCCGTTATATTCCCTGATAATCCAGAATGGTTCAATCTTCTGGTAATAAACATACGATTCGGTAGTGAGCTGGTTGTTTCGTTGAAGGTAACCCAGGTCATTCGGATTATACATATCGGAATAAACGTTTTGAAAGATGCCGTATTGCAATTCCCCCTTATTCTTTAATAATTGCAGAAAACCGTAATATCCTTTTTCGAGCAGGGAGTCACCACGTATACTAACAGCACCTTTTCCTTTGAGTGCGAAAGTTTTTGTTTTGTCCCTGAACTGAAAGTCAGTAGCGGTTACGTTAGCCCTGAAAGGATTATCAAACATATATAAATTCGTATTGATAATGCTGATATATGAATTGTTTTTCAATGATTTATCAATCGAAAGTACGTTGTAATTTGTAAGAGGTTGTACTATAACTTTTCTCAAATCCCCTGTGAGAGTATCTTTCAGATTTGCATATGAAGGCAACGAGACAGCATTCAAAATTCCAATGCCCCAGCCATCCGTGGTTCGTCCTGAAATCTTGGTTGCATTCACTAATTGCGTTTCACTGGGATTGTAATCAATGATTTCATTGTTGGTAAGGGAATAATCTGCCGAGAATTTGGGAGATGCACCAATCCGGCGGGAGTAAAAGATATTTGCACGTTGGAAAAGCTCTGTACCTTCGTTGAAGAACTGTCTTTTTTCACCGTAATACAACTCATACGGAGTGAGGTTCAGTTTTTTATCATCCGATTGTATTTGTCCGAAATCGGGAATCAGCATCATATCAAGAGTAAAGGCATCATTGATGCCATATTTCAGGTCTAACCCACCTTTGTATAAAAAGCTGGAGGAAGAAGTACTGCTTTTGGGTTGGAAATACGTGGCCAGATAAGGAGAAAAAGATAACCTGACAGGTGGCTTTATATTCTTAATACCCGTTAATTGTCCTTCCTGGTGAATAAAGCCGGATACATTCCGGTCGATAAAGTTCCATGAATTATTGGAATTGTATCTTCTGATATTCCGGAACATATTTACTCCCCAGGTATCTTTGGTTTTTTCAGAGAATCTGAGTTCCGAAAAGGGAATTCTCATCTCAACAGTCCAGCCTTTATCGGTTATCCGGGTTTTACTTTCCCAGACTGCATTCCAGTTACCGTCTTCATTATCATCATCACTCTTGATGGCTTTAATGTCCAGTTGAACTCCTGCAGGGGTGATAAAAAATCCATAGGCGAGTTGTCCCTGATTGTAAGGATCGATATAGACACCAAAATAATCGGCCATTCCCGTATTATCCCTTGCTGTCATGTAATTAAAAATACTGTCCGGATTATCATGAAGCAACGCACCCACATAGATAGCGGACTCATCATAAAAAAAATAGACTTCAGTAGGTTCCTTGGAGGGTTTGCCATTATAAGGCTGAATTTGAACAAAATCTTTTGCAGGCACTGCAAGTTTATATACATCCTCATCAAATATGCCATCTATCGTGAGAGGAGTGGTAATGCGAATTGCATCAACACTCTTCTTTGATTGTGCATTTGAGTTAGTAAAAAATGTAAATACTAATATCAGGCAGGCAATATTTTTCATATTCGGTCAGCAAAATCCATTAATTATCAATCCTGAATTTTTTGTTGATAAATTAAAGTAAACAGTTGGGTTTAATTTTTGTTTGAGGGTGCAAAGATAAAATAACTATTCAACATATTAACCTTTGTGTGTAAAAATAATTATTTTAATTAAATGATTGATTTTAATAATAGGAAAATCAACTTCAAACTCTAAAAAAAGAGTTGCACAAGTATTACCCTGTACAACTCTATTCTTATTTCCTCTTACTACTTACTATTTTCTACCTACTAGAAACTACCTACTAATATTCCGCTGGCATTTTCAATACTTCTTCATAGGTAAATACCGGGCCGTCTTTACACACATAGGTTTTACCAACGGTGCAATGACCACATTTGCCAACACCACATTTCATACGGTTTTCAAGGGTGGTATAAATATTTGAATTATCAAACCCGTTTTTACCCAGGATAGGCATTCCCATTTTAATCAGGATAGGAGGTCCGGCTACTATGGCTACAGAGTTTTCACTTTTTGGCGGATTTTGTTCCAGGATGGTAGGAACAAATCCAACCAATCCTTTCCATTCAGGTGTTTCGCCTCCAGGGTCAACGGTCAGGAATAATTTCACATCACCCCGGTTTTTCCATTCTTCCAGTTCTTCCTTATAAACCAGATCTTTCACGGTACGGGCACCATAATAAATAGATATTTCACCAAATTTATCGCGTTGGTCCAATAAGTTCCAGATAACGCAACGCAAAGGTGGAAGTCCGATACCACCGGTAATGAAAACAATGTTTTTGCCGTACCAGTCTTCAATAGGGAACGTATTCCCAAAAGGTCCACGCAGACCGATTATGTCATTCAACTCACAATTAGCCAAAGCCTTGGTTACACGGCCCGAACTGCGGAAAGTACATTCCAGGTAGCCTTCGCGGGTAGGAGGGGAGGCAATACAAAACGTACTTTCACCTTCACCAAACACACCGTATTCAGCAAACTGGCCCGCCTTGAATGTGAATTTTTCAGCATCAGCTTCATCTACAAATTCCAACCGGTAGGTTTGAACAAGCGGTGCTTCTTCAATGATGTTGGCAATTCGCATTTTATACGGGATATATTGATTCTTTGTTTCCATGGAAATCTATTTAATTCATACTTCACAATTCATACTGGATAACTGCGAAGTATTTTTTTTAGTTTTACTTTATCGAAATTTATTTATATTGTCTGATTCCTATCACTGAACACTGAACACAGAACGCGAAACTTTTATTTTGTGACACTCAATATGTTTTCAAAGATATTCAAATGAGCCGGACAAACCCTGATGCACCTCCCACAACCCACACAGCTGACAATGCCTAGATTTTCGACCGAGTATTTGAACTTATGCATTAATCTCTGGCGTCGACGTTCAGTTTGGTTTGTGCGTGGATTGTGTCCTGAATTGTGTTTTGTGAACAACCCGAATCCGCAGGCATCCCAACAGCGCAGACGTAAGCCCTTGTTCTGTGTACCTTCATCCTGGATGTCAAAACAAGTACAAGTAGGGCATGAAAATGCACAGGCACCACAACCAAAGCATCCCATGGACTCGTTTTTCCATTCTGCACTGTCATAAGCGGTTTTGATACGTTCCTTTATTTCCTCCATGGAAAATTTGACGTCGATATTGGCAAGAAAAGCATCTTTACTCTTTTCTTCGCTGACCGTAAATAATGAAGCAGAATTGTCAATCGATGATTTTCCCTTTTCTGTCATTACTTCTGCGTAAACATCTTCTCCCATCATGGTTAGCAATATATCGCTTCCTAATGTGCTTCCGGGACTTAAATCAACAGATGTACAGAAACATCCATCATCAGCTTTCGCACAACTGATAGCGATCAGGGTGGTTTTTTCCTTGCGTGCTGCATAATAGGCATCCGGGTTCTCTTTCAGAAAGAATTCTGTCATGTAATTGAAAGCTGATCCATCACACGGACGAAGACCCCAAACTACTGTTTCAGGAATATTGTTGATAGAATCCGTTATTTCAATGCCTTCTTCCGTTTTATTAAATGAAAACAGTACTTCCACTTTCGGGAAGACTACAGACTTAGCTGAAAATGCTGTCTGAATGTAATCCGTGGCAACCTGATTATACGACTGTACCTGTTCGAAAAATACTTTTCCGCTTTTCTTCAATACGGGCGCTATCACCACTTTGCCCGACTGAATCAATTGGTCAAAGAAAGCCGGTATATTGGTCGATTTAATGTTATAAATGTTCATATTTTTGAGTTGACAGTTTATAGTTTATAGTTCATAGTTTATAGTCTTTTTTACTCTAAACTACCTACTACCCACAATAAACTATTTGATGAATTGTTCTTTATCTCCCGGTTTAAAGGTATTCATGGCATACCCGCTTTTGCAGGAATAACCAGTCTTGGCTCCGAATTCTTTTTCGATGTCCAGGTTAATTTGTGCTGTCAGTAAATGTACCGGAATGCCAACCGGACAAATTCTTCCGCATTCCCCGCAATTGATGCAGCGTCCTGCCAGGTGCATGGCCCGCATGGTGTGCCATTCCAGGTTTCCCGTGGTTTCTGAGGAAACCTTGATCCATTGTGGCTGATTACTTTCAACAGTACAGGAGGAGCAATAACACATTGGACAGACGGCGCGGCAGGCATAGCATTTTACACATGCCGAGAATTGCTCGGTCCAGTATTGCCATCGTTCGGTGCGGGTTAGTGAATTCAAATGTTCGAGAAGTTTTTTATCCTCATCGGTATAAGCAGGAAAGTTTGCCTGTACATATTGTTCCACTTCCTCCATTGAGGTAAAAACAAGAACCTCGTTTTGGGCGTTGATGGTAATTACCGTTTTTTCAATAGCACCGAGCTGGTTTTCCGAAGTCAACTGGACCAACGAACGAAGGGTAGCTACATTCGCCAGGATACCTATTTTTTGTGCTTGTTTTACTTCTATCTTATGCAGGTAGACCGACAGGTTCCCTTTACATTCGGGAGTGAAAATCAATTGTTCCACCTGCGACGCATTGTTTATGAAACAGGGAACGGGCAGTTTGTTGATGGCAGTTTTAAAGCCAATCATCAACGAGATAGTTCCGTTTTCGAACAATACGGCAACTTTATTCTGTAATGGCGTCATTGCTTAATTTTTCAAGGGTTGAATAATCCAGTTTTTTGAATTCGGTAAAAGTACCTTTTGCACGAATCTTTTCCGTTGTTTCGTCTACCAAATTGGCCCATTTGGTTCCTTCGGCAGCCGATACCCACGAAAAGGTGATCCGGTCGGTGTCAAATCCCATAAAATCAAGCAGGGAACGGAATACAATCCAACGACGGCGTGCATGGAAATTCCCCGAAGTATAATGGCAGTCGTTCGGGTGACAGCCCGAAACAATAATGCCATCGGCACCATTTTCAAAGGCTTTCATCAATAACATAAAATCAATACGCCCGGTGCATGGAAAGCGGATAATACTGACATTGGTAGCGTACTTGGTACGGCTTGTTCCGGCCAGGTCGGCACCGGCATACGTACACCAGTTACAGACAAAAGCCACTATTTTTGGTTCAAATTGTTCTGACATTAGATTCAATTATGAATTAAGATTTTTAAATTATGAATTATGCATTCAGTAAAGCCATCACTTCCGACAACATTTGCTCATTAGAGAAACCCTGTATGTCGATGGACTTGTTTCGGCACATGGCCACACAGGTCCCGCAACCCTGACACAACCCTGCATTTACGCGGGCAGCCACTTTGATCAGATTACCGGCACGATCCTTAATTTCTTCCGTTTCAATCGCATGGTACGGGCACACTTCCTGGCAAAGGAGGCAACCTGTACAGCTTGTGAAATTAGGGGGTGCCTGACGGTTTACTACGGCAACAATCGGTTCCCGGGTGAGTTCGTTGCTTGAGAACAAGCCAATGGCTTTGCTGGCCGAAGCACTTGCCTGGGATACCGATTCCGGTATGTCCTTGGCACTCTGGCAAGCTCCTGCCAACATGATTCCGGCAGTGTTTGTTTCAACCGGTTTCAGTTTTGGGTGAGCTTCCGAGAAGAAATGATGTTTGTCATAACTGATATGGAGTTTCTGTGCAAGCGATTCAGCTCCTATATTAGCAACTACAGCTGTTGCCAGTACCACCATGTCAGCTTCAATCTCAACCGGCAGTGAATTCATTAAGGTGTCAATTCCTTTTACAATCAGCTTGCCGTTCTTTTCATAAATACGTGAAACCCTTCCACGGATATAGTTTACATCATCATCTTCAATAGCACGACGTACAAATTCATCGTAATTCTTACCGGCGGCACGTATGTCCATATAAAACACATAGGCTTTACCTTCATGGTTTTTATGTTTGTAAAGCATGGCATGTTTTGCTGTATACATGCAGCATATTTTAGAGCAATATTCTATGCCTTTTGCCTTGTCACGTGATCCGGCACAAGCCACAAATACTATCTTTTCAGGAACTTTGCCATCTGATGGCCTGCGTATTTCTCCGGATGTTGGACCTGATGCTGATGCCAGACGCTCAAACTGCATGCCGTCGATCACATCCTTGAATTTTCCATACCCGTATTCCGGGAAGAAGTCGGCATGTTTTAAATCAAATCCGGTGGCCGTAATAATAGCACCCACTTTTACATCAATGAATTCATCCTGTGCTTCATAGTCGATGGCCCCTGTAGGGCATATTTTCTTACAGATACCGCATTTGCCGCCTTTTGTAAACCAGGTGCAATGGATACGGTCAATAACCGGTTTGTTCGGTACAGCCTGGGGAAACGGTGAATAAATTGCGGTACGGAATCCCATGCCTTCATTAAATTCATCCGGTATTTTCTTGGTAGGACATTTCTGCCAGCAAGCACCGCAACCGGTGCATTTGGACATATCCACACTCTTGGCTTTCATTTTAATCTTGACATCAAAGTTGCCTACAAAGCCAGAAACACTTTCCACTTCAGCATAAGTAAGCAGTTTGATATTCGGATGCTGTGCAACCTCCACCATGCGGGGAGTCAGGATACATTGTGAGCAGTCGAGTGTCGGGAAAGTTTCCGATAGTTGAGACATGTGGCCGCCAATAGATGGCTTTTTCTCAACCATGATCACCTGGTGTCCTGCATTGGCAATGTCAAGCGCAGCTTGAATACCTGCTATACCTCCTCCAATAACAAGGGCGGTTTTTGTAACAGGGACTTTAATAGGAAATAAAGCAACATTCTTCTTAACCTTTTCCACCAGGGTACGGACAATGTCAAGTGCTTTCTGGGTGGTGGCGTCTGAACGGGGGTGAACCCACGAAACATGTTCACGGATATTTGCCATTTCACATAGGTACGGATTAATACCCGCTTTCTCTGCTGCCTTGCGGAAGGTCCCTTCGTGCATGCGTGGTGAACAGGCGGCCACCACGATTCCGGTAAGTTTATGTTGTTTAATCGCATCAATAATCAGGGTTTGTCCCGGATCAGAGCACATGTATTTATAATCCACACTGAAAGCAACTCCTGAAAGCTTTCCGGCTTTCTCAGCTACTTTGGCTACATCAACTGTTGCCGAAATGTTTTCGCCACAATGACAAATAAAAACTCCAATTCTTGCCATATCTTAAGCCTCCAATTTTACCATACAGTTTACTACTTGTTCAGTCGGTACATAATGCTTGTTCAATCCAAGCTTGTCGGCTGAAATACCCATGCTCAGCCCCAGCGCCTGGGTGATAAACAGAACAGGAATATTAATATCTTTTTTAAGTTGTTTCTTGATCTCCGGGCGGCGCATGTCCAGATTCATGTGACACATCGGACAGGCCACTACAATAGATTCTGCACCACGGTCGGCAGCATCTTCCAGTATTTTACCCGAAAGCTTTGCTACAATATCCGTACGGGATACAGATAGACCTGCTCCGCAACATTCGGTTTTAAAAGCCCAGTCGATAGGTGTTGCCCCTGCTTTTGCCATCACATCATCCATTTCCATTGGATTCTCGATTTGTTCCAGGGTGGCCAGTTCTTTTGGACGGGAGTATAAACATCCATAATAGCAAGCTGCTTTTTGATTCAGTTTGTTTACGATATGTTCATCTACTACCGGGAAAATATATTTTTGCAGGAATTCAAATACCGTCAGTATTTTAACGTCAACCGACAGTTTTAAATCAATATATTTCTCAATCTTCTGTAGTGTGGCTACGTTGCTGCTTATTTCAAGTTTAGAGCTGGAAATCCGGCTGTAGCATGCTGCGCAGGGTACAACGATTTCAGTCAATCCTTGTTTTTCGGCTAATGCCAGTGTACGGGCCGGAAGTGCGATGGCCAGATCGTGATCTAAATTGTGAGCCGCTGATGCACCGCAACAGCTCCAGTCTTTTATTTCTTCGAGTTTTACGTTGCATTTTTCGGCAACAGCAAACAACGAATCGTTGTATTCTTTACTCGATCCTTCGAGCGAGCAACCGGGATAATAACCTATTCTCATATTATTATGTCTAATGTCTGAAGTCTAATGTCTGAAGTCTAATGTCTAAAGTCAAATGTCGAATGTATAAAGACTCAACCAATCAACTCAATTAACCAATTAACTAATTAACTAATTAACCAATCAACCAATTAACCATTCTCACTGATTCTTTTGAATATCTTAGCGATTTCTTTCGTGTTTTGAACCTGGTGTGGGAAGATGGCGAGCTTTCCCTTGGCCATCATCGAAGGTACCAGTTGTACATCCTGCATAAGGTTCAGGGTACGGAGCTTGTAATCGATGGTCAATCCCACTTCATGCAGTTTTCCGTTCATCTTGATTGAATTCAGGAATGCTTTGTGAAACTTCAGGATATCCTTTGCTTCCGGATTCACTTTCTCCTGGCGGATAGATTCCTGACGCAGGAAATCCATGACTTGCGAAAGTTTTACTTCCTGCGGGCAGCGGGAATAACAGGTATCACATGCCAGGCAAAGCCAGATAGATAGCGAGCTTAATATCTTTTCTTCGTAACCCGGAAGTTCGAGTTGCAACATGCGAAGGATTTGATTGGGCATTACGTCCATCTCTTCGTTGAGAGGGCAACCGGCAGTACATTTTCCACATTGGTAACAATGCGAAAGAGCCACTCCGGTAGCTTCTTCCACCTGCGACTTTAAAGTATCGGCATGGTGATGAGTTGGTTGGTCCACGATTATGTTTTTTTAAGTATAATATTAAATGTTTTTTTAAGACATACCAATAGCATTCTCCGATTGTTGGTTCGGTTTACTATTTACCTTTTTTTGATAGGTGGGTGTTGAGTATGATTAGGAAGACATATAAAGCATTATTAGTGCATATAATTTCCTAAAAGTAAAAAGGGATGGTTGATTTATTTCTAAAAAATTCAAAGCTAACATTGATTAATTCATTAAAAAGAATCAGGGTTTAGAAATGTAATTATTTTGACTTCTAATTAAATTTCTGGTGCAAAAATAAGCATTTTAATTGGTCGACCACTGCTAAAACGGGCTTATATTGATTAAAAAACATTAAATCGTGCACAATATTCTATTCCTTGTGCAATGAAATCCTCCTTTTCTGTTTATTTATTCCTTTCCCTGACAAAAAACCGTGTGCGCAAACGACGGTTGTTCATGTGCCCACAATAATGTGTTTTTTGACTCCTCGGGTTATTTTCCGTATCTTTGCACAAAATCGTAATCCGTCAGGTGAATAATTAGAGCTTGTGAAAGAAGAACGGATGCGTGTAATATTCTATGACATTTGATAAATTAGATCTTATTGAGCCGATCTTAAACGCTCTTAATCACGAAGGTTATACCCAACCAACTCCCATTCAGGAAATTTCAATTCCAATAGTACTTAAAGGACAGGATTTATTAGGATGTGCACAAACAGGTACCGGCAAGACCGCTGCCTTCGCTATTCCCATCCTGCAATTATTGCAATTAAACAAAGGCAACGACAGGGCTCCCCGAAAAATAAAATCATTAATTGTTACCCCAACGCGTGAACTGGCAATTCAGATTGGCGAAAGCTTTGCTGCCTATGGTCGGTTTATGAATTTACGCCATACCGTTGTTTTTGGGGGTGTTCCCCAAAGCCAACAGGTAGGTGCCCTCAGGCAGGGAGTCGATATCCTGATAGCAACACCGGGACGTTTGCTCGATTTAATCAATCAGGGGTATGTAAAACTGGGAGATATCAGCATTTTTGTCCTCGATGAAGCCGACCGTATGCTCGATATGGGTTTTATCCATGATGTAAAGAAATTAATCAAGCTGATCCCGACTAAGCGTCAATCGCTGTTCTTTTCGGCAACTATGCCTGAATCAATTAGAGTGTTGGCAAGCACTATCCTGACTGATCCTGAAGAAGTTCAGGTTACTCCGGCTTCGACAACAGCTGAAACGGTAGAACAGGAAATGTATTTTGTGGATGCAGCCAATAAAAAGGATCTGTTGATTCACCTGTTGAAAGATAAAACAATTGCTACAGCACTTGTCTTTACCCGAACCAAACATGGCGCCGATAAGGTACAACGCATGCTGGAGAAAGCCAAGATAAAGGCGGAAGCCATTCATGGTAATAAATCACAGAATGCACGTCAGAATGCACTTCGCAATTTTAAAGATAAAACTACCCGTGTATTGGTAGCTACCGATATTGCTGCCCGAGGTATTGATATTGATAACCTGAACCTGGTAATTAATTACGAGATTCCTAATATCCCTGAAACCTATGTCCACCGTATTGGACGTACAGGAAGGGCCGGACTGGAAGGTAAAGCCGTATCATTCTGTGATGTCGAGGAGTATGATTACCTGCGCGATATACAAAAACTGATATCCATACAGATTCCAGTGGTAACTGATCATCCGTATCCTGCTGAAAACCTGCCAATCCCGGGAGCTAAAAAAGCTAAAGGGAAAAGCCCGGGTGCTAAGGCTGGTGCAAGAGGAGGCAACGGTTCACCCCGACCAAATGCATCAACTGGAAACAGTTCTGCTGCAGGAGAATCCCGGATTCCAAAACCAACCCGTCCACAGAGTTCCAGGTCTCCGGTATCCCACGCACCTAAATCGGATAGTGCACCCAAGAAATACTGGGGTAGATAAATGACCGGACTGAGTATAGTACGATATTAAATAAAAAGCTCCCTGAAAATCAATCGATTTTCAGGGAGCTTTTTTTATCTGTTCTGAGTCCGGCAAGACACTTCAAGTTCTATATCTGTCTTTTTGTTATCACTTATTACTTATTACAGGAAAAAGGTGATAACCATTTAACCATTTTCTAATCAACTAATTAACTAATCACCCAGTTAACTAATCAACCAATCACCCAATCAACCAATCAACTTAATTAACTTTCTGAATCAGTTTCATACCAGTCTGGATGGCTATTTCATTTATTGGGATTAAATGATGATGACGATCCGGTAGTGACTTTTTCAGGCCTTTCAGTACATTTTCTACCTGTACAATAGGGCGGACTTTCAATAAACCACCTAAAATGATCATATTCATGGTTTTCGATTCATTGTTGGCATAAGCATATTCAGTTGCATCGATACGATATATATTTATATCGGTACGGGTCGGGAATTTTTTAAATCCGTTACCATCAAATATCAGGGTGCCACCCGGCTTTACCTTGCTTTCAAACCTGTCCAGAGAAGGTTGGTTTAATACTATGGCAGTATCGTATGAATTTAAAACCGGTGAACTAATGCGTTCATCACTGAGAATAACAGTGACATTGGCAGTTCCTCCACGTTGTTCAGGACCATACGAAGGCATCCAACTAACTTCCTGGCCTTGCATTAATCCTGAATAAGCTAATATCTTACCCATCGAAAGTACACCTTGACCACCAAATCCGGCTATAATAATTTCTTCTTTCATTTTGTAAATTGTAAATTGTAAATGAATTATTGGTAAATCTTACAGGTCTTTGATATCACCCAAAGGATACTTTGGAAACATGTTTTCAACCATCCAGTCGTTTGAAGCTTCAGGAGTCATTTTCCAACCGGAATTACAGGTGGAAACAACTTCAACAACGGAAGTTCCTTTACCCAACATGGAGTTTTCAAATGCTTTACGAATTGCTTTTTTTGTTTTACGGACTGAGCCAACTGTATGAACACTTTGACGTGTTACATAACAGGTTCCATCCAATTGAGCCAATAATTTTGTAATATCCAGTGGATTGCCATTCTGCTCAACAGTTCTTCCGTTTGGTGAAGTCGAAGATTTCATTCCCAACAAAGTAGTAGGAGCCATTTGACCACCTGTCATTCCGTAAATACCGTTGTTAATAAAAATAATGGCAATATTCTCACCTCTATTTGCAGCATGTATCGTTTCTGCTGTCCCTATAGCAGCAAGGTCACCATCACCCTGGTAAGTAAATACAAGCCGTTCAGGAAGTAATCGTTTTACTGCAGTAGCTACTGCCGGTGCCCGCCCGTGAGCTGCCTGCTGCCAGTCAATATCCAGGTATTTATAGGCAAATACAGCGCATCCGACCGGAGCAATACCGATGGTTTTTTCCTGAAAATCCATTTCTTCAATGATTTCAGCTATCAGTTTATGAACCACACCATGACTGCAGCCCGGACAATAATGCATGGGGGTGTCATTCATGACTCTGGGTTTAATATAAACCAGGTTTGCGGGGCTAATTATTTCGTTTGTTGTCATAATGCATTTTCAATTAATTGTCTTTTCACGATTTTATCTTTCAAAGCTTTTAATACTTCGTCCGGAGCAGGTACAATTCCTCCCATTCGACCATAAAACTCAACAGGTACCCGGCCATTCACAGCCAATCGTACATCATCAATCATTTGGCCGGCACTCATTTCTACCGTTAGCATCCCTTTTACTTTGTCAGCATAGTGGCTGATTTCATTTGTTGGGAATGGGAAAAGTGTAATAGGACGTAATAATCCGGCTTTAATGCCTTCTGCACGAGCCATTTCAACGGCTTTTTGACATACACGGGCACTGGTGCCGAATGCTACCACCAGGTATTCTGCATCGTCACATGAAAACTCTTCAACAAGCACTTCATTCTTTTCAATTTCACGATATTTGCTTTGTAAACGGAGATTTATAGTTTCCATTTCTTCTGCTTCAAGGGATAATGACGTAATTATATTTGGTTTCCTGGTCGAAGGTTTCCCCAATGTAGCCCAGGGACATTTTTCCCTGATCTCTTCTTCAGTCATGCGGGGCTGGTAAGGTGGAAGAACCACTTTTTCCATCATCTGTCCAATGATGCCATCCGCCAGAATTAAAACAGGAGTGAGGTATTTAAACGCTAAATCAAATGCCATGACAGTATGATCGGCCATTTCCTGTACGGATGCCGGTGCCAGGGTAATTAATTTATAATCGCCATGTCCACCGCCTTTTACCGATTGGTAATAATCAGCCTGGCTGGGTTGAATGGTTCCCAATCCAGGGCCCCCGCGCATTACATTAACTATCACACATGGCAATTCTGCACAGGCAATATAGGATATTCCTTCCTGCATCAAACTTACACCGGGGCTGGATGAACTGGTCATTGATTTTTTACCACAACCGGCTCCACCATAAACCATATTGATAGAAGCCGTTTCACTTTCTGCCTGTAATACTACCATGCCGGTCGTGTTCCAGGGCTCCAGTTCCATAAGGGTTTCCATGATTTCCGATTGAGGAGTGATTGGATATCCGAAATAACCATCGCATCCGCATCGTATAGCAGCATGAGCAATGGCTTCATTGCCCTTCATGAGTCTTACTTCCTCTATACTCTGTTTCTTTGTATCGTTCATTTTATTGTTACTGTTTTAAATTGAAAAAGACTCTTGATTTTAGAGCTTAACTTTATAGACGGTAATACATGCATCAGGACAAACCAGTGCACAGGCAGCACAGCCTACACAAGAATCCGGAATCACCATGTTCGAAAAATTGTATCCTTTTGAATTTGCCTCGATGGATAGCGCCAATACATTCGATGGACATGCCACAACACATAAATTACAGCCTTTACATCGTTCTATATTTACTACAACTGCCCCTTTTACTTTTGCCATTAGTTTATTGTTTAAAAATTGCAGTACAAATGTAAGAAAAAATTGACCATTCAACGATTTTGAGTATGCCTTTTTTTATTTTTTTGTACTTCGAAACCTTAATATTTATTCAATTATTTACGTTGAATTGCAGATTTTCAGTTTTATTTCTTTTGTGAAAATAACCATTTTAAAAAATCAGGTTCTGCAAAAGCAGGTGTCCAGCTATTGTGCCCGACGCCTGGATATTCCACACGTTCAACAACTTGTGATCCGGCTGCTTTTAATTCAATATAGGCATTGCGTGAATATTCCGGTGAGACTGAAGTATCACTATCTCCATTGTAAATTCGGATGGGCAATTTTTTTACTTTTTTCAACCTTTCCAAATTTACAGCACCACATATAGGAATAGCTGCAGCAAAAGTCTTTGGATACCGGCATATCAAATCGAATGTACCCATGCCTCCAAGAGATATTCCAAGTACATAAATGCGTTTGCTGTCGACCGATTCATGCCTGGTGTAAAAATCAACCAACTTTTTGGCAAGGCCTAATGGTTTTGCAGGCTCCTTTGCATCAATGATTTCAAATTTTGCATTTGAGTATTCTTTAATATTGACCCAGCCCTGGTCAGCCGGACATTGTGGAAAGAGTACTATGGCCGGATAATTTTGCCGGTTTAATTTGTCTGTAAAAAGGGAAGCTCCCCAAGTAAGTTGCTTTTCGTTGTCATTTCCCCTTTCCCCTGAACCATGAAGAAACAGAACCAGAGGATAAGTTTTGTTCTTATCGTAATTATCCGGAAAAAAGACCCGGTAACGCAAGGTATCGCCTTTGTAAATAAATTCCTTCTTTTGGAAAAGCTCATTTTGTGACTGGACTATTAAGCATACCATGAGCAGAGATACTAAAGTGATAAATAGTTTTTTCATATTGTATGAATCGTTAAATTAGATGATGGTTTGTGTCATATAGAACATTCACATATCAGAATAGTTTTTACTTCCAATCTTTAAACGGATTTTTGGTCAAACTGGAGTTGTAATACCGTCGGTCACCGGTTACTTCGCTTCCTAACCATTCTGGTTTTAAATAGTTTTCATCCTCTGATTCCAGTTCAATTTCAGCAATTGTCAGACCTTTATTATCACCGTAAAATTCATCCACTTCAAAAATATGTTTCCCGACAGGAATTTCATACCTGGTCTTATCAATGGCTCCCGGTTCACAAAGTTGAAACAATTCTTCAGCTTCATTCAACGGTATTTCCTTTTCCCATTCATAGCGGCTTAATCCGGACTCATTGCTCTTGCCTTTGATCGTAATATAGCCTTTGTCTCCTTTTATGCGGATACGTACTGTCCTTCCTGTGACAGATGACAGATACCCCTGTACAATTCGAAATGATCGAACTGCATGCGATTTATAATCCCCCGTAACCAAAAATTTTCGTTCTATTTCCATTATACTGATTTGAAGATTTGAAGATGTGATAATTTGACAATTTGAAGATGTGACAATTTGAAGATATGACAATTTGAAGATGTGACAATTTGAAGATTAATTGATTAGAAAATTTGAAGATTTGAAAATCTAAGATGAGCGATGAGTAAATAATCTTCATTTTTTCATTTTCAAATCTTCAAATTGACACATCTTCAAATCAATTCATCTTCAAATCTTCAAATTGTCACATTTTCACATTTATACATTTTCAAATTTTCATATTTACCGGTTACAAACTCCCACATACGGGCAATACTGACAAATTTTAGTGTTTTCTGTCTGGATAAATGGTATTTCAGGATTGAAAATTTCCTCCAGGCTGTTTGTCAGATGTGCCCTGAATTCATCTTCGTAAACTGAAAAGTCAGTCACTGTTTCATTTATGTTTCTTTCCGGTTTTGCATGTAATTCAGTATCAAAATCATCTTTAAAAACATCCCGCATGTAATAAATGCCCGGAGTGATGGTTTTACCCTTTGCCTGTTCTTTATAAAAGATACCATATAGGAAAGTCTGTAACACAAATTTGGCCCTGTTATCCTTGTTGTGTTCAAATACTTCGTCCAGGTTTTTAAAGTCCAGTTTCCCGCTTCCGGTTTTATAATCCAGAATGCGGATACGGCCTTCTTTTTCATCAATCCGGTCGATAAATCCTTTCAGGTTTACGGTTACCTGCCCGTTTTGAATTGGATATTGAATGTTGCAACGCTCTTCGGAACTGATATACGTGAATGGGGCATGTTTCTTATCAATCTTCAGAACCTGTAAAATATATTTCCGAAGCACACTGGCAATAAGCAGGTTATTCCCTTCCAGTGGTACAATGGCATTATTTTTCTTCTTGAAATAGTTTACAGCAAATGCAAGCGTAATTTCTTTATCAATTTGCAGCCTGTTTGAAATCAGCACATCAAAGTCGCTTTCCTGCATCAGCAAACCTTTATAGGGTTTATAGAGGTTTTCCATGACAGCATGAAAGAGTGTCCCAAACATATTGGCTTCCACGGTTTCCAGGACTTCATCGGCTTGTTCAACATCTTCCACCTTGGTAAGATAGAACTGCAAGGGACAATCGATATAGGTATTGATTGAACTTGCCGAAAGTGATGGGCTTTTTTCTTCCTGCGAAGTGAATCGAAGTAATTTATCCATCACAGCAGGTGTCTTCTCAATCTGAATGGGTTGTGCATTATCAAAGCCAATATCAAAGGATATCGTTTTCTTTTGAACCTTTACGCCGTAATGATAGTGCAATTGATGCATAAACCGGCTCACTTCCCCGGTTTGCATCCCTTCTGTGCGGGAATCATACAAGAAGTATATATTGGATGCCCGATGGATCAACCTGTAAAAATTATAGGCGGTAATGGCATCCTGATGTTCTGTGGTGGGCAATTCGAAACCCTGGCGCAGGTTATAGGGTATAAAACTGTTCGTACTGCTTTTTTGAGGGAAAACTCCTTCGTTGAACGAAGTTATGATCAGGTTTTCAAAATCCAGCCCACGTGTTTCCAATACCCCCATAACCTGAAGTCCATCCAGTGGTTCTCCCACAAAAGGGATAGTAATACCTGACGTCAGTTGCCTGGTCAAACGTACCAGGGTATCAATGTTCATATCAACTTCTACCGGTTTGTCCTTCATAATATCAGCCATGCGGTTGATGGTCACATAATACTGATACAGGAAGTCGCATTCCAACTGGTAATTGTGCTCTTCGTTCGAAGCTTGTTGCCAGCCGTTTTGCAGGCTTCGCAGGATACTAAGCAAATAAGGCAGGAAGGTTGAGGTGTCGGTTTGGGGAATAAAAATGGTAACCAGTAATTCGTTCCTTTTCAATTCTTCCGCATCGACATAGATCCAGTTATTTTCAGCCATCTGACGGGTAATCCTGTTTGCATCTTCGTTGCATAACAGGGCAATATACTGATGGTTCAGAATGTTCGAAACGGTCTGATGATAGAATGAAATCCTGTTTCCCGATACCCGCATTCGTCTCTGTAATTCAAAAATATGCTCAATTAGTCCCGATACCGGTGTTGATTTAAGCGGAAAACCCATGGTGACGTTTACTTTTCCTATTTGCGCTGGTAATGAATGGAGCAGTGGAACCAGCAAACTCTCGTCAGGTAATACTACTGCTGTTTTTATCCAGCTTTGGTTCGGTACTTCCTCCGGGAAAAGCTTATTCAGAATGGCATAAGCCTGTTTGGTTTGACCTACAGCCGAAGGAACAGCAATAAGTTCAATTGTTTTATCCTGCAACGATTCAACAATCGGTTCAATCGTATATTTTGAAGGAAAAACATGAATGTTCTCAGCATAGAAACGTGACGCCTGGTTATCAGGGTCGCGAAGTTCAGCAGCTTCATAATCCCAGTAGAAATCTGTCTGATTCCTCTTCTGAAGTTCAGCAAAAAGGGTTCGCTCACAGGGGTTCAGGGCATTAAACCCAATAAATACAAACTGCTTGTTCTCAAATTCCGGGATCAACTCCTTTGCGCGTAACCTGTCAGCCACATCCCTGCAGATCATGCCCTCGGTAGCTATATTCTCAGCAATCAGTTCAGTTCGGAATTGTTCGTATATGGGCAGAAGTATTTTCCAGGTAGCCACAAAGTCTTCTGAAGTTTTCCCTTCAGTTACCGGTACAAAATTACTCCAGAACTGTCGGATGGCTTCCACCTGTTTCTCTGAAAATACATTGAAAAGCTGGTCGATTTGCTTGAGTTCGGTAATGTTGGTAAATAGCTGTTTGGCATCAACACGATATTTGTCCACATCCTCGAAGTCGGAGAGTAGCATTTCACCCCAGAATACAAACGAATCAAAGGTTTCGTCACTGCCGCTCTGTTCTTTATAAATCCGATATAGACGGAACAGGTTGCTCAACCTGTCTGACGTTTGCCAGTGTGAGGCAGCTGCAAAGCATTCATTGATAGTTACTATCTCTGGTGAAAATACAGGTTTGGCAGCTATCTCAGAGATGTAGCGTTGGAAGAATAATCCAGCACGCCGGTTTGGGAACACAAAAGTCAAATCACTGATGGTTTCCTTGAATTCGGAATAATATACTTGTGCTATGCGATAGAGAAAAGAATTCATGTATTTATAATTTACAATTTACAAATTTACAATTTACAATTGATTCCAGCAATTATGATCATGACATTGGATTTAGAATACTTTTAAAAATAGGATTCCTAATATCTAAGTAATTCAAAGAATTAAATTTCTTATTTTGAGTTCTGCCCCCCCCCAAAAAAACCCAAAGGGGGCTTAAAGAATTAGTCAATGAAAACTTTCTATTACTGAATCTCTCCTGAAGATGCACTCTTACTCCCCCTTTGGGGGTTGGGGGGACAGGAATAAGATAGTTGCAAAAATAGTCGGACTATATATTTAATAAATCTGTCAATATTTATTACTGATTACTTAACTACAAAAATTACTCTTTTTTCTTCATCATTTTAAGTGTAGACCATCCCAGCATTAATATTATCAAGGACATAATTCCCCACAACCAGACCTTGTTACTGAATAATGGTTCTGTAACTCCGGACTTAGTTGGGTTAACAAATTCTTCTTTCCCAAGGGTTGTCTGATTTGCCAGATCTGAAATTTTGTAACTGAATTGTTCAAGATCATAATTCGGTTTCATTGAGCTTTTTCTGCCATAGCAGAGGTAGTATCTGGCCGGAACCTGAATGCGGGTAATCAGGATGTTCTTATAACCCAGGATCTCAAATTTATTGATGGTTAGTGGTTGATTATCCTGGTTGTCGATGGTAATCCTCAGTTTATTGGTGATGCAACTTTTAAATTCAAAATCTTTTTTATCTATAGAACTTAAGGTAATGCCATCTTGTGCCGGCCCATAATTGAAATACCAGCTTTTCTCGGTTTTAAAACTGTCGGTCAGGTATTCAATCTGTACCGGTCGATAATAATCCAGGTTGTCTTTTACCCCAATTTTCAGTTTACATACCGGAACCTGCATTTTTAATTCAATATCAACAATGGTTTGTTTTCGTTTCTTATCCTGAGTGATTTGAATTCTTTTGATAGCATCATTCTTCAAAATCCCGTGTCTTTCTTTCTGAAAAGACATGTTGGTTGATAATAACTCAGGTTTTTCATTGGCAACAATACCTATCCGATAGTATTTATATTTTGAATCAGGAAAGGCAATTTTGTTGAACTGATAATTGGTCAGGTCATTTTTAATGGAAAGGATCCGGTAATTTTCAGCAATGGTAAACCAGGCATGTTGATCCAGGCTACCTTCGAGTTTTATTCGCCAATCATAATTCCGTTGTTTGAAGTTTAAATTGATTTGATTGATAATGACTTTTTCATTCCCCAAAAAGGTAAAATAATAAGCCTTTCCATTTTTTGATTCATTGATAAGTTTGAAATCAGCTGCTGTGGATGATTGGTTTACTTCGTTTTTCGAAAGCAGATAGGGTGCCTCAATGGTGTCGTTTTTTGATGTAATTCCATATACCCGAATGTCCGAAAGATCAGTTGAAACCTTACTGTACACCTGGTCCGGCAATTCAATTGCATTCCATTGACCTTTTATTCCCGATATTTCGCGTTTGTATTCGTATCCGTTTATTTGACAAAATGAATTCATACCATTCAATAGAAAAGCCAGGAAAAGGAGTTTATTCTTCATCTTCATCGAAAATAAGTAGTTTATATTTATTATACAAAAATGAAATGATTAAAAGCATTATTCCCAATGAAACCAACACAATGGTTTTGGAAATGGTATTGAGATTGGCAATGTCATAGAGAAAAAGTTTTGCCAGGGTAACTCCAAACAGTACAATGGCTGTTATACGCAGGTCTTTATTCTTTTTCCAGATGCCCAGAACAATCATAGCCAGGGAATACACTCCCCAAAGAATGGTTATTCCCAGTTTATACGAGTCCGATGACCCCGCAATATCCATCCAGTTGATAAGTTCGCTGCTTAATATCCAAAGGATGGTAGCATGCAACAGTATCGGGAATGGTTTCTTTAACCTGTCATCCACAGTATTGACTTTCAGGTACAGACTTTGGGTTACAAAAGCCAGTGCTACAAATGCATAACATACGTATCTGATAATCAGGTTAAACACTGTTGAAATGTAATGGCTGGACTCTGACGGTTTCAGATAACTGTCGCGCAATTCACTTAAACTATAAAGTCCAACGGTAAGAAAAATTAGCACAGCTAAACCGGTAAGCATCAAAGCTGTATTCCCCAGTGAGTTTTTTTTGATCCATTTCAGGTTGACATAGCAAAGAAGTGAAGTAAACAGGAGCGAATAATTTATCAGCCAAATGGTTTTAAAGGAGATAATCGAATAATCATACATCTGATTTCCCTCTGATTTCAAATACGCCTGGTCAAATCCGGTGGCTATTTCGTTGAAGAAAGTCACATAGATGGTGAGCAACACTAAACCCTGCAATATATTTGAGAAGTTATCAAGCAGATCCTTTTGAATAATAAATGCCGAAGGGTATTTTTTATTCCTGTTCAACCCGATAATAAAGCCAAATGCAGCAATAAATAAAAGGGAGGAAAGGAATTGTATATTGATAAATGGCAGGTCTGTTAAAACAGGATGTCCGTTCACGTAATTACTGGATGAAAGCCAATCCTGGAATATGCTAAGAAAAGCAAGGCCCATCAAGGCATACGATATCCCTTCGTAAACTTCCACCTTTTTTGTTCTGCCTATCCAAAACAACAGGGCTGCTTCGCCTGCCCAGAGTAAGGTAACCCAATTCCCATCCAATTGTACCGGAATCGCTATGGCAATAAATACCAGCACCAGACCGCTTACCAGGTAGAATAAATTCCGGTCACCCAGCTTTTGTTTGTAAATCACAGTGCTGACTCCAAAATGAAGCAGGGCATTACCCAGTGTGAACAATCCCAGGTATTGGTTCCCTGTCTGCAAAGAATCTATGATTGCATACCCCAACCCATAAAAGATAAAGGAATTTGCCAGGATCAGAATTGTATCCCTTGTGTCAAATTTTTCCTTTTGTGCTAATTTATAGGCCAGAAAAGTAACATAGAAACTTATAAAAAATACCAATAGAAATACAGAAGCAATGAAAAAGTGATTACTGGCCTGGTAGGAGGTAAGGTACCAGGAATTAAAAATGATCCAGGTCAGGGCAAAGGCTACATAATTTAATGATTTCCAGTATTTACGGAATGCCAGGACTAATATTCCAACATTGATAATAGCCATGTACGAATAAAGCACGATCACCTTGCCCGATCCATCACTGAGCAGGAAAGGAACCGCATAGGCTCCCACCAACCCGATATGGGCAATTACCTGCTTGTTGTAATTCAGGGAGGCTACTACAGTGAATATTGTAAACAGCACCATCAACGCAAAAGTAAGTGCTTGCGGGATTAAACCAAAGAAATTATAGGCAGCAAAGGTGATAAAATACAGGATGGCCATCGCACCGCTTAGCAACACCGCACTGAAATTATCATATTTCTTTTTTAATTTCATGGCGAAACCCAGCAACCCGAGTCCAACCAGATAACCCATGATAATCCTTGTTAACGGGCTGATCAGTTCATGCTCGATGGCATATTTGGTTCCAATGGCAACTCCCAATACCAGGATGGCAATCCCAATCTTACTGATTAGATTCTCCCCGATAAGTTTCTCCATATTTCCATGCGAGCAGTTCCGGTTTTTGACTTCAGGAGCAGGCTTATATTCCGGGTGGCCGGAGGGTGGGGGAGTGTATTGAAAATTTTGTGCAGGCTTTTGTGTAATAACAGTTGCTATAACTTTTTCCGGGTTGCTATCATTATCCGGCAAGCTTTTTACTTCAGGCTGAGTTGACTCAGCATGTCTGGAAGGGCTGGTAATATTCAACATATCTTGCCGTAAATAGCTGATTTCCCTTGCAAATTCTTCTTGCTTTCTGGTTAATGAATTAAGCCTGGAAAGTAATTCATTTAGTTGATCTGTGTTATCGCCCATAGATTACTTTTTGTGATTTTCGTTTTTGATTTTACTGTAATATTTAATACAGTCGTGATCTTTTAAATATGGGAACATTTTACCAAAATCTGTTTCACTAATATTTGCAATAGAGTCTTTAAATATTAATTCAGAAATTAATTGTATGGCTAAATTATGCAATAATGTTTCTTTTTGTTTTTCATTTAACGATGAACTGTAATAATCTAATTCTTTGAATTTTGATGGATATTTTAAAAACATACTATACGTATATTGTGTAATTGCCTCATCAAATCCTTCATACGAATGATCCAATAAATAATTTATATAAAGTATATAATCATTTTTTTTTGAACCTTTTGATTCAAAAAAATCTCCAGATACAAGAATATCGGCTCTTTGCGAATCTGTCATGCATACTCTGTTCTTTTTTAATTCACGAATAAAACTATTTTTATCGCTTTTACTATTGATTGCATTAGTTGTTGTATCATTTGTTTTTTGTGAAATTGAAATTGAACTTTTATTTGAATTATAATTACAAGACAAAAACGTTAATGACATTGTAAAAATTAGAATCTGAAAATAAGTTTTCATAATTTATTTATATCGTTTATATTTAAGCAGTTCACCATAGTATGTCCATTGACCACCGAAATTCGCTGCTAAAAGGAAATCTCCTGATTTCCATTTTCTATTTTTATTGCATGCAAATATAAATCATTTGTGTGAATATCCATTAATTAAAATTGACATATATTCATAACGATTTTATTCAAGTGCCCAAAACATTCCGCACAACGCACAAACAACCCCGTCGCTATTCGTGATTGGGTCGATAAATCTCTGCAAGTTTGATCTATTTGAGTCCTTTACCAATCGTTGTTTCTATCCACTTTTTGGCAGAAAGATAGAAACTATTACGCCCGGCATCATTTTTAATTCCCTCGAATTCGAGGGAATTAAAATCAGGATTATTTAATAATTCCCATGCACCCAGAAATAGGACAGTGTCTTTATTCTTAAGCCAGTTTTCAATTAAGGCACTACACCATCAAAATTCTTTACCATATCAGTTAACGAGATAAAATCATTTTCATCTTGCTTAATTACTGTTATAGGAGTACCCTTTACGTTTAAGATTGATTTCTTTTTCATGTTAAAATAATATTTAAGGTTGGTATTTTTAGAATAGATGAAAATCATTTCTATCTCTGTAAATCATAATTGGTGTAAAAAACTGGTCGTATGGTAATAGTCTGTATGGAATAAATATTACCATCAGGACTGTTATTACGAAATACAATTGGATTTGTTTGTTTGGATAACTGAAAATACTCTGATACTATTCCTTGATTTATTTAGTTATCATAAACTATCCGTGATTGCTCATTGTTATGAAAAAAGTATTCGTTGCAAAGCAATCAAATCACTATCTGTTTCCTGTGATAACTCACGTAAGATTTTTTTTATGCTAAAGCAGGCTACTTTCCGTTTCTACGAAGAACTGAATGATTTCCTTCCTTCTGATAAAAAGAAGGTGGAATTTGTGCATCCGTTTAGCGGAAATCCTTCTATTAAAGACAGTATTGAAGCAATCGGTGTACCGCATGTGGAAGTAGATTTAATCCTTGTAAACGGCATTTCTGTGGATTTTAAGTATATCCTGCAGGATAAGGATATGGTATCCGTTTATCCTGTTTTTGAAACCCTAAGGATTGACAATGTGACTCATTTACGCCCTAAACCGTTGCGGAATCCAACCTTTATCCTGGATGTTCATCTGGGCAAACTGGCTAAATACCTGCGAATGCTCGGCTTTGACACCTTGTATAGGAATGATAATGACGATCCTGAAATCATACGGATATCCCTCGATGAACATCGTATCATTCTGACCCGGGATATTGGCTTGTTAAAGGTAAAAACAGTAAACCACGCGTATTTTGTCCGCGACCAACACCCGAAGGGCCAATTATCGGAAGTATTGAGCCATTTTGATTTGTATCATGATATCAGCCCCTTTAACCGCTGTATTAAATGCAACGGGCAGTTGGAACCTGTTGATAAAGAGAAAATAATCCATCAACTCGAGCCGTTGACTATCAAATATTTCAATGAATTCTACAGGTGTAAGAATTGTCTCAGCATTTTCTGGGAAGGTTCACATTTCGAGCACATGGAGGCCTTTATACAGACAATTCAGGAACAAGGTAACCTGACAAACAAATAAACTGTATGACAATGCTTCCTGACTATTATAGAAAGAATTAAGAATGGCTAAGATCGATGTTGGATCTTAGCCTTTTTTTTAACCCATGCATTTCACTTCTTATGTTCCGGAAAAGTAAATGTCCTGTTTATTAATGAATGTACCATCAACGTTCAAATCTTAATACTGTTTATCCGGGTTCGGGAATGGCTGGATAATGCCATGATGATACCATGATAATGCACGTATTCTTGTGGTGTTTCCGTAACCTTATGCGGAAGTTACGCATATATTACGCTCCTTTTAATGGGTACGGGTTATATACGTAATTATAGCATAATTACTGCTTATCTCTTACGAAACCAGTGTATCATCGTGGTATCATCATGGTATTATCATCCCGTTCCGGGTTCCGTGTTCCGTGTTTCGTGTTTCGCGTTTCGCGTTCCGTGTTTGAAGAGTTTGAAAGGTTTGAAGTTTGAAGAGTTTGAAGAGTTTGAAGTTTGAAGAGTCCCGAAAAATCGGGATGTCGAATACTCCATTTGAAAGGTTTGTGGCAATTAACGACCCGCTCGCAACGACCCGCTCGCTAACAATCATATTCTTAGCAGGAGCGAGCGGGTCGATAATAGCAAGATCGAGCGGGTCGATAATAGCAGGAGCGAGCGGGTCGATAATAACATAACAGGAGCGAGTGGGACGATAATAAAAGAAACTAGTGGGTCGATAATCCGATAATTACCAACATGAAACCTAATCAAAATACACAGTATTTTTTTTATCCGCTTTTTAATCCGCCAAATCTGCGTATATCCGCGTGCTATTCTTATTAAAATTACTTCGTATTAAATGCCTGATTCTTTACCATTTTATCTACATCATAAGGTGCCGGTTCACCGCCCAGGTATTTATGGAACCAATCAAGATGGGCATCATAGTACAATGGCATTGATTTTACATTATTCGGCCAGTGCCCGTCATTTTTCAGAATGATCAATCGTGATGGGATACCAAGTGTCTGCAAAGTCGAAAAATACTGCAGGCTCTGGGTGTACGAAACACGGAAGTCAAGTTGTCCGGTGACAATCAAAGTTGGTGTGGCAAAATCCTTCACATATTCCGAAGGCGAAAATTTCTTGTATAAGTCCGAATTCCAGGGTTGGCCTTGCAGATCGAAGTTCGGAAACCAGAGTTCTTCAGTGACTCCCCACATCGAGCGTAAATCATACAGCCCCATCATGGAAGCCAGGCATTTGAACCGTTTTGTTTTAGCCTGAAACCAGTTCATCATATACCCGCCGTACGACCAGCCCATGGCACCCATCCTGGTTGAATCCACGTAGGATAACTTCGATAGGGCATCCGTCACTTTCATCAGATCCTCGAAGGGCTTTCCACCCCAGTCACCCGAAATCTCACGGGTATATTCCTGACCGTAGCCTGTAGAACCATGCGGGTTGGGATAAGCCAGCACATATCCTGCTCCCGGATACACCTGCCAATCACCGCGGAATGAATTCATCCACTGGCTTTGAGGTCCACCATGGACATTCATGATCAGCGGATATTTCTTGTTCGGATCGAAATTATGAGGTTTTACAATAAAGACTTCTACTTTTATGCCATCGGCACCGGCAACCCACATGGTATCAGCCGGACGAATATCAACCGCATTTTCCAGTTCCCGGTTGAAACTTGTCAAGGGAGTGATTTTCTTGTCCGACAATTTCATGCGATACATTTCAGAGGGTTTCCCAACTGAGTTTGATGTGAAATACATAGAGCCCTGCTTGTCGGTATCAAAACTGAAAACCGCTTTCTCACCAATAACCGTCTTGATAGCCTTTGTAGCAATATCTATGTTGTAAACAGGCTGATTCCCCATTACCTCGCCGATAAAATAAATTGATTTCGAATCCGCATTCCATTTAAAATCATTGGCCCAGTTATCAAATTTCTCTGTCAGTATGTTGGATTCGCGCGTTTGTCTGTTATACAAAGCGATATTGAATTTGTCCGACTCATAACCGGGAATAAGTTGTTTGCGGTATCCAATGTACTTTCCGTCCGGTGAATAAACAGGCCATCCATCCCAGGCAGGATTCTCTTTGGTTATATTTATTGCTTCACCGCCGGTAACCGGTACCAGGAATAAATCCGCATTCGTGGAGGCTTCCGGATGTTCGGAATGATTGGATACATAACAAAGTTCTTTGCTGTCCGGCGAGAAATTATAACCTACACCTCCGCCAAGCATAAATACTGGGGACACAAATTCACCGGGTGTCAGGTCCGTATACGTTTTTGTTTCGGTATTGAACATGAGTATGTGCGAACATTTTCCTGCAGCATAATCCGTCCAGTGACGGAACAGCAAACGATCGGCAACATACGCCTGTACCGGACCTTTCGTAGCCAGTGAATCGAATTCTGCATTCCGCTTGCTGTCGGCTCCACATTCCGGATATACCTCTGCCGAAAAAGCAATCAGTTTGTTGTCCGGTGAAAGAACCGGGTCGGATACACCCATTGAAAAATCAGTGATTTGAGTGGTTTTTTTATCCCCGAAAGTATACTGATAAACCTGTGGAGTCCCGGATACGGTTGACGTGTAATAGATGTTTTTGCTGTCAGATGTCCAGATAGGGCTGTAATTGCTTTTATCGTTTTCGGTAATGCGTGTACTGTTCTTGCCATCAACATCCATGATGAATATATTTGTCATGGATAATCCTTTCGGCAAATCGTAATTGGTAACGGTATAGGCAATATGCTTCCCATCAGGCGAAACAACCGGTGCACCTACTTGCTGGATTTTATACAGGTCTTCAATGGCAAAGGCCTTTTTTTGAGCCGGTGCAGTGATTGATGTCATGCAAATAATGACGAACAGTAAATAACTGATTCTTTTCATTTGAATAATTTTGAATTTTAGTTGTTTAATTCCAATAATAGCAGACAGCATAATAAGCTGAAAAAACTATGATCTATACGTGTTTTGAATGTATTTTGGAATAAGTATGCAAAAGTAGTAATTTGGTCGTAATACTAATCGTATTTTTGATGAAAAGTGAATGTGTTATTTCACACTGGTTTATTTTTAACAATAACAGGATAGTTCAACTTTGAGCTATTCCATTACACATTGGCGTTTGTATTAATGGCTGGCCTTTAATTTCTCAATTTAAGAGACTCTTACTTTTTCGAAAGTAGGCCCAATGAGCTTTTCTTTTATTATTTGTTTTCTCAATTTCTCATTAATGTAAAATCCTGAGGTAATTTTCCATAGATCATGCGAACTTGGTTTATTGAACACTGTGAAATCTTTGATTTTGTTTAATGAAAAATGTGGTATAATAATGTTATTAGTTCCCTTAACAAATAATGTTTGGTCATAATCTAATACATCAAGTTCCTTTTCAAAACGTGGGATGTAATATATTCGGCTTTCAGTGCTACTATTAATCTTTGTTTCAATCCAATTAATAGACTCTTTTCCTGTCAGATTTTCTACAATCAGATTCTTAAATCTTTCTGAAAAACATGGCCAAGCCAAACTATTTGGTTGATAGTCTAGCCATGTGTTATTCAGTCCACTCAAATCACTTGTTTTTATAATTCCATTTTTCCCATCAAATAATTTTACCAATTCAAGTTCAAATGGGAGCAGCACTTTACCTTCAAGTTCAGAAATTAATTCATGGGCTAATTTTGTATTTTCAGGTGCAAATGCACTCGCAACTTCGGGAAAATTTTTAATAGCTAGAAAGTAGTAATTATTTGTATTCATAGATATATTATCAAGGTTGATTTTTTTTGCCTCTACGACCGAGGTTATAGAAATTTCGCATACCCGATTCTCGGGATGTTATATTTACAAGAGCGTTCACTATAGCCCTTCGATAAGGAGCATACGGGAACAAAACCTTTTAAATGCACTGCTTGCCACACATTAGCGGGTTTAGTCTGCCAATAAACATAATGTTTATTAAGCGTTAGATTTTTATATTCTGTTAGTTAGCTTCATTGTTCTCAAGTCATAAATCAGTATCTCGTTTTTGTCCGTTTTGTCGTACTTCCCGTTGTTGTTCGAGTCATAGTGTCCAGTAATTACAATAGTTCCGGTAAGAGAATTAATTGTCCATGTTCTGACAAAAAACTTGTCTTCTGTTAGTTGAATCTTTTGTTGTCCGTCTGGTGAAAGAATAATGATTTGTGTTGGGTCTGACCAATCAATAGTTTTGCTGTTGTCAAGGTTTACTGTATTTGCTGCAATAAGAACTTTGTTTATACCTAAGCTGTCAATTTTGATTTGTTCCATTTTTTCAATGTAAGCATCTTTCGGAAAGTCAACTTGTTTAGTTGTCCCATTTTTAGTGTTTATGAATAGGAGATATTTATTATTTGTCGTAAATAATTTCCCCATGTTCTCAATTGTCGCAATAACAAATTCAGTTCCTTTAATTTCAGTCAGTTTGTTGTAATGAACAAAGTCATATTTGTCTTGTCCATATGCAAGACTTGTAAGAGTTGTCAGGATAATTAAAAGTGTCTTTTTCATTGTCTTTTTATTAAATAGTAAATCTTTTTTTCTTTTGTATGCTTACGATTAATGACCGAGGCAATTATCATTTGGCATACCCGATACTCGGGCTGTTCCATATACACCAGCATCCCATGTTGCCCTGAGATTAAGTGAATGCGGGTGTAAAACCTCCAAATGTACGTCAGCATGCCATTGCACATAGTCGTTTGTTGAACTAAATTCCCTTCGGGAAGAGCTTTGATTACCTTTGTTTATTAATACTTTATATTTAAATTTCACGTTTCAGGATGTTGAACGGGAGTTCCCAGCTCCCTTTAAAACTATTACTAATTTT
>JAQTUE010000051.1 GCA_028710415.1 Paludibacter sp. | reverse complement strand
TCTTCAGTAAAGACGAGATCT
Organism: Paludibacter sp.; assembly: GCA_028710415.1. Taxonomy (GTDB): domain Bacteria; phylum Bacteroidota; class Bacteroidia; order Bacteroidales; family Paludibacteraceae; genus Paludibacter. The sequence goes on along the minus strand of JAQTUE010000051.1, from coordinate 24,952 downwards.
TATCCGCTTGTTATGAATTCAGCCCGTATATGGGCATCACCATGACTTTCATTGCCGGTTTGACAGCCTTTTATATGTTCCGTTTATATTTCAACATATTCTGGGGGAAAGAACACAAACATCAACATACTCCACACGAATCACCATTTGCTATGGCATTCCCATTGGTATTCCTGGCTACAGTGACTGTATTTGCAGGATGGATTCCTTTTGGACATTTTGTAACCAGCGATCGCGCGAATTATGATATCCACTTGGATACAACCGTTGCCAGTATCAGTGTAATTGTTGCTGTTGCTTCCATTCTGTTGGCAATGGTTATGTACCGCAAAGAAACTGAAACTCCAAAGAAGTTAGCTACTACTTTCTCGGGTTTACACCGTGCCGCCAGCAATCGTTTCTACCTGGACGAAGTATATTTGTTCATTACCAAGAAAATCATATTCAATAACATCTCAAAACCTCTTGCCTGGTTCGACCGTCATATTATCGACGCCAGTATGAACGGAATGGCAGGTACCACCCAATGGGTATCCCTGAAGATTAAGGGATTCCAATCCGGTCAGGTTCAGCAATATGCTTATGTATTTCTGTTGGGTACTTTGGTTATCACATTATTAGTGCTATTTATTTAGACCCCTACCCCCTAAAGGGGAATAAGAACCAGGTGTCAAAACATTACTAACATCTCACTCCCCTTCAGGGGTTGGGGGTAATTTTATAAGATATGAACTTTTTATCCTTATTCGTTCTCATTCCGGTTTTAATGATGATGGGTCTGTTCTTTTCGAACAACCGCAAACAACTATTGTTTGTCATGACTACCGGAGCTGTACTCTTGATGACTATGTCGGCAGTACTGACATACATGTACTTCACCGACCGTGCAGCAGGTGACTTATCTACCATGCTTTATACAGCAGATACCGTATGGTATGCCCCTTTTAACATCCATTATTCAGTCGGAGTAGATGGAATATCGGTGGCCATGCTTTTGCTAACCTCTATTATAGTTTTCACCGGGGTATTTGCTTCGTGGAAAATTGATCCGCTTCCTAAGGAGTTCTTCCTGTGGTATAGCCTTCTATCGATAGGTGTTTACGGGTTCTTTATCTCTACCGACTTGTTTACCATGTTCATGTACTACGAAATCGCGTTGATTCCAATGTATTTGTTGATTGGTATCTGGGGAACAGGAAAGAAAGAATATGCAGCCATGAAACTGACTTTGATGTTAATGGGTGGTTCTGCCTTGTTGTTGGTTGGAATTTTAGGAATTTATTATGCTTCGGGTGCTACCAGCATGAACATATTGGAAATTGCCAAAATGCACATTCCGGTTGAAATGCAACGTTATTTCTTCCCACTTACCTTTATTGGTTTTGGGGTACTGGGTGCTATGTTCCCTTTCCATACATGGTCGCCTGATGGTCATGCCTCTGCTCCTACTGCCGTATCCATGCTCCATGCCGGGGTATTGATGAAACTGGGAGGTTACGGTTGTTTCCGTGTTGCCATGTATTTAATGCCGGAAGCAGCACACGAAATGGCCTGGTTTTTCTTAATACTTACAGGTACCGGAGTTGTTTATGGTGCATTTGCTGCCATTCACCAAACCGACCTGAAATACATCAATGCTTATTCTTCGGTAAGCCACTGTGGATTGGTACTCTTCGCAATCTTAATGATGAACGAAACAGCTGCTACCGGTGCCGTATTGCAAATGCTTTCACACGGTTTAACAACAGCTCTTTTCTTTGCATTGATTGGAATGATCTACGGACGTACCCATACCCGTTTAATCACCGAGATGGGTGGCTTAATGAAAGTAATGCCATTCTTGGGTGTCTGTTTTGTAATTGCAGGGTTAGGATCCCTGGGATTGCCAAGTTTAAGCGGCTTTGTTGCTGAAATGACAATTTTCGTTGGTTCATTCCAACATGTAGATCTTTTCCACCGTATATTGACTGTTCTTGCCTGTAGTTCAATTGTAGTTACAGCCGTTTATATTTTACGCATGGTTGGAAAATTCCTGCTGGGTAAAATTATTAATGAACATCATGAACATTTGACAGATGCCACCTGGTATGAAAGAATCTCAGTAGTTACTTTGTTGTTCTTCATGTTCGCACTTGGTTCTGCTCCATTCTGGATTTCAGGAATGATTCACGAAAGCGTTCTTCCGGTAATCGGACAGTTGGTTAAGTAAGACAAAAGACAAGAGACAAAAGTCAAAATTAGACATCAGACATTAGACATTAGACTAAATAAAATATGGATTACAGTAGTTTTTTACAAATGAGCGAAGAATTTTCACTGCTGGCAGTGATGCTTATCCTTTTGGTTTTCGATATATTTGCAGGGGAAAAAGGATTGAAGTATTTTCAGCCCGTTGCACTGGTACTTTTTGCAGCGCATACTTTGCTTAATTGCATGCCCGGTAAAGCTTTCTCGGTAGCAGGAGGCATGTACAATTATTTACCCATGCAGACTTATGTGAAAACTATCCTGAACATAGGTACACTGATTGTATTATTGCAGGCACATAAATTCCTGAATGAAGATGCCAACCGCATTAAACGTGGTGAGTTCTACTTCCTGACTCTGTCTACCTTGTTGGGTATGTATTTCATGATCTCTTCAGGGAACTTCCTAATGTTCTTTATCGGACTGGAAACAGCCTCTATCCCAATGGCTACGCTGGTGGCTTTTGATAAATACAATCACAAATCGGCTGAAGCAGGTGCCAAATACATTCTTTCGGCAGTATTTGCATCCAGCATCTCCCTGTTTGGTATGTCAATGATCTACGGTTCTACAGGCACACTTTACTTTACCGACCTGGCTACCCTGATCACAGGAACCCCTTTGCAGGTCATGGCATTTGTATTCTTCTCGGTAGGATTGTTCTTTAAAATATCACTGGTACCTTTCCACCTCTGGACTCCGGATGTATACGAAGGTGCACAGACCAATATCACGTCGTATCTTTCTGTGATTTCTAAAGGTGCCGCCGTATTTGTTTTATTCACATTGTTGGTAAAAGTATTCGGTAGCCTTATTACCCAATGGCAACCTATTTTATATGGCCTGGCTGTAGTGAGTATCACAGTAGCCAATATATTTGCAATCCGTCAACAAAACCTGAAACGTTTCCTTGCCTTTTCGTCTATTTCTCAGGCAGGATATATTTTGCTGGCGATCATCAGCGGAACAGCCCTTGGAATGACTTCCCTGGTTTATTATATATTGGTGTACATGTTCTCCAACCTGGCTGCATTCGGTGTGATTTCAGTCATTGAGAACCAGACTAAGAAAGTACAGATGAAAGACTATGACGGCTTGTACCAGACAAATCCACGGTTAAGCTTTGTGATGATGCTTGCATTGTTCTCACTGGCAGGAATTCCTCCTTTTGCAGGATTTTTCAGTAAATTCTTTGTATTCTCGGCAGCTGCCCAACAAGGTTTTTATGTGCTCGTATTCATTGCACTGTTGAACACTATCATATCCTTGTATTACTACCTGTTGGTAATCAAAGCCATGTTCCTGAACAAAAGCGAAAACCCGATAGAAGTAGTAAAAAGCGATGTCCCTGTAAAAATCAGTTTTGTACTTTGTACACTCGGTATATTACTAATCGGATTATTCAGTACCATTTTCAATCAGATTGGGGTATTTAGTTTTGGTATGTAAGAACCCCTAGCCCCTAAAGGGGTATAAAGAAAATAGATTAAAGAACCCGGATACTTTTACATGTAATTCCTTACTCTATATAAATTCCCAAAAACCCGCTGTAAGCATTGCTTGCAGCGGGTTTTTATTTGTTAATGTGGCAATGGTTATGAGATATTCAACTAAAACAACAAGCCCACTATTCCAAAATTTACAGAAATTACATTATCGATTTCGTTTGAGTTGGAATAATTAAAGTTATTGTATTTCCCTTCCAGTACTAATCCGATATGGGTTTTAACAGGAACAATTACCCCAATTCCAAAGGATATACCATTGGCGGATGAATTGTTAGTTGCATTGGTACCAAAATATGAAAAGTCCATTGTACTCTTTAGGTAATTCCAACCGGCATTGATATATGGAAACAGCTTACTATCCTGATTCCCGAATGCATATCCGATTTCAGGACCAATGCCCAATTTAGTAGTTTTAAAACCATTTGTGTTAGTACCTAAATAACTTAAACCTGCTCCAACAAATAAATGATCCACTATAAAATAATCTCCCGAAGGGGAAAGAGTTAATTCAGTAAAAGAAGTAGAACCTGTAGCGTTAGCAGAACTGTACCCGGTATTGCTAAAGCTGGCCTTTCCTGAAATCATGGAGGTACCTTTTCCAATGGTTAACTCTTGCCCATAGGCAACTACATGCAGCCCGATAATACTGCAAATTAATATTACTTTCTTTAATTTCATGTTTTGACTTTTAAGATTGTTAAGTTCAAAAGTATACAAATTAACTGTACTATGCAATTTTTTTGAATATAATTATTTATTTATTTAATTCCGTAATTGAAACCAACAAGTATATTCTTAACGTTACAATAAATAAAGCAGTTGTTCCTACTCGTGAACAAGTCCATCTTCCTGAACAAAAGCGAAAACCCGATAGAAGTAGTAAAAAGCGATGTCCCTGTTAAAATCAGTTTTGTACTTTGTACACTCGGTATTTTACTGGTTGGGTTGATCAGAACAAATCATAACCAGATTGCTGTATTTAGTTTCGGCATGTAGACCCCTAACCCCAAAAGGAGAATTAAGATTTTAAAAAAAACTGTTGTAAGTAGTCACTTACAACGGGTTTTTTATTTCAAATCAATCGGTATTATATGTGTAGACATAAATTTCCATAAACATAAATATCACTTGATTTGTTGATTATTAAAAGAATAATTGCCATCTTTGCAGTATAAATACAGAATCATCATGTTATCAGATAAAAACATATTACTTAAAATAAAGGAATTAGTCAGTCTTTCGGAACCAACTGCTACCGTTATTTTATTTGGGTCACATGCCAGGGGTGAAAATAATAAATATTCTGATTTCGATATTTTGATCCTGGTGGATAGTGATAAAATAACTTATTCTGATGAAAAAAGAATTAAAGATCCGTTATATGATTTAGAGTTTGAAACAGGAAAAGTTATTAGCCCGGTAATAATAAGCCGGAATGATTGGGAGAAAAGACATTCTATAACTCCATTCTATAAGAATATAAAAGCAGAAGGAATTTCATTATGACCGGATCTAATGCAGATTTGATTAACTACAGGATTGATCGATCCTTAGAAACCCTTAAAGAAGCAAATGTATTGATTCAAAATGCTTTCTGGAATGCGTCCATGAATAGAATCTATTATGCCTGTTATTATGCAGTAAGTGCTTTACTATTAAAAGCTAACATTGACTCTAATTCGCATAAAGGAATCAGACAGATGTTTGGATTACATTATATACAAAAAGGATTAGTTTCAAAAGATGATGGTAGATTGTTTTCTGATTTATATGATAAAAGGCAAACCGGTGATTATGATGATTTTATTAATTATGAAGAAGATACAGTAAAAATATATTTCAAGGAGGCACAAGGTTTTATTCAACGTATAATTGTTTTAGCTAAGCAACTATAATTCAACAGATAAATTAAAAAACCCGCAGTAAGAATAACTTACTACGGGTTTTTTATTCTACTTATTGATTGTTGTTTTTTACATCTTATGTCGTTAAAAATATAGTAGCCAGTGTAAAATCACTCCTGGATACACTTCTGTTGTATTCATACCTTAAAGAAATTCAACTTATTCAAGAGCAGTTAAATTATTTTGTTCATTAGGCCTTACATCTTTACCGGATAACAGTCTAAAAGCCTTATTCCTGATTTCTTCTGAGATGTAACTAAATTAATATTATTATCTTTGTTCAAAATTTGTAAAGGAATGAATAAACTTATTGACACGCTCAAAACAATCTACGAAAAACATCCTTTTCTGGTAGTTTTTTTTATCAGTATGTTGCTTACCCTGCCCTGGATAACCATGGGTGAATTTTACTACAAGGGTGAACCCCGTGAGGCAACCGTTGCCACTTTTATCATGAATACCGGCAACTGGATACTTCCGGCAGGATATGCGGATGAAGTAGCCTATAAGCCTCCTTTCATGCACTGGATTATCGTGTTGTTTTCACTGCCTTTTGGAGCTGTTTCCATAACTACTGCCCGATTACCCTCGGCATTAAGCCTTATTGGGATAACCCTGATGACCTTTGTCTTCCTGCAGAAAAGGAAATCAACTTTTGTTGCTGTGATTGCCTCCTTAATGTTGCTCACCAGTTTTGAAATGCACCGTTGGGGTATTGAATCGCGTGTGGATATGTTGCTGGCATTCCTGATGGCAGGTGCCTTGTTCAGTTTATACCGTTGGGAAGAAAAAGGATTGAAAGGATATCCACTGTTGATACCTGTTTTCCTGGGTGGTGCTGCATTGGTCAAAGGACCGGTTGGATTTATTCTGCCATGCCTCGTATTTGCAGTTTATTTGCTACTCCTGCAACGTTATTCCCTTTGGAAGATCATTAGTAAGAACATACTGGTTGCAATTCCTGCTGTCCTTATGTTGGGCTGTTGGTATGTGCTGGCCTACCGACAGGACGGCAGCCATTTCCTGAACCTGGTATTTGCCGAAAACATTGGCCGGTTCCTGGGCATGAGCAATCAATCACTTGGAATAAAATATAATTTAGGACATATCGGACCATTTTGGTATTACATTCCAGCCATAGTAGTTGGTTTTATGCCCTGGTCGATCATGCTCATCATGAGTGCCTTCGGTATCAAATACACGAATCCGTTCAGACAATTCAATATAAAAGCGTTTCTGCAAAAGTTGTCTGCCATGGATAAAGTGACCCTTTTCAGCATAGTATCCATAGCCATCATCCTGTTGTTTTACATGATCCCGGCTTCCAAACGTACGGTATACATCATGCCGGCTTATCCCTTTGCAGCTTACCTGCTGGTGCTTTTATACGATTGGGCAGTAAATAATAAGCCGCAACTAATTAAAGGGCTGGGGAATTTCATTCTTGGGTTATCTTTTTTTATGCTGGCACTTGAAGGCATTTTCAGGTTTGTGAACCTTAGCAGCCTGGTTGGTCCGTTATTTCATGATACTAAAACGCTGCATGATATCAATGTATTCTCCGGGGCTTTTCAACATCCAACATTACTGGCAGTTGCAGTCTGGGTTCTGTTACTTGCTGCCATTCTTACTTTTAGAGTTGTATTAAAAAGGAAATCTTCTTATTCTATCCTGTTTGGCATGATGGCTTTGTTCGTATGCCTGCAGGTATTCCTGGAAGGTTCGGTATATCCTGAATTCAAGGATTCATATTCCTCAAAGTCTTTTGCTGAGAAAATTCAGGCACGGTATGACCTGAAAGGAAATACGTACGTGATAAACGACCTGACCCTATTCCCAAACCTGTACGGGTTGAATTTCTATACCGGAAATCATTTCAGGAACTTTGAAAAGGAGCTGCCCTCTACAGGTTATTTTATCACCGGCTCCACCATGATTGATCAGATCAGGAAGAAATATGCCGGAAGATATGTTTTTGAAGAATTGTATAGATCACCGGATAAATTCAATGACTTTAATGATATGATGATAGTTTATAAGATTATCAAAATTGGGAAATAATTAGTTTATAAACCTTTTTTTATTTGAATTTCAGGAACTTGAATTAATAATTCAAATAAACTATACAATAATCCCGTATCCGATTTAAAGCAGATACGGGATTGTTATTTTTGATTATCTTACTATTATACTTTCACAATCATTTTACCAACATTTTCACCGCTAAACAACCCAAGAAAGGCAGTTGGCAATTGTGCAAACCCCTGAAATATCGTTTCATTAAATTTCAGTTTTCCTTCTTTTACCCATTGGGTTAAATGTTGGATAGCTTCCGGGAACTCGCTTTTGTAATTGCCTACAATAAAACCCTGCATCATGACGTTCTTTGCTACCAGCATGGGTTGTAGACGAGGTCCAAGTTCAATGTCAGTATTATTATACAAAGATATATATCCACAGACAGCTACTCTGGACTGAACATTCAGATTACTGATCACTTCATCGGATATCCGTCCCCCTACATTGTCAAAATAAATATCTACCCCATCATTGCAGATAGTGGCAATGGCTTTATTGACATAGGTAGTGGTTTTGTAATTGATCGCCTCATCAAAACCGAATTTCTTTACCAACAATTTCACCTTATCGTCTGATCCGGTTATACCGACTACCCGGCAACCTTGAATTTTGGCTATTTGCCCGGCCACTAACCCAACCGCGCCTGCAGCCCCTGAAACAACAACCGTTTCACCGGCCAGTGGTTTGCATATGTGCATTAATCCGATATAGGCTGTGATCCCGGTCATTCCCAATACACTCAAATAATAACTTAAAGGTTGTTGCGAAGCATCCACCTTTTCAAGTCCTTTTTCAGAAACAACTGCATTTTCACTCCAGGGTATCATGCCTAAAACAATATCACCCGGTTGAAATAAATCGGATTTACTTTCCAGTACTGTCGATAGTGCTCCTCCTATAATAGGCTTGTCAATCTGGAATGCATGAATGTAGGATTTTGCATCGTTCATTCTACCCCGCATATACGGATCAACCGAAAAATAGAGAGGCTTTAAAAGAACTTCACCGGTTTTGATTTTGGGCAATTCAATCATTTCGAACCTAAAATCAGTTAACTGAGGAATACCTTTAGGCCTGGAGGCCAAAACAATCTGTTCTGTGTTCATTTTATTGTATTTGAAATTAGTTGTTTCTTTATATAACAATCAATAATTAAAAAGGATTAAGCCATATAGATTAACCAATGTACAATGTTATTTCCTCAAGGGCTTGTCAATAACTGAATTGCATTAGGAAGTCAGGTGAAACTGCTTATTAAAAGTTCATGTCGTTCTTGGAATTTCACTTCAGCAATCAGGATAGGAAGGTCAACCTGATAACAATTATACGGGTCAAAAGTAATACCTTCAAATAACTGAAATGTTACAAATTACTGAATATTAGTTGCAATATTCACAGATTTAAAAGTTTATAATTTTAATTGATTGGATGGTAAGTTGTGATTACAAAAGAGGATCAGGACGGAACTTTTCTTTACTAGGTTAGAATGAACGTGAATAAACAAATTGAAGAATGATTTTTCAATTAACTAAGTGCTAATGTTAAATCGTTGCTAAAGATGCAGTCTTACGTCTCCGTCAGTTGACGGATTGGGTGGGGTCAGAAATAAAATAGTTGCAAAGACATTCAGACTTTATATTTAACAATAAAATCAAAAATATATTACTGACTAGCAGTGTGTTTTACAGTTTTCCGAGCTTGAACTTTTGCACTACTTTTTCAAGTTGGGCATCTTCTCCAATGGAATCGTATCCCATTTTTAAGTTCTCTTTAAATATTAATCCGACGCCATACCAAAAGGTAGCAGGGATAGCTCCTTTATAGGTTTTAATGAGCCCAAAGGCAGTTTCATTGGTCTCACGGGCTATCAGCTTAAGGAGCAGTTTTCCCTGTGAGGTAGACATATTCCGAACGTCCTTTTCAAACTGTGCAAACAATTCCTTTTCGGCTTGTTTGATCAGCCTTTTTTTCTCACTTTTATCAGTAATCTTAGCAAGGTCAGCATTCATTTTATCTACAAGCAGCTTGGTCCGTTGAACATACGGATACACTTTCCTCAGGTTGTAAATAGCCCTGTAATTATCATAGTAGAATTGCCTGTCTTCATTAAATTCCCTGGCTTTTTCTGCCTTGGTCTGTTTGGCTTGTTGAATATTTTTTTGAATCAGCTCTTCTTTTTGTAAACTATCGTCAGGTGCCTTATCTTTTATCTCTTCCATGGCCTTTTTAAGTTCAGTGATGAGCACTGAATCAATATTGGCAGGCATCACACTTTCTTCATTTCTGCCTGGATCCTGATCCACATCTTCAGGGGTAGGTATGGAAGTGGTTTGAGTAGCCCTGGTCGATTCTTCGGTTGTAGTCTGTGTATTGTTTGGTTGAGGCATACGAATATCCTCGATCATTTCAGGTTTGAACTGGATAGCCATTTCCTGCTCTGCTAAATCATCGGGGCTTAGGGAATTAGAATCTCCAAATGGTTTTGTGAAGAAAAGCAGTACCAGCAATAATGAAATTGCAAATGTGCCAAGGGTTGCTATTGCGTGGGATCTATATTTATTGAAGATATTCATTATAAAGTTACTGCCAATATGAATCTGTTAGTACTGAATTCTATTTTCATTTTGGAGTAAAACGGGATACAAAGATAAACATTTATTTCTGCTCTGTTTAACCCTGAATGATTAAAAGTTACATTTACTTAAAAGTATAATTAACAACTGTCCAAATTGAGTCTATCGACATCTAAACTGACTGCCTTTAAACTCTGCTTAATTCTTAACCTTAATTCAGTGCACTGTTTTACTAACATTGAACAAATTGAGATTCTATTGGTTTTAAAAAGGTAGAAATAATAAGCCAACTGATTTCAGGCAGACAGCTATGCAAAATTACAGACTTGTAAAGAGTACCCACGATCATAGTTCGAACGACAATTAAGATAACTAAAATGGGTTGAAAATGTAATTCAGGGTCTATTTATTAACAACTCTTTACAACTAGCTTAATCATGTTTTCATGTTATATTTCATTTATTACATTTAAAACCTTATTTTTTTGTTCAACCTTAGTAGCCGGATTTTAGCCCATAAACACAACTTTATTCTTTGTTTAATTTACTACTTTAAATATTCCTGTCAAAGAATAAAGTTTAATATTGAGATTTAGCCTGACTACTAAGGTTAAAAAAATAAATATACGGTTTTTCATTTATTTAGTATTGAAGAACATCTTGAGAAGTATGCTCCCACGATCAGAGACCGGACATCACTAAAGATAACAATGAAAGAATGAAATGCATGTTATGATTATCTGACTTTTTGCAAGTTCAATTAATTATACAGTAGTAATAAAACAAACAGATACAGAATGGATTATATTGTTGAAGTAAGCGGTGTGAAAAAATCCTTTAAGGATGTTCATGCTGTAAAAGGAGTGGATTTAGCCATCAAACCCGGTGAATTTGTCGGGTTGCTTGGTCCCAATGGTGCCGGTAAGACTACCCTGGTGGAAATGATTGAAGGACTGCAGCTCCCCGATGAAGGTGTTATCAAGGTTGCAGGTAAAACCTGGAAGACAAATCAAACTGAATTGCATAAACTGATAGGGCTCTCACTTCAGGAAACTAAATTTGTAGACCGGTTGACGGTATTCGAAACAACCCAGCTCTTTGCCAGTTTCTATAACCTGGGTACGAACCGGGTAAATGAAGTCATTGAACTTGTGGAATTGCAGGAAAAGAAAAAGGCCTATGTCAATAACCTGTCTGGTGGACAGCGCCAGCGGTTGGCTATGGGCATTGCACTTCTGAATAAACCATTGATCCTGTTGCTGGACGAACCGACCACAGGACTTGATCCGCATGCACGCCGGGGTATCTGGACTCTACTCAAGAACCTGAAAGATGAAAAGAATACTTCCCTGATCCTGACCACGCATTACATGGATGAGGCAGAATTCCTGTGCGACAGGATCATCATTATGGACCAGGGAAACATCCTGGCTGACAACACCCTTGAAAATCTGCTGCATACCTACGATAGTGCCCGTAACCTGGATGAATTGTTTATTAACATGACAGGCAGGCATTTGTACGATTAAAGCATTTACCATTTTTTCATTTACTATTTACTATTTATTCATTTACTATTTACTATTTATTCATTTACTATTTCCGTCTTGCTTAATTTTTAATATACTTTTGAAGCTTAATACTAAATTATAAATACCTGACTCTCAAAGCTTGATGCTCAATGCTCGATGCTTAATGCTAAAACTTCAAACTCTTCAAACTTCAAACTCTTCAAACTTCAAACTTCAAACTCTTCAAACTCTTCAAACTCTTCAGCATGAACAACCAACTATACCGTCTTATCGTCGCCCACATGAAAGAAATTCTCCGTGAACCGGCAGTTCTGTTTTGGGGAATCGGGTTTCCAATCCTCATGGCCTGGGGATTGGGTATTGCTTTTTCCAGTAAAAAGGAAATGAGCCGTGAGATAGCCGTCATCCAGCAAACCGGATCTTCTTCCATTCAGAAATCGGTGTTGTCGGATATCATTGAACATTATCCCGGAAAGCAGAAAGGGGATTACATGCTACCTTTGAAGAATGAGAAAACCGGGGATATTAACCTGACCTTTCACGAATGTTCTAAAGAAGAGGCTCATGTTTTATTAAAGAAAGGGACAATCAGCCTGATCATTGAAGTCATTGATACCAAAATTTACTATTATTTCGACCCTGCCAATGCAGAGGCCCAACTGCAGTATGAACTGGTGAAAGGGGTCGTCTACAACGGCACCGGTTATTATTCGTCCCATCAGGATGAAATTAAGCCACTCACCGTTACAGGTACCCGGTATATCGACTTTCTAATTCCCGGGCTATTGGCAATGGGCATCATGATGTCATCCTCCTGGGGAATCAGCTACACCTTGATTGACCGTCGTTCCAAGAAGCTACTTCGTAGGATGGTGGCAACTCCTATGAAGAAATCGAACCTGCTGATAGCGCTCATTACAGCAAGGTTTTTCATGAATGCCGTTGAAGCGATATTGTTGTTTTTCTTTGCCTGGCTTTATTTTGGAATACAAATCCAGGGAAGCATCCCGGGCTTGTTTATGCTTTTCATTGCAGGAAATATTGCCTTTGCGGGTATCTCAGTGCTGATCTCATCGCATACCTCAAATCCTGAAATCGGAAATGGACTGATCAATGCAATTGTAACTCCCATGATGGTGGTATCGGGCATTTTCTTCAGCTACCAGCATTTCCCGGAATGGACCATTCCTTTTATCAGACACCTGCCACTCACCATGCTGGCTGATGGGGTACGGAGTATTTTCAATGAAGGTGCCGGCATGATGCAGATATGGAAAGAAACCCTGATACTTACTGCGACAGGGGTGGTTACCTTTGTGATTGGATTAAAGGTGTTTAAATGGTATTGAGAGCATCGAGCATTGAGTATTGAGCATCGAGCATTGAGCATCGAGCATCGAGATTCAAGATTCAAGTTCAACTTCAGAGAACCAAGATCCCAGATCCCAGAACACGGAACACGGAACGCGGAACTTTTCAAACCTTTCAAACCTTTCAAACTCTTCAAACTTCAAACTTCAAACTTTTTCTTGAATTTTTCGTACCTTTGTTTTTCATTTCAACCCGATATAAATGACTTATCTCAGAAAGCCGGACTGGCTTAAAACCAAACTAATCAGCAATGCTCAATTTGTACATGTCAATAAGATTGTAAAAGAGCATGGACTGCATACCATTTGTTCCAGCGGCCGGTGCCCGAATATGAGCGAGTGCTGGAATAAAGGCACAGCTACCTTTATGATCCTGGGTGAAATATGTACCCGTTCATGCCGCTTTTGCAATACCCTGAGCGGCCGTCCCCTCCCACCCGACCCGACAGAGCCTGCAAAACTGGCTGATTCAATAAAACTAATGGGCTTGCATCATGCAGTCATTACTTCGGTTGACCGGGATGATTTAAAAGATGGTGGTGCGGCACATTGGGCTGAAACCATTAAAGCCGTAAAACTGGTGAATCCGGCTACTACCCTGGAAGTACTGATCCCTGATTTTGATGGAAAAACGGAATTCATTGACTTGATCATTGCCGAAAAGCCCGATATCATTTCGCATAACCTGGAAACTGTGCGAAGCCTGACATCCTCCATACGTACCAAGGCAAAATACGATACCAGCCTGAAGGTACTGGGGTATATTGCCTCCCAGAACGTGGTGGCAAAAACCGGGATCATGCTGGGATTGGGTGAAAAAGAAGAGGAAGTGCTTATCTTAATGGATGATGCACTTGCTGTGGGTTGCTCCATCCTCACTATCGGACAGTATATGCAACCTTCCCGCCAAAACATTGCCGTGAGCGAATACATTACTCCCGAAAAGTTTGAAGAATATAAACAAATCGGATTGCTGAAGGGCTTCGCTCAGGTTGAAAGTGCTCCACTGGTCAGGTCCTCGTATTGTGCTGAGAAACATGTCATAAAGAAGGGTGAACTATAAATTAAGAATTTCAAAATATTTAATGATACATTTTGAGTTTTGACCCCCTAACCCCCAAAGGGGGCATTAAGACGCAGTATTTGAATTATTGATAATACTAAATCACTCCTGAAGATGCAATCTTACGCCCCCTTTGGGGGTCGGGGGGTCAGGAATTAAATAGTTACAATAATAGTCAGCTTATATATTTAACAAACATATCAATATTTATTACTGATTACTTATTTGAACTTATATCCAGTAAATTTTAAAGAATTCCTTTAATCTGGATATCAGTCTGATTTTCTAAAGTATAAAACAACGTATCAAAATGCCATAGTGTTAGTTTCAACTAATTCTATGGCATTCTTTTTACGATACTTTCCAAGTCTAACATTAAATTCAGGAAACTAAATGCCCGGTAATGTTGAAGAATCTTTTATTCCATTCTTTGCCTGTTAGATTGGAAGTATTTCTATTCTATCAAAATAAAATACGAACCACAATAGGCACAATAGGACACAAAAATAAAAAAAGAAAGTACACAATAGAAAAATACCAAACGGTTTTTTAAGATTAACAATTCAACAAGATGTCAGTAAACATATTTTCTATTGTGTCCTATTGTGTCTACTGTGGTTAGTGTTTGTTTTGAGTTTTAATTTAGTAAAGTTGAAAAATCAGGAACAACTAAATATCGCATTTTAAACTTAAAAGAATGGAACACGGATGGCACATTCCGACTTGACAGAATTTCGCGAATCGGGCTGATTAAGTTGGTTTCGTTTATTCTTTAAGATTCAAAACGAATAAAGCTCCAAAAAGCTGGTGTTGAACAGAAAAAACAAATCAATTCCAACTTGTTGGAATTAAAATCCGCATTAAATCAGCCAAATCAGCGAATATCCGCGTTCCAATCTTATATTTTCAGTTTCTTTTTTCTCTCTCTCAACTAATCATTCCTCCCAACACGACCAACCGTTTGAAATCTTACCTGAATTTTCCGCAAAATTGGAAAACAATTTGATGTTGCTCCATTTCCTCAAACTAAAATCCATGGAAACCGGTTTGAATTTGGTCTTTATTTGTTTGTGCTATAGAGGGGGTTGGGTAAGGGTTTCGAGGGGGATTCCAGGGGGTTCGGAGGGCCAGGGCCCTACCAACCCCCTCGAAAGGCCCTCGATACCCCCTCGATACCCCCTCGGAACCCCCTCGGAACCCCCTCGATACCAAAACCGGAAATTGAACAATTCCAGACGGTATTCCAGAGGAATAAATTGTAAAAAATCAAACAAAATCAGTAGTTGTTTAAATTAAAATTCAGTATCGACTACCATGCCGCCCCATGTCCTTCAATCCGGTGGAATAAAAGTGAAAGTGAAAATATTTTTATTGTCAGGGGAAATAAAATCAATCATAAATTAATTTCACCAGTTTTTTTTCAAGAAATTGCAGCAAATTGTCATTTCAAAATTAGTTAACAACTAAAATGCAAAAGCAGGAAAATGGCTATAAATGGGCTAAAATGAATTTGTAATCGTTACAATAATATAATATTTATATTTTTATGCTATTTCACATATAATATTCTTGGAAAAATGAACAATTATAAAATATTATACATATATTTGCCACGTAATCTACAACAATTGATTTCGAAAGAGCTCTTTATAAAAACTATATTCAGTATAGACAACTGACATCTTTTACAATTTTCTATATTAGAAAGTTTTTTCAAGAAAAATTCGTTTAGATAAATAATAACTATCCTGGTGATTTAATCATTCTCCGGGTTTTATTTATTCACACATAAAACTACAACATTATGAAAAACGTTGAATTCGAAAATGAATTAGTGGCTCTGCAAAGTAATATGCGAAATTTCGCCTTCTCCCTGACTCTTAACCGTGATGATGCAGAAGATTTATTACAGGACACCACGCTCAAAGTATTGGATAATCAAGAAAAATTTACTGATAATGTAAACTTCAAAGGATGGGTACTTACCATTATGAAGAATATCTTCATAAACAATTATAGAAAGATTGTACGTAACCAGACAGTAGTTGATAAAACAGAAGATTTGCATCACCTAAATTTACCACAAAACTCCGGTTTTGACAGTCCAGAGGGCTCTTATGCCATTGGAGAAATCACAAATAATATTGCAGCATTTGCTGACGAATACCGGGTTCCATTTTCTATGCACATTCAGGGATTTAAATACGAAGAAATCGCCCAAACCATGAATCTGCCTATTGGAACTGTAAAGAGCAGAATTTTCCTGGCCCGGAAACGGCTGCAGGAACAACTGAAAGATTACCGTTATTGACATAAAATAAAAATTCTATAAAGCCGGAGTATTATACTTCGGCTTTTTTTGTTTATTTTTGATACTTCAAACGAAATGCTATCATCCGGTAATCCTTGTAATTAATTCACTATGAATACGGCTATCATCATGCTTGGAAGTAATACCCGGGTAGAAAAAAACATGGAGCTTGCTTTAAATAAGCTGACAAAGCACTTTGAAATAATTGATACAAGTCCGCAGGTGCAAACTGAACCGGTTGGTATCAGGACTCCAGCCTGCTTCAACAATAAAGCACTTAAAATTACTTCAGACAAAAACCTTGATGAAACCATTGCTATCTTTAAGCAGATAGAACAGGAAGCCGGGCGAAAACCCAACAGCAAACTGACAGGCATCATTCCCATGGACATTGACATGATTTTCTGGAATGACCTTCAGGTACACGATGACTACAACAGGTTTGAGTATGTGAAAAACTGTGTGAACGAGATTAAATAAAAAGATTGTCCACAGATTACACTGATTTACACTGATTAATTCTTTAATAAAAGAACTAAAACAGAAGGGATAAATGTAAAAGATTGTCCACTGATTACACTCATTTACACAGATTATTAAATAATAGGATGCTACTTTGAACTTATAAATCCTCTGTTTTGTGTAATGAGTATAAAGCAAGCTACTACATTGGATCTATCTCATTACCGGTAAAAAATTCACTCTGGAATTCAGGGGATCTAAAATGAATTTTTTAGCTGGATAATTACTATAGTGTTCTACAAAATGCTTCAAATGATACTGAATAATATGGATCAAAAACAAATTTTAAATAAAAAAAAGAAGTATATTTGTGGTTTTTCCATCAATACAGAAATACACATTTAATAAAAATAATTTTATGAAACATTTCCCGCCATCAGAATTAATTATAAACAGCGATGGAAGCATTTTCCATTTGCATCTTAAACCTGAACAACTGGCCGATAATGTCATCCTGGTAGGTGATCCCGGGCGTGTTGCATTGGTAGCCGCTTATTTTGACACACAGGAATGTTCCGTTTCGAGCCGTGAATTCAACACCATAACAGGAGTCTATAAAGGGAAACGTATTTCGGTCATTTCCACCGGTATTGGGACTGACAATATTGATATTGTGATGAACGAATTGGATGCCCTGTCCAACATTAACCTGAAGACCAGGATGGAGAATCCTGATTTCCGCCAGTTGACCATCATCCGCATTGGTACTTCCGGGGGCATGCAACCTGAGATACCACTGGGCAGTTTCCTGATATCCGAAAAATCAATCGGGTTTGATGGCATGCTGAACTTCTACGCAGGACGTGATTCGGTGAGCGATCTTAAATTCGAAGAATCAATGAAAAAACATCTGGTCTGGAATCCACAATTGGCAGCACCTTATGTGGTTGATGCGGACGAAGAACTGATCAACCGCATTGGCAAGGATGACATGCTGCGCGGAGTTACCATTTCAGCCAATGGATTCTATGGTCCCCAGGGCAGGGTATTACGGATCAACCTGGCCGACATGCATTTGAATGATAAAATTGAAAGCTTCCGTTACGGGAAATATAAAATTACAAATTACGAAATGGAAGGTTCGGCCATAGCAGGCTTATCGAAACTGATGGGCCATAAAGCCATGACCGTATGCTGCATTATTGCCAACCGCCGCGTAGAAGCAGCCACAACAGACTACAAACCCTATATTGAAAAATTGGTAAAAACAGTATTGGATAGAATTTAAGCTCAGCAATGGAGATGATATCAGACAAAGCCTCTTACAAATACTATCTGAAACGTGATTTACAAGCGCATGAGCTGGATAAGCTCTCGTTCTACAATTATTGTTGGATGGATTGCGTCCGGTTTCAATATCGGTTGCGAAAAATAGAGTATCTGAATAATGTCCGCCGGAACAACCTGTTCTGCCGGATCTATCAGGTATACCTGGAGCTGCTCAATCATCGGCTGGCACTTAAGCTGGGCTTTTCCATACCAAAGAATGTATTTGGACCCGGCCTTTGCCTGGTGCATTACGGTACGATTGTAGTCAGCCCCAAAGCGATTGTGGGAGAAAACTGCAGGATTCATCCCTCTACGTCCATTGGTTTCTACAACGGTGCCCCGACGATAGGAAACAATGTGTATATTGGCCCCGGGGCAAAGCTCTTCGGGCAAATCACCATTGGCGACAATGTTACCATTGGTGCAAATGCCGTTGTGAACCGGAACGTGCCCAATAACGTTACTGTAGGAGGTATTCCTGCTAAAATTATATCTGCGAAATCATCCTTGGATAATGATGTATTTCCTGACGGATTTATACTATAAAACATGAAACCAACCACCATAACTGCCATATCGACTGCTCCGGGAATAGGAGGAATTGCTGTCATCAGGGTATCGGGAACCGATGCACTGGAATACAGTAATGCCATTTTTAAAGCAAAGACTAAATCGGTTACATTATTGAAACAGAAAGCGTATACGGTAAGTTTCGGAAGCATACTGGACAAACAAAAAGAAACCATTGATGATGTGCTGGTAACGGTATTCCATGCACCCCATTCATTTACCGGTGAAGATGTGGTTGAAATATCCTGCCACGGTTCATTGTTTTTACAACAAAAAATACTTCAATTATTGATCGAACAGGGCTGCGTGTTGGCACAACCTGGTGAATTTACCCAGCGTGCCTTCCTGAATGGCAAAATGGACCTGTCACAGGCCGAAGCTGTAGCCGATCTGATTGCATCGAATTCAACAGCATCCCACCGTATGGCGCTGAACCAAATGCGGGGAGGATTCTCCAGTGAATTAATGAAACTCCGTACCCAACTGCTTAACTTTGTATCCCTGATTGAGCTGGAACTGGATTTTAACGAAGAAGATGTGGAATTTGCCGACCGCAACAAACTGAAGACACTGGCAACCGACATAGAACAATTGATTGCCAGGCTTTCCGATTCATTCCAGGTAGGGAATGCCTTAAAGAATGGTATTCCGGTAGCCCTGGTGGGAGAAACGAATGTAGGGAAATCAACTTTGCTGAACCTGCTGCTGAACGAAGATAAAGCCATTGTTTCCGAAATTCATGGTACTACCCGCGATGTGATTGAAGACCTGGTGAATATCAAAGGCATCACTTTCCGGTTTATCGACACAGCCGGCATCCGTGACACGAAAGACAAAATAGAAAGCATGGGTATCGAGCGTACCTATCAAAAAATTGAACAAGCATCCGTGATACTCTGGATTGTTGACTGCACCCAGCTGAGCGAACACATGGAATGGCTGACAGAGCGTATTGCCATGCGTGCTGAAGGGAAAAAAGTCATCCTGGTGTTCAACAAGATTGATAAGATAGCGGAAGATGAACGTGAAGTCCTCGATCAGCTGTTCCAACAATTTAAAGGGGAACGGATCTATATTTCTGCGAAAGAAAAAATCAATACCGATGGCCTTGAAAATGCCCTGGTAAATGCCGCCCAGCTCCCTGAAATTAACCCGGGAGATGTGGTAGTAAACAACGTCCGCCACTACGAAGCGCTGCAAAATGCCCTGACTGCTATCAGAAGGGTGATTAGCGGCATTGATAACGGCATAACCGGCGACTTCCTTTCCCAGGACATTCGGGAATGCATGCACTTCCTGGGTGAAATTTCCGGCTCCATATCGAACGATGAAATACTCGGGAATATATTTGGGAAGTTTTGTATTGGGAAATAAAAACTAAAAGTAATTCTCTAATAAAAAAATAATGGATTAAAAAAACTCTCAAATATTTCATAATCAGTTTAATCAACAAAAGAAGGAGAAGCAACCGCTTCTCCTTCTTTTGTTGATTAACTAACCGGTTTACCGGTTTATTATTTCAAATCTATCTTCCCCTGATGATCCTGAAAAGTATTGCTATAATTGCAATGACCAACAGGATATGAATGATTCCACCTGCGCTGTATGCAAAGAATCCGATAGCCCAAAAGATGACAAGTATTAATGCGATTAAATAAAGGAGACTGCTCATATTCAAAATTTATTAAGTGAAAATTATTATTGATTCATATGGATACTTTTATCCAACTCTTATTTCTCTGATTATTTATTAAACGACACGGCTAGATTAAAATTAATCACCCCATTGTTTGCATTGGGAACTGTGTATTCTGAACCTAAGAATGATTTCGTTTTCCCCACCTTAGTCATCCCCAAATTATAACGGGCACCCATGGTAATACTGCCGATTTCTAAACCCGCTCCCAGTACCAGTCCTGCGTCAATGCGGTTATAGTCGTTGACATTGATATTTTGTTCAAAGTTGAACAGGGTGACATTTGCCACATTTTTTACTTTCCCATCAACCAAATAAGCTACGTAGGGTCCAAACTGGACATTCAGCATTCGGGTGACATTTGCAACACACAACACAGGTACTTCCAGGTATGTGAGGTTAAATTTAGCGGTACCATCAACAAACAGATTATTGTAGGTCACTGAAGCCCCTTTGGTAGTCACATAAAATTCAGGTTGTATGGCCAGAAAACTAGAAACCGGTATTTTATTAAACACCCCCAGGTTAAATCCTACAATCATATCCGAACTGGATGCATCCGATGCATACAGGTTGGAAAGATTCAGGCCACCTCTGACACCAAATTGGATTGGCTTTACTTCCTGGGCATTACACAACAGTGATGATAAACTCATAAACATAAACAGAGCTGAAATAAGAATGATAGGCTTTTTCATAATGGTCTATTTTTATAAAAATATGTATTAAATAGGATAAGCAAAGATACTTTCATTCTAATATCGGTTCCTTACATAATTTATCATTTTTGTTACATGATTCACACATTTCTTTTCTTACATTCACACGTCAGGCCATAAAAAAAGCAGGTCGTAAAACCTGCTTTTAAATGGTATCAGTTATTCTTTTACATGAACGATTCTCAGGCTCTTCAACGACTTACCCAAATCATCCAGATCACGGTTGAATTCACTTTTGAATTTACCCCAATCGGTATGAGTCTTTTCATAATTTCCCATCCGGGTCTTTAGGTTCTGGTTTTTCATTTCAAGGGAATCAATCCTTCGGGCATATACCTCATCGAGTGCAGAACCCGGTTTATTCATTTTAATTTTTAATTCGGCGATACTGACTTCGTTATTCTTGATTTTCAGTTCCGACTCCAGCTTGAATGCTTTCAATTCATCAGCGGTTGCTGCTTTTTGAGCCACTGCAGTTTCATTATTCTGAGCTTTATCTAGATTTTCTTCGGCAGATTGCACCTGATTACGGGCATTTTCTTTCTTCTGGTCGGAAGACATACAGCCTCCTAATAAAATGGCTGACATAAACAATGCAGCTACTGTTGAACGGTTCATAATAATTGATTTAGATTGTTTTGGAACTATGAATTCTGTAAAAAAACTTTTCTTGACTTTTAAGGGAACGACATTAAAAAGGATCACATTGATTTAAGCGGATCGATAATCTGGCGTAATTCTTCTTTAGATTTACTGAGCTTGATTTCCAGGTTTCCAAATATCTCATCTTTTGTATCATCGGTAAACAATGCATCATTATCAGTTAGGGCGGCAATTTTTTCTATTAATTTGCCTTTATGTTCGTTCCAGGTTCCTTTTATTTCTTTTGAGTTCATGATATCTTCGTATAAAAAATGTGAGTAAATAATCACTTCACAAAGGTGGTCTATTTATTCCCTTTTTGATTTACACAATTCCTGAAAAAACTTACATTATTCACACATTGTTAGCTCAACATCTCAAGTTAAAGGCTGTTCTTCAGGTGTGCTATATTAATAAAAAGTATTGCTATCTGCTAAAAACAAATCATAAGTTACACAGAATCCTGCCTGATTGATTTCTTCACAAAAAAAGCCTTACATCAGTGCAAGGCTTTTGGGGTTTAATGATTAATTTTGTGAGATCAACTTCCCACTTTGTATGACTTTATTTTTATCAGTCAGTTTATAGAAATAAATTCCTGCATGAAGTCGGCTTGTATCAAGTGTAATAGTTTGTTTTGATAAAATTGAACTCAAAACCTCTACTCCTACTATATTATAAATTTTGAAACTACCATTCAGGTATTTTGAATCAGCCTTTAGATGAATGGTCGTGTTAGTTCCAACTGGATTTGGAGCTACTGTAAGCTCTACTTCCTGGTTTGGAGACACCGGCACCTCAACGGCAGTCGAAACAGCCGCATAGGGCATCACAACAGTCGATGAGGTTGTTGTTATGGCACCGGTAGTAGTAAAGGCGGCACCATCGAGCATAGCTCCTGAGTTCATGACTATGGCACCATTATTCGACACAATGATGCCCCTGAATATGGAATTGGCTGACATAGTAACAGCACCTTCAATTTTCCAAAACACATTCTTTGACTGGGCACCGTTTATGAGCATAACTCTTGAGTTTGCAGCTGTAGTAAGAGCACCGTTTATCTGGATGCAGAATACTGCATTCGGGTCTCCGAGTGCATTCAAATACAGGGTATCGGTAAGCATAGTGGCTGCACCTAAATGATAAGTTTGAGGGGTAAGTATCATATTGTGTCCAAACAAAGCCGGATTAGGCAATTCCATATTTACAGGCAATAAATTCAATGAATTGTATAGTGACTGCAAACTTCCCAGACACATTCCTGTAGCCATATCGGGCATCAGATGAATCATTCCTTTTACATTTAAAGCATTAAAACCGGTACATTGACCTACATTGGTTCCAATATCCCCGGTAATAAAGGTCATTCCTGAATTAGATATTGAACCGTTTGAAGAGAATAATGAATAGGTTGATGTCATACCCATTCCGGGAGGCATCATCGAGGGCATACCTGAGGTGGCCTTTTCTGTTATTTGATCCGGTAGACTATTACCGGTTTTTACGAAATCTGCATTTTGTCCTATACCAGGCATTGGAATAGAATATAGGATAATTACGGATAGTAGAGTATATAATTTTGTTTTCATCAGAATAATTTTATATGGTATGAATAATTTTTCATACCATACAAATTTACTTAACATTAAATTTAATGTGTTACAAATAACCATTTAAAAGTTGCAAAATTCACTCACAAAAGACTCTAAGTATACTCAAAATTAAAAAAACCCATTACAAAATTGTAGTGGGTTTTTTAATTTTAATGTAATTAGTGTGTAATATCAGGTTCTATTGTTGTGAAATCAGTTTTCCTGATTGGACCATTTTACCATTTTCAGAAACCCGGTAGAAATAAATTCCTGAATGAAGCTGACTGGTCTTAAGTGTAGTTGTCTGTTCTGAAATCAGGTTACTAATAACTTCCCTGCCCAATTCATTGAATACCTTCAATTCATAGACTTTGCTCTTAGAAGCATCATTTAAAGTGATCGTCATTGACGACTTAAAAGGATTCGGCGAAATAGTCACCATCTGATTGTCAAAGCTAATGGTATTCACATCTGTCGCCGGGCAATTTGTAGTCATAGTGGTCGTAATGGCAGCAGAAGTTAAAGCTCCGGAAGTAGTCAATGCCCGACCATTCAGTACAACCCCTGTATTAATAGCTCCTAACGCACCGTTATTACAAATGATGGTACCGCAGAATATAGAATAATTATTAATGCTTACTGCACCCTGGATAAGCCAATACACATTTTTTGCCTGGGCTCCGTTTATCAACAGAACTTTTGAATAGGTACTGGTAGTCAGCGCTCCGTTTATCTTAATGATAAATACAGCATCTGCATTCCCCTGTGCGTTGAGATACAATGAATCGGTAAATACTGCCGCAGCCTTCATGATATAGGTGTGGGGAGTTAGAACCAGGTTACGTCCAAACTGAGCCGGGTATAACAATTCAATATCCACAGGCAAGACATTCAGGTAATTATATACTGTTAGCAAATCGGCAGCACACTGTGCAGTTGCACCATCAGGAATCGGGTGAATGGCTCCGGTAACTAACAAAGAATTAAATCCGGTAGTCAAACCTACATTGGTTCCAATGCTGCCTGCTATCGTTGATACTCCGGTATTTGATACCGGGCCATTGGAAGAAAACAAGGTAAAACATTTAGTTGATTTTAAATCAGGTGCTGTAGGTCCGGTTAAATAAGGACTTCCACAACCTGTAGGGGTATAAGCCAGTGCTCCGTCAATGGTAATAGCTCCAGCTGTTGACAGGGCCCTACCTTCAATCGTATCGCGGGTAGTGACAATAATCGCTGCATTGTTGGCAATAATAGTTCCTTTCATGGATGTTCCGGGAGCCAGGCTTACCAGTCCTTCAACTTTCCAGTATACATTGCAGGCCAATGCACCATTAATCAAATGGATTTTTG
>JAQTUE010000050.1 GCA_028710415.1 Paludibacter sp. | reverse complement strand
ATGGACATACCGTTGGCCAATTAGTAAGCTATATTCATTCAGGCATCAGGACTTATGTGTATGTAGGCGATGTTATTCCAATTGCAGCCACTGTACCTGTGTCCTGGATATCTGCTTACGACACCTACCCGATAACCGCCATGAATGAAAAGAAAGTACTGCTAGACGAAGCATCAGAAAAAAAGCAAATCCTGCTCTTTGAACATGATGCGTATACAGAGTGCTGCACTGTAAAAGAAATGTATGGTAAATACCGGATTGACGAAAGCTTCCCGTTATAAATAAAAGAAACTCTATATTGTCGTAATATTTAAATTAAATGAGGGAATAAGGGTTAGATTTATTCTTCTACAAACATAGGGACTGAGGGGTAAAAAACAAAAATAAGGTTTTTAATTTAAAGACCTTATATACGGTTTTAGCCCTTCGTAGAAAACCATAATTCCCCTGATTAAAACCCTTATTCCCTTATTTAGAAAAGCTGTTTAGTCGTGTCTTTCAAGAAATAAAACAAGAGAATATATTGTTCCAACTACTTAAATCAATATTAAACAGCAAAGTAGGCTTCCAGTTCTTTCAGGGTATCAGCATCAGTATTTATATCTTTTACAATTTTCCCTTTTTCAAGTACCACAATTCTTTTACAAACTTCAGTAACATGATTTAAATCATGGCTTGAAATAAGCATGGTCATATTAAAGCGAGTCTGCAATTCAACCAGGAATCGTTTTAACCTGATTTGTGAAGACGGATCGAGGGCCGTAAATGGTTCGTCGAGTATCAGTATTTTTGGATCGCCAATCAGGGCAGCTGCAATACCAATCTTCTTTTGATTCCCTTTTGAAAAATCACGTATCAGTTTCTTGGATAACAGGATTTCATCATTAAAGAAATCCTTCAACGATTCAAGGAACAACACTACATCTCCTTCCGATTTATGATGCAATTTTGCTACAAAATTAAAGTATTCTTCCGGAGTGAGAAAGTCTATCAGGAAGCCTTCGTCCAGGAAGGAACCTGTAATTATTTTCCAGTCATCATTTCGCATAACCTTTTTTGAGTCAATCTCTACGTCACCGGTAGTAGCTTCAATCAGGTCAAGTATCAATCGGAAAAAAGTAGTTTTTCCGGCACCATTATTTCCTACTAATCCAAAACTTTCACCTTGTAGTATTCGAATCGCAGGGATGTTCAAAACGGTTATTCCGTTATATTCTTTTTGTAAATCGGTTGCGTGTATCATATGTTGGTTGATTGGTTGATTGGTTGATTAAGTTGATTAAGTTGATTGGTTAATTGGTTAATTGGTTGATTGGTTGATTGGTTGATTGGTTAAGTCGAAAATATTCACATATTCAAATTATAACATTTTCAAATCTTCAAATAATTACATCTTCAAATCTTCAAATCATCTCATCTTCAAATCAAAACATTACTCCCCTTCCCTAAATCCTTCTGCAAGCTTATATTTCCTTCTGTTAAACTGATTGACACATAGGGTAATCAATGAATTGCGGAATATCACACCTGCCAGTCCTAATAAGGACAAAGTCCAAAGGGCAACAGCCAATGAGAATAAAGCAGATAACGAATAGACTATAATCATTGGCAGAAACATGATTGGAAGCACAATCAGAAAGCTTTTATAAGTTGTTCCCTGATAATTCATAGCGGACGATTTGGACAGGTCAATTCGCCTGTTGTTATAAGTTGCCAGGAATAAGAGCAGGAAAATATTTACTCCGATATTAAACATAAAAGCTGCCAAATGCATGTAAACGATCTTCATCCCAAAGAAAAAATAGGGTGTGGTCACTACAAAGCAAATGATATTGAAACTAATTAACAGATAATAATTTGCATTCAAATAAGTTCTGACAGGAATGTTTTTTGTCAGGATAGTATCGAAATGTGAACTATCCCAGCTTATTACCCATTGGCCAAACATTAGCATCAGGAACCCTGTAATAAACATGGCTGCAAAAAACAACATGCCATAATTGTTAATGTATAGTTTATTCGTATAAAAGATTAAGCCATAAAATACGAATATTAAAGACATATACAAAATACTCTTCGTACGTTTATGCCGTAATATCAACTTTATTTCGAGTGATATAATTTCCCCGATAATTCCAAAACGGTTTAAGAAGGATATGTCCGCTGCAACTGTTTTATCACCTTTTATTTTACTATTAAACTTTTCTGGATAGAAGTTAGTTGAGAAGAACCACTTGTTTAACAGGTAAGCGCCTATCACAGCACACATAGGAACGATTAAACCGAATGGATTTAAAATGATAAAATCAAAAACGACTATGGATATCTTAAACAGTGAGAATAATTTGAAGTATTCCAATGCTGCAAGGCCTGGCATAACCAGGATAATCAGTAAAAAAGAATATAAACCGGCCCCAAACTTCCGTTTTAGAAATGCAGCCATCAAAGAGTTAAACCACACTACAAAAATGAAGCACAAAATAAATCTCAGAGCTGTTAAAATGCTATAATAACCGACTACTGATTTTATGGCAAATGGTATGACCACCAACAACAGGAAATAATTGATTGGACTGGCCATAGGCTTCAACATGAGGAAATTCATCAATTTCGAGCGCTTGATCGGCAATACCTGATAAGGTGGCAGATTGAAAGTGTTCAATTGCTGCATGAAGAAACGGAGTGCTAAACCGCCCAACAGGACATACAGCATGGCACCGTTGAATAATTGCATTGGATTTAATGTGCTATCTGCTTTCTCAAGTATGCCATTCAACGAGAAGCCCAAAATCAGGAAAATAGCGGCCATATAGAGTGCAAAAAAGCCCAGCAGAATGCTTACGGCCAGATTCTTGTAAAAGCCCTGCGCCCTGTAAGTCTTTTTCCATTCTTGTTTCAGTAAGTCTGTTGTCAACATAAATTTGCCTTTATAGTTAATTTTAGTTTGCAAAGATATATATTTTTGTGCAAATATTTTTACTTAATTTAAAATGTATTGATTACTAGAAAACTCAACTTCCAGTATCTTTTCTTCCATTAACACCCTAATTCTCATTCAATTTCAGCGACTTAATCCCTATAAACTACAAACTACTTACTAAAAACTACCTACTAGAAACTATTTTTCTTGCTTATACCATCCTGCATACATGGCATAATTATGAGCAATCCGTTGGTTCATTTCAATCGTTTGGCTGGGTTCAACATTCTTGATAAATTTTGCCGGAACTCCCGCCCACAACGTATAGGGTGGAATGATGGTATTACTCAATACCAGGGCACCGGCTGCAACGATTGCCCCCTCTCCTACTACGGCATAATCAAGCAAAATGGCACCCATGCCAATAAGTGCATAGTTTTCTATCTTAGCTCCATGCACGGTCACATTATGCCCGATTGAAACATAATCGCCAATTTCCACTGTTGATTTTTGGTAAAGGGTATGTAATACCGATCCATCCTGGATATTCACATGATTCCCGATTCGTATTGAATTTACATCACCACGCAACACCGCATTAAACCACACGCTGCAGCCCTCACCCAGTATCACATCACCAACTACTGTTGCATTTTCTGCTAAATAACAATCTGCTCCTATTTGGGGAGTAAAACCCCGAACTGATTTCACTAATGCCATAATCTGTTTTTTTAATTAAGTTGCAAAGATATAGCACTTGAGAGAATATTGAAAAAGTTAATCAGATTATTTTTTACAAAAACTTATTCAATCGCTTATAATTAGGAATACAAACACTTCATTTGGCATTATTAACAAAATTGAGTTGTCTTGAAACCTTAATTCTATCACTATAAAAAAAATGGATAATTATAATTATCACTTTAATTATTAAGTAGAATAAATGAATAGCCTATTTAATGCACAAAGACAGTTTGTCGTGACCCTTACTTTTATCTCCATCGACTGGAAAACTTTAGGTGACATTGAAATTGATCTTGAACTTAAACCTGAATCCAAATCATTCTTTATTTTGTTTCCTTTTTTGCAATTCATATCACAGGAGTTCAGTATGAATTTAAACATCATTCATTCACTGTACAGAGACTTTTCGAATGGAGTTATAGATAGGCCATGAACAGCTCACCAATACTTAGAAGTCGAGAGTTTACCTAGCTAATCTTTAGTTCTAATAGACTGTATTACTATATAACAAACGTTTGCAACGAATACAACTAAATCAATCAGGCAGGTTGCAGGTAGTTGCATTATTTATATTATTTTTGTAGATTATAATTGGTTAATTTAATATCAAACGGTTAAGAGTATTCTCTTTTCAGAAAGGAAACATTAATCTTGATTCTTTTGGATTAACTACATCATTTCAGGTTACTTTAAAAATCTAAAACATATTAGTCATGCTAAAAAAAACACTTTTTCTCTTTATTACTTTTGTAACATTTACTCTTAATGCTCAAATTGAACGGGTTGAACCTACCTTTTGGTGGGTAGGCATGAAAAATACTCAATTGCAGCTTTTAATTCACGGTACTGAAATCTGTACCCGGAGTGTTATCATCCAATATCCAGGTATAAAGATTTTAAAGGTAAACAGGGCCTGCAGCCCTAACTACCTGTTTGTCACACTTGATATAAATCCAAAAACTACTAAAGCAGGAACTTTTGATATTCTATTGAAACAACCGGATAAAAAAGATCTTTCATTCCGGTATGAGTTGAAAAATCGCAGGACTGATTCAGCCATTCGGGAGGGATTTACAAGTGCAGACGTTATGTACCTCCTAATGCCTGATCGGTTTTCGAATGGTGATCCTACTAATGACAACGTGGATTCTCAACCTGATAAAATGAACCGAAACATGGAAAACGGTCGTCATGGCGGTGATATTAAAGGCATTCAGGATCATTTGGATTATATCAGGGAATTAGGCGCAACAGCCATCTGGTGTACCCCTATGCTGGAAAATAATTATGAAAAAGCGTCCTATCATGGGTATGCCATCAGTGATTATTATAAAATCGATCCCAGGTT
Organism: Paludibacter sp.; assembly: GCA_028710415.1. GTDB lineage: Bacteria > Bacteroidota > Bacteroidia > Bacteroidales > Paludibacteraceae > Paludibacter. The sequence goes on along the minus strand of JAQTUE010000050.1, from coordinate 20,798 downwards.
TGGAAGTAATCAAGAATATGCAAATTTTGTAGAAGCTTCTCACCAAAAAGGATTGAAAGTGATTGTAGATATGGTTTCCAACCATTGCGGGATCTGGGCGTGGTGGATGAATGATCTGCCCATGGAAAACTGGATTCATCAATGGCCTGTATATACACAGACAAATTATAAATTCAGCACGCTAAAGGATACTCATGCTTCAGCCATCGACAAAAAAGTGTTTGTTGACGGATGGTTTGATAAAACTATGCCTGACCTAAACCAGCAAAACCCGTTTCTTTGGACATATTTTATTCAAAACTCGATTTGGTGGGTGGAGTATGCAAACCTGGATGGGATCCGTATGGATACGTATCCTTACAACGATCGGAATGCAATGGCAACATGGGCAAAAGCTATTATGACTGAATATCCTCATTTCAACATTGTTGGTGAAACCGGCCTTTATAATACGAATGATAATGCATTTTGGCAAAAGGATGCTTTCAATTCACTGAAATACAATTCACAATTGCCAACTGTTATGGACTTTACGTTACAAACTTCCCTGTCAACGTGCTTCAATGAACATGGAAAACCCTGGGAAGAAATGGGTATGAACCGGCTCTACAATACCATTTCCAATGATTATTTGTATGCCAGTCTCAAAAACATTTTAGTATTTGTCGAAAACCATGACACTCAACGTTTTAATAACCTAATAAAAGGAGATCTGGATAAGTTCAAAATGGCAATGTCCTATTTAATGACTACACGAGGTATTCCGCAAATCTATTACGGTACGGAAATAGGCATGACAGGAAATAAAGACAAAGGGGATGGGGATATCCGCCGTGATTTCCCAGGTGGTTGGCAAGGCGACTCCATAAATGCTTTTTCTGCAAAAGGACGCACTGCAGTTCAAAATGAATATTACAATTATTTATCTAAACTATTAAACTGGCGCAAGGACAAAGATGTTATTCATAATGGATTGTTGACTCATTATATACCGGAAAACGATATATATGTTTATTTCAGGTACAATGACAAGGAGAAAATTATGGTGATACTCAACAACAATCTAAAAGAAATAAGTCTAAAGACTGACCGTTTTGCTGAAAACTTGAAAAGTTTTTCTAATGGAACAGATGTCATGACCGGTATAAAATATGACCTCTCATCATCAATTGTAATACCCAAAGAAACCACACTTATTTTGGAACTAAAATAATCTTTAATGCAATTATTTACCGGAATCATGTCCTTTTATATTTATGGGACTTTGTTTGTAAATCAAACTCGTCCTATAAAATGTGCCAGATGATATTCATAAACCTCCAAGCGGATATTTACTGCAGGCTTCCTTCAAATTTCACCTCATGATCGACACACTTGCCTTGGGAAAAAGGTTTACAGGTGATGGACCCAATGCGGACATGAATTATAAATTAGAGTCGTCATGTATTACGCACTACTAAAAATGCCGCCTCATTTTACGAGACGGCATTTTTAGTAGAATCACGAGTAGACTTTAGGTCACTCAGAGCGTATATATATGTTTAATCCTGGAATTTTGCAACTAAATACTCACGGTTCAAACGCGCAATGTGTGAGATCGAAATATTCTTAGGGCATTCTGCTTCGCAGGCTTGAGTGTTGGTACAGTTACCAAAACCCAGTTCATCCATTTTTGCAACCATCATTTTAGCACGATGAGCAGCCTCAACCCTTCCTTGTGGAAGCAATGCCAGCTGGCTTACCTTTGCAGCGACAAACAACATAGCCGATCCGTTTTTACAAGCAGCTGCGCAAGCACCGCAACCGATACACGATGCAGCATCCATAGCTTCATCGGCAGCAACTTTCGATACCGGAATGGCATTCCCATCAGGGACGCCACCTGTATTTACAGAAACAAAACCACCTGCCTGAATAATCTTATCATAAGCACTACGATCTACTATCAGGTCACGGATAACCGGGAATGCAGCCGAACGCCAGGGTTCTACAGTAATGGTCTCACCATCCTTGAAGTTACGCATGTGTAACTGGCAGGTAGTAATTTCACCATCAGGCCCATGAGGTTGTCCGTTGATATACATACTGCACATTCCGCAGATTCCTTCACGACAATCGTGATCGAAAGCGATCGGTTCTTTGCGCTCGTTAACTAATTGTTCGTTCAGCACATCAATCATTTCGAGGAATGAGCTGTCGGTGGATACATTATCCAATTTATAGATCTCGAATTTGCCTTTTATTTTCGGACCTGCCTGACGCCAGATTTTAAGCGTTACATTTATACTTTTTTCCATTACTTTTTTTGTTACGAATTACGTTATGATTTATAATTACGTTGTTGACGGTGAATAAACTCATAATCGAGTGCTTCTTTCAACAATTCAGGTTCGTTTCCTTCACCCGCAAATTTCCAGCAGGAAGCAAATGAGAAATCCTCATCGTTACGTAATGCTTCACCTTCAGGTGTCTGATATTCTTCACGGAAGTGACCACCACATGATTCTTCACGCATCAATGCGTCACGTGCCATTAATTCACCTATTTCGATAAAGTCAGCCACACGAAGGGCTTTTTCCAATTCGTTATTTAAATCAACTTCTTTTCCCGGTACATACACATTGCTCCAGAATTCTTTCCTGACAGCTTTGATTTTTTCAAGTGCAGTTTCTAAACCTGCTTTGTTACGTCCCATTCCTACAAAATCCCACATAATCAATCCAAGCTCGCGGTGAAGTGAATCAACCGTACGTTTTCCCTGAATGCTTATCAGTTTTTTGATTTTATCGTTTACTGCTTTTTCAGCTTCTTCGAATTCAGGAAGTTCAGTACTCAAGCGAGGTACCTGAATTTGATCAGCCAAATAATTCTGAATGGTATAAGGCAATACGAAATATCCGTCAGCCAATCCCTGCATCAAGGCAGAAGCACCCAAACGGTTTGCACCATGATCGGAGAAGTTGGCTTCACCGATACAGAACAATCCTTTTACAGAAGTCTGTAATTCATAATCTACCCAGATACCACCCATTGTATAATGGATTGCAGGATAAATCATCATTGGGGTATGATAAGGATTTTCATCAACAATTTTCTCATACATTTGGAAAAGGTTACCATAACGGGCACGTACCACGTTTTCACCTAAGCGGTTGATTGCATCGGAGAAATCAAGGTATACAGCAAGTCCGGTATTTCCTACACCAAAACCGGCATCACAACGTTCTTTAGCTGCACGTGAAGCCACGTCGCGAGGAACCAGGTTACCAAATGCAGGGTAACGGCGTTCCAAATAATAATCGCGTTGGTCTTCGGTAAGGTCAGTTGCTTTTTTCTTTCCGGCGCGGATAGCTTCAGCATCTTCTTTGATTTTTGGTACCCAGATACGGCCATCGTTACGAAGCGATTCTGACATTAAAGTCAGTTTCGACTGGAACTCGCCATGAACTGGAATACAGGTCGGGTGGATCTGTGCATAAGCAGGATTAGCAAAATAAGCTCCTTTTTTATACATCTGAACGCAAGCTGATCCATTTGAACTCATGGCATTGGTCGAAAGGAAAAAAGTATTTCCGTAACCACCTGTACCAACAACTACGGCATGGGCGAAGAAACGTTCCACTTTCCCTGTTACCAGATTGCGGGCTATAATACCACGGGCACGGCCATCGATTACCACCACGTCCAACATTTCATAACGGGAATATAATTTCACGGCACCTTTACCAATCTGACGGCTTAGTGCAGAATAGGCACCCAGTAATAATTGTTGTCCGGTTTGTCCTTTGGCATAGAAGGTACGGGATACCTGTGCTCCGCCAAATGAACGGTTGTCCAGTAAGCCGCCATATTCACGGGCGAAAGGAACGCCTTGTGCCACACACTGGTCGATAATTCCGTTTGATACTTCAGCCAGACGATAAACATTTGCTTCACGGGCACGATAGTCACCCCCTTTGATTGTATCGTAGAACAGACGGTATACAGAGTCACCATCGTTTTGATAGTTTTTTGCAGCATTGATACCACCCTGTGCAGCTATGGAGTGTGCACGACGAGGTGAATCCTGGATACAAAAGTTTAATACATTAAAGCCCATTTCGGCCATGGAAGCAGCTGCCGAAGCACCTGCCAACCCTGTGCCAACAACAATGACATCAAGGCGACGTTTGTTGGATGGGTTAACCAGTTTTTGGTGAGCTTTATAATTGCTCCATTTTTCTGCTAATGGTCCCTCAGGAATTCTAGCATCTATTTTTGGTTGTTCTACCGTAGTAGATTCTTGTTTCTTTGCCATATTCTTATTTACAATTTTTTTTTGATTTACAATTTACCATTATATGCCGGATCAGCATCCTAACAGATAATACACTGGAATTGACATAAACATTAAAATCACAATGGTTGAAACAATATTAGATATTACTTTCACCCTAGGCAACCAGGTTTTGTTGTTGACTCCGATTGACTGCAATGAACTCCATACCCCATGCGTCAGGTGATACCAAAGAGCAACAAGCCAAACAATATAAATCGCACAATAAATCCAATTGCTGAATAAATTAGCCACCGCTTGTGCCGGAGTCTCTGAAGCGTGTTCGCCCATGAGTTCGGCAAATTGCATTTTAAACCAAAACTGGTACAAGTGCAACACCAGGAATCCCATCACGATAGTTCCCAGAACCAACATATTCTGAGATGACCATTCCACATTTTTTTGATTTTTTGTCATTGCATAACCTTGTGGACCGCGGGCACGCATATTTTGATAGGTCAGATACAAGGCATACAAAATGTGAACAACAAATCCACCCGCAAGTACGCCTGTTCCAATCAATGCATACCAGTTTACACCTAAAAATGCACTCATTGCATTATAGGCAGATGGTGATACGATCACAAGGAAATTCACAGTACTGTGAAACAGCAAAAATAATACAAGGAAAACCCCCGTAATACTCATAATAAGTTTTCTCCCAATTGAGGAATCAATTAACCACATAGATTTTTGTTTTAGTTTGTAATATGTTTATTAAAGTAAGCTTTTCGGATTATTCGGGGGCATTCACCAGACGTAACTGGCTTATTTTGTTTGCTTTAACAATAAATAATGTCTTTTCGTAATTTTACGCAAAAGTAATGCATTGATTTCAATACTGCAAGCTATTACGGAAAAATTTCTTTAATAACTCCATTCCTTGATCGAAAGGCATTCTGTTAGAGAGGAATAAATTTTATTTTGGGATGTGAGACACAAAGATAAACGATGTATACCAAATACCACCATAGTTGAATGAAAATAATGTGAAAGAAAATCCTTAAATCTCTTTTTTAAAGGATAATAATTGCATCAAACTGCTTTATTTCCGTGTAATCTCACCCTAAATTATTTTTTAAGCAATAAAGTACATTTATACCACAAAAGCAATATTGATCCATAATATGGATTTCAATATTGCTTTTGTTTTTAAAACAGCTGTATAATCAGTAAAATACACTCTTGGTTTTGTATTCAATGTGATTATTTGTTTAATTTTGTTCTTACAGGAAGATTAATTTTAATAATACCAATTATTCCTTTTATGAAGGAATCAGATTTCCACTACTTCTCCGATTAGAGCAGCTGAAGAGGCACTCAAAACACGAACCTGAATGGTTTCACCAATTCGACGCCCAATCCGGGAGAAAATAACAACTTTGTTTTGTGATGTTCGTCCGAATAATTGCTCTTTTGATTTTTTGGAGAAACCTTCTACCAAAACCTCAAACGTTTTACCGATGTCGAGCTGGTTTTTCTGGTTTGTAAGTTCACGTTGGATATCAATAATTTCCGCCAACCGGCGTAGTTTTTCTTCTTCCGGAATATTATCCGGCAAATTCTTAGCTGCAAACGTACCCGGACGTTCGGAGTACTTAAACATGAATGCCAGATCGAAATTTACTTCCCGTAACAGGGATAGCGTTTCCTGATGGTCTTCTTCAGTTTCATTGTGGAAACCACAAAACACATCAGTGCTAATGGAAGCTTCCGGTAAAATACGGCGAATGGCCGCTATACGGTCCAGATACCAGGCACGGGTATATTTACGCTTCATGAGTGTCAAAATCTTATCACTGCCCGATTGAACAGGCAAATGTATTGACTTGCAAAGATTGTCATATTTAGCTATCATTTCGAGTGTGCGGTCGCTCATGTCTTTCGGATGCGAAGTTGAGAACCGGAACCGAATCTCAGGAGCAGCCTTGGCTACAATTCGAAGTAAATCAGGAAATCCAATTGTTTCACCATCTTTGTCAAAACTGTACGAATTCACGTTTTGACCAAGTAAGGTAACTTCCTTGTAGTTTTTAGCCTGCAAATCGCGAAGTTCTGCCAATATACTCTCTACTTCACGACTACGCTCGCGACCACGGGTATAGGGCACAATGCAATAGGAACAGAAATTGTTACAGCCGCGCATAATGGAAATAAAGCCGGAAATGGATTTACTGATTCGGGTTGGAAGAATTTCACTATAGGTTTCAGTAGTCGACAGGTCAACATTAATAGCCTTATTGCCTTGCTCTACTGTTCCTATCAGATTGGGAATATCCAGATAGGCATCGGGGCCAACAACGATATTGACACCATGGTCGTTTATCAATTCATCTTTCACCCGTTCTGCCATGCAGCCAATGACGCCAATGATAAGTTTTTTGTTCTTTCGCTTGAGAGTTTCAAAATACTTGAGCCGGTTTATTACTTTTTGTTCTGCATTATCACGAATGGAGCACGTGTTTACAAAGATAGCATCTGCTTCCGTAATTTTATCAGTCAGGGCAAACCCATCCATCTGCATTATGGAGGCTACCACTTCACTATCGGCCACATTCATTTGGCAGCCGTAGGTTTCAATAAAGAGTTTCTTATCGTTCAAAGCGGATTTAAAGTCCGTTGAAGCGTCAGAATTTTCAGTCATATTCATTTTAATAAGATTATTTTTTGTCCTACAAAGGTACACTTAATAATTATATTACGAAATAATTTCGTTTTTGCATTATTTAACTTGCTCGAATTTCAAACACAAGAAATTAATAATGAATTATTTATAGTGTCACAACCACAATAGTGGTATTCCAATTCAAATAATCTCATTTTTTTTAGCTTTAAAAGTTTGTACAATTAAAAATTTATTCCCACATTTGCAGAGTAAACAAACAGATAAATTTTTCATAGTTAAGGTTTAGGTTAAAATGTGCAATGGGTGGCTGTGAAGTTACCCATTGTTTTATTTTATACACCTGTAAACTACTATAAACCCATTGTCCACAATAGAATCCAAATGGAACTAAATCCGTTTAAATCCGAAAAAGCAGCTTAAATCCTTGTTCTGATTTTTTTACTGTTTAATATCCAGGATTACGATTCCGTTTTTTCATTTCATTACACATCCTTCAGCTATCGTATTTGAAGATTCACTAAAAAAAAACGTTCAAACAAGAACAATTTACAATAGGATTTCGTATTTTTGTCAAGCGAATGAATACATTCAGGACAAAATAATCGGATTCTGGCATTAAAATCTTTTAAAATGCAATTAAAAACAAATATATACGCAGAAAATTAAAAAAAGCTTGTATATTTGTCCCGTAATATAAATAACACTTATAATTAGAGTTCCGGCATAAATGGCCGGAATTCTTTTTGTTATATACATCAAAAATCAGATCATTAAATAAACTAACGATATGGCAACAAATTATATGACCGCCGAAGGTTATAAAAAATTAGTAGAGGAACTGAACGAATTGGAGAGAGTGCAACGTCCTGCCATTTCAAAACAAATTGGTGAAGCACGTGATAAAGGTGATTTATCTGAAAACGCTGAATATGATGCAGCCAAGGAAGCCCAGGGAATGCTTGAAATGCGCATATCCAACCTCAAGGAAATGGTGGCTTCTGCCCGTATGATCGATGAATCAAAGATCAACACCAAAGAAGTTCAGATTCTTACCCGTGTAAAAATCAAAAATACCAAGACAGATCAAATCATGTCTTATATGATTGTGTCAGAAAGTGAAGCTAACTTTAAGGAAGGCAAACTCTCGGTGACTACCCCTATAGCCAAAGGGCTGCTTGGTAAAAAAGTAGGCCAGAAAGCAACTGTATCCGTTCCTTCCGGAGTAATGGAATTTGAAGTTATGGAAATATCCCTTTAGTTAATTGGTTGATTGGTTAATTAGTTAATTGGGTTAATGGTTGATTAAGTTAAGTAAGTTGAATAAGTTAAGTGCATTGTAGGAATCAATAGTTTAGCATTACTTTAGCATGTAGCAACTTAAGGAATAGATTTTTATAAATTAACCAGATTCAAGACTTCATATAACCATTCAACTTAATCAACTCAATCAACTTAATCAACCAATCAACTGAGTCAACCAATCAACTGAATCAACCATTAACCCAATTAACTAATTAACCAATCAACCAATTAACCAATGACAATATTTAGCAGAATCATAGCAGGTGAAATTCCGTGTTACAAAATTGTTGAAGATGATCGTTTTTTTGCTTTTTTGGACATAAACCCCTTGTCGAAGGGTCATACGCTGGTCATTCCCAAACTGGAAGAAGATTATATCTTTCATCTGGATGATAACATGTTAAGTGCCATGATCCTCTTTTCAAAGAAAGTGGCTCTTGCTATCGAAAAGAGTATTCCTTGCCTGCGTATTGGTGTAGCTGTTATAGGCCTCGAAGTACCTCATGCCCACATCCACCTGATCCCCATCAACCGTGAAGCGGATATGAACTTTAAGAACCCAAAACTAAAAGTACCTGAGGAAGAAATGAATGACATTTCTGATAAAATAAGGAAAAATATAGTGTAAGTGATTAATTTACACCAAAAGAAAAACCTAACTGAATTTAATCAGTTAGGTTTTTCTTTTGGTGGTCTTATTGGATCAATCCTTAGTTTTAAAACTATCCGTTCTAAAATTAGGAGTCCACAATCCATTTTTGTTTGATAGACTGGCCGGAGGGTTTACCCCCCAGCAGTAACGCACAGCAATTGGTTTTGATAGTTCCTTCCCTGAAACCACTATTGTCTTACCATCGATCCTGGCATCTGCCCAGACCCATTTCTGATCTTCGCCACAAATTGCAAATCCTGTCAGGTTACCATCTTTGGCAACCAATCCCTCACCCACATGATTAAAATAAAGGCGAATGGTATTTCCTTCGATCTTATATTTCGTATACATGGGACCGGAATATTCGACTTTTTCACCATAAACTCTGGCACGTGCTGCCAAACCTAACCGATACCCCATGACCTGCTTGTTTTTAGGGTGAATATTGGTAGGTTGGTCACCTGCGTTCTCAATGGCTACTGCCATCGCTGTATTCGGGATTGAAAGATTTTGAACCTGTGCTTCCCGGATAGTCATCATCGAATTATCCATGACTGGTGCTGTCATAGCCTTGCCATAATTTGCCAGTTGGACATACATGAATGGGATAGTACCTTGTCCCCAGGTTTTGCGCCAATCGCCAACCAATGTTTCCATTATTTCGCGATACTGGGCTGCCGAAGGCCCGTTTGATTCTCCCTGGTACCAAAGTATGCCCTTTATGGCATAAGGGGCAAGAGGAGCTATCATCCCATTATAACAAACATATGGATTATGCTGGTCATGCTCCGGATTCGGGTCACGTGGTGCTTTTACTTTTTTGACTGCATCAGCATCACCGGCCGCAGCTTTTAATGCAGCCAGATCACCCTGGTACTTCATCCTTCCATCCCTGTATTTAGGCATCGTCACGGCACTGTCTGCAGCGTACTTTTCAAATTTCTGGTTGTAAGCATCCAGCAAGGGTTTCAAATCTGCATGTGCCGTTAACGCATCTTTGCTTATCCATGTTTCAGCAGTACTGGCTCCGAAAGCTGAAGTGATCATACCAATCGGAACATTCATTTTCTGATAAATCTCCCTGGCAAAGAAATAAGCTATGGCCGAAAAATGCCCTACCGATTGTGGGGAGCAGACTTCCCATTTACCTACGGCATTCGCCTTTTCAATATTTGAAGGAGTATAATCCACATCAAACACGCGGATCTGTGGATACGTTGCATTTGCAACTTCGGTCGCTTCGTTCAGGACTCCGCACCAGTAACGGTCTTCTTTTGCTACGGTCATATCCATATTCGACTGGCCCGAACAAAGCCACACTTCACCCACATACACATCATTTATGGTAATGGTATTGTCCCCAAAGATATCCATTGTGTAAGGGCCTCCTTCTTTTTGCTTTGGCAGGCGCACCAGCCATTTGCCGTTTGCATCGGCTGTCACTGTTTTAAAAGCATTGTTTAGGGTTACTGAAACTTTTTCACCAGGATTGGCTGTTCCCCAAACAGGTATTGAAATGTTCCTTTGCAACACAATATGGTCGCTAAACAGGCTCGAAGGTTTTACAACTGCATTCAGTGCTGTTGCTGACATAAAACCAACAGATAACAGTAAAAATTTAATGGATTTGTTCATTTTATTATTATTAGCCGGACCTATAGAATTGTTCCGGATGAATTAATTGCAATATAATTTGATTCTCGTTCTTTATAATTTGAGGCTCTATAACGGTTTAGGTGGGTAATTGATTTTTTTGAATTATTACTAACATAATTTGTTACTCCGTAGGAGTAAACTTTGCATAACCCCCAGATTTATCTGGGGGAAATAATAATCGTAATAAAAAAACTCTGTAGGAGTTTACCATCATTGCATAAGATAGTTTATATCTTATTTTCAATTAATAAAATACTTGTTTTTAATTGGGAAACTCTTACAGAGTTTAAAAAGTCTGTATTCCTATCCCCCAGATAAATCTGGGGGTTATTCACAGGTAACTCTTACAGAGTTCATTTAATTTATTAAATCAATCCAATGCGAAAGTAAACTGATTTAAGAACTTAAAAAGTTTACCCACCATATGCGTTTTGAGCCTAATTTATATAGAAAGTGAATTTACTTTTTCAATAATCTTTTCAACTCACAATTCTTAAGTTCTTTAATGCCTTCCGCAATTGTTCTTGCATTCAAAACGGCTCCTGCCATCGATGTATGGGTATGATCGCCGTGATACAACAACTGAATGGAATCTTTGCCCATTTTATCCAGCTTATCAGCAATGAGTTTGTTAGCATCCACATAGGGTACATTTTCCATGGCCGCAGCTTCCCGGGTCCATTTTCCGAAACCATTCGTATTTCTGTTAACCGCCACACTGTCCTTTGTTGTAAACATATTCCTTGGAATATGCGAAAGCAATATTGGAGTTGCTCCCTTTGCTTTTACATCCTGAGCATATTTACGCATATACCAGCCAAATGAATGAATGTTTTCAGTCTTTCCGGTAGCTTCCATGACTACTGTAGTATCTGCATCTTTATTTCCGGGCAATGAAGCGCGGGCGCGGGCAGTATTGTATGGACCAGAATCGTTATGTCCAAACTGAATCAGTACATAATCACCCGGCTGTACACCCATTAGCACTTTATCCCAAAGGCCTTCGCTGATATATGTACGGCTGCTGCGGCCTCCGAGTGCATGGTTTTCAACCGATACTTTGGTGGAATCAAAACAATCCCCGAAAAAATGTCCCCATCCCCACTGTCCGTTACTGCCATTGTCTTTTCCGTTTTTAGCCGTTGAGTCTCCAATGACAAAGAGTACCGGACGGCCTTTCTTTCTGGAATAACCGGCAGTAATTGTGGTAGCTTTACGTGGATCGGCTCCTGATTTCAACCCTAACAGGTCTTCACCTGTAATAACCGATTTTGTAGTCTTGTCTGCCGGTTTACCTGCAGCGTCTTGTGCCATACCAGGTAGCGCACATAAAAATAAACAGGCTGCAACGATTTTAAATTTCAATAATTTCATAATTTATAATTTTTGCTTTTGTAAAAGTACAATTTATTTTTAATAATTAACCCTGAATTTTCTTCCAATAAATTTAGTATTCAGTCCATTCGGCAACTTTTTTATTACAAGATAATAAATAGGGTCCAATAATTTAAACAAAAACTTCTGCAACCCTGATCTCTAACGCCCTCTCCTTTGGAGAGGGTTGGGGAGAGGTCGCATTTTCATTCAATTGAGAGAAGCTAAAGTACATCTCCCTATAATTCCTTCCATTCAACAAGAAGTGAACAATGGATTTTATACGTAAATCCTCCGATGACCTGAGATCACCGGAGGATAAACTATTTTTAGTATGTACCTTATTTTTTCATCACCTTCGAAGTGGAAATCAATTCATTGTCGCCTTTCACGCGTACAATATAAAATCCTTTTGGCAACGTGGTAAGGTCCACATTCAGCAGGCTAAGTCTTTTGTATTGCTGGGTGAAAAGTGTGCTTCCACTAACCGTTTCAATGCTTACTTCTACCCGGTCGTAGGCTCTGTCCAGGCTAATAACGGCCTTGTCAGTCACCGGATTCGGGTAAATCTTCACATTGTATTTATCCACTGATTCCAATCCATTCACATCAGCAACAACACTCAAAACACCATTGGCAAAACTCCATACAAGTCCTTGTCCTGGTATAGCAGGCAGAATCTGGCTAAATGAACCGGTAAATGCAGTACCTGTCAATAACGTAAATTGGTCCCCTGCAACCGGCGTTCCGGTCATCTTTAATTTCAGGACTCCATCAATGGCAATAGATGCCGATGATGCAATTTTATCCGACTGTTTTGAAGTGCAGTTAATATCCATATTCAACTGGCTTCCGCTGAGCAACATCAAGGAACCTGTAGTCAATGTTCCAATGGTACTGTCACCCGGTTCAATGAAACCTCCTGATTGAACTTCAACAATGGCCGGAATCTTTCCAAATCCTGCCAGGGTACCATCCTGCATCACGGTTGTTTTTCCGGTTCCTGTCTGAATGCCGTTTACAATCAGTTTCCCGCCTTTCACAGTAGTAGTTCCCGAATAGATATTTGCCCCGGTAAGCCTCCAGTAACCCAAACCGTCTTTTACAATTGAAGTGACCCCTTTATAGCTTTTATTTGAATTCTCGTTATTAATGATGCCATTAAAGGTTTCGTCAGTACCGGCACCACCTACAATCCAGGTCATGGTGGCTGCATTGTTTATCTTGTCTGATCCTGCCAGGTACGTTCCATTTGGTCCTGACAAACCGCCCAGGTACATGGTACTTCCATTCTTCCAGCAAACAATCTTGGTATTCCCGGAGGTAACTATGCGTGCATTTGGAATCCCGGTTGTGTTATTCAACATAAACTGACTGCCATCGGTGGAAGTCCCGATACCATTGGCATTCACTGTCCCGCTGAATTGGGACCAGTCGCCGGTGAGGTATTCGCGGACATACGAGATATTAAAGTTCAATATCCCGCCACCGCTCACTTTGCCGGTGATCTGGCAATTACGGTAGGGTTCAAATCCACTGGTCTTGCCTTCCGAAACAAATATGCTCATTGGGTAAATTTCATCTACGGTGTTTGATCCTCCGGTGGTCTTGAAAGTACCGCCATCAAGTTTAAGTATATTCGAAGTTCCCAACCCGTTATTGATCACAGGAACACTATTGAGTTCCAGAATTCCATCACTGATTACTGTCGGACCTTCGTAATTATTTACTGCTTTAAGCAATAACCTGCCGCTTCCTGACTTGGTAAATCCACCTGCTCCGGTAAGCAAGCCGGTAACTGTCACCACACTGGCACTGTTCCCTACAGCAATGGAAGGGTTACCTTCCAATGCTATGTTTCGGTCGGTGGAGGTGCTGGCCCCTGTATAAAGTAATTTTCCACCTTTCAGTACCAGATTGAAATCATAGTTTTGTGAAGCACCTATCGAGCTGGATAGTCCGCCATTTACCAGTTTGTTTATTTCCAGTGTTCCGTTCCAAAGTACGGTTGCTCCTTTATAAGAATTATCAGTTAGCAGGGCAAGATTTCCACTCCCTGTTTTATTCACCGAACCTGATCCTGTTATATAGCTGGCTCCCTGGAATACATACGAACTGTCGGCATTCACCATCATGGCTTTGATAGCTACCGGTTCTGTAATATTAATTGTCTTTGCTGTCGAATTGGCAAACAACACCTTGCTGCTATCGGCAAATACACCTGTCACATTATTCAGCTGCCAGTTGTTTGAAGTCTTTTCCCAATCGGAACTTGCCGTACCGGTCCAGGTTAGGTCGGGAGTATAGGTAGCCGGATCGAGTACCAGTACAGGTACCGGTTTTGTTTTCACAAACAGTTCATTCGAATAGGCTGAGTATCCACCTGCATTGAAAGCACGTACCCGGATGGTATCTTTTTCTTCCGGCACTAAACCGTTCAGGGTAAATGTATTCCCATTTAATCCTGTCCGGGTTATTTCAGTATAGGTTCCTTTTACTTTCTTCTCAACACAATATCCCTGTTCTTTTTCTGTAAAGTCAAACCAGGATAAGGAGATGCTATTTTGGGAGGTTGAATCGGTCTTCAAACAAAGCGGTGCCCGCAGGAAGTCCTGAGAATACTTGCCTGTTATACTGTTGATATAATTTTCGATATTGGTATAGCCGTTTGTAGCAAGGGCTAAGGCATCCGAGGCAAGGGCAGGATTCAATCCGTTTGCTGTTTCCCAGGCATCCGGAATCCCATCATTATCCGTGTCAATTCGTTTCGTACCCGCCCACATAGTCCATTGCGAAGGGGTTCCAATCGAATTTTCTGTTTCGTTGGTAATCAGATAACCTTTTTTACCATATGATTTAAATTCATCAATCACATAATAATCTTCCAGGTCACGGTAAGGAAGCGATGCACCCACTGCAGGCAACACCGAGTCAGGCAATACAGTTGCAGGCCAGGTAGGCACAACCGGGTAAGCATAAGGAGCTGCCTGGAAATCCGGACCTCCGCCAAATTCACTTTCAGGAATCAAATAACCATCCAACTTTCCGTTACGGTCTCCATCATGCCAGTTATCGGTGGCAAAAATATGATACAGGTTATTTCCAACACTGAACGGACTTACCCCTTTTGAAGGTCCATTAATAAAATAATTACTGACAGCATTTACAAAAGATTCTCCTTCCGAATCACCTCCCATAATATAAGCACCGGCTTCCCAGTTATACACCATGTTATTCACATACTGATTAATTCCTTTTATTTTGTTGTTACGGGTTCCGTTATCAATATACACATTCCGGTACAAGGTCACTCCGCCATTGGTCTGGATAAGTCCGCCGGCTGAATGGGCCATTAAACCCTGGGAAATGATTGAATTCTGAATGGTGATATTATTAGGCTCCGATCCTTTGCTGTCCCAGTTAATCGAAAATGTTTCATCACGTCCCCACGATGTAGAAATGTGATCGAAGATCATGTTGCTTCCGTTGGCAATACCACAGGCGTCCTTTCCGGAATCACCGACATTCCCCATGCGAACCCGCAGGTAACGGCAAATAAGATTGTCGGCACCTGTAAACGAAAATCCATTCCCATAAATGGTAATTCCTTCTCCTGGTGCAGTTTGTCCTGCAATATAATTATTGGATGATACTACTAAACGGCTTGTAATGCGGATAACCCCTGCCACATCAAACACCACAACGCGATTTGATGCACTCACCGCATCACGGAAAGATCCGGTACCGGTATCGTTTAGGTTGGTAACATGATAAACAGTTGGGCTGGTGGAAGCACGGACTCCTTTGGCAAATTTTCCAAAGCCTTCAGCTCCCGGGAATGCCACTAACTGAGCTGACAGTAAGCACAATGATGCACAATACATGGAAAGAGTAAAGATTAATTTTCTCATTTACAATATAGATTTTAAGGGTGATATAATTTTAGATTGCAAACATAAGCATATAAAATCAGCCGGTTACCCTGCAATCTGATGGTTGTCCTATGTGAAATGATATTAATGAATGAAATGATTTGAAAAATACATTCCAGGAACTGTCAAACACTATATCCAAATCCTTGTTTCTTTTTTCTAAAACTGCTTGCTTCTTAATGCAAACTATCTACTATAAACTACCTCCTATAAACTTTAAACAATATCATTTCGCACTGAAAGTTGGTCTTGTTCTGGTCTTATTCTGTTCGGTGTATCGAGGGGGCTTGGTAAGGGTTTAGTGGGCCTTTCGAGGGGGTTCGGAGGGCCGGGGCCCTCGAAACCCCCTCGAAAGGCCCTCGATACCCCCTCGATACCCCCTCGATGCCCCCTCGATACTTAAAACGAATGACGGAGAAAAGCATTTGTTGAGCAGTTGAGTAGTCAATTGGTTAATTGGCTGATTAAATGGCTATTCCAACTCTGGATAATGGAATCAGTCCATGTATTTACATTTATTTAAAATAATTATCTAAATTTTTGGGGATGTTAAAAAGAGTTCGTACATTTGGGGCGGAAATAAATGGTGAATGTATTAAAAAAGACTATGAATATAAAGAGCTTTGATTGCAAATTTTAACGACATTGAAAGTGTTTTATTTACTTTTAATTAAGTTCATATCCAGAAGGACAGGAGCTTTTATATATTTAATGAGCATATCCGAGCATACGGAGAGTACATAAAATAAACATAAAAAACAATAAATTATATGGAACTTAAAAAAGGATATGAAGAAATGGAAAGGACTATTGTGAATAGTGCTACAAGAAGAGGTGTATTATTTGAAGATGCAGCAAAGATTAAAGACAAGATTATCGAAGAAGGTTTGTCTGGATTTGAATTTATTGAAATGTTTAAAGCTCGTCTCGAGGAAAATGTAATTAACAATGAAAATTGAACAATATAAAACCCTTCTAAACAGAAAAGTTTATTCATAATTATTTTAGAAGCAATAATTAATAACTATATTATCTTCTTTATGGAAATTAAAATATTACAATTATGGGAATAAATCGATTAGAAAAGTTTATAAACTTTAAAAATGAATTTAATTTAGAATTATTTAAACTATTAATAGATAGTGATATAAATTTAATATCAAAAAAAATAAATCTTTCTATTGCTGATATTACATATATATTGAAAAAAAATATTGGTTTTGATATGTTTGTACTAAATCATTTTAAGATTTTTAAACTTGAAGTATTATTTCGTTTTTATAATATTTGTAATCTAGAATTTGAAGATAAATCTAATGAATTTATAGATTCATTCAATAATTACCTTAAAAGTTTAGAACTAAAATTAGATTTTCATCAATTTCAAACTCTTTATAAACTACATTTAAGGAGTAATTTTGGAAATGAAAATTTAAATTGGTACAGAGGAAAATTTGTTTCATCTCCTGGAACGAGGAGTGAGGAATTGTCCGATATATACTTATATAAAAACGAAAAAAATCTTTACGAATTTTCTTTTCCACCAAACTTCAATACAAATGAAATCATTTTACAAATTGATAAATATGTAAATAATATTGATTGGGATAAATTAACTGGAAATAGATCTTTAAAGTGGGATATTTTATTAATTGATAAGTTTAAAGAAAAAATAAATTGGGAAATTTTAAGTGGAAGGGATGATTTAGACTGGAATGAAAATTTATTGTTTAAATTTAAAGAAAATCTTGTTTGGGGTAAATTCTCAAGATTTGAAGGGATTTCACACAAAAAAAAATCTATAGATGATATATTTGATTTTGAAACTACAGATTATGAAGTTAATAATAAATATTTTAGCTTTGATTATTTGAATTGTATTTCTTATAATAAAGGTATTAATTGGACCGTTGATTTAATTATTAAATTTGAGAATAAAATTGATTTTTTTCTATTGGCAAGAAATGGCAAATTGGATTTTAAGACAATAAAATATTTTGAAAGAAAATGGTCTCAAAATGAAGTGATTTTTATGAAAACTATTAAAACATCTTCTGATACATGGGATGAAAATTCATATTGTTCTACTGGTTGGGAAAACTTATCAATCAATCCAAACATAATTCTAACAAGTGAACTTTATCATTTTTTGGAAGGAGTCAATATAGAAATTGAAGAATATTCTAAAGAAAAAAAAATAAACTTTCTTTCTAAAATAAAAGCTAATAAACTCTTTACAAATTTGAAAATAGATGATAATTTCATTATTGAAATTATAAATGAGCCATTTCTTTATCATAATGTTTTTTATGATTGGGAAAAGTCAAATCAAAGTATTATAGATTTAGTATATAAATTAACAATCGCCAAAAATGGATTTAAGCAATATGGGATTGATGATCCGGAATTTATTTTAAGTAAGAGCTTAAATTTCTTTAGTGTTTTTTTATGGTCTGAGTATCACAAAAAATTAAGAGTTAGTATTCCGTTAAGTAATGATTAAAGGACAGCATTGTAATCATATACATTATTAACTATGATAAAAAAAAAGAATTAAATTCAGAATCAATGCAAAATGACAAAACGAAATATCATATCACTTTTATCAAGGCACCCTGATTTTTTTACAGGAATTATTTCGAGTAAATATTCATTTACAAAAATTCAATTAGAAAAATACAAGCATATTCCCCCGTCCTTCCGGATATGTCCTTTATTAATTGAAAAAATGGTGATTCATGTGGCTGGGATATGCTATCCCAGCTTTTGTATTATTAGGATTTGCAATCCGATAAATGAAATATGAAAAGCCGCATCCGGGGAATATCCTTAAGCAGTATCAAATCAGCTTACTTATTGAAGAACTTAAAAAGGAGGGATTAATTTAAAAGAGGTAAAAAATGAAAGATGTATTGAATTACAAAGGATTTATCGGGAGTGTCCATTTCTCGGCCGATGACAATGTGTTTTATGGAAAAGTGGAAGGCATTAATGATTTGGTAACTTTTGAAGGGGAAAGCTTGAAAGGATTAACCGATGCATTTCAGTATGCAGTGGATTAGCAAATCAAAAATTGTGAAGCTGAAAACATTGAGCCTGAAAAAAGTTAAAACTGAAGTTTAAATGTCTGGATAAGCCCGTAACTCCACAGAAGGTAAAAACTAAAAAGCGACCAATAGATTATCATAATCGATTCTTACTCTCAGAAATAAATAAAAAATGAACCGGATTCTCCATTTATCAAATAAAAACACGTATGAAACTTAAAAACCTATTTACCATCATCTTATTCATCTTGCCAATGGCTTTATATGCACAGGATACTATTTATGTTGACCAATATGGTGATAAAACAAAGTTAAAGATTTTTGCCGAAAGCTATCGATTAGTAAGCCGGGATTCAGCAGTGAACGAGGGCAAAATAGTAAGGGAGTATTATCTATCGGGGAAACTGAAATCGGAATGTCACCAGGTAGTTGAAACAGACGAAAAAACGAAAAAGAAAAACGATAGTTGGGAAGGGCCGTTTAAAATGTGGTACGAAAGCGGTCAGTTAAAACGTGACATTGATTACCACAAAGGAAAAATTGATGGGAAACTGACCACTTATTGGGAAAACGGAAAAGTAAAACGGCACGATCTGTATCAGGAGGATAAATCCCTGGAAGGGAAATGTTATGATGAAAACGGGAGTGAAACAACTTATTATCCCTATCATATAATGCCTGAATTTCCGGGAGGAGAAAAGGTATTGATGTTGATGATAAGCAGGAATTTGAAATATCCCATTGAAGCTCAGGAAGCAGGGGTGCAAGGTAAAGTGGTCGTGCATTTTGTTGTAGATAAAGCAGGAGAAATGAAAAATATCACTGTAATAAAGAGTCTGTTTCCTGCTTTGGATTTGGAAGCACAACGTGTTGTTTCCATTTTGCCTCCATGGACACCCGGGAAAATTGATGGAGAGATAGCAACTGAAGAATTTATATTACCAATCAAATTTAATTTAGAAGTACATATCAATACCAATACGGGTGGTTTCAGACATTCAACCTTTTAATCCATGTCGGGATATTAAAACTCTTGTAACAGACATAAATTCATGCCTCTGAATAGGTTAATATTCCTGCAAAAGGAGGATCCAGTGAAATGACAAATGATTATTGTAACCGGATTTTAAAACAAAGCATTTTTACACAAAATAAATAAGCCACCCTATTGACAACATGAAATTCAACCATAAAACACCAATTCAACTACGTTTTAATGACTTTGATGCCCTGGGGCATGTGAATAACTCGGTATATTTCTCCTTCTATGATTTGGGAAAGACCTCTTACTTTACAGAGGTTTTGCCTGAAGTTAGTATCAGTAAGGAAGTGGGTGTCGTGATTGGGCACATTGAGGTAAGCTTTCTGCTGCCGGTATATCCGGGAGAAAATGTTGCCGTGGAAACTGCAGTGGTAGAAATCGGGAATAAAAGCTTTAAACTGCTGCAGCACCTGATTGATGTTGAAACAAGTGAAGTGAAGTGTATCTGCCAGACGGTCATGGTTTGTTATGATGCGAAGACTAAAACCACCCGTCCTATTTCTGATGTATGGAGAAAGGCGATAGCGGAGTTTGAAGGGAATCCGGAGCTCAGTATAATCCATAAAAACTAATAACCGGTAATTTCATATAGATTTTTTATAGTGACTATCGGATTTTGCACCCAACTTTCAGTTATTTCTTAATTCATTCTGAATTGGCAGTTATAATCTAATATGAAGCTACAGATTACACCGTAGGTGTTACCTGTGAATAACCCCCAGTGTAGCCTGCGGAACTGGGGGAAAATAAAATATAAACTACCCAACTCCAGAGGAGTTGACCAAAAGAGAAAGTACTTAAACACTTGGTTCTGTTGGTGAACTCCTACAGAGTTCTGTATTTGATTTCATT
>JAQTUE010000083.1 GCA_028710415.1 Paludibacter sp. | reverse complement strand
CTTTCAAGGCTAGCAAACGCGCTGTCCATAGCCGAATCATCGCCTGGACTTACATTAGTGTCACCCTGTCCGTTATCCTCCGGTTGATTCGGACTCGTACCCGGCGCATTGCCGGTTGTTTCAGTGGCTTCACTGCCATCGGCAAAAACGGTTTTAGTGATTCTCAACGTAGAGTCACCAATGACATTATTTTCCGTCACTGTTTGAGTCGTAACTGAGCCGTCAGGATTAGTGACAGAACTTGTAAAAGTATGCTCTTTGACTAAATTGCTTAAAGCGATGATGGTGCCATCATCCTTTATTAGCTGTACTTTTTGAGATTGAACCGTTATTCCGTCATTGGGTGATTCGTTACAAACAGCTTTACCGTTAGTCCCCCTAGCGCAATTCTTACCATCCGCTGGTAATTCGGCTATCGTATGCCCCCCAAAATCTACGGGCGAGCCTTGTCCAGGTGTTTTGGCGCATACGTCTACGCCATTAACTTTTGCGCAATTGGCGGTTGTGCCAATGGGACAAGCTTTGACGCCTTCCGCATTGGTAAAGCATCCGTCAGGGTCGTTTTCCCTTTTAGCTGAAACGGGGACGTCTGATTGTAGAAAAGAGTTCGGGGGTATGGATGATGACGTTGTGTTACCGCTATTTGTTGCTGTCACTTTACAGTAAAGCAAAGTTGCGTCAGACAAATCTACATTGGAAAGACATTCCGAGCCTGTACCGATTGTATAAGAATACGAACATCCACCAAAGATAGCAGTGCCAGATGAGCCGGCTACTTTCATGTTTAAATTGAAGAATCCGTCTTGTGATTTTCCGTGCTGTACAACTAGATTTTTTACTTGCCCGGCAGTACAAGTTACTATGGCCTTGCAAGTGCCAGTTGGTATATCTAATTCGGTTCCGGATGAGCAAGGCTCTATTAAATAAGAATAAACAAGGTTGGCACAGTTATTGTTATTAACACCACCGCCATTAGCGGTACATAGTAGATATGATGGATTCGGTGCGGTTTGACAAGTATACGTTACACCCGCGCCGCAATGATTCACAGCCAATGTTCCAGCATCCGCAAAAGCTCTAGGCATTACTAAAACCAGTAAAGCAAAAACAAGGAAGCCAGGTATGCTACGCATTTTTTTTCTTCCAATGATTAAACGAAAAAGGGGAGGAAAGCCCCCCCCTCTTAATAAATTAAACCTTTGAAGCACCGCGTTTGAACAATTTAAACAGAATAAAACCTCCTGTTATTGCACCAACCACAGGCCAGATAAGATCAATTAAAGCCAACCCATCTGTTTGCACAGCGGTTAATGTTGTACCTACAACCGCTGGCAAAGCGGCAAAAACAGGCGAAACAGAAGCTAATAACAGGCCAATTACAAGAAATATTTTATTCATTTGATTTTTTCCTAAGTAAGTTAAATTAAATCTAGCATTTTACGAAAAGAGACAACCAGGAAACCGAGACCGTAACCCAAGCCAAAACAGCCAATCATGTACGAAACGAGTTCTATAGCTTCACTGTCTGCCATATTTATTCCTTTAAGGGGAATTCATTAACGCCGATAACCGGCTGTAAAACCAAGGGCAAATGCAATGCACATGCCCAAGACCATTAAATATTGACTCAACGTATCAATTGTCATGCCGTTTTACCGAAAAGTGCGGGCTTAACTGCTATTTGTTCGGAATCAGGTAATAAAATAGGTCTAGCGAAAGGTATCAGCTCCAAACCGAATCGCCCTACAGTAAGAAGTGATATTGGGTCGATTGTGTAATTGCCTGGAGGATACGGCTGCTTGCCTTCCTCGAGGTCAAACGGAAGGCGACGAACTTCACCATTCAGTTCTACAAAAACATTTTTTTGTACATTGAAAGAAAAGGCTTTCCCCGCTTTCGAAGTGCCCTTTCTTATCTCGCAAAAAGTATCAATCACTTTAACTTTTATCATTATCCAACCTCATCAATAAAAAAGCGTACAATTGTACGGACATAAAAATTATACATAATTTATAGTATGATGCAAATTTATTTTAAGAGAATTTTAAGAAATTATGGGACGTCTGAAGATATCAGTATCTTTGCAAAATTCAGAACTAAAGCTCATTGATGAGAGGGCGAAAATGCTTAATCTGACGAGAAGCGCGTATTTACGCGCCTTAACTTTACGCGATATTGCGGAAAAACGACAAAACAGAGATATAAAGAAACGGCGAGTTGGGGATTTTACAAGTTAAGCAGCAGAAGAATCTTCATAAAAATCCGGTTTAACCAAGTCTTTAAGCATAAATGTACAAACTTGGTTAGGAAAGTGCACAATATTAAGCGGTTCCTTAATATCAAATCCGATAGTCAAGAGAATTTTATGGGCCTGGTAATATGAAGTTTTCCTTACCATATGATTCCGGCGATAATCAATATCATGACCATCTAACCAGGATTGACCTAACAAAGCCGCGTTACGCGTTAAAGCACCTTCTTTGTATCCAGCATCAAGCAATTGACTGTACAAATCTATCTTACGATTAAATTGTAAAACCTGATTTATATGCGGCATATATTTATTTAATTGGATTACATTCATGTCATCACCTTTCATATCAACAAAATCCCAACCAACCAAAGAATCTAAATTTAATTCTTCTAACTTTTTTGATTTCAATTCTAATTCAAAACGAATTATATTATTTTCTAACGCATATTCTAACAGTTTCGTTAAATATGTAATCTGATAATCAATGATACTTGTATCCGTTTGTAATTCTGTTTTAGCCGTCATTCTATGGCGTAATGCCATTAGCTTTTTAAGCTTTTTATCTAAGTCCCATGCTTTACTGTAATACTTAAAGTACAGTCGCTTTGAACCACCTGTTTCACCTTGCCTATCGCCCATCCAGTCAACCGTCATCCCATTTGGATAAAGATATCCTGGTTGCCCCCGATAGCTAAAAGAGCTTAAATATCTCAGCATATCCATGCAAGGCGTATCACTGCTAAAATTCTTGGTTAGATCAACTCGTGTAATCTTCAATCCAGGGCGATAATATTTTTCTGTAGACTGAAAAGGCATAGCTCTACGCTCTGAATTTTCGCAATCGTAAAACTCGGGATAACCCAAACTTACCAAAATACGGTTATAAACAGCAACAGCAGAACGAACAGACCGAACACCAAATAAGTTATCTCTCTGATTCCAAGAAGAAGGGTTGCCCGACATAGAAAGTCTGTAGCCATCAAATTTAATAAGAATTGAAGAATCGAAAGAACCTTGGTGTTGATAACCCGTTGTTGATTCTTTTAAAAGCTCCCCCGTCAGAGCACAAACCGAAGTTCGCACCTCGGATGCTAAACGGGGATAATCAGAGCCGGGGTAATCTTGATAAACAGAAAGCCAATCAATTAGAATCATAATTCTGTTTAAAAAGGGTGTATTTGTTCGGAATCCGGAAAAAAGGAACGTGTAACAGTAGTTCCTTCAATGAGTTACAACGGTCGTTTTTGAGCTTTTATTTTTTCAGCTATAAATTTTTCAGCAAAAAACCTACTTTTAAATGATTGCATCATCGTATCGCCAGTAATTAAATCTCTTTCATGAACCAAAAAATAGCCATTACCAAAAATAACGGTATAGCTGGAATTATCAGCCATTACAATTGTTTCCGGTTCAACATATTTTGAGGCAAGAACAATAGGTTGACATGGGATATAGTCGGGATGCCAATAACATAGACGAGACATGATTACACCAATAAAAGTGGGAGTTTTTGAGAACAATCGGGACGGTCAAACGGGGAAGCATCTAAAATATATTGAAAATGTCGTATTACAAATTCAATGCCAGCCATATCATTACATTCCTTCATTTGCTTTAAATCCAAGATAAGGGATTCAATACGCAATTTAGCTATAGAAATATCCATTTTGATATCAGATAGCTCTTCAATAGCCAAGCGTCTTGTCATCCGCTGTTCAGCTTGCCTTTGTGCATTAGTTTTTGCCATTTTATTTTCCTTTACTAATTAATAACAGAAACGGAACAAGTACATTTGCAGATAATGCGGACGATAAATAAATTCGTGGCAACCGCATTTCGAGATTCTCTGATAGTTTCAGAATTGCACTTGGGGCAGATTCCAATTGATTCCCTGAAAATTTCAGGATAATTATTAATAGATGGCTTACCAAGAACAGATAAGCCAGTGTTTGAATTAATAAATAAATGTTCCATCGCACTAACCCTTCAATGTATTTAAACGACGGGCATAACGAGAAAGAGCAATATCGCGTACAGGTCGCAATCTTAGATATTCTGAATCCGAGGTTTTTATATCCCTGCATAATTTAAAAAGGTAATCATGAAGCTGAAATGCTTCAGCAATTAATTTTGATTCTTTAGTCATTTTTATTTCCTTTGTTTTCGTTGAAAGTAACTAAATTATACAGAACGTTAGTAACTTGTCAATACCTATTTTTTGGAAAGACTTAGAGCATTTTTTAAAGACTGGTTAAAGCAGTCGCGTAGAGAATTTATTTAATAAAAGCGAACAGCCAAAGATTGTTAACTGAATGGTGAATAGTACAGCTGGTTTTAACCCTGTAATCAGCTGTACTATTAACTATAGAGCAACAATCCCGCTATCGTACCGATACGCTATGCCAGTTTTCTTGATTTTTTGGCTTATTAGGGAAAGATTGGCTTGTTTTAAGCGTTACGAATTTGCTTGACAATATCTAAGATGTAGCACTGAGCAAATAAAAGGAATCTTCCAGTCGAGTCCAGCTACTGCGTACGCTGGCTTTGAGAAAGCTTTTACGGTCTGAACCGGAATCGTTTGACGTGCTAATAAAGAGAGCAGATACCTAATTTCTTAAAGTTGGTTTTGGCATATGTTTTGCTTATGATGTGTTTTAACTATTATAGATTTATAAGTAACTGTTTTTATTATAATTTAAACTTGGCAATGGTTTTGCCTATGTAATAAATTCCCTATTTTCAGCCGGGAACCATAAAGCTAAAAGAATAATCATCTTTTGATACTTTCACATATCGCCCTTGACGAACGGCTACATAGCCTAAAGCCCGCGCATCATCAAGGGTTATAGTCTGCTCTTCCTCCTTGCCCGATTGCACATGAAGTACAGCATTTATTTTGCCGTCATATAAGTACATACTGCTAGTCGTTATCCTTGCCTGTTCGGTCAGGATTCTTACTGCATCTTTTTGAATTGCCGTAACCAAAGGAATAGAGCTTGACGGTAAGGCAGATGGCGAACCATTAGTAACTAGAGCATCCGGGGATTTTGGGATAATCACATGCGATACACTCGCGTAATCCGTATATTTTGCGTAAGTACGATAACTTAGAGTGCAAACAGCAAGAGCCAACAAGCAAATAGACGCCATCTTTAAAAATCGCCCATCCGTAGGATGTGCGGTTTTTAAATTCGGCTTCAATTGTTTTATTTTGTTTTGATATTTTTCTATAAGCTGAACGTTATTACGGTAATAAGCCGGAAGCGGGGAGTGTATAGCATCCGATTCTTCATCAAAAATTTGATCTGTATTGTAGGCGGCGTATAAATCCTTGCCACGATACCACCAACGATCAACGGCCATTGATGAAGTCGATTGGCCATAATAAACCTTAGCAACATGTATTTTCGGCAGAACTTTCTCAAATCCTAATGATTTAAGAATCGGCCCGATTATAGGAATAGATAAACGGTCAGTACGCTTGCATACTACAAGATGCTCACATAGAGCCGAAACAAGTTGATCGTCCAAAGAATTGATATTCTGAACTATCAGATAAATATCCCAATGCAATTTTCTAGCATGTAAAAACCAGTTAATAACTTCAAGTCTGCCCTTATCACGCCAATTCCTTGAGTTAAACCACGTGCCTAACTCATCTAATACAAGTAATCCATACTTTGACTCATCTGATTCCTC
>JAQTUE010000022.1 GCA_028710415.1 Paludibacter sp. | reverse complement strand
TTGGCAGCATAATACATGGCAGCATCCTGCATAACATCCCCGTTTTTTATGATCTTGATAGGCATCGTGTCATACCCTTCACGTTTCAAATTATGAATCGCTGTATCTGTTGGGCAAAATAAGATGGTTGAAATACGGTCAGTCAATATACGGTTGATTTCCTCGGGCATTTCCATGTTGTATGACCGTAATCCCGCTTCTACATGGATCACCGGAATATGAAGCTTAGAAGCAGCCAGAGCGCCTGCTAACGTTGAATTAGTATCTCCGTAGACCAGCAGGCCATCGGGTTTTTCTTTTATCAGTATTTCTTCTATGCCTTCAAGCATTCGTCCGGTCATGGCACCATGGGTCAAACCATGAATATCGAGTTGATAGGCCGGCTTTGGTATTTCCATTTCTTCGAAAAAGACTTCCGACATATTGGCATCAAAATGCTGGCCTGTATGGATAATCAATTCTTCAACACCAACCAGCTTAAATTGACGGCTTAACGTTGCAGCTTTTATAAACTGCGGGCGGGCACCTACAACGGTAATGATCTTTTTCATAAGCTATTTAATAAAGTGGCTAACTGTCCGGTAAGCGATCGTCGGGAGTATTTCTCTACCGGTCCTGTCTGAACATTAAGTGTATTAGACTTATATTGTGTGTAATAATTTAAAATACTCTGTTTCATGGTTTGTTCATCCGTAAAATCAACCATTACTCCTCCCCCTGTTTCATGAAGCACTTCAGCAGCATCACCATCTGTTGGGCCAACTCCCAGGATAGGACGTTTTGCTGCCAGATATTCATAGAACTTCCCCGTCAGTATCCCTTTTGCATTCTCTGAATTATTAATCAACAACATCAATACCTGTGAGGAACGTTGTTTTGCGATGGCTTCACTGTGGGAGAGATAATCAATTTTCAATAACCGGTCCTGAAGTCCAAGCATGCGAATATCTTCCAAAACTGAAAAATCAACTTTTCCTACCAACTGTATTTGCAAATCTGTCTTAAATTCCGGATTTTCATTACAGAGTTCACTCAACACTTTCCAAATCGTCTTGGGATTACGGGCAACATTCAAGGTTCCGATATGTGAAATAGTAAATTTCTCATCCAATTGTGCATTCTCCTTTACCCCATCCTCTTCGTCAAACCCATTTGAGATGACATCAATCTTCTTCGGTTTCAACAGCTCATATTCCTGTTTCATATCATTCGATACCACAACAACCTGGTCGGCCGAACTGACTATTTTTGCTTCTAACCGGTGATGAATTTTATCAGAAATTCCAGTTAGATTCAGGTCTTTGTAGAAGTCGATGTTCGTCCAGGGATCACGGAAATCGGCGACCCAATGCAAAGCCGGGATATTCCTTTTCAATCCCAGTCCAATCATATGCATAGAATGGGGCGGTCCGGTTGTAATCAAAGCATCTACGGGATTCTTTTGTAAATATTCAGTCAGAAAGTTTACGGATGGTTTAATCCAGAACCTGCGAGGATCGGGTATCAGGAAATTACCCCGTATCCAGATCGATAATTTATCTTTCCAGCCCTGTTTCTTATTTTCAGAGATAAATCCGGCATTGATAGCTTCATTTTTCTTCCCTGTCAGGTTCCGGTATACGTTATACGGTTCCCAAATTGGAGTTTTAAGTATGGTTATATCCGATGGAATATCTTTTTCAAATGAATGATCGATTGAAGGGTATTCAGGGTTCTCAGGCGTATAGATGATAGGTTCCCAACCAAAGTCCCGAAGGTATTTAGTGAATTTCACCCAGCGTTGCACACCGGCGCCACCACTTGGAATCCAATAATAGGTCACTATCAGTACTTTCTTCATTACCGGTTCTACTATTTTAATTTTGTTTAATCAGATAATATCCGCAGGTTGAGAAATAATTCCGTATGTAAGGAATCTTACCCAAAAACGTCGACAGTGTTCGTGGCTTCAATCCGAATTTTACTTCATAGTTCGGATTAATGAAGTACAATGTCTTTAACAATCGAGTATACCCGTTTTTGATTACCAGCCTTTCAAATCGTTCCAGGCTTATCCCGGTTTCCTTTATCTCCAGCAGGCTTGTGATTTTAGCTGCACTCTCGCCAAACATCTTTAAAACTGTTTTGTAGAGTGTTGTAGGTAACAAATGATAATAAGGTAGGGCTGATAGCACTTTGCTTTCGCAGATCTGTTGATGTCCTCCAAAAGGATTCTGCCATGGAGGGAAGGCAAAGAACACAACCCCATCAGGAGCCATTAAGTCCTTCAAAAGTGCCAGGAATTTATCCTGGTCATGAATATGTTCTATCACGTCACGGACAATAATAATATCGAACTGGGCATGAAATTCAGTAGTTTTATAAATATCTTCACTGATCAGCCTGATATTCTTTGAAAATGGGTGCGTGGAAAAGAATTCTTTCCCTTTTTCAATCTTTGGGGTACTAAAGTCAACACCTGTACACATACAACCAAGATCCAGAAATGGCTTTAAATTTCCCGCCTCTCCACAACCTATTTCCAATACCTGAACCGATGCATCAATTTTCTTTACCTGTTGAATGAACGGGATGATATATTTTTGAGTGGTGAATATCTGTTCGTTTATATATTGCAGGGGATCTAAATGGCGTTTTTGCATAGACTATTAAATATTGATTGTTTTAATAGCACGTTCTATGCGTTGGATAGTTTCCTGTTTTCCAATCACAGCTGTTATGTCAAACATATGAGGACCTTTTGGAGCTCCAACTACCGATAAACGGAATGCATTCATGATTCCACCCATATTATATTCTTTGGCAGCAATCCATTCCATGACAACTTTTTCTGTATTCTCAGCTGAGAAGTCTTCAATAGCAGTCAATAGTTCGCATAATTCTTTCATCTGGTCAGGTGTTTCTGCTTTCCAACGCTTCTGTATGGTTTTGGCATCATAGTCAGCAGGTGCCATGAAAAAGAATCCCGATTGATCCCATAGGTCATGTACAAAACCAACACGTTCCTTCACCAACGATACTACTTTTATTACTTTGTCAGCATTTTCAACAATTCCTTTTTCAACTAAGACCTGTTGGAATAGATCAGCAATTTCTTCATTCGATTTTGATTGCAGGTATTTAGTATTAAACCATTTTCCTTTCTCATAATCAAACTTGGCACCGCTTTTACTCACACGCTCCAGTGAGAACAGTTCAATCAGTTCCTGCATGGAGAAAATCTCCTGTTCAGTTCCCGGATTCCAACCCAATAATGACAGGAAGTTAATTACCGCTTCCGGAAAATATCCGGCTTCCCGGTATCCTGATGAAGTCTCGCCGGTCTTTGGGTCTTTCCAGTTTAATGGGAATACAGGGAAACCTAATCGGTCACCATCACGTTTGCTAAGCTTTCCATTCCCATCCGGTTTCAGCAGCAAAGGTAAATGTGCAAATTCAGGCATAACATCAGTCCAACCCAGGTAGCGGTACAACAACACATGCAATGGTGCCGATGGCAACCATTCTTCACCTCGTATGACATGCGAAATCTCCATTAAATAATCATCCACAACATTTGCCATATGGTAAGTAGGCAATTCATCCGATGATTTGAACAAAACTTTATCATCCAGCACCGAAGAGTTGATTATCACTTCCCCACGTATCAAATCCTGTACTTTAATCTCTTCGTTAGGTTCAATTTTTATACGAACCACATATTGTTCGCCATTTTCAATCCGCTGTTTCACTTCATCGGCTGATAAAGTCAATGAATTAGTCATCAGGTCACGCACCTTGGCATCGTACTGAAAATTGGCAATCTCGGAGCGTTTAGCTTCCAGGTCAGCCGGGGTGTCAAATGCAACATAAGCCAGACCTGCTGCCAGTAACTGGTCCACATATTTACGGTAAATTGCTTTCCGTTCACTCTGTCGATAGGGTGCATGGGGTCCTTCATTCCCGCTTTGTGAACCAACTCCTTCATCAATGTGAATACCCAGCCAGCTTAACGATTCAACGATATAATCTTCAGCACCGGGCACATAACGGGCCGTATCAGTATCTTCTATGCGGAGAAGCATGTCTCCGCCGTGTTTTTTTGCAAATAAATAATTGTACAATGCCGTACGCACTCCGCCAATATGTAATGGGCCTGTTGGGCTTGGTGCAAAACGCACTCTTACTTTTCTCATTAAAAATGTTTTATAGTGTTGAAAATCACTTTTGGGTGATTAAATAAATCGAATATATATTACTTGCAAAAATAACAAAATTTACTTACATAATAAGTCTTTCATGCAGCTCATTATACAAATAAAAACCTCCCGATCAATATCGGGAGGTTTTTATTTGTAAATTGTAAATTGTCAATGGTAAAATTGTCAATTAATTGTTATTCCTGATTCAAAGTTACACGTTTAAAAGCGATGCAGGTTAAATGCTTTTTTGCAAGCAGTTCTTTTACTGTTATTTTTCCAGCTTCTTCACCGCCACCTTCGTACTTTTGTTCTA
The DNA here is from genome assembly GCA_028710415.1 of Paludibacter sp. GTDB lineage: Bacteria > Bacteroidota > Bacteroidia > Bacteroidales > Paludibacteraceae > Paludibacter. The sequence continues at coordinate 106,757 of JAQTUE010000022.1, read as the reverse complement.
CAAGGGTATATTCTTTGAAAAATTTCGCCATACGTCCAGCGGCAATATTGTTTACTTTCTGTTCGGGTAAAGTCGCAGATTTTTCTGCAATGACCGTTGTCTTTATTTCGCGGGCTTTTGCTGCATCTTCTGCGGTAATCCAGCCTTTTGCCATATTTGATTCAATGTGGTCTTCGCTATCAACGTGTGCGGGGTTTATACCTGCTTTTTTCAATGCGACTTCAACTTCTTTTGAAACAAGTTCGATTTTGGTTTTTTCGATAGCCACTGCCAGCTCGTTATCTTTTACCTTTTGAGGTACAGCGGATTCATCTATAGCCACAGGAGACATTGCCGCAATGTGCATTGCTACGCCGCGTATGGTTTCGTATTCTGCGTTTTCTTCAGCAAAAGCAACTATAGTTGCCAATTTGTTTCCCGGGTGGATATAAGCAGATGTTGTACCGCCCTGAACGAATTCATAGAAATCTAATTCCATTTTTTCGCCGGTGATACCAATACGTTCAACAATTAATTCAGAGATTGCTTTTCCACCGATTTGCAGAGCTGCAAGGGCTTCGAGGGTAGCAGGTTTAGCTGCCATGGCAATATCCAGAATAGATTTGGTAAATGCCACAAAATCTGCATTTTTTGCAACGAAGTCAGTTTCACACTTCAATGCCAGTACGGCTGCAAAACCACCATCGGCTGCTGACAATACACAACCTTCGGCTGCATCACGGTCACTGCGTTTTGCAGCTACTGCCTGTCCTTTTTTACGAATAATTTCAATTGCTTTCTCAAAATCGTTTTCAGCTTCTGTGAGTGCATTTTTGCAATCCATCATGCCGGCACCTGTCATGGTACGCAATTTTGAAATTTCTGCCATTGTTACTGCCATAATATTTTAAATATTAAAACGACTCCCAATCCGTCAGCTGACGGAAGTAAAAGAGTAGTATGTTATTAATTTATTTGTTATTATTTCTTTTTGAACCTTTGAACCTGAGCGGGTCAAGGGTTTTATAAAAACGAGTTACAAGCTAAAATTATATTTAGAACTCGTAACTCGTCTATAGTGAGAATATTATTCAAACAACCAGCAAATCTACCTGACTACTTAAATGGTAAATGGTAAATAGCTAAATTGTAAATGTTTTTATTCTTCTTCTTTGATGAACTTCTTTACCACGTTAGCGTTCAAAGCTTCTTCATCTTCTTTTTGAGTTCTTGGTCTTTTTGTAATTCTCGATTTCTTGTCTTTCGAAACAGGTGCTTCAGCAACTTCAGTATCTACTTTTTCAACTTTACGTTCTTCCAAACCTTCTTGAATGGCAGCAACCATAGCTGTTAAAATTACGTCCACTGATTTTGTAGCATCATCATTTGCAGGAATTACAAAATCGATATTATTAGGATTTGAATTTGTATCTACAATTGCAAATACAGGGATACCCAAACGTTGTGCTTCTAAAACAGCAATGTGTTCTTTCATTACATCAACAATAAAAAGTGCTGAAGGCAAACGGGTCAAATCAGCGATTGAACCTAAATTCTTTTCCAGTTTTTCACGTTGACGTGTAATTTGAAGTTTCTCACGTTTTGATATATTTTCAAATGTACCATCAGTAGCCATTTTGTCGATAGTAGTCATTTTCTTAACTGCCTTACGGATAGTAGGGAAGTTAGTCAACATACCACCAGCCCAACGCTCAGTAATATAAGGCATTCCAACAGCACCTGCTTTTTCGGAAACCACATCCTTGGCTTGTTTCTTGGTAGCTACAAACAGGATTTTACGACCTGACTTGGCAATTTGTTTCAATGCAGCCGCAGCTTCATCAATCTTTACTACTGTTTTGTGCAAATCGATAATGTGGATATCATTACGCTCCATAAAAATGTAAGGAGCCATAGCTGGATTCCATTTGCGTTTTAAGTGACCAAAATGGCAACCTGCTTCTAATAATTCTTCAAAATTTGTTCTAGACATTTTTGTTGTTTAAAATTGTTTACATTCTGTTTAACTCAATTGTCGAGTAGCCTTCCAGTATACTTAGAGTCTCGGCAATTTAGATACTAAACCAATTAAATCCATTTACAATTTACTCATTTACTATTTACCATTGCGGGCATGCCGCGTATAGCTTTGAAATAGTAAATGGTAAATAATAAAATGGTAAATAATATTAACGTTTTGAGAACTGGAATCTTTTACGTGCTTTTGGTTGTCCTGGTTTCTTACGTTCCACTTCACGTGGGTCACGGGTCATGAATCCATCTGCTTTCAAAGCTGATTTATCTTCAGGATTAATTTTTACCAATGCACGGGCAATAGCCAAACGTAATGCGCCGGCTTGTCCGTTAAATCCACCACCGTCAAGGTTTACTTTAATATCATATTTTTCAACAGCTCCTAATTTATTCAGAGGTTGTTTGATAATAAATTGTAAAATTGGAGATGGGAAATATACAGAAATATCACGTTTATTGATGGTAATTTGTCCGGTTCCTTCGCTCACGAAAACACGAGCCACAGCCGCTTTTCTTCTTCCTAAGGCATTTATAACTTCCATACTGATTATTTGAGTGAGTTTAAATCGATTTGTTTTGGTTGTTGAGCTTGCATATTATGTTCTGCTCCTGGAAAGACATACAAATTGCTCAAAAGTTTATCTCCTAAACGGTTTTTAGGTAACATACCTTTTACCACTTTCTTGATAAGTTTTTCGGAACTCTTTTCCATTAACTTGGCTGGCGTGATTTCACGTTGGCCGCCCGGATAGCCGGTATGGCTAAGGTAAATGCGGTCAGTCCATTTGTTACCGGTTAATTTTACTTTCTCTGCATTGATCAGAATCACATTGTCCCCGCAATCTACGTGAGGAGTGAAACTTGGTTTGTATTTTCCGCGCAAAAGCTTTGCTACTTTTGAGCCCATACGTCCCAACACCAAATCGGTAGCATCCACGACCACCCATTCTTTCTGCACCGTTGCTTTGTTGGCAGAAATGGTTTTATAACTTAACGTATCCACTTTTTAAATGTTTTTTTAATTAATAATACAGTCGATTCATCGAGTTCAATCAAATTTTGGAAGAGGCTAATCGGCACAAAATAGGATATTTACATACAACAAACCGGACCATTACACTGTGATAATAAACGGACTGCAAAAATACTGTTTTTCTTTGGATTACCAAACAATTAAACATCTTTTTTTTCTATAACATTTTTTAGCTCTAAAAACAGCTTTTTCCCCTCCTCTATTTACAAAAACGGACAGGCAAAATCCATAATTTTAATCCTCTTGATCTTTCCAACTCTTACTCATCTGATATTATTCTTTTAAAAACAGAGTTGACCCCCAAAAAATATTAAGCAGGTCGAATAAATGAATGTCTTAGTTTATACATAGTGACCCCTGAAGACACCCGAAAAGTCTCTTTAACGGTTAATCACTCATTCTACTCCTATTCTATCTATCATGAGCCTTTGGAGAGTCTTTCGTTAGAGTTTAGATAGGGTTCAGTTAGGTCTACCTATCTGAACCCTATCTGAACCCTATCTTAACCCTATCTCAACCCTAACTCAACCCTCTCTATAGAGCGACCTGATGCAGACCTGGATAAGGATCGGTTGAGACTACAAACAGACTATCAGAAAACAGAGGGGAAGGTATGCTCAGCAGGAAAATTCAGGGAATTATGTGGAGTATCAACCTGACAAACACATGTTTAGCTGTCATAACATTAGAATCGCCAATTTCATAGCAGGGAAAGTAAGCCGGGCAACTCTTATCCGTCATATATTTTTGGTCGAGGCTGGAAAGATTGAATGTGGGATGAAATATACTATTTATTGCGTTTTTATATTTTTCCAATTATTGTTCGGACACTAATGGGTTTTAGGGTGATATTGATGTTAACCCATAACACTTTTGAAAAAATGCTGCAAGTTCACGCTGTTTTCCCTACAATCCGAAAAATTCTGTTAAGGTTCTTATCTGTTAAATCAGAATATTCCTGAAACAAGTATTATTATTTTAAGAGAATTCACTATGTTTGCAGCCTGATTATTTAGTTGAGTTACTAAAACCAATTAATACAGGCTGATTTTATAGTTACAACTAAATTATGTCCCGACTAACCATTGATTTTTACAAACAGGATGCCGTTACTGTTGCTCAGAAACTGTTGGGTAAAATACTGGTACGCACTTGGGATGACGGCACTCTCAGCCAATACCGGATTACTGAAACCGAAGCTTACCTGGGCGAAGAAGACCTGGCTTGCCATGCCAGCAAAGGGCGTACAAAACGTACAGACATCATGTATTCCGATGGTGGATATGTGTATGTTTATCTGATTTATGGCATGTACTGGATGCTAAACGTGGTGACCGGCACTGAAAATCATCCGCAGGCAGTATTGATCCGGGGCATTGACCGGATAGTAGGATCAGGAAAAGTAGGGCGTGAACTGAAAATGGATAAAAGCTTTTACAGCGAAAACCTGCTTGATTCTAACCGTATCTGGATTGAAGATGCACCGGATGCATATAGTTTCAAGACAGCCCCGCGTGTGGGAATAGATTATGCCGGGGAAGAATGGAAGAATAAACCCTGGAGGTTTATACTTGATAACTTTCAATTGAAAGAATCCATCCATAAGAAAGAATAAGTTTATTAGCATAGATTTCACAGATAATCAAAACAGAAAAGCCGGATCATAATCCGGCTTTTCTGTTTTGATTTCACCCATTCAAATATCAAGACAAAAAATAAGTAAATATTAAGAGTACAAAGCACCTTCTAATTAACATTTATTTAAGATGTAATATGATTTCATATTAACATTCTTATCGTCACAAAACCAATGCTAATTAAATTATTAATAAATCAAACAAAGTATAACTTTAAACTCATTTACAGCGATTTAATATAATATAATGAAAATAAACAGAGGAAAAAGAACATAAAATTTCAACCTTCTGTTTTATGATAAACAGTGTTCTAACACATTTGTTAGTCAACATGTATTAACTTAATTTATTGACATTATGAAAAATCTATTTTTAATCCTTGCAATTGCAGTATCCTGTACCCAATTGTGGTCACAGAATAATGTCAGGACATCAAAAGTGGTTAATTCAAATGAAGATCGTAATTTTCGAATACCTTTAATTGGCGAAAAAGCACCTTCATTTACGGCAGTATCAACGAATGGGACCATTGATTTTCCGGAAGATTTCGGTCGTAACTGGAAAATCCTATTCAGTCATCCCATGGACTTTACAGCAGTGTGTTCCACAGAAATACTGGAGCTTGCCCGCATGCAGGATCAGTTTGACAAATTAGGGGTCAAGCTGTTGGTGGTTTCAACCGACAAACTGGAAACACATATCCAGTGGAAAAAAGCATTAGAAATGCTTAAACTGAAGAATCAGGATTTGGTAAAAATCAAATTCCCGATAGTATCAGATGAAAACATCGCTATTGCTAAACAATATGGATTAATTCATTCGAAAGCAGCCTCGAACAAATGCATTCGAAGCGTTTTTATTATTGACCCTCAGGATATCATTCAGGCAATTTATTACTATCCTATAAACGTTGGCAGGAATACGGATGAGCTACTCAGAACGATTACAGCACTTCAGGTTACTGAAAAAGAAAAGGTCTTCACTCCGGTTAACTGGAAGAAAGGCAATGATGTCCTGCTTCGAACTCCGCCTATGATCGATGAAAATAATCCATCCAATGAACTGGCGGGTTATTACAATCCGGTGTGGTTCCTATGGTATAAGAAATTAAACTAACAGACTCAAGTTTCAATTACCTGACAGATTATTATTCCAATGAATTCACAATTCTAAGAAGTCAGGAGTTCATGAATCATGCACGAAAGCCGGATAATTATCCGGCTTCTGTGCTTATAACACATGCCTTCAATGCAAACCTTTTACATTATTTGAATAATAATACAAAACATTGGATAATAAATACATAAATATACACTTGTCATTAACTGACTGTTTATGTGCACTATAATCTCATTTTACAAGAAATAATGATCTTGCAATAATAATTAAGAACCAAAAGAGTGGCTAATTTTAATACAATTCTCAACGAATTAATATAATATTATTCAATTAAAGTTGATGTAAGAAACTTATCACAGAAGCTTATGTTTACTGGTTCTAAATAGTGCATACAGCATTATTCAATCAATCAGTATTAATTTAAATTTGAATCATCATGAAAAAGTTTCTTTTATTACTTTTTATTGGAGTATCATGTACTCAATTATGGTCACAGGATGTTGAAAAGACATCCAAAGTTACAAATTCAAATGAAGACAGGAATTTTCGAATACCCTTAATTGGCGAAAAAGCGCCTTCTTTCACTGCTGAATCGACGAATGGCACCATTAATTTTCCAGAGGATTACGGTCACAACTGGAAAATTTTGTTTAGTCACCCTAAGGACTTTACACCGGTATGCTCTACTGAGATTCTGGAACTTGCACACCTACAGGATCAATTTGATAAATTGGGTGTTAAGCTGGTTGTAATTTCAACCGACAGGTTGGATACCCATATTCAATGGAAAAAAGCCCTTGAAATGCTGAAAATAGATAACAGGGAACAGGTAAAAATCAAATTTCCCCTGGTTGATGATGAGAATATAAGTGTTTCTAAACAATATGGCATGATCCATACTGAAACCAATTCAACACGTAGCGTCAGAGGCGTTTTTATTATTGATCCCGAGAATACGATTCAGGCAATTTACTTTTATCCTATGAATATTGGCAGGAATACAGATGAACTGGTAAGAATGGTTACAGCAATTCAAATCTCTGCAAAAGATAAAGTCTTGACTCCTGCAAACTGGAAAGAAGGGAAAGATGTACTTGTTAAGATTCCTCCAAAAAAAGCAGATGATAATGCTTCAGCAGAACTAACGGGGTATTATAATCCTGCCTGGTTTCTATGGTATAAAAAATCAAATTAAATCGGTTGATTCCGTTTAAAAAAGACAATACACAATTTCTGATTTCAGAACTTTGACTGGATATCTGAACTCTATTTGAAATCAGCTATTTCCAGATTAATTCTAATTCATGCTCAAGGAATATGTATAATATAGACATTGTTGAAATAACTGTCATATTATAAATCGAAAAAAGAGATAGCTTCGCTTTGGGAACTATCTCTTTTGTATTTTCTGAAGCATGAAAAGTAAGTTTGTTATTTTGCTATTATCCTTTGAGAATTAACTTCAAACCTCAAACTTTCAAACCTCAAACTTTCTTACGCTTCTCCTCCTCCAAAACCCATCGGTACCGGTGGAACAAAACCATTATCAGAAATCTTGATCTTGCCATTCTGTTGTTCAAACTTGGCAATATTTTCCTGCAAAGCAAACAGCAATCTCTTGGTATGTTCGGGTGTAAGAATAATGCGTGATTTCACATTTGCTTTGGGAGTTCCGGGCATAATGCGGATAAAATCGACTACAAATTCAGAATTAGAATGTGAGATAATAGCCAGGTTTGAATAAATACCTTCAGCTATTTCCGGTGAAAGTTCAATGTTTAATTGGTTCTCTTGGTTTTCCATTTTATATTGGGTTGATTTATAAATTAATTGCAGTGTGATTCGCATATAATATAACGAATACAAAGGTAAGGATTTTTATTGAAATTAGATCTCGTACTTACCTGCATTAGCCTGCTATCAATTGTCCTTTGAAGTTTCTTCAATGATAAGGCTTTGGTCCTCCCAATCCATAAACTCGGTGTAAAACTCAATGGCTTTATCCATGATCTTGTAAATCTCAAAGTCATCAGACATACTGAAATGCAATGCAATCATATGTTTTTCAATTTCACCAAAAACATTGGTATACAGAAACTCTTTTGTTTTCACCGGAGGGTTCAGTACAAAAGGCTTATCATCAAGCATAAACAGTTCGAGGATGCTCAGGCTGGGAATGTGCTGAATGATATCCCTGCCCTCCAGGGTATTCCCCAGGTGGGAATTGCCATCCAGGAACACCCATTCAGGGAGTGAAAGATCGATTTCTTTTTCCATAATACTTGTCTCCTTTCCTCTTGGGATTTAGATAATTATGTTTGTCTGATAATTGAAACCGGGAAGCGGCTGCTTCATTTTTAAAAATATCAATTAGTAATATTACACTACGATTCTTCAAGTATCACTGTGGTTCATAATACAATACAATAACGCCCGATCCAAGGATCTTTGTTTTAATCAGTTTCAGGTTAATTCTTTCAGCGATATTTTTAAACAAAGGCAATCCTTTTCCCAATACAATGGGATGCACCAACAACCGGAACTCATCAATTAATCCAAATTGCATCAGGGTATCAATGACACTTGGGCTGCCGACCAACATGCTTTTGCCTTCCTGCTGTTTGAGTTTTTGTACTACTTCCCGCATCTCACCCTGGGCCAGAGTGGAATTTTTCCATTCCACGTGTTTCAAGGTATGTGAAAATACAATCTTGTGTATATCATCAATCAATACGGCAAATTCATCGAAGGGCTTTATGCCGGTTGGGTTAGCAACAATTTGTGGCCAGCTGCTTTCCATCAGTTGATAGGTGATCCTGCCAAACAGAAGAGTATCGACCTCCTTGAGCAAATCATTGAAGTGTTGGTGCAATTCATCGTCTACTATTCCAGCCTCGTGGTCACAATAGCCATCGAGGGTCATGTTGATGGATGCGATCAGTTTTCTCATGATACAACTAATTAAAATCAGTTACTGACACTAAATCTGTTTCGAATATTGTCTCATTTTAGTGCTCTGTTTAACAAACAAATTCCAACATTGCTTAGTTCAAACACAACTTATTGGCATAAGAAATAAATCAGTCAAACAATTGATTATAAACATTTATCACACCTAAAATAATTCTTAGTTCAGGCTTTTTTTCATTTTATAATGCGGAATATTTATTTCCATAAACTCATTACTTATCTTTTCATATCCAAGCTTTACATAGAATGGCACAGCTGTCTTGCGGGCATTCAATACCATTGTAGTATATCCCTTGTTTTTGGAATACTCTTCGGCAAAAAGGACCATTTTACTTCCTGCTTTCCTGGACCTGAATGTTTCTTCCACAGCAACCTGCCTCATTTTTACTTCCGAATCATTCAGCTTTGTCAATATCAATACACCAACAAGTTGCTTATTTACAAAAGCTCCAATATGAACATCATACTCTTCCTTAACAAGGTTTTCATCATAAAGGCTCATTCCCAGCGGTATCCTGAGTACACGGTTTCTGAGTTCCTGCTCCTGAATGTACTCTTCAGTATGATAATTTATCTCCCTGACTTCTACTTCGTTATTTTTTATCATTTAGGTTCTTTCATTTACTATTTTTAATTCCGGGTGGATAATAAGTCCACTGCAAAAGGAATTCTTGCTTCAAAGTTCTCGATCCATCCAGATTGTACAGGCATAATGCACAGAACTTCCCAATGATTGTTTCAACATCACAAAACCATTTCTTTCGTACAGGGATACTGCCTTACTCAGGGCCGGAAAGCTTTCCAGGTATAAATGGGTATAATTCATTTCGCGTGCACTCTCTATGCTCTTTTGCATCAGGGTATTCCCGATGCCTTTCCCCCTGGCATCCGCCGAAAGGTATAGCTTCACCAACTCGGCATACCCTGTTGGAAGGCCTTCTGTAGGATAGATGCCGCAACCGCCCAGTATCTTCTCATTTTCTTCTGCAATCCAGTATACCGAGCGGGGTGTTTGAAACAATTCGTACAGTGCATCGGTAGTCGGGTCGGTATACACCGTTCCGGGCATGTCAATCCCAAACTCAACGAATACCTTCTTAATCAGGCGGGATAGTATTTCATTGTCTCTTTTTTCTATTTTGCGGTAAACGACAGCCATTGATATTTTTTAGTCACTTTGTTTTATAAATTTAATCCATTCAATGCATCCAAGTTGATGGCAAGGATCATCATTCGTTAAAGTATCAGCCTAAACCCAAATACAGGTAATGCCCCTTGCATAAAATCCAAATCAACAGACCTTTTAAATCCAAGCTTTTCGTAGATTTCTATAGCCTGTTGCATTGCCCGGGTAGAATGAATTACAACCTGGTCATGTTTAAGTTTCTTAGCTTTCCGCAGGCATTCTTCAATCAGCAACTTGCCTATTCCCTGACCGCGGTAGGACGAATCGACAGCCAGCAATCTAAACCCGGAAGTATTCTTCTCCCCGTTAGCAGTTCCCCCGGAGCCATAATATTGCATGTCACTAAAATACACGACACATCCAACAATTTCACCTTCTGTTGAAACGGCAACCAATAGTTCGGTCTCCGGTTTTTTTGTCACCTCCCCGATATTGGCCAGCATTTTATAATATTCAGGCTGTTCCAGGGCTGTTGGAAATCCCTCCAGGTCTGAATACACCCGTACCATTAGTTCTCCAATCTGTTCAAATTCAGTGGCTTTTGCTTTTATTACCAGGTAATTTTGCTTTTTCATAACATGCTATTTAAATTCAATTACCATCACTTCAACTTAAGAGGGTTAACTATTTCAATCCTACAATTAAAACCGGTTTACATTCCTCTTTCTTTAAAATTCGTATTGATATTTTTTGATTGTATTCCAAAAGGTAGCCGTAAAATTAGTACCGCCAATTATTAAATCAAATAAGGGCTAACTGGTAACATTCCGATCCTCTTCCTTACTCTATCTTACAACGTCTTCAGATACTAAAACAACGCTCAATTTTTTAAATTTAAGTTTAATTTATTTCTTTGTTTTTTTCCTGATTAATTCAATGATGTATTTTGCCTCCGCTTCGTCCACCGAGAATCCAACTGTATATGTCTTTAATCCATAATCCATTTTAATTGGTCCTGCCCCATGCAATATTATTGACATGTCATTATTGCCTGAGAATCCATTTCGTTCAACAGCTTCATATCGTATATTATTCAATTCGGTTATTGCCAATCTCCTTTTAATGCCGATACCAAAAATTGATTTTTCCAGAAATAAATCCTGAAAATCGATTCTAATTATTTCCTGTCCAAACAAACTCCAGAGTAAAACAAAGATGGCAGAGCAACCTCCTATTGTCCATCCTATCATCCAGAAAGTAATAAAGGCATTCTCACCAAAACCGTCCATGGCACTCTTGAACCCCATGTACCAGCCTCCCATCCAGACCATCGTAAACAATATTACAAACCAGTTTTTCTTTGATGGGATGACGATTTTCAATTCATCCATCGAATCCGTAATCTTTGCTTTTCCGTTGTCAATCATAATATGAATCTATTGTATTAGTAACTTTAATACCCGGTCATTCAACTTTAATACTGTGAATAAATGAGGTTCGATGTATTGTTCTATCTTTTAATTCACCAACCCAGGTATGTTAATTATCAGCAAAGATAATCGTTTAATTTTATGAATGGATGTTTTAAATCATTATTTTATTCGTAAGCAAACTGAGGAACTATCTTCATGAAATCAAGTTCGCTGAATTTAACCAGACTTCCGAATGTTAAATCATTTTTTCTTCTTACTTCCAAATATTCACAACCTGAAAAGTAATTATTGGCATGATGAATTCGTTATAGATTTACAGTTATCCTCGTTTCAATAAATTGCAAAGCTTTAATTGGAATCAACCTGAGTAGAATATTCAATGGTTGAATTAAATCAAAGTTTATCAATATTCCGTTAATTGATTCAATTTAAAGATTCTGTATCCTATTCACCAGGATGTTTTCGGTATAATTCAGATTACTTATGCTTATAATTCAAATATACTATAGATGTATTAACCTATTAATGATAAGAGATATCTAAGTTATATCTAAGACACATCTAAGATACAACTAAGATACAACGTAAACATCATGTAAACAGGATGAAAATCATTTAACTAGAATTAAACAAGGACAAGTGCCTTGAAATAAAATCATCTGTTACCAATTTTATCATATTTATCAATTAAGAAATCCATTCTATTAATAGTTGATTCCACGAACTAGTACACATAAAAAAGTACGGGAATTGAGTTTAAACAATTAAAAATTAAGTTATCTTTGTACTTTCGTGCCATTGAATTGTCAAAGAAAATATTCAACATGCCGAAATGCATTTACAATTGATTTAACCTGATTTTTTAATCCATACAGAAAAAACGTTTATGAAGAAATTTCTTATCCTTGGAATGTTGCTTGCATTCGGAGTATTGTCGCAGGCACAAAAGTTTTTCAGCCCTGAGAAAATGGTTGAAACGGGAGTCTATTATTATCCGGAAGCCTGGAACCCGGAACAGTGGGACCGGGATTTTAAGAAGATGGAGGATATGGGCTTTGAATTTACGCACATGGCCGAATTTGCCTGGGCACAAATGGAACCAACAGAAGGTATGTACGACTTTAAATGGCTGGATAAAGCCGTGGAGCTTGCTGCCAAACACCATCTGAAAGTGATTATGTGTACCTCCTCGGCCACTCCTCCGGTTTGGTTGGTACGGAAATACCCGGAAGTGCTGGTGGAACTGCCAACAGGTCAAACTGCTGAACATGGCACCAGGCAGCATGCTTCCTGGTCGAACGCGAAGTACCGTGAACTGGTCACCAGGCTGGTTGAAGCACAGGCAAAACATTATGGCAACGACAAACGCATCTGGGGATGGCAGATTGACAATGAACCTTCGCATTACGGCACTTACGATTTTAGTCCCGGGGCACAGAAGAATTTCAAGGAATGGCTGCAAAAGAAATATAAAACCATCGACAGCCTGAACCAGGCCTGGGGAACTGCCTTTTGGTCGGGAGTATACACGGATTTCAGCCAGATTGAAATTCCCAATGTACCCAGGTTGATTTCAGGTACTGCCAGCCCCATTTCGATAGTTGATTTTAAACGCTTCAGTGCCGACGAATGCTCTGGGTTTGTTTCAATGCAATACAATACCCTGCATTCAATCGTTTCAAAGGAGCAGTTTATCACTTCCAATTTCATGCACAGCCATACCGATGTGGATCCATGGCGCAACAAGGACCTTGATTTCTGTTCCTATACCATGTACCCGGTAGCAGGATATTCCAAGGGTGTCGGCGAACAGGGTTTCAGGCTGGGCGACCCATGGAGGATATCTTTTGCCAATGACTTTTTCCGACCTATCAATGGGATTACAGGGGTGATGGAATTGCAACCCGGACAGGTTAACTGGGGAACCTATAACCCCCTACCCTATCCCGGAGTGATCAGGGCCTGGTTATGGAATGCTTTTGCGGGAGGATTGGACTTCATTTGTTCCTATCGTTTCCGTCAACCACTCTCTGGTGGCGAGCAGTTCCATTACGGCATGGTAGGCACCGATGGGGTGACCGAACTTTTCGGCGGTCAGGAGTACAGTCATTTTATGAAGGAAATCCGCGATCTGCGCAAACTATATAAACCAAATGTACAAATGCCAGCAGAATACGCAGCCAGAAAGACAGCTATCCTGTACAATCCGGACAATATCTGGGAAACGGAAGTCCAGAAACAAACCTACCAATGGAACGAAACCGGGCATATCACCCGCATCTATTCGAACCTGAAGACACTTTGCGTACCGGTGGATATCGTAGGCGAAGAACGGGATCTGTCCGCTTACCCGGTGGTGGTGGCTCCCGCTTACCAAATGGTAGACCGTGAACTGGTGGATAAATGGAAAAAATATGTGGAAAACGGCGGGCACCTTGTACTTACCAGCCGCACGGGGTTAAAGGACCGGAACGGGCATTTCTTTGAAGCACCGTGGGCAGATGCCATCACTTCGCTGATTGGGGCAAAGATAATCATGTTCGATGAACTGAGTGCGGATACCAAGGCAAACGTCACTTTTAATGGAACAAATTTTGCCTGGAATGTATGGGGTGATATCCTGGAACCTTACTCAGGTGTAGAGACCTGGGCAACCTATGCCGACCAGTTTTATGCAGGCAAAGCGTCGGTGGTGCATCGCAAACTTGGAAAGGGAACTGTCACTTATATTGGGACAGAAACCACCGATGGCAAGTTGGAAAAAGAAGTACTGAAAAAAGTCTACGAAACAGCCGGAATAACTACCAACGAACAACCGGAAGGGGTGATGGTAAACTGGCGTGATGGATTCTGGGTAGCGATCAATTACTCTTCAGTAAAAGTCAACATTAATATTCCTGCCACAGCAAAAATCATTACTGGATCCAGGGAATTGCCGGTGGCTGGAGTGGCGGTGTGGCAATAAGTAATACAATTTATATTACCTACTTCTACTTTACTAAATTAAAACAAAACAAATATCTCTAATACCATTAGGCACAATAGGATACAAAAACAAAACTAAGAAAAACATAATACGTAAATACCTAACCTGGACAAGCCAGAATTAAGAATAGAATTAAGAATAGAACGCTGATTAACGCTGATTTGGCGGATTAAAAACGGATTTGAAAAATACTGCGTATTTTGATTTTAAACCAGACATGGACTCTTCTAAATAAAATAGTTAGAAGTAAATTATCCAATATTGTGCCAAAAAATGCACTAAATTGAGAGTTAAGATACTATTAGCATTTTAAAATTTCCCACTCAAAAAAAGAGCCGAAAACAATATTTCTATTGTGAACTATTGTGCCTCATGTGGTTTGTTCTTTATTTTGGTAATGTAGAACAACTGATTAAGCAATCAATATCCATGCGAAACGGACAACTTTTAGAACTGAAAGTTGTCCGTTTTCGTTGCATGACATTTAGTTTAATGATAATCTTAATAAAAATGAGTGAATAATTGTTCGTATTAATTTAATTTGTTATTTTTGGAGTCAAAATCTAAATACAACTGAAATTAATTCTACCGAACGAATGAAAAAACTACTCCCTGTTATCCTGTTACTATTGCTCATTACTTCTTCTACATACAGTCAGGACGACAAAGAATACAGCAAAGCCATCAGAAAAATGTATGTCGTCATGGGCACTGACAATACTTTTAAAGCTGCTATCAAACAAATGATAAGTACCTACAAGACAAAATTTCCCTATAATAGTTCCTGGAATGAGATTGAAGCCGAGTTGATACATACTTCGATTGATGAACTGATTGTAATGATGACGCCAGTTTACAGAAGGCATATGACCCTTTCTGATATTGAAGCCATCACAGCGTTTTATCAGACCCCGACAGGACAGAAATATGCCAAACAGATGCCTGCCATCGTTCAGGAATCCATTCAGGTGGGGCAAGAATGGGGACAAAAGATCAGTAAGAAAATTGAAGAGAAAGTAAAAGAGAATAAGGATAAAAAGGAGTAAGTAAAGTGAAATAAATAATGTCTGTAGAAAGTAATATTAATCAAAAGTGTATATAAATTTCAGGACGATACAATTCCGTAGGAACGACCGATATTGTAGCAATGGAATTTATTCCGTTGCAATATATGATGTAGAAAAGTTCGCGATATGGAAATCGCGGGACCCAAATATATTAGTAGAAAGTAGAAAGGAGCATTAATCAAAAGTGTAAACAAATTTCAGGACGATACACATAAAACATATGAAGCAAACCACAAAACGTATGAAGTACTTTTGATCGTTTGTTTTGGTAAAATGTAAGAAAACGCTTTTGTGTGCTTCGCACGACAAAAGGTTTGAAAGGTTTGAAAAGTTTGAAGGTTTGAAAGGTTTGAAAGGTTTGTAAGATTTAAGAATGAATTATGGCTAAACTGTATGATCTTCTTCTGACAGATGTCCGGTTCCGGGAGGGATTGACAGCCTGCATGAATTGCGGAATATGCACCGCGATATGCCCGGCTGCCGAATTCTACACCTACGATCCCAGGCAAATCTGTAATACGGTTCAAACCAGGGATGAAGAGAAAATTGAAGCCTTATTGAAGAGCGACACCATTTGGTATTGCGGACAATGCATGTCGTGCAAGACGCGATGCCCACGAGGAAATGCACCGGCCCTGGTGATATCGGTACTACGAAAGCAATCGCAGGAACTGGGTTATTTTACGGAAAGTGAAAAAGGCAGGCAACAATACGCCATAAAACGCACTGTGGGTGAAAACATCACTGGTATCGGATATTGCGTCACCGTAGAGAAAATAGTTCCTGACATGCACCCCGAACAGGGTCCGGTCTGGAAATGGTATTATGAGAATGCAGAGGAAGTAGTCGACCGCCTTGGAGGAAATTACCGGAAAGAAGGACCCGGTGCCTTACGCATCATTCCGCAGGTAAGCATGGACGAAATACAGCGCATATTCGAAGTAACCGGAGGAAAAAAACTTCAGGATAGCATAGAGGATTTCTCGGAAGACAAAGCCACGGAGATGGATATTAAGTTTAATGACACCATTGAAGGGAATGACTATTTCAACCATCTATACACGACGAATTCAGGGAATCATCAAAAATAAACAGGGATGGAGACAAAGAAACGATTCTGGAACGAGTATCAAAAGGAAATAGCCCAGGATGACTATTTCTACGAACGAAGCTGTATACGGCAGACCTTCTTTCCCGGCTCGGAAGCTACCTTCCTAAAGATTCTCAGGCAGGACCTGGGCAAACAAATCGTTGACGACCCAAAAATACACACCTGCACCGGCATCGGGTATCATTCGGATATTGTGCCGTTCGAAACTACCATGGCGATCTGTGCCCGGTTATTTTCGCTTATGAACGATTCGGGATTAAAGAATTATGTACCTTCCTGCGTGACCTCGTTTGGCATATTCAATGAAGTACTGGACACCTGGAAGCACTTCCCCGAACAACTGGAGAAAACCAGGGAAAACCTTCGCAAGGCTACCGGAAGGGAGTTTGAGATACCACAAAATATAGCTCATCCGAGTGATATCATATACCATTTCCGCAAGGAACTCAAAGAAAAAATGAAATACCGGCTTATAAACAAGGAAACCGGGGAGCCGTTGAGAGTTGTCGAGCATATCGGGTGCCATTACAGCAAGATATTCTCGGAGAAATCGGTGGGAGGATCGGAATTCCCGCATGTGTTGGCAGGGATGATTGAAGAATGGGGCGGCGAGGTAGTGGATTATCCCGAACGCAGGCATTGTTGCGGGTTTGGGTTCCGACAATACCTCGTGATGGCTAACAGGGGATATTCAGTAGCCAATTCAAAGAAGAAATTCGAATCGATGAAGCCTTACAAACCTGATTTCATTGTGACTAATTGCCCCGGTTGTGCCATGTTTATGGACAAATGGCAATATACCATTGCTGAAATGGAAGGGACCACCTATGACGACCAGGGCAAAGGGATTCCGGTATTGACGTACGAAGAAATGACCGGGATGCTGTTGGGGTACAATCCCTGGGATACCGGCATGCAGATCCATCAGGTACAGGCAGAGCAATTATTTGACAAAATAGGGATTGAATACGATCCTCAGGATAAATATACAGGCAAATCGGGTAAGTTTCTGGGAGAACCTGAAAAGCCAACACATCTAGTGGTTTAACTATGGACAGGAAAAAAATCATCATCATCGGTGGCGGTCCGGCCGGACAGGAAGCAGCCTATCACCTTGCCCTGCACGATTATAGTGTAACCTTATTTGAAAAGGAACCGGATACCGGAGGCCATCTGAATAAGGTAACGAAGTTGTTTCCTGACTTTGGTGATGGCGGTGCATTTCAAAAAGAACTTTCCGATAAGTTGATCCACCCTAACATAGAGTTGAAGACCGAAACACGCGTAACCGGTTTATCCAAAGAAGGTGAAAAGTGGGTTGTAAAAAGTGACGGGGATACTAACTTTTACGGTGATGCGGTACTGCTGGCAACAGGATTTACACCTTTTGATGCCACAAGGAAAGAAGAACTGGGGTATGGCATTTACGACAATGTTATCACTTCGGTGGATTTTGAGAGCATGCTTAAAATCGGAAAGATTGTCAACTACGAAGGAAAAACGCCCCAACGGATTGCCTTTTTAAATTGTGTTGGATCACGCGACGAGAAAGTAGGGAACCCATATTGCTCCAGGGCATGCTGCATTAATGCAGTGAAACTTGCGGTATGTTACAAGGAACTTTTACCGGATGCCGAGGCCTATTGTTTTTACATCGACATGCGCATGACCGGGCAACAATACGAAGAATTATACCGCACCTCCCAGGAAAAATATGGTGTCACATATATCCGTGGACGCATCTCGGAAGCCGCAGCAACATTCGACAACAAGATTCAACTGAAAGCTGAAGATACACTGGCAGGACTTCCCCTGAAAATGACCGTGGATATATTGGTACTCATGGTGGGCATGGAAGCTTCGGAATCAACCACCAAACTGGCCACACAAAACAACATAAAAGGAGATTATGGCTTTGCAGCCAGCAAGGGGTTAAACGGACATGACAACCAGACCACAAAAGAAGGACTGTTTGTAGCAGGAACCTGCAAAAGGCCGCTGACACTTCAGGAAACAATAGCCGATGCAGGATCAGCTGCCATTCAGATTATGAACTATTTAAGGTCTGACAATTGATGGATTGGGGATACGAAATATCAAAAACCAGGGGCATAGACCTTGACATGGTAGATACATCCCTGTTTGAAAAACTGGTAAAGAAAGTCCCATCGGCAACCAAATGCATCCAATGCGGGACCTGCAGCGCCACCTGCACAGCCTCAAATCCTATACCGTTCAGCTTCCGTCATTGCCAGATCATGTTCCGCCGCGGGCAATTTGAGAACTTATCCGCTGAACTGGATACCTGCATGCTTTGCGGGAAATGCAGCCTGGCATGCCCTCAGGGAGTCAATACGCGTGCAGTGATCAGCACAATGAGATTATTACTTACGGATATGAATGACATAAATTTCAACTTATGAATTTCCACCCGTTAGTCCTGCCGTTTCTGATAAGCTCCATCTACTTAGCTATCGTCATAGTATTTAAGTTCTCAGGCTGGGTACAAAGCATGGATGCAGGCCAGTTAAAGGCCATCAGGAAAAATATATTCACAAGGAAAACACGACAGGCAATCAGTGAGATTTTCCATGAATCCCTCTTGCACCGGAAGATCTTTAAAAAGAATAGGTTGCTGGGATACATGCATATGAGCCTGGCATTCGGGTGGTTCCTAATGATCGTTGTGGGTAAAATAGAAAGTTCATTTTATTATGGCACCTTCTTTGACAGTCCCTGGCTGGGTATCTTCTTCAAATACTTTGCCCGTACGCCGCATCATTACTTCATGATTATCCCGTTCTCATTTATCATGGACCTGTTGTTGCTGGTGACTTTGAGTGGCGTAATACTGGCTATCACCAAAAGGTTCCGGTCTAGATTATTAGGACTGAAAAGAGCCACCAACCACCACCTGCTGGACCGGATAGCCCGCACGTCGTTGTGGTGGATATTCCCATTCAGGCTGCTGGCAGAAAGTTCAACGGCCGAACTTACCGGGAATGGCAGTTTCCTAACCGATACAGTCGGACATATGCTGGCCCCGTTGTCGGTAGCAACCATCGAATTGCCATTATGGTGGATTTATTCTTTCTGCATTGGGATATTCTTCGTTACTTTGCCTTACTCAAGGTATATGCACATTCCGACCGAGGTAATCCTGATATTTTTGAGGAAATGGGGAGCCGTATCCGGGGAAAGTTATTCGGGATTAACGGACATTCAACTCAATTCCTGTTCACGTTGCGGGATCTGCATAGATGCCTGCCAGCTGGGCTTTGCAGCTGATATCCGGGATGTGCAATCGGTTTATTTCATCAGGGATGCGCGTTACAAAACCCTTAGCGATGACGTGGCAGACAATTGCCTGATGTGTGGACGTTGTACAGAGGCCTGCCCGGTAGGGCTTGAACTCACCATGATCCGGCAACAGGTAAGGCAAAAGAAGGAAATACCGGGAAAACAGTATTATCAATACCCTGCCGGAATTGAGAATACAAAGCACGCAGATGTAGTTTATTTTGCAGGTTGCATGACCCACTTGTCGCCTTCGATCATTCACTCGATGAAGGCTATCTTTGATAAAGCCGGGGAATCCTACGTATTTTTGGATGAAGATAAAGGACTCTGTTGCGGGCGTCCATTACGACAACAGGGATTTATGGAACAATCGAAAGAACTGGTAAACAAAAATACGGAATTAATAAAAGCATCGGGAGCAAAAGTATTGGTAACCTCCTGCCCTATTTGCTATAAGTCGTTTAAAGATGAATACAACCTTGGTATTCCAGTACTGCATCATACGGAATATATCGAGAGTTTAGTGAAGGAAAAGAAAGTACAATTGACTAAATCGGACTTAAAACTGGTGTATCACGATCCGTGTGAACTGGGCAGGGGATGTGGAGTTTACGAAGCACCAAGGAATATATTGCAAAATATGGGTACACTTACACCCGTTGAATTTGAAAATGAGGCATCCTACTGTTGTGGGGGAAGCCTGGCAAATATGGCGATTGGAACTGAGGTTCAACAGCAAATACGGGATAATGCCCTGGAAATGCTGACCAAGTCAGGTCCGGATGTACTGGTTACTGCCTGCCCATTGTGTAAGAAAACATTTGCAAGGAACATAAATACAAAAGTGATGGATATTGCAGAAATGGTGGCAGCGAATATCAGGAACTGAAATTGAGGAGGGAATAATTACAAATTCAGACCTCTCCCCCTGCCCTCTCCAAAGGAGAGGGTGATAGAGCTGAGGGTTTAAGAATATTTTTATAAAAGAAGAAGTGCATTATTTATTTCCAACAAGTTACATTAAAGAGTAAAACATATCAATGAAAACAATGAAGCGACTTTCAATATCCCTGTATTTTATCCTTGGATTTATTACGATTACGTTGGGTCAACATATCCTATTGACTCAATCGAACGAATCGGGCATTTATAAAAAAGGAGAAAAGGTAGAGGTATCAGTTTTATTGAAGGACCATAAGCCGGATTCTATGACTGTAAAAATCCGTAAGAACTATTCAGTGAAATCTAACGCTCAGAAAATAGCATTTGAAGGCAACAAAGTTACATTGTTGAATGAATCGTATAACGAACCAACAGCCCTCATTATTGAAGTTACTGCAAAGGGAGAAACTGCCAGTATCGGGTTAGTGGTTGACCCAACTGATTTCAAACCGGGTACTGAGCGTCCAAAGGATTTTGACAGTTACTGGAAAAAAGAAAAAGATGCGTTGCATGCACTTCCAATGGAAGTAAAATCTGTTCCTGTAAACAATATTGAAAAGGGCTATACCTGTTCCGACATGGAGATTAATTGCACCAGTACAAAGCCTGCCAGGGGATATTTTGCAAAACCTGTAGGTGCAAAAGCAAAATCTCTTCCTATCGTGCTGTATGTTCATGCGGCAGGAGTAAACGGAAACTGGTGCCTGTCACAACCTGAGAATGCAATGCAATATGTTAAAATGGGAAAGGGAGCCCTGTGTTTTGATTTAAATGCACATGGCATGTTGAATGGACAGCCTCAATCCTATTATGATGACCTGGACAAAGGGGAATTGAAAAACTACAACAGTTTTGGAATTGGAACCAGAGATGATTATTACTTTAGGGGAATGTACCTGCGACTCATGAGAACGCTTGATTTCCTGACCAGCCAGCCTGAATGGGATGGAAAGCGGATTCTGGTCATTGGAGAAAGTCAGGGAGGTGGACAAGCACTGGCAGCTGCCGGACTAGACAAACGGGTAACTGCCGTTGTGGCCACAGTACCTGCTATGTGTGACTGGGGAGGTACTCTTATTGGCAGGCAGGGAGGATGGCCAAATCCATTTTATTCAAGCATTGACAAAGATAAATTATTGAATTCATTACCTTATTTCGATGATGCACATCTCTTGAAAGATTCCAAAGCAACCATCGTTACTGAAATAGGGTTCATCGATGTAACTTGCCCCTCGATATCTGTTTATGCCGCCATTAATATGGCAAAAGGAAAGAAAATCGTTTTTGGTGTTCCTTACAGGGGGCATCATGTGGACCAAAAGCAGTATCAAAAAATCTGGGAAGAAACAGTCTCTAAACCAAAGGCTGCATTTATCACTGATTTTTTGAAATAACCTAAACTAATAAATTAAATATATAAAACGAACAAATTATTCTGACAACCTTATTTTCAACAACTACTATCTTGCATGGTACGTCTTGGTTCTTGGATCTTGGTTCTTGGTTCAAATTAAAATAAGCACATTTATATAATCATATTAAACAAATATCATGGTAGACATTTTTGATAGAATGAAGGCTGCTAAAGGGCCACTGGAACAGTATCAACAAAAGGCAGATGGATATTTCATGTTTCCCGAACTGGAAGGTGAAATAGCCCCACGAATGAGATTCAACGGAAAAGAAGTACTTACCTGGAGTTTAAACAATTACCTGGGGCTTGCCAATCATCCTGAAGTACGGAAAGCCGATGCTGAAGGTGCCTTGCAATTCGGGATGGCCTACCCGATGGGTGCCAGGATGATGTCCGGGGAAACAAAATACCACAAGGAGCTGGAACAAAAGCTGGCTAAATTTGTACATAAACCTACCGCCTACCTGTTGAATTTCGGGTATCAGGGTATGATATCCATTATTGACACCCTGCTGGACCGCAAGGATGTAGTGGTATACGATTCTGAATCGCACGCCTGCATACTGGATGGATTAAGGCTTCACATCGGAAAACGTTTTGTATTCCCTCACAATGACATAGAAAACCTGAGGAAACAACTGGAACGTGCAACCCGGTTAGCTGATGAACAGCAAGGTGGCATACTGGTTATTACCGAAGGAGTTTTCGGGATGGCAGGTGACCTGGGACGCCTTGACGAAATAGTAAAACTAAAAAAAGAATTCAATTTCAGACTCATGATAGACGACGCACACGGCTTCGGAACGATGGGAGAAACTGGTTCAGGTACCGGAGAACACTTTGGCGTGCAGGAACAGGTTGACATTTACTTTTCGACCTTTGCTAAAAGTATGGCAGGGATTGGTGCTTTTGTGGCTTCCGAAAAAGAAATTGTAGACTCCCTGCGGTTCAACATGCGTTCACAGATATTTGCAAAGTCATTGCCCATGCCTATGGTTATCGGGGCTTTGAAAAGGCTTGAAATTATACAGACACAACCCGGGATAAAGGAAAACCTTTGGAAAATAACAAAGGCATTACAAGACGGATTGAGAGCAGACGGGTTTGATATCGGAAATACTCAATCGCCTGTGACTCCGGTTTACTTCAATGGCACGGTAGGTGAAGGCACCAACATTGTAGTTGATTTACGCGAGAACTTTAATATCTTTTGTTCAATTGTAGCCTATCCGGTAGTACCTAAAGGTGTCTTAATGCTTCGACTGATCCCTACAGCCTCCCATACCCTGGAAGATGTAAAAGAAACGATCGCTGCGTTTAAACATATAAAAGCTAACCTGGAGGCCGGAAAATACAATCAGACCGAAATGCAGGATATGAAAATCATTTAATATGAATAATCAAAAATATCTGTTGCAATGTGTGGTTTGCGGCCATAAGACTCCGGATTTTGGAACCTGGTTTGAACAAAACCAGGTTTGTCCCACCTGTGGAAGCAAGCATTCTGAAGTATGGTATCAAACCGACTACACGAAATTGCCTGAATTAATGAAAGGGGAAGTCTTAAGCTTCTGGCAATACTTACCGTTTCTGCCACTAAATAATGCAGGGAATATCGTTACCTGTACCGAAGGAGGCATTCCTGTACAACAATGGGGGTTTCTGGAAGAATTTGCAAAAAAGCAATACGGGCTTGATATCCGGGTTCATGTTTATAGGAATGACTTAAATGGAGGAACAGGAACCTTTAAAGATGTGGCAGCTTCATTGGCAGCAAGCATTTTTAAAGAATACGGCGTCAAGCAATATTGCGTAGCCTCCACCGGGAATACCGCCACCTCGTATGCCACCTACCTGTCCATGGCAGGAGTTAATTGCTCGGTATTTCTACCGGATAATGCCTTGAAAGCATCGGAGGCATTCGTAAGTGCCTTTGGGCAACAGGTGTTCAGGGTAAAAGGTGATTATGCCAAGACCAAGGTGATTGCAGCCGGATATTCAAACACACACCATATCCTCATGTCTGCCGGAAACATTGACCCGATTCGAGTAGAAGCAAAGAAAACCATGGTTTTTGAATGGCTGCGCCAGATGGGAAAAATGCCCGACGTGTATATCCAGGCAGTAAGTGGTGGTACCGGACCAATTGCCATTGATAAAGGAGTTCGTGAAATACAGTCCGTTTATCCGGGCTTAAAGAATCCAAGGTTTATATTGATTCAACCGGATAAATGCGACCCCATGGTGCAGGCCTGGGATAAAGCTGAAAAAGATGATTTTCCGGATGATTATGAAAAAGAATATCCAATCATTGAAAACCCTGAGACAGCCATACCGACCCTGGCTACCGGACATCCTGCCACCTACCCGATCATTGCCAAACTGGTAAAAGCAACAGAGGGAAGTTTTATCAGCATATCCGAAGAGAAAATTGCCGACTTTGCCCGATTAATAGCCTATGAACGGAAAGTAATGCTGGGACCGGCATCAGCAGTATGCATTTCAGGATTCTTTGGAGCACTTAAAAAAGGATTGATCAAAGATGGTGAAACGGTATTATTGAATGTGGGTGAAGGTGTCAGGCGTGCACCGGAATTTGTAGACGAAATGCTTTATGCTTCGAAAGATGTGGACAATGTAGACCAATGCACACCACATACTATGGAATCCTACCGCAGCCAATTGTGGGATGCAGTAACTGACTAATCCGCCATGCCAAAATTCGAAAACAAAACAGTCTGGATTACCGGTGCTTCTTCAGGGATTGGGGAAGCCTGTGCTTACTTGTTTGCTGTTGAAAAAGCGAACCTTATCCTGACAGCTACAGGTGCAGAGGCATTGGATATAACCAGGCAGAAATGCATTGAACTGGGTGCGACCTGTGTGATACTCCGCTACGATTTATCAAACCTGGAAGGAATTCCCGGATTGGTTGAGGAAGCATTCAAGTGTTTTGGCAGCATTGATATATTGTTTAATAATGCCGGAGTAAGCCAACGGGCAAAGTCTTTAGACACATTGTTTGAAGTTGAAAAAAGAATTATGGATATTAATTTCTTTGCTCCGGTGCTGATTACAAAACTGGTTCTTCCTGAAATGATCCAGAAAGGAAGCGGTACCATTGCCGTTACTTCGAGCATTGCAGGAAAGTTTGGATTCCCGTTGCGATCAACCTACAGTGCTTCGAAACATGCCTTATACGGATATTTTGAAACCGTACAGGCTGAATACTACAATCAGAATATCAGGGTTGTTATGATCTGTCCGGGAAGGGTGAATACCAACATATCCATGAATGCGCTTGAAGAGGATGGTCAGAAGCACGGCATACTGGACAGCGGACAGGCAGGAGGAATCACATCCGAAAAGGCAGCCAAACAGATAGTAGATGCCATTTACAAGCAGAAACCGGAAGTGTTTGTGGGTGGAAAGGAACTTTTTATGGTCACCATTAAAAGATTATTCCCAGGGCTTGCCCGGAAATTAATACGAAAAATAAAACCAACCTGAACATGGAGAATTATATCATCAGCGGAATACAACAAATAGGCATCGGGGTGGAAGATTTCAGTACAGCTTTGAAATACTATATCGACGTATTCCAAATGGACGTCAAAATACTGGAGGACGATACGGTTGCTGAATTAATGTTGCCTTATACCGGAAACAAGGCCCAGAAACGACATGCAGGGATTGTGATCAACATGCAGGGTGGCAGTGGATTTGAAATATGGCAATACTCGGAACGAAAGCCTCAAAAGATAAGTTTCGATATCCAAATAGGCGACCTGGGCATTTGCATTACCAAAATGAAAAGCCGCAATGTAAAGCAGACCTTTCAGGAATTATCAGTCAAACCTGATGTTAAGATCCTCGGCGGATTAAGCAAATATATTGATGGCACCGACACGTTTTACATGGAGGACCCCTTTGGGAATACCTTTCAGATTGTAGAGGACAAGACTATTTTCCGTGAAGAACATCGATCTTCAGGAGGACCTGTTGGTGCAGTAATAGGTGTAACGGATATCGACCGTACTTTGCCGCTCTATCAGCAAATCCTGGGATATGACAAGGTGGTTGCCGATGTAACAGGGAACTTTGAGGACCTTTCCGGATTAAATTCAGGTACCCAGCAATACCGGAGAGCCCTTCTGACTCATTCTAAGCCCCGACAGGGCAATTTAAGCCACCTGTTCGGATCTTCTTTCATTGAACTGATTCAGGCGCTTGAACGAACACCCCGCAAGTTGTACGAGGGACGATTCTGGGGTGACCCCGGATTTATACAGATCTGCTTTGATGTAAGAAACATGAAAGCCCTGCAGGTAAAATGTGAAAGCATGGGATTTAAGTTTACAGTAGACAGTTCTGTAAAACACAACGAAGTGAACTCTTTTGATATGGGAGAAGCATCGGGTCATTTCACCTATATTGAAGATCCGGATGGTACCCTGATAGAATTTGTGGAAACACATAAAATTCCTTTGGTAAAGAAATTAGGGATCAACCTGAATCTTCGGAACTTTCAACCTGAGAAACCACTGCCTGACTGGATGTTGAAAGCATTACGTTTTGGAAGAATAAAAAAATAACACCCATCAGTTTACTAGAAATGTTCAGACAAATATAAAGGAAAAAATCCCTGTAATCTTGCGATTACAGGGATTTTGGGTGTAATTAAACAGATAAAATTCCAAAACACCTCAATACTTTTATATCCTGATAAAATCTTTTCAATTGAATAAGTAATTGCTTTAAATCAAAGCATTCCTCACGAAATCTTTTAGATCTCATTAATCTATATTCTGGTTTAACTAAAAGACAATGTAATAATCCGTACAGGATTGGTACGTATTACTGTAAACGTTATCCGTCGGATATACAGCATAACCATTACGTTGTACAACTTCTGCACT
The DNA here is from genome assembly GCA_028710415.1 of Paludibacter sp. Classification (GTDB taxonomy): domain Bacteria; phylum Bacteroidota; class Bacteroidia; order Bacteroidales; family Paludibacteraceae; genus Paludibacter. The sequence continues at coordinate 79,687 of JAQTUE010000022.1, read as the reverse complement.
CCAATATCCGGCAGGAATATCGTAAGTAACCTTAGATTTGGCACCCATAATTTGTTGGAATTTATCATTGATATACAAATCGTACGAATCATTAGAACCGTTTGTAAATTCCATACTAAATGTGTGATCCTGTTCACAGGTTGGCGCCGATGTAGTGGTACATCCAATGGCAAGAAAAGCTACAAACAGACAAATCAATAACTTATTCATACAAATTTATTTTTTGATTAATATTTTATACAAAGGACGTATATTTCTGGCAAGGATAAGTTACACAATTCACTGAAAAAGTTACATCATTCACAGGTTATGCTTTCATACTTCAAATTGAAAACCGAATGTTTCAGGCATTCTTATTGAAAATGAATGGATTAGTATTAGATCATTGAAAATATAAGATTTCCAAATTCGGGCAAACGAATAGGAAGATTCCGGATGGTTTCTTATTGGATATAATGCGAAGAATGGAATGTGATACTCAATTTACTTGAGATAATGGAAATTGGGAAACTGCAGGGAAGTATTATTCTTATTAGGTATCTAAAAAAAATCCCGACAATCGTTAGATTATCGGGATTCTTTGTGCGGCTGAAGGGACTCGAACCCCCACGCCTCTCGGCACCAGATCCTAAGTCTGGCGCGGCTACCAATTACGCCACAGCCGCATACAGTGCGTATTTCGAGTACAAAGATACATTCTTTTTTGGGATTTGCAAACTAAAAAAGTAGTTTGAGGTTTGAAAAGTTTGAGGTTTGAAAAGTTTGAAGAGTTTGTTGCTTGATAGATTGACGTTTACTGGTTTTAAATAATGGATATTTATGCCAATAAAAACTCAGCATAAGCAAAAAAAAGGGAAAACGGATCTTTGAACTTCTAACTCCAAACCTTTCAAACTCCAAACCTTTCAAACTTTTCAAACCTTTCAAACCCCAAACCTTTCAAACCTTTCAAACCTCAAACCTTTCAAACTCTTCAAACTCTTTTCTATTGCCTGAGAGTCTTTGCCGCCATTAATCTGGAACTCATCAGCGTCTCGTCAAGCAAATCGGGTTGGGAAGCACGAATCGGATTGATATCTATGCCACCACGTCGTGTATACATAGCAGCAACCATCAGTTTTGAAGGACTAAAAATATCATGGAAACGTTTGTAGATCATTTCCACCACTTCTTCATGGAAATGGTTCTCCTTACGGAAAGAAACCAGGTATTCCATAATAGAACTCAGATCTATTTCATGGTGTGTAGTCATTTGAACAAACAAATCACCCCAATCAGGTTGATTAGTAACCCTGCAATTGGAACGGAGCATATCAGTCCTGAAAAGATAAGAATGTGCTTTTTCAGTCAACTTGCTCTTTAATAATCCGGGTGTTTCCGTAAAGTGGGTAAACAAAAGGGATTCTTGTTTTTTGATAGATACCTTGCGGTTTAAATCTGCGTTTATAAATGCGGGGAAAGGTTGCCTGGCTTCACAATGGGAATCAAAAAGTGAAACATACACTTCAGTTTCCAGTAAAAGACTCAAATCATTAGAGATATTTATTCCAACACGTTCTTCGGCCTTTGCAATTGTTTTACCAAAATGATCCATATTGAATGAATTCAGGTACAGTTTCAAGGATTTCGATTCAACAAGATATTTGCTATTGGCAGGATAGACTAATTTCAATACACGCGATACCGGAAGCCCGTTATCAGTCAGAAGGGATACTTCATAACAATTCCAGACATCAAAACCCACAAAAGGCAACTCTTTATCATCGATCCCATAATGTACCCTGTTTTCAGACCTGGGAATACGGAATAATAATGAAGGATCGTAAGTTTCGGGGGTAGATACCCATTTCCCAAGTATAGTATCGTGGATATTGAAGTGTTTCACTTTGAGTTGATTGGTTGATTGAGTTGATTAAGTTGATTAAGTTGATTAAGTTAATTAAGTTAACTGATTGAGTGAGTTGAGTGAGTTGATTGAGTTGATTGAGTTGATTGAGTTGAGTAAGTTGATGTTGGGAGTTAAATGACAGAATATAGCTTGGAAAGAATATTATATCTTATTCAATATTGCAACTAATCAATCAAGCAGCTAACTAATTAACCAATCAACCAATTAACTTAATCAACTTAATTAACCAGTCAACTAATTAACCAATTAACCTAATCAACTTAATCAACCAATTAACCAGTCAACTTAATCAACCAGTCAACTTAATTAACCAATTAACTTAATCAACTCAGTCAACTAATCAACCAATTAACTAATTCTTCCTGACATAAGGATTACATTTATTACTCAGCCATTCCCGTTCATATTCATTCAAGCTGGGGGCAATGGTCACATAAACACGTTGATGATACTCATTCAACCATTCAATTTCAGAATTACTCAATAAATCAAAATTGATTAAGTGTTGGTCGATAGGGAACAAGGTTAATGTCTCGAATTTAAGGAATTGCCCGAATTCAGTCTTTTGGGCAGGAACCACATGTACCAGATTCTCAATGCGGATACCATATTCGTTGGTACGATACATGCCCGGTTCATTGGAGATCATCATGCCGGGTTGCAGGACAGTAGGGTTTTCATCCATGCGAATGCTTTGGGGGCCTTCGTGCACACACAGGAAGTGACCCACACCATGCCCTGTTCCATGTCCGTAATTCAGGCCTAAATCCCACATGGCTTTACGGGCCAGTATATCGAGTTGGGTTCCACGTGTTCCAACAGGGAATAGTGCAGTAGCTAAGGCAATGTGGCCTTTCAACACCAGTGTATTATCTGTCTTTTGTTGGGCAGTAGGGGTGCCAAGTGCCACAGTGCGTGTAATATCGGTAGTACCATCAAAGTATTGGCCTCCGGAGTCAAGTAAAAAGATATTTTCAGCTTTTAACTTAGCATCCGTTTCAGGGGTAGCGCTGTAATGTACTATCGCACCATGGGCAGCATACCCGGCAATAGTACCAAAACTCTCACCTACAAAGTTCTCCTGCTCACTGCGAAACTGGCGTAACTTTTCAGACACAGACATTTCTGATAAATTTCCTGTTTTCAGGTTTTCCTCCAGCCATACAAAGAATCGGGTCAACGCAACCCCATCTTTCTGCATTGCCTTGCGCACACCGGCCATTTCCACCTCATTCTTCACACTTTTCAGTTTGAATACCGGTGACATGGTATTTCTGATGGCAAAACCTGCAGGAATAGATTCAAACAGTCCCTGGTTCAGTTTTCCACCGTCTACCAAAACACCTTTTGTGGAAGTTATTGTTTTAAGGTTATCATATATTGCCAGGTAAGGTTGCACTGTTACTCCTTGTTCCTTTAAATAAGTGCTTGTTTCCGGAGTTACTTTTTCCGGGGCAATAAATAAAGTGGCTTTATCGTTTTCAACCAATGCATAAGCAATTACTACGGGATTATAATCAACGTCCTTACCACGGATATTAAACAACCAGGCAATATCATCCAACGCTGAAATGACAAATACATCCGCATGTGCCTTTTTCATTTCGGCACGAACCAGGGTAAGCTTTTCGGTTGTTGATTTACCTGCAAAGATGGTATCAAAGATATAGAATGGAACCAATGGAATTGCAGGCCGGTCGGTCCATACCTGTGCAGGAAGGTCAATGGAAACAAGTTCCAGGTCGTTCATTTTCAATTCGGTCTTCATGGACGAATAACCATTGACTGAAAACATTTGAGGGTTTACTCCTACTTTTTCACCTGCTTTAAGTTGCGTGGCAAGCCAGGGAAGTATTTCAAGGGTTTCAGGCAATCCCTGTTTCATTAATTCCATGCCCGTTCCCTCTAGTTGTTCGGCAGCATGAAGGAAATAACGTGAATCAGTCCATAATCCTGCACCGGTCAAGGTAACAACAGCAGTACCTGCCGAGCCATCAAATCCGGATATCCATTGACGTTCTTTCCAGTATTCGGCAATATACTCACTGGCATGAGGATCGGTTCCGGGAATTATACAGGCAGAAATACCTAATTGCTTCATGGCTTTACGAAGCAGTGCAAGGCGATTGATTATTTGTTCCATTATATGTGTATTTTATTATTTTTGAGATTATGCTATTGCAAAGATAGTTAATATGGCTAGAAATACATAAAAAAGTTGATATATATTCAACAAATCAAATTAACAAAAGGTTTAGCCTTGACTAAAATACAGATTTTCAAACCTTATATTTTAAAATACGATTTCAATGTTCAGCCAAAATTCAAATAAATACAAGTTAATATGATTCCTTATGAATAAATAGTCGTGGAAAACATAGGCTTGATAAGCTTTTGAGTAGCTGGTTCGATGTATAATTCTGTTTTAACTTTACGTTTTTGGCATTATAAAGAACGTGAAATCTGATGACTAAAGTTAAATATAGAAGTGGAAACAGGATTTTATTCTTACTTTTGTTCAAAACAACTCATACTGCCTTGAACTATTTAGCACATATATTTTTATCGGGAAACAACCACAAGCTTCAGATTGGTAACTTTATCGGGGATTTTGTAAAAGGCAGCAATTTTAATAACTACCCAACTGGTATCAGGGAAGGAATTATCCTGCACCGAAAGATTGACAGTTTTACGGATTCACATGATACGGTAAAAAAAACAATTGTACTTCTCCGACCAACCTTTGGCCGTTATTCAGGCATCATTGCCGACATGTATTTTGATTATTTTTTGGCAGTAAATTTTCGTATGTATTCCTCCAACAAGTCACTTAATTTCTTTGCCCATAAATTCTATTTCTATGCCTTCCTCAATTACAATCAACTGCCCATCAAGGTAAAAAGATTCATTTTTCATTTCAGCAGTACAAACAGGCTTTACAAATACGCTTCAATAGAGGGATTAAGAAGTTCGCTTGAAATTATGGCAAATTATAAAATATCCGCCCTTGATCCGGATAAAACAATCAACTTTTTAATTGAAAACCATGACGAATTAGAGCGTAATTTTCATCATTTCTTTCCGGATATTATGAATTATGTGAAAGCAGAAACTTTAGAGTGAAAAAGAAGCCATTTTTCCCGGGTTTCTGATTCCTCCCTTTTCCTGTTTTTTCTGATGCGACTATCCATGATTCCATTGTTCCGGAATTGTTCCTTCCCTCAACTTTTAAAACATCAAACCTCGCCCCCCTTATGCGGGAAATGGAACAGGGAACACTCCCCCTAATCTTTCAAACCTCAAGACTTTTCTTTTCAACTGCATAGTTTGAACTAACTTCCTGCTTAGTGTATACGCCACTCGTTTTTGGTATAAATAAGATTCAGAAGGACTTTCTATAGAGTTGCCTTAGGGTTCAGATAGGTCTACCTATCCGAACCCTATCTCAACCCTATCTCAACCCTATCTCAACCCTATCTCAACCCTAACTCAACCCTATCTATAGTATGGACAGAAGGCGGAGAGGTTTGGTTCAAGCAATAGCCGGAATATGAAGACTTCAATAGCAAAACATGATTCGTTATATCGATGCTGGCGGTAAAATAATTTATAGTAGGTTACATTCCTTTAATAGGGCTTACTCCTATTATATTGAATTCTTCTGATAGTATTATCAGAACGGTTTTTTATTCATTAAATTCTACATAAATGCAATGTTTTTTTATAATCTTAAAATAATTACAGATTCTGAGAGGTTGTTAATAATAAATTCGTACTTTTGAAGTGAATATAACCAGTTAATGGATCACAAATCCTAAGAAGAAATGAGTTGGGATTGCAAGTTCCAATGACTGGCACGACGATTTGACATTTATAAAAGTTGTATATCAGAATGGACAGGGGAATTTAATAACAAACGATTGTATTCATCCTATATTCTTTTAATTGACTCATTAAAATGATATTCACTTTTGTAATAACTGAATATTTCATTAAAAAATAATTGTTATAAAAATATGGATACATTGGGTAGTAAGTCCGTAGGAAAATTAAATATTACATAGAAAGATATGTTTAATTAAAAAATACTATTTATCTTTGAAGAATCATAAATAAATCACCAATTAATTAATTCAGTTTTTAACAAATTGGATATATCCAGTAGACTAAAATATCATAGTTTTTATATTTATCTATATATCAATAAGCTAAATAATTTTAAATCAATATATATAGGTGAAATATACCCAGAAAACTGGGCATATCTATTTTTTACTGAAAATATACAAGTGTTAGGCGTAAGTGTGAAAAATAATAACTGTCAAAATTGAAGTTTAATCAGATTATAAAAGTTTCGAGCAAGTTAAAAACAAATAGAAAATGGAATGGAAACCATATGAAGACCCGAAAATGCCTCTGCCTGATGTAGAAGGAGGAGAATCTTTTACTGAATTTTATATTAGATATAGAGTATACTATTTTACTACTCTCTCTATTTTACCTATCAAAATATATCGTCAAGAGATTGATGACTATATAAATGGTATTGAAAATGAAGATTTAAATAATAGAATATCCGAAGCAACGTACTTGTTTAGATTAGAGAGTCTTCCAGACCTGCCTGAAATTAAACGTAGAGATTATGAATCATCAAAAAGCTTTAATGAGCGTTGGATTAGAAGAAATGATTATTATTTTGCTAAAAATATTATAAGTATATATAGAATGCATAATCCTGTTAAACAACAAAAATACAGCCTGCCAAGATTTCGCATTTCATACATATCAAAATGTTTATTTGGTATTGCATTTATTTTTATTTTGTATCTCATAGCTTTGAATGGTAGATATGAAAATATAGGTAATGGATATGCAATTTTAGACAAATGGAAAAAACAAGCATTCGTGATACAGACAAAAGAATGTCCACTTATTATGAATGATAAAGAAAGTACAACTCCGTAACAAATAATAAATTACTATTAATCATTTTAATAATAAAAATATGAATACTTTTACTAAATCAGACATTCAAGAAATAGAAAAACGAATTAACAGTATCACATGTCCTTTTTGTGGTGGTCAAAGTAATATTGAAATCAATGACAGACAGAATGCTGTTATTGATTTATTTTCTTATCACACGTTAAATTCATGCTGTCAACAATTCAAAGAGAAGACACCTCAATTTATTCACAAAGAATGTGAAAGACAAATCAATTTGAAAATCAATCGCATTATAAATATGTAATTCCATTCTATAATTCGATTATATAAATTAAGAATTGGCGTCAAAAATGATATAAACACCTAACGCCTAATACGCCTATGGGCATTGGCTGACTGACGTGCATTTAGCGTTCTTTGCTCCCGCGCATTCACTTTGTCTTTCCACGACAGCGAACGCTTCCGCAAACTGCCAAATGCACATAGCATAGGTCGTTATGGGCAATTATAAAAAACAAAAAAAATGACGATGATTGAGCACTTAAAAAACAGAATTGAGAGATTAAACAGTGTAGGAGAACAATCTTTCAATAGAACAGATTATTCCTTTGGATTTGACACCTGGAGAAGTGGGACATTGACTTTATTAAGAAGATTTCTTCCTAATGAAGTTGAGCTAATTAGACAAATTCAAAACATTGACCTGAGAAGAGTCAATTTTAACAGAACAGATTCTCTGGCATATAATATTGATGCATGCAAAAATGAAGCAAAAGAAATCTTAGAAATGCTCATTGAGACTATAACTGTTGAACAACGTGATCCAGTAGAAAAACAAAGCTTTGACTTTTGGAATTTATTACATCCGCGAGTTATAGATTTAGCAAAACTTCGTTTTGAAAATGGGCAATACGCTGATTCAACATCAGCTTGCTTAAGAGAAATAAATTCTATCATTAAAGATTATGTTCGAAGAGCAATAAATCAAGAATTAGATGGTGCTCCATTAATGACCCGAGCATTTTCTGCAAACAATCCAATTATTGAGTTTGCAGATTTAAATACTGAAAGTGGAAGAAATATTCAATTAGGTTATATGAAAATATTTGAAGGAGCAATGATTGGAATTAGAAATCCAAAAGCCCATGCAAATTTGTATCCAGATGAAAATAAAGCTATTCATTTTCTTTTTCTTTCTAGTTTTATGTTTTTAAAGCTTCAGGAGGCAGGTATCATTAATGAGGAATAAAAAGTTGTCAAACTAAACATCGGATAAACATGAGTGAACCTAATAATTTGACATGTTCAATTCTAGGCTATATAACAGAATAAAATGATCTCACAATTTAAGATCTTTGCCATTAAGTCAAAGCATTTAAGACTAGTGAAATCACTGAAACTGTTTACAAAATTTACAGAGAAGCAATAGTCTCATTTGATCGTAACAATATTAAATACTTAAAAGCCAAAACACTTGAGACACGACCAACTTAAGATGTTGAAAAATGACCCAGCTCCTAATACACGCCTATGTTCAGCTGACGTGCATTTGGCAGATTTGCTCACGCATTCACTTTGTCGTTTCATGAAAGTGAATGCTCCCGCAAATCGCCAAATACCAATAACATAGGTCATTAGCTGTAATTTAAGAAAATGAAAAAGAACATTACGATATTGCTATTCGTCTTAAACATTATTCCTTCATTTGGACAGAAAGGAGAGTGTTTTTGTGACAAGGATACACTCATGAACAATGCGACAGTTTCTTGTGATACGACAACTTTTACAAATGGATCAAAAATGTATTGGCAGTTTAACTGCGATAGAATTTGGTTAACACTTGAAAACATTAAAAAAGAAAAACAAGTTATCGATGAATCAACGTCCGAATTGTATGATTTGACTTATAGACTTGGATTTCATTTAATAAAAGAGTACAAAAACACTTTATTGTTCAGAAGTGGTTGTCCAGCAAATGGTCCTTGTAATCACACACTTATAGACAAAACAAACGGAAAGAAAATAAAAGAATTCGATCAACTCATTTGTATTAACACTGAGAATCAATCTAAGAATCCACACAAGTACGAATATAACTTTATTGTTTCACTCTCGACAAATTTAGACTATTTAATCGTTTATTTCGTCGACAGTAAGAAAACAATAAAAAAACCATTTCTAGAAAAACTGACAAGTGTAATTCCTCAGTCTCAGTTCGAGAAAATGACACTTAAAAATAATATTTTGACAATTTATTATGAAGTTGACAACTGCGACAAATCAAAAACAATAACGATTGATTTAAAGAAATAAACAACACACGCCTATGGGTCATTGGCTGGCTGAGTGGCATTTAGCAACCACATTCACCTTGTGGTAAATGTCTGAATCAGAATTCACAGAATTATTGAATTTATAGAATAAGAGTTGGCATGAAGAGAAAAGAATAAGATGTGAAGAGATCTGACTTCATTCTGATAATTTTTAAATTCTGGAAATTCTGATTCTGACAGTTTAGGGATAGTTGGATGTCTGACATGCATTTAGCAGGTTTTGCTCCCGCATTCACTTTATCGCTTTGCGAAATTGAAGCTCCCGCAAACCGCAGGTGCGCATAGCCTCGGTCGTTAGGGGCAAGTTTAGAAAAAAGAAAAACAAGACTACATTAAAGTATCAAGCTCTTAAACTCAAATAAAATGAAGAAATCCCCTATTAGTAGAAAAAGAAATAAATATATGACAAAATCTATAACTGTCGCCTCTTTGATTTTGATAGTACTTGTATTAAACTCATGCAACAATACTATTCAACTGACTGAGAATAAAGTTAATTGGAATAGAGGAAAGGTTCTTTCTTATATTGAATTTGATGTTGATAGCGTAAGTGAAATATATAAACAAAATTATTTATTTGATGAAAAAGGTCGGGAAATTGGTATTACAACTTACGCTTATGGTAATCTAGTAGAAAAAAGTAACTATTATTCTTACAATCAGAATTATTGTACTTTTATTGATTCTGTGGCCAACCAAAGAGTATTTGTATCAATCGAATATCTTGACAACTCCATTGACAATAAAATCAAAACAAAAACAGTATACAAAGAAGATGGACATACGGTTATATATCAGGAAAACTATTTATATGATATTAATAGACGCGAAATAGGCTATTCTAATTCCGGACATGTTTCATTTATATATAATGATAAGAATTATACTTATAATGACAATGAATGTACTTACTATCGTGATGCTTTTTCAGACAATAAATTAATCTCATCTAATAAGTATAAAATCACTTTCTACGACAAATCCTACAATAAAGACAAATTAACAAGTAGAATTATATATGATTTGCATGAAAATGAACAATCAAAGAACATATACACATATGATTCACTTGGACGTGAAAATGGTTTTAAGAGTTATGATAATAAAGGAATATTAGTTAGAGAATATAAAAATTATTCATATAATGATAATGAATGTATTTATTATGATTTTCGAACTGATTATGGTTATTATTATTTTTTTACGATAGTCCAAAAGAAGAAAATAGTATACTTTAAGAATTAAAAAATAAAAAACAAACCCCTAATACATAGGACTTCGTGTGGTCGGAACGACCCAACATGAAGTCTCCGTCCTTCCGTATATGTTCTTCATTAAATGAGAAAATGGTTATGCCTGTTGCTGGGATTTGCAATCCCAGCAACATGTTTTATAGGGATTTATAATCCGATAAATACAAATAGTATAAAAAACTTTCACTTCATTTGCATGGATAAATTTCACATTAAAATGGATATCCAGAAACGCATAGAGATAGCAACTGCAGCAAAAAAATAAGAATAGTAACCTGGAACATAGAAAGACTGAAGCACAAATCTGACAGTGTGCTCATAAATTCGACACTTGCCGAATTGAAAGCTGATATTTTAGTGCTAACGGAGACTGGCAACCAGGTTGAGGCAGCAAACTAATTGTCAGAATCAGTATTCACAGAATTATTGAATTTACAGAATAAGAGTTGGCATGAAGAGAAAAGAATAAGAAAAGATCTGTCCTCATTCTGATAATTTTTAAATTCTGAAAATTCTGATTCTGATAGTTTATGGGCTATTGATGGTTGATGTGTATTCAGCAGGTTTTGCTCTTGCATTCACTTTGTCCGAGGGTGATAGTGATTGCTCCTGCAAAGTGACAAATTATCATAATTCGACGCGTTGGGTGCAAGTGTAAAAAGATATAGAAATGGGGGTATTTACCAGAAAATTGTATCAGCATTCATTCACAACTATCTGGAAAACAAGATTAAAATAACAGGTTGATTTATTGCCTGCCTTACCTGACCGGAAACAGAAAACTGTTTCCGGTTTTTTAATGTTTACATACAAACCTTTTACGTTGCCTGCTCGTTTAAAATTTCGTATCTTTGCAAGTTAATTTAAAAAACGATTTTTCACTAAGTATATTCAGTCTTGACAACAAATAACGACATACAACCCCTCGAAGCTACTGAGAAAGTAGAAGTAATCGGAGCACGGGTTCACAATTTAAAAAATATCGATGTTTCTATACCACGCGACGCCCTGACTGTGATTACAGGACTGAGCGGCAGTGGAAAATCATCTCTGGCTTTCGATACTATTTTCGCTGAAGGGCAGAGAAGATATATTGAGACATTCTCGGCCTATGCCCGTAGCTTCCTGGGCAACATGGAACGTCCCGATGTGGATAAGATTACCGGCTTGAGTCCGGTCATCTCCATTGAACAAAAAACCACCAATAAGAATCCACGATCGACAGTGGGTACTACTACGGAGATCTATGATTTCCTGCGTTTGCTGTTTGCACGTGCCGGGGAAGCATTTTCATACGTTACCGGTGAGAAGATGGTAAAATATTCGGAAGACCAGATTGTGGACCTGATCCTGCAGGATTATGAAGGCAAGAAAACATTTCTGCTGGCACCATTGGTTCGTGGGCGTAAGGGACATTACAAGGAATTGTTTGAGCAAATACGTAAGAAGGGTTACCTGAACGTCCGCATTGATGGTGAAATCAGGGAAGCAACCCATGGCCTGAAAGTGGACCGGTACAAGAACCATGATATTGAAGTGGTGATTGACAAATTGCTGGTATCCGAAAAAGACCGGAAACGGTTGAAGGAATCGATGCAAAAAGCCATGCAACAGGGCAACGGTATTGTCATGTTGCTTGAGAAAGATACTGACGTAGCACGTTATTTCAGCAAGATGCTGATGTGTCCTACCAGTGGGATATCGTATGATGAACCGGCTCCTCATAATTTCTCATTCAATTCACCCCATGGTGCCTGTGCTCATTGCAAAGGGCTGGGTTATGTGAATCAGATTGACATGGACAAAATAGTTCCCGACAAGAAGATAAGCATCTATAATGGCGCTATCGCTCCGTTGGGTAAACATAAAAGCAGCACCATATTCTGGCAGATAGAAGCCATCCTCGAAAAATACGATTGCACGCTGAAGACCCCAGTCCTGGATATACCTGATGACGCGATGGACGAAATCATGAACGGTACGGAAGAAAGACTGCACATTAAAAACCAGTCCATCGGGACCAATTATTTCCTGAGTTACGACGGAATCCTGAAATACATTGAAATGCAGACTGAGAACGGGGCATCAGCAACCGAACAAAAGTGGGCGAACCAGTATTCCAAGTCCATTGTTTGCCCGGAATGCAACGGTGCCAGATTACGCAAAGAATCGCTGCATTTCAGGATGCATGATAAGAATATTGCCGAATTGGCTGCCATGGATATTGCCGAATTATCCACCTGGCTGGAAACCGTGGAACAATATCTTTCGGAAAAGCAAAAAGCTATTGCCATTGAAATTTTAAAAGAAATACGTACCAGACTACAATTCTTATTGGATGTAGGATTGACTTACCTTTCACTAAATCGAAGCTCACAGTCACTATCAGGTGGTGAAAGCCAGCGTATCCGACTGGCAACACAAATAGGGTCGCAACTGGTGAATGTGCTTTATATACTCGATGAGCCCAGTATCGGGTTGCATCAACGTGACAACCAACGGTTGATCCATTCGTTAAAACAACTGCGTGATACGGGGAATTCGGTGATTGTGGTGGAACACGACAAGGACATGATGATGGCAGCCGATTATGTGGTGGACCTTGGTCCTCATGCAGGCCGATTGGGAGGTGAAGTAGTCTTCTCGGGTACCCCGCAGGAAATGCTGAAAGCAAATACATTGACATCAGACTACCTGAATGGTAAAAAACGGATAGAAATACCTGATAAACTTCGTCCCGGAAATGGAGAACACATTACCATCAAGGGTGCACGGGGCAATAACCTGAAAAATATCAATGTATCGTTTCCACTCGGGAAGATGATCTGTGTTACAGGTGTCTCGGGGAGTGGTAAATCGACTTTGATAAACGAAACCCTGCATCCGATACTCAGCCAGAGCTTCTACCGATCCTTGCAGGACCCGTTGCCTTATGACAGCGTGGAAGGCCTGGAACACATTGACAAGGTAGTGGAAGTTGACCAGTCACCTATTGGCCGTACACCACGATCAAATCCGGCTACCTATACCGGGGTTTTCTCCGATATACGGAATGTATTTGTCACCTTGCCCGAAGCAAAGATTAGGGGTTACAAGCCCGGACGATTCTCATTTAATACAGCCGGTGGCCGCTGTGAAGTGTGCGGTGGTAACGGGTACAAAACCATTGAAATGAATTTCCTTCCGGATGTATACGTGCCCTGCGAAAGCTGCAATGGCAAACGGTATAATAAGGAGACGCTGGAAGTACGTTTTAAGGGAAAATCAATAGCCGATGTACTGGATATGACCATCAACCAGGCAGTGGAATTCTTTGAGAACCAACCATCGATACTGAACAGGATACAGACTTTGCAGGATGTTGGGCTCGGCTATATCAAACTCGGACAATCAAGCACCACGCTCTCGGGAGGAGAAAGCCAGCGGGTAAAGCTTGCTACCGAACTATCCAAACGGGATACCGGAAAAACCCTGTACATTCTGGATGAACCCACTACCGGGTTGCATTTCGAAGATATCAGGGTGTTGCTTGGGGTATTGAACAGGCTCGCTAACAAAGGAAATACAGTGATCATTATTGAGCATAACATGGACGTGATAAAGACAGCCGATTATATCATTGACATTGGCCCGGAAGGTGGAGCCGCAGGAGGAATGGTAATTTGTACCGGTACCCCGCAGGAAATTGCCAACCATCCGACCAGTGAAACGGGAAGGTTCCTGAAGCCGGAATTGGAGTAACCCCTAACCCCTAAAGGGGAACAAGACCGGGTTTGATAGATTTCAGTCAAACACCAGCTATTTTAATTGACCAAAAAATAAACTATTTTTGTACTGTATATTAAATTGATAATAATTAGAATTATGGCAGATAGAATCAAAAAGAAAGTGCTTTTCATTGACCGCGATGGTACCATCATCCTTGAACCGGACGTAACCTACCAGGTAGATACGCTGGAACAAATGGAATTCCTGCCGGGTGTATTGCGCAACCTGTATTTTATACGCCAGAAACTTGATTTTGAATGGGCATTGGTAACCAACCAGGATGGACTTGGAACAGACGTTTATCCACAGGCTAATTTTGATAGTGTTCAGGCTAAATTCTTACAGACCCTTGCAAACGAAGATATTCAGTTTGACAAGATCTTTATAGATACTTCGTTCCCTGAAGATAACCTGCCAACCCGTAAACCGGGTACTGCCCTGCTTACCGAATACTTTACAGAGGATTACGACCTTGAAAACTCATTTGTTATCGGTGACAGGTATACAGATGTGGAATTAGCAAAGAATCTGGGTTGTAAAGCCATTTATATCAGTGAGGACATCGAGATCCTGAAAGAAAAAGGATTGTTTGAGTATTGTGCCTTGCAGACCATGAGTTGGGACAGGATAACTGAATTCCTTTTTGCAGGTGAACGGACTGCCACCATCAAGCGAACAACCAAAGAGACTGATATCCTGATAGAGTTAAACCTCGATGGTTCAGGGAAATGCGACATTGATACCGGATTAAAATTCTTTGACCACATGTTGGAGCAGATAGGCAAGCATTCGGGTTCCAACCTGACCATCAAGGTAAATGGCGACCTGCAAGTGGATGAACATCATACCATTGAGGATACCGCCATTGCATTGGGAGAAGCTTTTGGGAAAGCATTGGGCAATAAACGCGGTATTGAGCGTTATGGTTTCTACCTGCCCATGGATGATTGCCTGTGCTCTGTAGCCCTGGATTTCGGAGGACGAGCCTGGTTAGTTTACGATGTTGAATTCAAACGTGAATATGTGGGGGATCTGCCAACCGAAATGATCCTGCATTTCTTCAAGTCATTCAGTGATGCAGCTAAAATGAACCTGAATATAAAAGCGGAAGGTGATAACGAACACCATAAAATCGAGGGCATCTTTAAAGCATTGGCTAAGTCAATTAAAATGGCAGTGAAAAGGGATATATACCAATACGAATTGCCGAGTACGAAAGGAATTCTTTAATTTACAATTTATTCATTTACTATTTACCATTTAGTAATTTACTATTTTGTAATTTACTATTTACCATTTTCTCTAAACTATAAACTTAGTAACTGAAACTAAATAATGTCGTATTATTTTAATTTAAATAAGGGAATAAGGGTTAGATTTTTTATGCGTAATATTTCTACTAAGGGTTAAAAAACAAAAATAAGGTTTTTAATTCAAAGCCCTTATTTTAGATATTAACCCTTCGTATAAAACTTAATTCCCCTTTATTAAAACCCTTTTTCCTTTATTTAGAAAAGCTATTTTAGTCGTATTTTTCAAGAAATAAAACAGGACAATATTTAGTTTATACTACTTATTTTCTATAAACTATTTTCTATAAACTATTCACTATTTAAATGAGACTTTCCCTAAAATATATTTTTATAACAACTGCATTCTATATTCTGGGTATGAGCCTTAGTGCCCAGCCGGCTGCTACTGAACGACCAAAGCTGGTTATTGGTATCATGATTGATGGACTGCAACAAAGACACATGGACTTGCTCTGGAATTACTTTGACCCCAATGGTTTTAAGAAGATCATCAGCCAGGGTGGAAGCTGCATGAATGTATCCTATAATTTAGTTTCTGCGGGTAATGCTTCCGATATTGCCTCAGTGATGACAGGTTCAATACCCTATTATAATGGAATCACGGGGAATCAATTCTACAACCGTGGTGAGGAAGAAATACAATCTATTTTACAGGATGATGGCCAGGTAGGGATTGGTACCAGCCAGACTTTATCGGCTCATAAATTGCTTTCGAGTACCATAGTGGACGAGCTGATGCTGGCATATCCCGGAAAATCAAAGAGCTATGCGGTTGCCCAGGGAGCAGAAGAAGCAATCATGTTGGGTGGACACACTGCCAATAGCGTAGCCTGGATGGATGATGTAAACATGAAATGGATTACAACCGGTTATTACAAAGATGGACTTTCCCATTGGGCTGATGAAATGAATGTAAACGGGTCTTTTAAAAATCAAGCCGCCCGTTTATGGGAACCATTATTCAATATCAACACTTATCTTTCAAGACCTGCAAAAGAAGAAAAGAAGACAGGTTTTATTTATGACCCAAGCTCAAAAAGAAATAAGAATTCAGCTGCCTCCATTCTACGGAATACTCCGGCAGCAAACAGCCTGGTAGCTGAACTGGGATTAAAAATACTGAATGAAGAACAATTGGGAAGTGATATTTATCCGGATATGCTCATGCTTCAGTTCAGCGTTCGCACTCCGTATGAAAAAACCACTGCCCTTCAATCCGCTGAAAAAGAAGATATGTATCTGCGCCTTGATAAAGACATTCAAAACCTGCTTCAAAAAATCGACAGTAAAGTGGGGCTTAATAAAACTTTGATATTCATGTTTGGCAATCAGACCGGTGTACACTCGCCGAATGAACTGGGTGAAAATAAAATACCGGCTGGTTATTACAATGCCGACCGTTCACTGGCATTACTTAGCTCCTATTTAATGGCTGTATACGGGCAACAAAAATGGATCTCAGGCTATTATGGTAAGAATATATTCCTGAATAAAGAAAAGATAGAAGAGAAAAAACTAAATTTCAGGACAGTACAACAGACCGTAGCCGACTTTATGGCTGACTTTGAAGGAATACAATCAGCACTTCCATCATCACAGGTGCTGAATATGGGCGGAAATGTAAACTCAGAAATGGAAAGAATCCGTAATTCGACCAACAAAAATTGTGTAGGCGATGTGATCATTACCCTAATGCCGGGTTGGCTGGAAGTGGACAATAAGAATAATCCGGTAGGCGAATCGAATGCAATAGTTTCGTATACTCCAGTGTACTTTTATGGTGGTAAGATAAAGCCACAAACCATAACAACATCATACCAGACAACGGATATAGCTGCTACCATTGCAAGGATACTGAATATCCCGATACCCAATGCCAGTATTGGTAACCCGATAGAAGAAATAACTAAATAACCCGTAAACAAATGAACTATAATTTTGACGAAATCATTGACCGTCGTAACACCGGTGCTATTAAGATAGAGCGTTGTAAAGCACTTTACGGTTCTGAAGATGTGTTACCCCTTTGGGTAGCCGATATGGATTTCCGGACACCAGACTTTATCTTTGAAGCCATACGTGAACGATGTGAACATCCTATCCTGGGTTACTCCATGCCACCCAAAGAATTCTATCCATCATTGATGAATTGGATTAGTGATCATCACCAATGGGAAGTCAAACGTTCCTGGATTGGATTCTTACCGGGTATTGTACCGGGTCTTGCATTTGCAGTCCAGTCACTGACGGTTCCGGGTGACGCAGTGATTGTACAGCCCCCGGTGTATTATCCGTTCTTCCATGTGGTAAAGAACAACAATAGGGAGCTGATCAACAATCCTCTGAAGTTGGTTAACGGGAAATATGAAATGGATTTTGAAGACCTGGAAAGGAAGATTACTCCAAACACAAAACTGTTTATCCTTTGCAACCCCCATAATCCGGGCGGTCGGGTATGGCCGGAAGAAACATTGAAACAACTGGCTGATATTTGTGCAAAACATAATATTATTGTTGTATCCGATGAGATCCATGCCGATATGGTATTGGATGGTCATAAACACGTTCCATTTGCTGCTGTGAGCGAATCTGCAGCCCGGATAAGCCTGACCTTTATGGCACCGAGCAAGACTTTTAATATGCCGGGGCTTATCAGCTCATCATATATCATTCCCAATGACGTATTGCGTCACAAGTTTGTAGATTTCCTGGAAGCTTCCGAATTAATAGGAGGTAATATCTTTGCCTATGCAGCAACGGTGGCTGCGTATGAAAAAGGGGAAGAATGGCGCAAACAAATGCTTGACTATGTACAGGGGAACATTGACTATGTAGTTGATTTTTTGAAAACAAATATCCCTCAGATCAAACCGATGTATCCCGAAGCCTCATTTTTAGTGTGGTTAAACTGTAAGGAGCTGGGCATGGAAACAGATGAGTTGTTTGATTTCTTTGCCAGGAAAGCCGGTTTAGGCCTCAACAAAGGAACTACCTTCGGACCCGGCGGAGAATATCATTTAAGGCTCAATGTGGCCTGTTCAAGATTAATCCTCAAGCAAGCTATGGAGCAACTGGCGAAGGCGGTGAAAGAAAGAGTTTGAAGAGTTTGAAAGGTTTGAAAGGTTTGAGAGTTTGAAAGGTTTGAAGTTTGAAAGGTTTCGCGTTCAGTGTTCCGTGTTCCGTGTTCCGTGTTTTGCGTTAAACTGATGAATCTTTTGCAAATGTCAGTACAACTTAATCAACCTAATTAACCAATCAACTTACTCAACCAATTAACTAATTAACCAATCAACTAATTAACTAATCAACCAAACCTCATGGACGTGAAGATAGAACAATCCTGGAAAACCGAACTGCAGGATGAATTTGAGAAAGACTATTTTGCAGTACTGACAGATTTTGTACGAAATGAATACAAAGCCAGGCTTACATTTCCACCGGCAAATCTTATCTTTAATGCATTCGACCAATGTCCGTTTGATAAGGTTAAGGTTGTCATTATTGGGCAGGATCCGTATCATGGAGATGGACAGGCTCATGGGTTATGTTTTTCGGTGAATGATGGGGTTGCATTTCCGCCTTCCTTACTCAATATCTTTAAGGAAATAGAACGTGACTTAGGAGTTTCAGCTCCTGAAAGCGGGAACCTGATACGTTGGGCACAGCAAGGAGTACTATTATTGAACGCCACCCTGACCGTTCAGGCACACATGGCAGCATCCCATCAGGGCAAAGGGTGGGAAACTTTTACAGATGCCGTGATACACAAACTTGCCTCCGAAAAAGAACATCTGGTATTTATGCTCTGGGGTTCCTATGCGCAAAAGAAAGGTGCTTTCATTGATTCCACCAGACATTTGGTATTGAAATCGGTTCACCCCTCTCCCCTATCTGCATATCGTGGATTTATTGGGAATAACCACTTCTCACTGACAAACCAGTATTTGAAGGAAAATAAAATGGAAACAATAAACTGGTAATCAGGCTAAAACAAACTGATTAAAAGACGACATAGTACCAGTCCCCACAAGAATCTGATCCTGAAATGCATCAAGAGAAAGACTGCTTTTCACAATGAAGTTGGAAGATGCTTCCGGATTGAATCTAATCATTACTGAAACTTAAAAGCCATTTTCAACACAAGTTTGAAAATGGCTTTATTATTTTCTCTCAATTGATTCAATTAACGCTGACAGGTGCAAGCACGCTGTCAGCGTTTTTCCTACAACTTATCCATCTATTATTATAGCTAAAATTGAGATTTATATCTCGCCTCTAATTCTTAAATTATATTATTGATTTGTATGTTATTCAACTGATTCAATAATAACACTGCCTTCTTTCAACCAAGGCGCAGTAAATTTGACAGTTATCTTCCCAACTGTACCGGTTGCCTGGATATATGCTATTAATCGTCCGTGATAGGCATGCTGAACATTATCGGTATAATCTCCCATATCAGAATTATTACTTGCTTCGAGTCCAAGTAATTTTGCCTGTCCATCAATGGTGCAGGTAATTTCATCTTCCGAAATCATAACAGGAATTCCATTTTCGTCTACAACCTGAGCAACAACTTGTGCTAATCCTTTGTCTTTCTTTATCGATTTCATATCAGAAAGGATTTTAATCGAATAAGGACGACCAGATGATTGCAACTCAAATTGACAAGTTTGATGATTATCATTGTCCATACCCACCACTTTTAATTTTCCTTCCTGAAAAGGAATATCCCAATAAATCACTCCGGTATTATCGTCTAAACTCTTAATTTCTCCTACTTGTTTATTGTTCAGCATCAATTTAGATTTAGGGGAATTTGTGTAGCAGACAACGCGTACCATTTCACCATCTTTGTAATTCCAAATAGGCCAGGCATCGGTTGACAACTGACTTTTATCGGATGGTTGCGGGTAAGACCCAATATATGTAACCGGTTTTGTATCCCATAAAGCCTGACGGAAATGTCCACGTGGTTTCAGGAATCCACCAAAATCGATAAATCCGGAATAAAACCCTCTTGAAGGCCAGGCACCCGATTCTCCTAAATAGTCAATTCCGGTCCAGATAAATTGTCCAAAGATATACTTATTATCACGGACTGCTTTCCAGGATTCCATGCTGTTCCCATTTTCACTGCCATAAATAACACGCTTAGGATATTTGGCATGATCCTGGGCATAGCGATCTTCAGTGTAATTATATCCTGTGATATCCAGCACAAAAGGATAATCAGTTTCATTGGACATTACAACACCTGCTAGTGCAGCTGTAACCGGACGGGATGTATCCAGGCTGCGAACAATTGCTGCCAGTCTTTTGGCAATAACACCTAACCTTTCAGCTTTAGGATGATCGGGCAAATATTCGCCCAAAACAGGTTGATTGATATTTGCATGGTCAAGTACCGGATGAGAATACGGATCGTTAGGATAATCCACTTCATTGCCAATGCTCCACATAATTATTGATGCATGATTCCGATCACGGAGAATCATGTCTGTCAGGTCTCTATCGCTCCATTCATTAAAATAAGATGCCGCTCCCTGAAATTCAGGAGTTCCGACATTCCATCCTGTTATCCATTTCCTTTTTGCAAATTCCCATTCATCAAAGGCTTCGTCCATAACCAATAATCCAAGTTCATCGCACAATTCATAGATATCAGGTGCCTGTGGATTGTGACTTAACCGGATAGCATTGCAACCTGTTTCCTTGAGGGTAATTAATCTTCGTTTCCACACTTCACGTGGAACCGCTGAGCCCAGACAACCTGCATCATGATGAATGCAAACACCTTTTACTTTAGTCCATACTCCATTTAAAGCAAAACCTTTATCGGGATCAAATGTCAGTGTACGAAGCCCGATTTCCTGTGCATTTTGGTCTATTATCTTTTTATCCCGCATTACCTTAGTACGAAGTATATATAAATTGGGAGTCTCAATTGACCAGATTTTCGGAGACGGAATCGTCAGTATTTGTTGAAATTCAGCTTTTAGTTGTGCATGAATCTTCATATCTTTAGTAGCGGAAGTTATAACTTTCCCGGTTTTTGGTTCTACTATTTCATTCAATATTCTAACATCGGTTATTTTATTCAACCCATTATTTACAGTCGTTTGAACCGATACTTCTGCTTTTTTATTCGTGACACTGGAAGCTTTGAAATAAACTCCCCACAAATCAAGATGTACCGGTGAAGCGGAAACCAGATATGTGTCCCGATAAATACCGGAACCTGAATACCAGCGTGAATCTCTTTCCAGGGAATGATCAACACGAACCGCCACTATATTTTCTTTTCCATACTTTAGATAGGGTGTCAGATCATACATAAAGGAGATGTAGCCATTCGGACGTTTTCCTATTGAAGTTCCGTTTATAAACACTTCACTGTGATTATAGACACCTTCAAAATAGATAAAGGTCTTATTTCCTTTTTCTGATTCGGGAACAATAAACGTTTTACGATACCAGCCAATTCCACCCGGTAGATAGCCAGTGCAACTGGCTTTATCCGGACTATAAATACCTTCGATACTCCAATCATGCGGGAGATTCAATTTTGTCCATTTCGAATCATCCAATGATGGATTTGAAGCTTCTTTTACATCCGAGAGAGAGAATTTCCAATTGTCATTAAACAACTCTGCCTTACCAAATTGAGGCTTGCCTTGAACAAACGTTGTGCATAAAATTAATGCAACAACTACAAAACACAATGTCCGTTTCATACTAATTATATTTTTATATTTTTTTATTTCCAACATAAGTGATTACCGATCTGGCGGGAATAATTATTTCATTTCCATATTTAATTTTCGATAATGGCATCAGGTTTGCATCTTTCATATCATTTGTACAATAAGGAGTCCAATTTCCGGGTGCATTTCCTCTCCAATTCAATTCGAAGGTTCTCGCTTTATCACTGTAATTAATTACTACCACTACGGGTACGTGGTCACTATTGTTGTAAGCAGAAATCATCAAAGCATAAGGATCGGTATCACCTTCTGAAATTATTTCACCCTTTTTATTGAATGATGTAACTCCTAATCTTTTAGCTCCCGGACGAATAAACCTGCTATAATTTCCAAGAATCCACATCAATTTAGAATCGGTATAAGTCCCATCAATCAGTGTTTTATCGGCATTTGCATAAATTAAACCATCTTTGTAATCCCCAGTAGCTACCGAACGCCACCATTGCCAGGCGGAAGCGTTTGCATAGACCAAATCGTGATGAATTACCCGGGCAATATATAAAGCCGTTTTCATAGTCAGGTCTTTGCCGCCCCCTCCGCCAATTTCTTTATCGTTGCTCATAATACAAAGCTCAGTTTGCCAGAATCTAACCTTATTATTATTTAACTCCCTAGCCATTTCAATTCGGATTTTCCGCAAATCAGTAAGCGGTGTGTTGGTCCAGTAACTGTGTGCTGCCATTAATCGTGGTACATTGGGAACGCCACCTATATAAGTCGAAACACTATCTGGCCTAAAGAAGGATTGAATCTGAAATCCACGGTCTGCATGAACCATTGGATGAACCCGGTACATACAATTATAATCGAATGATTCCGAAACAAGAATTTTAGTATCTATTTTTTGTAAAGCGAATTCAGTTCCTATCAATCGAACAGTTTTAGCTATTTCATATTTTGTTGCAGGAGTTCCCTCCTGTTTCGGACCAATCCAGTTCCAATGTCCATCAGGTTCGTTAAACGGGCAAACATAATTGAGTTTGATTCCATCATGCTTATCCAAACCTTTAATTACATCAGCAAGAAAACGTGCAAAATCCTTGTAGTGATTTTGCTTCAGGTTGAATGAAGCATCCCTACCTGTATTAGTTGCCAATCGGTTCTGAGTCCAGTAAACCGGTGCTGAAAGTATAAAACCCAGAAACTGGTTTACTCCTCGTTGTTTGGCTAATTTCATGAAATTCCGTTGACCTTCCTGTTTATTCCAATCGTAGGTACCATCGGGTTTCATAAAACATTCTGAACGGGTCCAAACATTATCAATCTGACTGGAGTCTCCTTGCTCTGCACTGCCGGTGCCTATATTGAAACGCCACAGGGACAATCCGATACCTTTGGGTTGTCCTTTTGAATCATTTTCTGTACTAAAAAGCCAATCGGCCATTTTTTCCTGTTTCTCTTTCGGCCACAATCCAATAAACTGCATGCTCCAGCCATCGGACGCACTAAAATTATCAATAGTTTGATATTTCAGATTACTATCCACCACAAATTTGCAAACATCGGGTTTCAATGGATCATGTTTGCCCAAGCCTGCTTCGGCTGCAAAAACAGTGATTGAAGAATAAATAAGTAGCAGTGAAAGCCAAATTCTAAGTTGGATAAGTTTATTATCAGGCAAGTAAGATTTTAATGGATGTAGATTCATAATGACCAATTATTATTTTTTCATTTATAATTCAAATAACTTATAAGCACGACTCAAATTTATATTCTCCAGAGCCCACTTCATAAACAGCTTTGCCATTTTCCATGTGCAGGAACTTAACCCCGGTTGATTTTGCTGCGCATTTACCACTTTCGGAAACATTTTTTTCATTGTTGGCAGGCACATAAACTGTAGCAATGGTGTTGGCTGGAATAATGATGTTGAGTGTGAAAATATCTTTGTTGCGTGTCCAATCAACAGAAATAAGTCCGCTCACTGTTTTATAGGATCCTTTTACCCATTTAAGGTCGCCAACCGGAGTAGGTTTAATAATTGATTTCCGAAAACCTGCACCATCGGCCTCAACACCAATTCCTACTAAATCATGAAAGAACCATTCGTTTATCTGGCCTGACATAAAATGATTTTGCGATCCAAAACTACCGACACTGGCATCCCATTTTTCGGTAAGCGAAGTGGCACCCATTTTTAGCTGAAAGCCATAACCGGGTTTATCAGACTGATTATTCATATCATAAATAACGTCGGAATGCCCTTCCATAGCCAGTGCACCCAACAGAAAGCGATATCCAACTTCGCCTGATGTGAAAGCATTACCGCGGTGACGAATATCTGAAACCAAAGAGTCAATAAGTATTTTGCGATTTTGTGGTTCTGCAATATTCAGAAATAAAGGGATGGCAAGTGTAGTATTAGAACCCGTGGAATATATACCTTTCTCAGGTTTGTAAAACTCTTTGTTGAAAGATTGGCGAATGGTTTCAGTGCGTTGTTGATAGAACTTAGCATCACCTGTTTTTCCAAGAAGCGAAGCTATTTTTGCCATTATCTCATTGTCATAAAAGAAGATTGCAGTTCCGGTAAATTCAATCGGTGTAAGCTGCGAACCCCATGCCGGTTTTGGGCCAATATCGTACCAATCACCAAGTCCAATAGTAATAATATTATTTTTAGCCGTTGAATCAAGAAAAGCGACATATCGTTTCATTTTGGCATAATATCTGCTCAGCAACGATACATCACCCGAAAAAAGATATTGTTGCCACGGAGCAATTATAAACGCACTTCCCCATTCAGCCGAATTAAACATAGGATTGTCAATTATTTCCTTGCCTGCATAGAAAAATCCGGGAGCAATACATGGAATCAAACCGTTGCTAACCTGGCCATCTGCCATATCGTTCATTCCTTTTCGGAAAGTTGGCAGTAAATCAAAGTTATATCGAAGCGACGGGCCATTCAGATGGTATTGCTCCAACCAACTTTGTTTTTCGCGTTGTGGGCAGTCGGTCAATATCGACATCATATTGCTTCGTTGAGCCCAGCGAACCAGGGAGTAAATTCGATTAAAAAGGTTGTTGGAACATGAAAAATCCCCGATATGCCCGGCAGATGAATGTACTACCACTCCATTAAGTGATAAAATGGCAGGTAAAATACTATCGCCTTTCGCCGGAAATAATTCCACCTGTAAATAGCGCCCGCCCTGATAGAAAAATTGAGGGAACCAGTTTTCTGTATCCCTTGAAGATAGTGTATATTGCCACCAGGCAGGACGTACGCCATCCTGAGTTGCCGATGTACGATCAACTGTTCCATCACTTTTTAATAACTCTGATGGTATAATCCGCACATACGCTCCGGGCATACCTTTAACACTTATTTGCGGCATGATAGAAGCATTTTGTCCAAGGTCATACACCCAAATATTTGGTCTGATTTTATTGATTTTGATTGGAGCCAAAGGCTCAATGGCCTTTATTGGTGGAGCTGAACATGACAAACCTTTGAGTTCGCCTCCGGGTCCTTTACATTCGACAGCTGTATTCCAGCGTTCATCACCTTTAAAAGATGATTGATTCCAGCCTTTAGGCAGTAATCGTGCATCAAAATCTTCGCCACCATAAAAGTTTGAATAGGTGACTGGACCGGGGGCAACCTGCCAGCTTTTATCAGTGACAATAATTTTCACAGAGCCATCTTCATACTCGAGACGCATTTGCACAATTGCTTTTAATGGACCGTATGAACCCAAAAACTTAACATACCTTACTGAGTCTGGTTGTATATTGTACATACAATTACCCAGTATTAACCCAATGGCATTATCTCCGGTTTTGATTTGTGACGTTACTTCGTAAGTATCAAACAAAACAGTTTTGGGATAATAAGACCAACCGGGGGCGAGAATGTAATCACCAATTTTGCTGCCATTTATAAAAAGCTCGTATTGACCCATACCACTTACATGTACAACTGCACGTTTTAATTTGGGTGCTGCATTAAACTCTTTACGTAATAGCATCGAGGAATAGTTTGTGTCTTCGGGCTTTGGACTAAATTTACGAAACTCAGCTAAATCGCGCTTTTGATTGAAATCACTCCTGGCCGATTTGTATTGATGTGCATACTTTTCGGCACCAACGGCAGTAACCCACCGGGCTTTCCAGTCGTTAGCGTTAAGTATGCCCATTGTCCACTGAGCCGGTTCGCTCCATGCCGATTCAATTCCTTTCTCGTCCCAAATTCTTACTTTCCACCAACAGTGCTGGCTCGATTGAAGAGGCTTCCCTTTATATTCAATCTGTCCCATTTTGTCAGATGATACTTTTCCCGAATTCCACATATCGCCTTTGTTACTAATTAGCGTTTCAAAAGACGAAGCTACCATAACCTCGTAAGCAGTCTGACGCATGGCACGTTTTTCGGCGTTGGCTTTAATCGTCCAACTTAATACGGGATTTGACACATCAATGCCTTGGGGGTTAGCCCAAAAGTCACAACGTAAATCCACAGGAATTATCGTAGAATAAATAGTTGATGTTACGAATACGAGTAAAATTATTGTAAATAATCTCAGAAATCTCATGGTTTATAGTTCGTAATTATTTTTTTTTAGAATTAATGTGTGCAACAGCATCAGTTAAGCCTGGTGAACTTACTGTTAGCTTTATGTCACCTGCATTTTTTGTACTTCTGATAACAACAAGTGCACGCCCATGCCAGGCTTTACGCGTAGAACCAACATATGAATCAATGTCTTTAAGATTGGCATTATCAACTCCTGCAATTACTCCGGGACCATTGATATTGAATTGTAATTTATTTTCGCAATTGGGTTGAATAATTCCATTGTTATCCGTTACTTCAACAGTTACAAATGATAAATCCTGACCATTGGCCACAATTGTTGAACGGTCGGCTGATAGTTTAAACCTGGCAGCACTTCCAGATGTTCTTAAGGTGGTTGTTTCCACTTCTTTATTATCCGATATTCCAACAGCTCTTAACTCACCTGAAGCATAAGGAACAGTAAACGTAGCTTTAAACTGTTGTTCTTCTGTTGTGGCATTTTCACCAATGAATTTATTATTTTGGTAAAGTCGAACCTTAGGATACCTGGAATAGATTTCAACTTGTATGCCTTTACCTTCAAAACCCGGCCATGTCCAACTTTCCCATGTTGGCCAAACAGCCCATTTAGTTACTTTAATTTCAATGGGCTCCGGTTCAGGCTCCCGAACTGCCATATAGAGCTTTTCCTTATTATTATATAACATGTTGCGATAATGCGATATAGGCTTTCTCCACCCTGTCAAATCAATATCGCCACAATATGCACCATGCCAGGGAAACAAATTGCCTTCCCAATGTTCTCCCGGAATATCGCCTGAATAATACCAACGGCCAATACCTGATTCGCCCAGATAATCGAGTGCGGTCCAAACAAAATCACCTATGACATAATTGTTATTTCGCACCAACTTCCAATTTGCAAAAGCATCTTTCGGGTATGATTCTGTTTGAACAATAATTCGAGAAGGGACTCTTAAGTGGTCAAATGGTGCACGCTGAAGTTCATAATTATATCCACAAACATCATGAGTTGCCATTAGAGGGTCGAATATTTCCCAATCATTATCCCAAGTAGTCATAGCAGAAGTTACAGGACGTGTTAAGTCGATTTTACGTATACAATTGGAAAGCATTTTAGCCGTTTCAACTGCTTCGGGTTTCTTTCTTTCAATTATTTCGTTCCCAATGCTCCACATAATAATGGAAGGATGATTCCTGTCTCGCAATACCATGGATTCAAGGTCGCGTTGCCACCATTCATTAAAAATTGAAGCGTAATCGTATTTGTTCTTTTGTTCTTTCCAGCCATCAAATGCCTCGTCTATTACCATCATTCCCAAGCGGTCGCAAGCAGCTAAAAATGCTTCTGATGGCGGATTGTGAGAAGTGCGGATTGCATTAAATCCGGCAGCTTTAAGCAGCTCAACACGACGCTCTTCGGCACGGTCAAATGCCGCTGCACCTAAACATCCATTATCGTGATGCACGCAGCCGCCATTGATTTTTATTATTTTCCCGTTAAGTTGAAAACCATTTGCCGGACTGAATTTAATTGAACGGATACCAAAGTTGGTTTTGGTATCGTCCATCACATTCTTATCCTTTAATACTTGTATTTGAGCCTCATAAAGAGTGGGAGTTTCGGGTGACCATAACGAAGGTTTTGATACGATAATGGTTTGTGCAATTTCCTTTTCGCTATTAGGTAAAAGTTCTACTTTCAGTTGATTATTACCAACATTTTTTGCGTTGCCACTCAAAAGCGCAGTTTTAAGAACGAGGCTTTGTGAAGAGTTTGTTTCGTTTTTCACCTTCGTTTTTATCAGAACAGTTGCTTTTGTAGAAGATACTTCCGCAGTTGTAATTGCGACACCCCATTGTGCAACATGAATCGGGTCGGTAACAACCATCCAAACATGACGATAAATGCCGGAACCACTGTACCACCTGCAATTCTTTTGTATTGAATTATCAACCTTTACCGATAGTACATTTTCATTATTGAAGTCGATATCTGGAGTAAGGTCGTAACTGAAGGTTGTATAACCATATGGGTGCATTCCAAGCGATTTCCCATTTATGAATACCTCGGAATTCATGTAAACACCTTCGAAATACATTGAGATGCGTTTACCTTTCCATAGAGCAGGAAGTGTAAAGGTTTTTCGGTACCAACCAATGCCTGCAGGGAAGAAACCTCCATCACCTCCTACAGGATTATTTGGGTTTAATTTCCCTTCAATGCTCCAATCGTGCGGTAAATCAATATTTCTCCAGTTCTTATCATCGAAATTGTTGGCACTGGCAGCTGGAGTATCTCCTAAATTAAATTTCCAACTGTAATCGAAAAGTTGTTTGCGCTCAGTATTTTCCTGTTTTTGAGCATTTCCTACAAAACAACCTGTTATAAGAAAATATGCTGTTGCCAGGAATTTAAGGTGTTTTGTCATAAATATATTTTTTTACAAATAATCATTGTGGTGGTTTAAAATTAAAATAAGCTGTTGGAATTTAATCCATTATAAAATTCAGAAAAAAAATAATAACGTATGACTTTGAGTTTTCTAAACTAAAACTTTATAATTAATGATTATTTTAGTACACTATCCGGGATATCCGATAGTATCCTTATAATTATCTCAAAACTTTATAGAAAATTTATATATTACAGAGAATTTATCTTCCGGTTCTCAGCAACGAATCATCACAATGTTTTGTTTCATTTAAAATGTTATCACCATCTATTTAACTTGAAAACAACCCAGGCGATTAATCCAATAGATAGGATGTCATTTCGTACCATTTTAGGGTTGTGTAATAAGAAACGATTAGTATTAAACGATATCATATAGAAAATAAATTCATTATAATACTTACAAAGAGATAAGCATAAAATATTAGGTGTAAAACCAATTCACATTAATCAATTTTACATATTAATTAAAGTTTATATGAGAATCTAATGGAAATGAATAAATGAATCAAAGAGTTGATATTTCAACTAATTTTATTTCCCTTATTTTAAAATGCAAATTTCGCAAAAGCCACAAACATTTACTTTCTTTATTTGATAATTTACTTTTGCTATTGTAACATTTTATTGGTATTCTCTCAAATAGTAAATTTTACATCTTATTATATTGGTAGATTAATTCGAAATTCCTTTCTTTGTATAATTAAATCATTATCATGAAAACTCAAACCCGCATTACTTACAAAATATTATTTTTGTTTCTGTTTTTTTCTATAGCCTCAAGGTTATCTTCACAAAAAATTGAATCAAATCAAATTAATAAATTCTCAACAGAACAAGGCCTTTCAAGCAATTTAATTTACAACATACTGCAAGATCGAAAAGGCTTTATTTGGATTGCCTCCGAAGAAGGCCTTAATAAGTTTGATGGAAAAAGTTTCACCCATTTTTCTGTTAATTCCGGTCGTTATTCTCTCTCTCATAACCATACTCAAACTCTTCTTCTGGCACCTGATGGCAACATATGGGCTGGCACATCCGATGGATTAAATATCTATGATTACAAATCTGACAGCATTATTAAAGTTCGAAAAAATACAAGTCCGCTAAAATTAGTTTACAATGATATTACATTTCTGACTTCTGGGATTGATAAAAACAAGACCTGGATTGGAACTTATGGCAATGGTGTAAACTATTTCAATTGGGAAGAACAGAAGTTTTATGCTTTGACACTTCCTAAAATAAAAAATATTCAACCTCCCTTGTATGTTATGAGTTTACTCGAAGATGATAATAACCGTCTTTGGATTGGAACTCAACAGAATGGGTTATACAGGTATGATTTTAGCGATAAAAAACTATATTATTATGTTTTACCTGACAACTCCCAATTCATACGTACAATTTATCAGGATAGTTTTAGAAGAATCTGGATCGGTACTTCAAAAGGGTGTTACCTGTATAACGAAACAACAAATCATTTGGATTTAATAAACTATCCATCGGGGTTAAGTAATAACTCCATTGGTATTATTAAGGAAGATCATGCCGGAAAGATTTGGATTGGTACAGAGCAATTTTTAATGAATTTCTCAGTAAGATCATTTTCTTTAAATGCAAAATTTCAATTTCAGGAAATCACTCAGGGTGAATCATCATCCAGGCTTAGCTGTTCATCAATCAATTCATTATATGCCGATCAGGATAATAATATTTGGGTTGGCACAGCTTGGGGTGGTGTCAATATGCTTAGGGGCACGCCTACAAAGTTTAAACTTTACAAGCATGAATCAGATGCAAGGAGCTCTTTGCCAAATTCGCCGATTACCGCAATTTGTCCCGACCAAAAAGGAAATTTATTTATCGGAACCATGGGAACTGAAAAAATAGGTGTTTGTGAAATGAATATTCAAACAGAACAAATCAAAGAACTTGACATTAATAAAAAGTTCCCCGGATTAATTTATCAGGCTATTTTTATTGACTCACAAAACAATATGTGGTTTGGTACTTACAACAAAGGATTAATTAAACTTGATAAAAACGGCAATAATTATACTCAATATTTAGTAAACAATCAAAATTCCAATTCGCTTCCAGGGAATGATGTACGTTGTGTTTATGAATCTAAAGATCATACTATATGGGTCGGGACTAGCACCGGACTAGCAAAGTTTAATTCAGACAATAAAACGATTACACGAATAAATACTTTCAATAACAGGCCAGGAATACGTTGCATTAAGGAAAGTAAAGATGGCACATTATGGATTGGAACCTATGGTGCAGGTGTTTTCACATATACAATAAGCACTAAAAAAGTAAATCTCAAACCGACTATCTTTGCACCCCATGTTGTGAGTGACATTCTTATAAATGGAGACAATATTTGGTTGACAACACAAGGCGAAGGTCTTATGGTATTTAATCAACGCACTAAAAGAGGCAAAACATATACAGAATCAAATGGGTTAATCAGTAATTATATCAGCTCATTGGCTCTTGACAAATCCGGGAAAATATGGATATCCAGCAATAAAGGAATTTCTAAGTTGAATCCCATGACAAAAGAAATTGAGAATTTTAGCACTCAGGACGGGATACAAGGACGCGAATTCGCTGATAGGGCGGTTGCTAAATTGCCAAACGGGTTATTAGCATTTGGAGGATTTATCGGATTGAATATATTTGATCCATTGAATGTTACTAAAAACGACAAATGCCCTCCTGTTATTTTCACAAAACTTCTTGTCTTTAACGAAATAATCACTCCCTCTGATACCAAACATAAAAATTCCCCTCTAAAGGAAAACATCACACTGGCTGATAAAATTAAATTGAATTATAATCAATCTGTATTTACAATCGAATTTGTCGGTGTCAATTATAATGCAAATCAAAAAATTCATTATGCTTATTTCCTGGATGGTTCGGATAAGAAGTGGAATCAATTAGGCAACCTGAACAGTGTAACATTTAGGAACCTGCTTCCGGGTGAATATACTTTCAAGGTGAAAGCTTCCAGTCCTGATGATGTTTGGAGTGATACTAATATCGCTTCAATTGACATAGTTATAAAACCACCTTTTTGGAAAACTTATTGGGCATATTTTATTTATTTAGTTCTTCTTGCTTCAATACTATATTTTGTTTGGCTCTTTTTCACTATTAGAATCCGAACGGCGAATCATTTAAAAATTGAAAGAGCTAAACGTGAAAAAGATGAAGAGTTGCATCAAGAGAAATTGCAGTTTTTCACTAACATTTCACATGAGTTCAGAACTCCATTGACACTCATCATTGGACCGTTAGAAAAAATGCAACTTGATGAAACTGAAGAAGAAAAGAAAGCCCATTTAAAATTGATGTTACGCAACGCTAAACGTTTATTAGGTATGGTAAATCAGTTGCTGGATTTCCGTAAAACTGAACGTGGACAAATGAAATTAAAAGTACAAAAACATGATTTAATATTAGTAATCAATGAAATTATGCTTTCATTTGATGAATTACGAAAATTAAAGAATATAAGGTTCGAATTTATTCATGATCAGGATAATTTGTTAGCCTGGTTCGATACGGAGTTTCTGAATAAATCATTGATGAATTTACTTTCAAATGCATTTAAATTCACAAATAATGATGGTATAATTTCCATCTCAGTATCGGTTAAAAAAGATCTACTCAAGAATAAAGAAGTAGAAATAACGATTACTGATAACGGCAAAGGAATTCAACTGTATGACATTAAGAACATTTTTGACAGATTCTATCAGGGAAAGGAACAAAGTAACATGCAACAAGGCTCGGGTATAGGATTACATTTAGTCAAAAATTTAATTGAACTCCATCACGGAGTCATCGAAGTAGAAAGTATTCCAAACCAAAAAACTGTATTTAAAATCACAATCCCAATTGAAAAAAGTGCTTATTTGGAAAGTGAAATAATGAGTGATTCTGAAATAAACCCTAATCCTGAAAAATTGGAGAATATTGTGGATATAGATGTTATAAAGACTGAGAAAGCAACTGTTGAAAAATTTAAAAACCACAGTAAAAAACGGATTCTAATTGTAGAGGACAATGAGGATATACGAAGTTATATTCACAGTATTCTGGCTTTAGACTATACTATTGAGGAAGCAGAAAATGGAGCTGTAGCACTTGAAATGATCTCAATAAATGATTATGATTTGATTATAAGCGATTTGATGATGCCAGAAATGGATGGAATAGAAATGTGTAAACGATTGAAGACTTCAATTGAAACCGATCATATCCCTATCATTATTCTAACTGCAAAATCTGAAATTGAGAACAAAATTGAAGGATTGAAAATTGGAGCTGATTCATACATTACAAAGCCATTCCACCCTGAACACCTGATTATCCGGGTTTCAAAACTTATTGAATTACGTGAACTGCTGAAAGAACGGTATAGCCGGAAAATATCATTGGATGATTTCAACAAAAATGATACAGCTTCTTCCTCTCCTGATGAAATGTTCTTACAAAAGACGATCTCAATTATACTTGAAAAATTAATTGAAACTGAATTCAATGGAGATTCACTGGCTTATGAATTAGGAATTAGCAGAATGGGATTACACAGGAAACTCAAAGCCCTCACTGGACAAAGTACAGGTGAATTTATTCGTAATATAAGGCTCAAAAAAGCATGTGAATATCTTACTCTTCAAGGTAAAAACATATCGGAAGTATGTTATGATGTTGGATTTAATTCTCCATCTTATTTTACAACTTGTTTTACTGAAGCATTTAAAATGACACCCAGCGAATATGCCAGAAATGCTAAAATCAATAATACAAAACCAAGTGGGGAAGAATCTTAACGGTACTCCTGTGACCATTTAAGGAGTTGAAGTTGTGGTGTATATAACCAGGTAAGCACCAATCATCTTTTGAAAGCAGGTCAGAAATTCATGCAATAAGCGATACTCTCCTGATACTTTATTGTTGAAGAAAAAATTTATCGGGGCCTATGAATTCAGAGGTCAATGATATTGATATAAAAAATGAGGTTCCTGAATCATCAGGAACCTCATTTTTTATATTAATCTTATTGTACTTTTACAAAAATCGGGATTATTCGTTGATTCATATTTATATCAATAACTGTCAACGTCAACTTGTGGTACGACTGAGTTATTTTCATCGATGATCCGTCATTAAAATAATAATCTTCCAACCAGGGGGTAGTAACAGCATTAAGAGGCACACCAACTTTAGCGGTGAAAGTATAACTTTGAGGAGTTTTTGGTATATTACCTTCCGGATTTGAAAAATTAATATACTTATCAAACAACCATTCACTGATAGCAAGGTCAGCAGTTTTAAGAGCAACATTATCGCTAATGACAACGCTAATACTAATACTATCTCCTTTTGAAACTGTAAGTGTTGGCAGACTTATTGTTTCCAGATTGGTTTGTGGGACTACCCCCCACAACAATAGGGACGAAATATTATCATTTATTACTTTTGTTTGTCCGTTCGCTGAAAGGGTAAGCGTTTTACCTTCGGGAACCTGATGATCGAGTCCATTGCTGATCTGGTCAGCTGTCTCACATGAAACAAGGCCAAATGCAATCAGTAGAGTAGCGATATGAATTGTTTTTTTCATCTTATTTGTTTTTAAGTGCACAATTCATAATTTAATAATATGAATTGTGCATTATGAATTATCATTTATTATTCCCAGCCCGGATTTTGAACAATCGTTTTACCTGCACTTCTGTATTTTAATATCTCTGTGCGTGGAATTGGGTACCAGTACATTTTAGTATCGAACACCCTGGTATCAGCACTAAAAACAGTATACACATAGTTTCCTGAAGTATCTTTGGTTATACGCATTCCTTGTACGGGTTGATTTAATACTGTTTCAGCATCTTTCCAACGGCGAAGATCCCAGAAGCGATGTTCCTCAAATGCCAGTTCAAGCCTTCGTTCCAGTTTGATATATTTGCGCATTTCCGCCTGATCTTGCAGAACAGTTTTATCAGCTGTATCTAAAGGCTTTAAATTTGCCCTGTTACGAATTTGATTAAGAGCATTAACTATTGCCGTAAAGTTAGTACCGGAATTATCATATTCATTCAATGCTTCTGCATAGTTAAGTAAAATTTCAGCATACCGCATGATAACCCAACCCCTGTAACTGGTAATTCCCTTACTCAAATCGATTGATGAGTTTATAAATTTACTCATGTAATAACCAGTTTTAGTAGCTGTAGGTGTTGAAAACAAACCATCTTTCCCTCCTACATAAGTAGCTACAATTGTATCTTTAGTATTGCTAAGATTAATCAACCTGCTTGTATTGTAGTAAACAGTGTAACGCAATCTGTCTTCTCTTTTTTTGGTATTGTTTAATCCATAAGGGTCGTTTGAATTATAATTCAAATACCTGTTTTTGAAAGTTGTGGCACCCATGCCATATGCCTCTACCAAATCTTCTGTTGGATTCATCAATCCTGACCCCTGGTAACTGACCGGATAATTATAACTTTCGATATCATTCCTGTTTATAGCTTTATTTGCAAATATAATCTCGCCATTATACAGGGATGTAAAAATCGAACTCAATGAATTCAATTTATATTTCTGGGAATCCATAATCACTTTTGAAGCATCGGCAGCCCTTTTCCATTTTGTCTTATCATTTGATGGATTATTAAGCGGACTTGCAGCATACAGAAATAACCTGGATTTTAATGCCAAAGCTGTCATACTGATTGGACGGCCATTGTAGCTAATATCAGGATAAGCAGCAGGCATATATTTAGCAGCCGAATCACAGTCGTTTGCTATGGAGTCTACCGTCTGATTATATGGTAATTGTGTGCCCGAAAACAATTCTTCTTCATTAAACGGATTAAGCACTTTGCTTACATAGAATATGTTGCCATAACGTTTTAATAATTCAAAATGAAAATATGCCCGTAAAAACAATGCCTGTCCTTTATAATAATTACGGGTGTTCACATCTTTATTACTAACTGTTTCAACTAATGGTATGCTGTTTGATTTAGTTATAATTCCATCCGGGGATAGCTCTTTTAAAAAAATATTGCATTTACGGATACCACTATACATATTTCCCCATTGATCATCGGGATTGGTTGAAGGATTAATCGCATTATTATTAAACAGTTGAATTGGTGATCCTGCATCCGAACATACAGCTTCGTCACATCCGGCAGCAAGCATAGCCCCACCAAAACGGGTAAATCCATCCGGTAGATTATTATAGATATTGTTTAAAAATCCGGGTGCATAATGGACATCGGAAAATATTTGCTGATAGCTCAATGTTGTATTAACACTGCTATCTTTGCTAAGATAATCAGAACACGATTGTGTCATAAAAACGGTTCCGACAGTCATGAATATAAGAATAAGCTTTTTCATTTTTTTCATCTTATTTAGAATTTGAGGCTTGTACCAATATTGATTACTCTGGTTTCAGGATAAAGTGATACACCTGCATTTGGTATTTCAGCACTCAGATTGTATTTGCTCATGCCATCAAACGAGAAAAGGTTGTATCCGTTTACAAAAAACCTGACTTCATTAATATTTGCTTTACTCAATAATTTTTTAGGCAAACTATATCCTATTTCCAGTGTTTGAATTCTCAGAAAGTCAACATTTTTCATCCAAAGACTGGAAGCCTGGAGATTATTAAGATTTATCTGATTTGTCAGTCGTGGGTAGGTAGGGTTTGAACTAACTCCCCAGGAATTTTTCGCAACTTCATCAGTAAGGTTATTGTTATCCATCAAGCCCAGGAAAACATTATTTCCTACAAACAAACTACGATTGGCAATACCTGAAAATAAAACATTGAAATCAAATCCTTTATATTCACAACCTAATGAAAGTCCATAATTAATTTCAGGAACGGATGGGTTGCCTAACGGGATAAAATCCTGACTGTCGATAATCCCATCCTTGTTTTGATCGACGTATTTTACATCTCCCGGTTGAACTGCACTAAAAGTTGATTTAGCCCAACCATCGATATCAGCCTGGTCTTTAAAGAACTTTTCGGGGGTCACCTGCAAACCCCATTGTTGCATGACTGATTGACCGGTTCTGTACTCCCACGGGTTCATTCCTGCAACTTCTTTCTTTGAAGTAATTTTATTTTTCACAAAAGACACATTCCCTTGAACCGTATAGGTGAAATTTCCTATTTTATTGTTGTGTTTCATTGAAATTTCAAAACCCTGGCTAAGTACTGAACCATCATTGACAAACGGTAAACTCTGTCCGATAACAGCCGGAAGAATGTTGTAAAGATCGGTTATAATCTGGGTGCGATTGTTGCTGAAAACATCAACATTAATGTCCAGTTTTTTAAACAAGCCAATTTCAATACCAACATTTGCATTTAGCGATTCTTCCCAGGTCAGGTTGGGATTGGATATCCTACCTTCATAGGAACCATCCGTTGAAGCTGTTCCAAAATAGTAACCGTTGCCACTGTAAAATTTATCTTCAAACGGGTAACGGGATCCTGTTCCAATATTTGAATTCCCGACTTTACCATACGAACCTCTCAATTTCAGGAAGCTCAATGTTTCATTACTCTTTAGGAAATCTTCCCTTGAAATAACCCATGCACCTGAAATCGTTGGAAAAAACCCAAATCTCTTTCCTTTGGCAAAATCTTCAGAACCATTATAAGCAAATCCAAATTCTGCAGTATAACGGTCATTGTAAGTATAGGCAGTACGGCCAAAAACACCCTGATTCCTGTAATCAGGATTATCGCCATCAGTTGACAAACTTGATTGCATATATTTAATGTCGCCTGCAAAATGATTTAAACCAATCGTTCGATCGTAAGATATTCCAAACAAATAATTAAGCATCAGGTTAAAGCTGCTGTTATAACCCCCGTAATTCAAATCAATGCTTGAACTTTGTCCAAACTGCGTATAGGAATTATCCACATTTTGTTGATAAACTGCATAACTTTGATTTTTATATCGGTTATAAAATTTAGCCGCATCATATCCAAACAATCCATTGGCAGATAAACCTTTTGTAATCATATCAAGATTGAGGTCAAAAGTTGTTGTTCCCTGCAGATAAAAGCTGTATTGATCTTGAAATCCTGTTTTAGCAATCATTCCATATGGATTATATCTGTAAATGGACGATCCGGCGATGGAACTATCGGCGTTAAAAATAGGAATTGTCGAGGGCAATTTTGACAGAGCAGACATGATTGAACCCGCACTTGAGTTTGGGATATGCCTGTTTTCAACACGGCCTGCCAGGTTTACACCAATCTTAAAGTTTTTACTTAGGTTAACATCTACTACAGACCTGAAATTATAACGTGAGAAATCATTCTGGGTAGAGTAACCCGGATTCTCATTTGTATATTTATATAATCCTTTCTGGTCAACAGTTCCTAACATGACATAATATTGGGCAATATCAGTTCCCCCACGAAAAGATAAATTATATGATTGCTGGGGAGCCGTACTGTTCAAGAATGATTTATACCAATCGGTATTGGGATATAATCCAGGATTGCTTCCATTATAATTTGCCGGATTGTTTTTGGGATTACTCAAAAACAAAGAATTAAAATCTGCATCAGACAATTTGCTGTAATCACTTCTTAAAGCAATATTCCTATAATTTACATAATCCTGTGAACCGACATATTTAGGCAACCGTGTAGGTGATTGCATTCCATATTGTGCAGTTAATGAAATTACAGGTTTCCCTACAAAGCCCCTCTTAGTAGTAACCAGAATGACTCCATTTGCACCACGCATACCATACATGGCAGTTGCTGCAGCATCTTTTAAAACGGTAAACGATTCTATTTCATCCGGGTTCAATTGGGAAAAATCGCGTTCTACATTGTCCACCATTACCAAAGGTGATACTCCACCTCCAAAAGACTGAACTCCGCGAATATAAATAGTTGGTTGGTCCCAACCCGGTTCAGCACCGACAGTCCGCAAAAGAGTGAGGCCTGAAGCGAGCCCCTGAATCGCATTTCCCAATGTGGAAACCGGTGCTTTTGATATTTCTGTTGCCGAAATAGTTGATATTGCAGCTGTGAGTGATGACTTATTCCGTGTTCCGTAAGCTACCTGATATACTTCTTCCTGGCTTTGTTTCTCCAGTTGAATACTGATTTCAGAGCGGTCTTTGATAGAATATTTCAAAGGTTTAAATCCAATTTTGCTAAACAATATTACTTTCCCGGGTGCTGAAGAAATTGAGAAATTCCCTGAGAAATCTGAAGATACCTGCGTAAATTCATCCAAGACAGATACGACAACGTTTTCAACCGGGTTACCTGATGTATCGGTAATTCTACCTTTTATTGGTTTATTATCTTGTGCGTAAGTGAAAATTGAGAACAGGAAAAATAACATGATTAGTATTATTTCCGGTTTTTTCTTTATGGTCATCATAATAGATTGATTTTCGATGTGACTTAATAGGTTTAATAACCGGGGTTTTGTACAAACAATGGATTTTTATACATTTCTCCCGTAGGTATTTCATAGAGATTGTTATGCGCTTGATAAATACGCGTAAAGTAGGTCTCCTCGTTGTAGGTAACATTGTTACCGGATTTAGTTATTGAAACCCGATACATTGGCCCACCAAACCATTTAGCGGCTAATTCTCCGTCTTCCCCGGTACTCCAACGACGAGCATCCCACCAGCGTTGTTCTTCAAAGCACAATTCTATTGCCCGTTCACGTTGGATTCGTTTGCGCATGGATGATTTGTCACTTGTTAAACTGACAGGAAGATCAACTACCCCGGAGCGACTTCTGACAGCATTCACAGCATCACGTACTCGCTGGGTGGGTCCTTCTACTTCATTCATTGCCTCTGCATAATTTAAATACATTTCTGCTAAACGTGAATATATCCAGTTATGATAAGAAGTTGTGGTAGTACTCTTTTTTATCTGTTCCGGCAGATATTTCCGTACAAAGTAACCTGTCAGAAAAGTTCCTGCCGGGAATTGAGTTGTTGAAGTTGACATATCGACTGTTGCTCCCTGCCATGAACTTCCCTGATAAATAATAATTTTATAAAACCGCGGGTCCCTGTTTAAGTATGGTTTCGTTTCATCATACCCTGAACCTGGCTCATCAATATATTTTCCATTCGACATTTCAAATAGTTTCACAAAATTATTGGTTGGTTCAACGGCACCACTCCCACCAAAATCACCATTTGGTTCCCAAACATTTATTTGAGCATCATTAAATCCAACAGGTCCTTCATGCTTATAAAAAATCACTTCATTATTCCCTTGTTCACGGCGGTTAAAAAACAGATTTTGATAATCATCTGCTTTATTGGCAGCATTGGTTTGATAAAGTGTATAAACAGGTGATCCGTTTGTATCTTTCAGATCAATGACAGCAAGTGAAGCTTCAGCAGCCTTTAGCCACCATGTTTTTCCATCTTTTTCATACCAGTCGTCAACAGTACCTCCCATTCCCCAAATACCGGTTTTCTGACTGAACAGGGGACTGGCGGAATACAACAACACCCGGGCTTTCAGTGCCATGGCTGCTCCCTTGGTAGCACGTCCATATTCATTCGTGCTTAATGTAACTGGCAGGGAATCAATCGCCAACTTTAAATCATCCATAATGAATGCAAAACATTCACGGTAAGTATTGCGTGGACGCATCAGATTATCTCCCGGAACAAACATACCATCCTTCTCAGTAAGAATTGGCATACCTCCAAAACGTTTCAACATCTCATTGAAATAAAAGGCTCGCAAGAAATGGACTTCACCTGACATCTTTTGCCTTTGCAATACATTTGGATAAGGTATTCTTCCGGCATTTTTCAAAAAAAGATTGGCTTTTCGAATAGCTGTATAATAAAAACTGATATTGGCATCAGCCCCATCATAATTGCCCATATTAAAAACTTTAGTTCCGAAATATCCGGCATTTGATTCCGATTCATCAGATGCAGACGACATCGGTACTGGCAAATAACTCCCAACAGCATTGAATCGTTGGGTCAAACCACTGTAGATATCTGCCTGGAAAGCCTGGGCATTGACATAATTCGTAAAGACTTTATCTTCATTCAGGTTTACATCCGGGGCAACATCTAAAAATTTATCACAGCCTATAAATCCCAACACGATAAACAGGAAAATATATTTTATATTTTTCATAACATGTTTCATTTAAAAATTAAGATTCAATCCAATATTAAAGGCACGAGTGGCTGGCATTTGCCCTCCGCGGGTATCCCGGTTATCCGGATCAAGATATGGTTCTTTTGACCACATGAGTGTATTAATTGATGATAGATAGATCCTCATACCCGACATTCCGA
Organism: Paludibacter sp.; assembly: GCA_028710415.1. GTDB lineage: Bacteria > Bacteroidota > Bacteroidia > Bacteroidales > Paludibacteraceae > Paludibacter. The sequence goes on along the minus strand of JAQTUE010000022.1, from coordinate 38,006 downwards.
CTTTATGAATTAATGCATTTGGCAAATTATATCCTAATTCAACATTTTTTATACGGAGATAATCTCCCGAACCCAATTCATAGGTTGAATAATACCTTTCATTGTTTACCCATGATTTCCCGTAAAAACGGGTGAATTGAGCATTGTTTGCAATTTCAGGTGCCCAGTAATTGTTGTGTTTTCCAAAGACATTATCGTTATTGGAAAATGCCCACATAATCTCCCATTGTTTTGCAAATAAAGCACCTGCCGATCCTTGAAATAGAATTGAGAAATCGAATGATTTCCAGTTTCCACCCAGGGTAACTCCATATTGGATATTAGGCACCGTACCGTATCCCTGACGGTATGCATCAGCCTGATTGATCACTCCATCATGGTTGAAATCCAAAAATTTCAAGTCACCGGGTACAATTTCAATATTCCCGGGTATTCCATTGTTGGCACCCAATTGAATGGCACTATTCTGGATTTCCTGATAGCTGTTGAAATATCCAGTATTGGTCCATGCCAACGGCGTGCCAATAGGATATCCCTCTTCTTTTTGATAAGGCAACAAACCGAGTGGGTCTGCTTTTTTAAGCACTTTATTTACATTATAGGTAAAGTTACCTTTTATATAATAACTAAAGTCTTTATTGATTCTCAAATTATGTTTTAATTCAATTTCAACCCCTTGATTTTCTGTTGCACCAATATTTGCGGGATAAAATGAAGCTCCAACATATTGAGGCATGACAGCTGATATTTCTGTTAATATATTGGTTCTGTTTTCATAAAAGTAATCAAAAGTTATCCCAATTAAACCTTTAAAAAATTCAGAATCAAAACCTATATTTTCTTTACGGGAAACTTCCCATTGAACATTTGGATTTGCGATTGTTCCTTGTTGAATTCCGGGATAATAATTATCTCCGGTTCCAAAAGTGTAGCCTCCACCATTTGTATATTGTTGCAAATAAATGAATCGTTGAGCAACATTATTGATACTTAATTTATCATTACCTACCCAACCTATTGATCCCCTAAGCTTTAAATTTGTGATAATTGTTGACAGTGAACTGTTGGCAATAAAACCTTCGTTACTTACCAACCAACCAACAGAATAGGCAGGAAACAGGCCGTATCGGTTTGTGCCGGGAAAATTTTCTGATCCATTATAACCCACATTAAATTCTCCAAAGAATCTCTTGTCATAATCATAAGTAAAACGGGCAACTAATCCCTGGTCCCTAAATGGGACATCAGCATTATTCACTAATTCATTTCTTGTACCTAAAACTAAACCGCTGACAGAATTTAATCCAAAAGTTCGGTTATAATATAACCCTGCTTCCATATAAAACTTGTGCCAGTCGTTATTCTTTTGAACTCCACTGTAATAAAGTGGTTTGTCCTGGCCGAATTTTTGATAGGAATCAGTACTTTGAGTGTAGACATATTCGGCAGTCGATTGTGACCACGAACGCCCATTTTCACCTTGGGTATCAAATGAAACCTGCGCTTTTGTTGAAAGACCTTTCGTTATAAAATTTAGTTTATAATTTATGCTTAAACTTGATTCAAGTGTGCTCTTCACATCTTTATAAATGCCTGATTGTGAAACAAATTTCACAATATTATCTGGTGCAACTGTTGAATTTGATGGATATGTTGAAGCACCTGCAAAAGACCCATCAGGATTATAAATCGGATAACTTCTACCTGTTGTGGCAAAGGCTCCACGATAAGCACCCCAACTATTCCAGATAGTGGTCGTAGGCGAATTAAGGCTTTCAACCCTTGAACCAAGACTTAACGATGCAGTTAAATCTTTTGAAACATCAACATCCAGGTTGCTGCGAAAATTAAAGCGTGAATAGTCCGTCAGGTTATCATTTTTGTAAAAACCGTTTTGATTAAGGAATCCACCGGATACAAAATATCGAACAGTCTTTGTTCCTCCGGATATATTTATATTGTATTGTTGTTGTGATGAGTTAGGCTTCATGATGGCATTCACCCAGTTTACATCAGGGTGATCCCAGGGTGAAGCTCCTGTGCGGTATAATAATAAATCGCCGGCCAAAGTCCCACCTTTTATTTGAGGCGTACGTGTTTTGTATTGTCCCCAGTCCTGCAAATACTGAAGGCTGGTCGCATCATAGGCTCCCAGAGGTTGAGGGATTCTCATCGGTTGAGTAATAGCAGTCTGGGCTGTTATTGATATTTTTGGTTTCCCCAATGCTCCTCTCTTTGTAGTAATGATAATAACTCCATTGGCACCTTTTACACCATATACAGCAGTGGCTGATGCATCTTTCAGAATATTGACGGATTCAACTTCATTCGGATCTATCTTGGCAAATTCTGCCCTGATAATCCCATCAACAACAAATAGAGGACTCGCATCATTCCAGGTCGCCATACCACGGATATAAATATTCGCGACATCATTACCAATTTCACCCGAAGGTTGAACGATCTGAACACCTGCTAATTTACCGGCCAATGATTGTGAAATATTCGAGGCTGGTGTAGTTACAAGGGTTTTATTGTCAATAGATGAAATGGATCCGATTATGGATTGTTTCTTTTGTGAACCATAACCAACCACCACTACTTCATTGAGCAGTTTCTCAGATTCACTTAGTTGAACATTTACAACTGAACGGCTCTTTAAAGGTTCCTGTAATTCGTTGTATCCAACATAAGTAAATACTATGATGTCAGTATTGACATTTTGTACTTCTATCGAATAATTACCATTAATATCTGTTATCGCTCCAGTAGTACCTCCTTTAATCTTCACATTTACACCTATCAATTCTTCCCCGGTTTTAAAATCAGTGACTTTACCTTTTACTTTACCAGTCTGTTGTGCATGCAATGGTACTAATACAATCAGCACCATGAAAGCCAGAAATATTATTTTCTTCATAAATGTTTTCATTTAATTTATCAATAAGTTACTTTCTTGAATTTGAAAATGTATGTTTTCAAAGTCTGCAATTCAGTTCGGATGATCCAATAATTCTGGTCGGTCACTAACTTTGGTATATAGATTGATTTACCTTCTGGTGCTGGTTTCAATTCAATAAAATCAGAAGGTGCAGGAGCGAAAAGCAATGCGTATTTTTTTTCACCCACAAATGTCTTGAGTCTTATTTCCATATCACTGCCTGATAATTGTAAAATAGTGAAACGCGATTGTATGTGATACTGCGACCATTGTTTCTGTACACTTTTCAGGGTGTCGATTACAGTAACTGTGTCTTTGGGAGCTCTTACTATTTTTTTATAAGTTAATACTACTTTATCGCTATCACTTTTTAAAGGTGCAATTAATTGCCATTTGTCGGTTGTAAAGTTTATCCAGGTACCATCCAGCATACTCCATGATCCATAAAAGGAAGTTGGACCATTTCCATTGTTGTAGGATTTAAATGACTGATGATAGCAACGGTAAGCACCATTTTCATCGATCAACAATTTGCAACTGTCTTGTTCTGGAGACAATACCATTGGGACCCCGTCTTCGGTAACTGAAACCTGTTTCCATAATCCAACTGCAAGACCTGGTTTAAGAGTGTCTTTTTGGCATGATGTATATAGAAAAGCTGGTAAAAGAAGGATCAAAAGTTTATATACTGTTTTCATATATGTTTTTCTGATTATTTGATGTCAAAGTTGGCTACACGTTCAAAAGTAAGTGTAGTTTTGGAGATTCCGCCTGACTGATTGAAGTCATTTCGTTCAATGCTAAGCTTGTTAGCATCTACTACAGGTTTCCAGGAGGCTGGCAGGTCAATGGCTAAATTGAATAATCCCCCGGTGTAGCTCCAACCGGATCTGTTTATAATGGTTTTAGCTTTGACTGCCCGTGCTGAAGAATCACAAAGAATACAAATCTGAGTTGAATTGATTTGCATTAAAAGGCGGGTACTATCTTTTAGGACTGGATTGCCATCTTTAACCTGAGAAGTTTGATGCCAGGTACCTAAAATCTTTGTAGACATGTCATCTACGGCTTCTTTTTGACACGATGTAACCCCAACCAGTAAGAACAGGGGTAATAAGGCAAAAAGAATAACTTGAAAGAATCTTCTTTCGCGTGCGATTTTCATAACTATTGATAATTTAGATAAAAAATAAGGAATATAATTCGATTCTTATAATTTAAAAATTACTTGATCCAATTAATTTTTAATATTATAACTTCAACGATTACCAGAATTAAATTAAGATAAGAGAGAGAGAAATTCTCTCCCTTATCTTACAAATCAATCTTTTTTTACTTTATTAAAACTTTGGTATTTGAAATATTTCCATTTACAGAAACAGCCTTCACCAAATATACTCCGGATTGACTAACCGGTAATTCTGTTTTGAAAGTAGTTGCTGAAATTTTATTTATAGATTTTCCTATCAGGTTATAAACTTCAATTGATACTGCATTTCCTTCCACAACAATCTTGTGATTTGCAGAATAGATCTTCATATCTGAAACCTTAGGATTTACCACTGCGGTAGGCGATACTACAACTGTACGTGCATCCGGATTGGCATCAATGGATACTGCATCCACATAGAATGTACCTGCAGGTGAATTAATATAAGCATCAGCAATATCCTTTCGTACATCGAAACGGACAGAAAATTCCTGAAGATAACCCAATGAAGTAACATCAAACACCATATCTACCCAACTACCTGCATCGGAGTTAAAGTATTTCAGTAAATCGCCACTATCAATCTGATTTCCACTAAAATCTTTAGCGTTCAATTGAATGACATACGGATCGTGAGCTGGATCCATCACCGGAATATTAACCATCACATGCAAAAAGGTTGGTACAGCATTCACACCTACTTTGAAAACACCAGGCAATACGGTACGCAGACCTTGCCACCAGGCAGCACTTGCACTTTTATCAAATTTCAATACCTGAGTAGAATTCAATGTGGCTGTTTGAGTTGTAAAAGGATTGGCAACGATTGTGGATACATTTGTTGCATTTTGAGTATCGATTGCTTTTACCCATTTGGCATACGAAGGTGCATTTCCGTAGAACAGTGACATTTGTGTGTCTGGTAAAATATTGATACCTCGAGGCAAATTACTGTCATTTAATGCTATTTCATCAAAATAATAATTTGTTACTGGTTCTGCTCCACCGCCCCAGTTAGTGTCCATTAATACTGCAATTGACGTTAAAGCTACATTATTATCCAGAAACCATTTCAGGTCGATTACAATATCTTCCCATTTGCCTGGAGTCGTAAGTTGCATGTCAAAACGCTTCGTTCCTTTGTCCGGGTCTTCCCATGTTTTTTCATTGTTTATATTTACACTGAATCCCTGATTCAAATTTTCACGGAAATGATACATGTGTAAATACCTGTTAGCCGATGTAATGGTAATTGGTGAAGTTAAAGTGAAATCTAAAAAATCCGGCCACCAACTATGTCCTTTAAGTGATGTTAAATGCAATGCTTTGTCGGTAGCATTTAATCCTGTTTTGTCAGGATTAGTAGTAACTTCTGTAAACGCTGGGGCAGCAGTCGTTCCGAAATTTACATAATTATTAGCTGCATCTCCCATACCCCAGGGAACCATGTCCATGTAGGAAAATAAACTGGGAGTTGTATCCCCTGTGAAAAGTTTAGTCTCTTGAGCAGAGAGCAAACTGGTGCAATAAATTGCCATTGAAAGTAGAACAAGTTTTTTCATGAAATTGTTGATTTAATTGATTAGTACTGAATTGTATTAAATAGATTTAATTGTAATAAATAATAAATTAATTAGAATGATAAAGTCATACAAAAATAATCTTCTGCCTTTCCGTATGATTTATGTATTGTATCAAAAACTATCATTTTTGTATCAACCCGGGTTTTTGAACTTATAACAGGTTAATACACTTCTATTTTACGTGAAACTGATTTATTTCCCAGGATAGTATTTACAATATAAAAACCACTTTTTAAATTTAATGGTTGTGTCCCCCTGGAAGGAACTTTATCAAATATTTTCATTAACTGCCCTACTGCATTGTAGATAGAAATACTGATAGTTCCCTCCCTGGAAAAGTTTGTATGGATCACCCCTGTTGAATAATACATATCTCCGGCATTATCATTTACTTCTTTGATTGCTTGCGGTGACTGATTGATAGGGATTATAAACGTTGTTACCGATTCTGACAATGCATCATAACTGATAGTGTTACCTGTCATATTGAAAAGTGTCAATGAATTTTTTACACCCAATGATTCCTGTACACGCGTACGAACCTGTTGTACTTTTCCGAAACCTGAAAATTTTGAAAGGTCGAATGAATATTTCTGTGTGTAGGTATTTTGGTTGCTGACTACCACAACAAGCTCTTTTTCATCCGGACTTATTGCGGTTAAAACATTCACAGCATCGTTGCCAATAATTGTATATCCTGATTTTAGATAACGGCTAAACTGTGAACGGATATAGAATGCAATTCCTTTAGTTATTGGATTTAAATTATTGCTATAGGTACTGACAATTAACGCCCAGGTAGCATTTGTACCACCATCGCCTCCAATCTGCCAGTCGCACCATACCGTACTTTTCAAATCACGAATATCGGTAATAATTCTATCAGCCATCACCATTATGTTATGTTCATTGGTGCCAGGTATGCTAATTGGACCTGACTCGGATTGCCAGAGTTTTTTATTATTGCTTTTTGCCCAACCGGCTATACCGGCCCGGTTATTTCCTCCATAAGTATGAACGGAGACTAAAGCCATTTTTGGGACAATATCACCTGCTGATTTGTACGATCCAAGTGCACTGTAGCCATTATCAATATTGTTGGCATCATTTGCTGTTATCTGACAATACGAAAGCATATCTTTTGCAGATAGTTTGGTGTACAGTTCACGGATCTCAACCAGTTGATCAGCAGTAGAAAAATAACAACCTTCCTGACCACCAAGCGCTTTCCACCAATTACCATCAGGTTCATTAAACGGTTCCAGGTAGTTGAAAGTGATGCCTAAACTATCGTGATAATGTTTAGCTACTTCAGTCAGATAATCGGCAAAATCATCAAACATATCTGCTTTTAGGTTTGTTACATTTCCCTCTACACTCCCGGCAGAACAACCACTGCGAGTCATCCACCAGGGAGGTGAATTAGAAAATCCGACCAGTTGAATATCATTGACTCCCGCTTTAGCTATCCGGGAGGCTATTAATTGCTGTGTAATTTTACGTTGATTCAAATCCTGATTCCAATCATAGGGTGCTGTGAGCGAAGCTTTATAGCCGGGCATAGCTCCACCATCAGTACGCATGTGATTATGAGTAGGGTCGTCGCCACCTCCAATATTAAACCTGAATACATTCATATTTAGCCCATTCACAGGATCTGTAATCCAATCGCAAATAGTCTTGATTTTTGAATCAGAAAATCCACCCATTATATTAGCCCACCAACAAAGTGAACCTCCCCATCCTTCCAGCACCTGATTTTTTAGGACTGGATCGATATTGACGGTTGTTTTAGATAGTGATGCCGGGTTATCAGAAAGAATGATCTGATCGAAATAATAATCTCCCGGATCGTCAGCAATCTTTATGGCAAATGTTTTTAGGTTAGTATTTACAGGTATTGTCAGGACATAATCAATCCAGGACCCAACATTACTGTTCGAAATCCAGGCATCAGCACTTTGGGTTCCTCCATCAGGAGTATATGTAAGTGCAATTCTCGAAGTCGTATTTTTGAACACAAAAACATGAAGGTATTGGTTTGTTGAAGTAATGGGAATGGAGGTCGTTAAATTCACTTCCAATCCCGTCCAATAAGGATCACCAGTTTTCTTGGTGATTTTATAACAATTTAAGGTGCTGTCAAAGACATCTTTTTGAGGATTTGCTATCGACCACGTACTGGCAGATGCTCCTGCATTTGTGTAATTCAGCCATGAAGCAACTGTTGAGGGAACATTAATTGATTCGAAATCAAAAAGAATTGTATCAATGGCCTGAAGTTGAAAAGTTAATAGAATTAAGACAGATATAAGGTAGATTTTTTTCATTTGTGATTTTTATTTTCAGTTAAATGCTCAATTCTTGAAACGAATATCCAATCATCAATAAAATAATCTAATGTTTAAATTTTCATTTTAAAACTTCAAATTTCGTTTATCAATTAATTGATATAATACAAATATACAAACCAATAGACCAAAATTGTTTGGATTATCTCATAATAATTGTATAGAAAATCGTCTATTTTGCATAGTTTATATCAAGAGATAATAAAATTAGAAAAAGGTGTCTAACTACAATTAAATTAGGACAATAAATGTTTCATTGGATTATATTGGGCAGCTTTTTTAGTATCAATATCTAAAACTAAGTTTTATTCATTCGGTTTAATTGTTGAATGACGGATGCAAAACTATACATTATGGATTGTTAGGGTATGATTTATTTTACCAAATGCTATTGATATTGTAACAATCAATTATAATTTGAATCTGGAACCGTTTATTTAACTTTCAGGAGATAAACTATTTTGGATTTGCTATAAACTATTGAGTCTTCTCGACCCGAAAGATTTTATTGTTAGTCTGGAGTATAAGAGAAGTTTAAAGTTCAGATTAAATTTTTAAATATTATACCTGCTTGCAAAAACCAATATCCATTTTCAAAAAAAAACAATAGCATAAGGCTTAATACATACACATTCTGTAATTTATAGTATTAAACCCAAACCTTTCAAACCAGAAACACTGAACAGGAACTTTTTCTTGACGATGATGCCATGATGTCTTCATGATGTCTCACATATTATGTAGTAGATACGCAGTAATTACGTATCAGTTACGTATATATTACGTAACTATTAAGGAGCGTAATATATACGTAACTACCCCATAAAGTTACTGAACCTTCAAAATAATACGTGCGACATCATGAAGACATCATAGCATTATCTTACCAAACCAATAACAGAATACTGAAACAATGAATTCTTTTTCCTCACACTCGCAAAAGTTACAAAAGAAATTGCATAGAATCACATAATATTTTAGTTTTGAGTTCATATGATTTATCCTAACCTGAATAAACCAGAATTAAGATTTTAACGCGGACTAACTCTAATCAGGCGGAATAAAAAACGGATCAGAAAAACACTGCGTATTTTGATTTTAAGACCGGACATAGACTCTTCTGAATAAAATAGCTAGAAGCGAATTATGCAATATTGTGCAAAAAAAAGCATGAAATTGAGAGTTAAGTTATTAACTAACAAATACTAAACAGTATAAGTTTAATAATTTAACTTTAGAGTTAGTTAATTTCCTTGTTATTTTTTTTGATTTTGTAGTTTCCTGGTAACAGAATTGTTTTTTGAAAATAAATGAATTATGCTGGTATCATTTTATTAAAAGTTTTAATAATTCTGAATCGGTAATTGAATTTTCAGGTTTAAACTTCTCCGATTTCATATATTCCACTAAACTAAATAAAAGTTGCTTTGCCACGGGCCTGTTATCTGTATCAGTCAGTAAATCCATAGACGAAAAGAGAAGTTGACCTTTGCCTGCTTTTGCTTCAAATATGGAACATAGCCGACGATTTTTCATAAAATTGTCAACATTTTCAACAAGGGGTGTCGCTCCGGGGATACTGTCAATACAGATTGTTTTTGATTTTTTACATAGATCCCACCACTGCCAGTTGGTATGCATTTCCGTAGGGAAATTGCTGAATGCAGGATGTTTCGGATTCATCAATAATCCCATGGTACCGGGCTGATTTGGAAAATGTACCGGACTCCAGAAAACCTGTACAAACTTGCCTTCCAAACCATTGATATCAGTTATTTTGGGACTAAATAATACTTTTTTACCTTCGGACAATGCTTTCAATGCTTCTTCACGATTAGGAGTAATAATGACATTTCCTGCAACAATCTCTGTTTTCACCGGATATACCCATATTTGCCATTCGTTTTTATAAATTGTTCCTTCAATTTCTACTTTTACGGTATAGCTGCCGGCAGTGCTGATGGTGGTTAAGTCTTTTGTAATATTGCCTGTTACCACCCTTTTTCCAACTGTAAGGGTTGGAATTTGTAACATTCCATCAGCAATTGTGTTATTTAATTTATCGGTTATTTTCCAGATCAATTTCTTATCGTTAAGAGTGGAAGCTCCGTTATTTAAAATTTCCACGCTGGCATTAAAAGTTTCATTGTTTGTATAAGTGGCTTTTTGAAAACGAATTAATGGTACAACCGGTGAACAAAACTGACGGAATGTTTCATTTGTGATGATTCCCTTGCTATCCCAGAACGCATCGAGCAAACCCACTAAAGCTGTACCTTGCCCCGGAAAATCATGTAAATCCAGTAATTGGAATCCGCTGATCCCATCGGTCTTCATGGCACGTTCAATCTCTTCTTTGTAGAGTATTGCAGCCAATTTACCGGATGCCATCAGGTAATCTTGTGCTTTAGAAATCAAACCCTTTCTGATTAAATCATTCTTTACTGCTTTAAAATTCAAAGGATCAAGTACGCCTGTATATTTTTCTATTTCATTGAGATTTGGGTAAACGGCATATTGGCCAATTTCATGGGAAATAAGCGGCACAGGAATGCTGTCAACCGAAGCAGAATAATCCTTATTGAAAACAGGTATTTCAGTATCAAAAACACCCTGTCCCCTGACCCATCCTTTTTTGGTTGTTTGGGTAATAAAATAATCATCATTCCGTTCGGGCCATGCTCCGTGTCCTTTTTCAAATGTATATGAAGTGTTGGTGTAAACGTGGCGTGGGTCATTTGTTTTAAGCCTGTCGACAAATGCATTCAGGAAATTAAAATCAGGTTGCAGTTCATTGCCGATACTCCAGAAACAAAACGAAGGATGATTGCCATACTCTTTTATGATGCGATCAGATTCAGCATACAGGAACTCACTGGTAGGCTGGTCTTTATTTACCGAAAGTGACCAAACAGGGAGCTCAATTTGCAAGTAAAAACCCATTTCATCCGCAACTTCAAAAGCATATTCCGGTGGACACCAGGAATGAAAGCGCAAATGATTTAATCCCCATCCACGGGCTGTATCAAATACTTTTTGCCACCCTTTTTTATCCATGGGCGGATGGCCTTCCAAAGGAAAAATACAACATTCAAGCGTGCCCCGCAGAAAAATCTGGTGGCCATTAACTTGCAAGTGTGCATTTTTATTAGTTAATGAACGCATACCGAAAGTTACAGTTTTAGAAGACACAAAACCGTTCCCTTTAATTTCGGAAGTAAGCGTGTATAAATCCGGATTGAATTCGTCCCACAACAAAGGATTTTTTCCCATGGGATAGCTTATTTTGAGAGAAGTGCCTGATTTCTTAGTATCAAAAGGGAATGATAGAACCGGTAATCTCTCGTTGGTTTTATTGGATGTTGCAAAAACAGTTAGAATACCTTTCGCATTTCTGGAAGTAGCATTTGCAATATTTACCTTAATCCCAATAAGTTTTTTAGTTATATCCGGATAAATCCCGACATTGGTAATATTTACTTTGTCTTCAGCAATACAACAAATTTCCCCTATAATACCATTCCACTTGATTTGTGTTTCGTTGGTATAGGCATGAGCCATTTCATCAACCGAAATATCATATTGTTTCCGGTTATCAACACGGATAGTGAGCTTATGATTCCCGGGTGACAAAAAACTTGTCAAATCAAAATAATGGGGAGTCGTCAGACTTTCCTGTTTCCCTTCCACAGGTTTTCCATCAATCCACACACTGGTTTTCCAAATGACACGCTCCAGCTTCAGGGTTATCGTTTTATCTTTCCAACTTGCAGGGACACTTATATCCCGACTATACCAGGCAACGCCCAAATAACTGTTTTTCCTTGTCAGATGGGATACTTGTGGCCGTCTTAATTCAGGTAAAAGGATATTCGGAACTCCGATACCGGCATCATCGGTCGTACTGGGTAAATTAATCTGGTCGGACAATGTCCCTGTAAACCATTTTTGCGAAATGCCAACATCTGTGCTGTCTAATTTAAATCTCCAGACTCCTTTCAAATCTATTTTATTTGCTGCCCATAAACCTGAATTTAAATTAGAGAAGGTAAATGCAACTAATAAAACGAACTTTACTAAATGCCTTGCTGTGATTGATTTCATAAAAATATTATTCATAATGATTAAATTCAATAGTATATTATTTGTGTGATAGGTAGGTTTAATGAATTTGTAAAATGATGGTACCTGTATAACATAAAGCGACAAAATTCAAATTAATAAAACCTACTATTTTGAAACACTAAAACAATCTCTTTTTTGAAGATACAAATGTATTGTTTTGGCATTGGCAGGTAGTTTACCCGTTTACCAAATGCTTTCAATATTGTAACAAATGAATTGATTCAATAATTAATAAAACAATTTATGATTATACCCATAAAGTTCTAAAACAAAATTGTGGGTTTTATCTTTCGGTGCTTTTCTCCTTTTATTTGCTCTTGATATTTAATGGATCAATCGGGAAAGTAGTGTTTTCGAAAATAAATGAATGATTTTGTTTTTTAGATAGAGAAACAAGATTAAGGAACTTGGGGAAAAGTCATCATATATTGCTTTTCTAAACAACCTAAAACAAAAAATCTACAAGGTTTAGCATACTAAACCTTGTAGATTAATCGAATTGTTAACTATTTATATTATCAGGGAATAACAACTTCTGTCGGTTCACTATAATTCCATCGACGGGTACCGCTACCTTTTGGAGTATCGTAATTTATACGTGATGCAGCACGTACAAAGACCGTCCGTCCCGAAGGTATGGTACCTAAAGATTCTATTGTAATCGTTTTACCCAACAATACACCAAATGTAGAGCCTGAGTATTCAATTTTATTCGACCAACGATCATCGCGTGAACGATATCCAACACTTGACGAATAACTTACAAATAATTGTATGTCTGTCACATTGAGGAAACTGGTATTGTAGCCTCCCATAGGTTCAATTTTAGTGCGAAAATCGTTCTCTGATACAGCCCTGTTTACACGAACCTTTGCTATAATTTTACCATTCGTTACAGTAGGTTCACTTACCCATTCTACTTTCAGAAATGGTTGTACTTCGAACTTTATCTTAGTAACTCCGCTAATATCCATTGTCTTTGTTTCATCAGCAATTGGAACACCACGGTCATCTTCACGAATTAGTGGAATAAATGGACCGTCAATACGAATATTATAATTCCCTTTAAATATTTTCGTATTTTGAAATGATCCGTTTGGCATACAAAAGAAATCGGGATTAGGTGTAACATTACTCCCAAAACTGAGTTCGGTCAATCGGACACGAATGCCTTCACTACCCTGATCGGTAAGTACCGGATCTCCGGTTGCTACATCGACAACTTCTCCCTGTATGGTTTCAGCAGGTGCAGCATAGTTGTCTACCTCAAACAAACTGCAGGAAGTAAATGTAAACATCCCACACAGTAAAAGACTAAAAGCTGTTTTTTTCATATTCTTTATATTTTTCATATACTTTACTTATTATCTGTTCGGTTGTTGGTCTATTACCGCACTCTTTGATACTTCACCTCCCGGAATAGCAAAATAGTAGTCAACGATATTGTATTCGAAGGTTTTTTGACTTACCCATTGGAAGTGAGCATCGAAAAAGTACTTACCGGTAGCAGTTGAAAAGAACGGATATAAACCACGGAAACGGTAACGAGAGCTGTTGCTATACGAATCTTTGTTACGTGTTTCGCCCCAGAAGCCATCTCTTCCTTCATAATGCCATACACGCCAGCGACGTAAATCCCAACGGGTTTTATGTTCGAGACCCAGTTCTTTCCGGCGTTCTTTTCTTACGATATTACGTCCGGCTTCAGTCGAAGTAATATTCGTATTCAGTAAGTCTGCACCGGCCCTTTCACGAATCTGATTTATTGCAACAGTAGACACCTGCATCAGATCTTCGCCATCAGGTGAAGTAACTCCTGCCAATGACAATTCAACTGCAGCTTCAGCAGCATTCAGCAACACTTCACCATAACGCATCAGGATAAACGGCTGGGCTGATTTACCTTCGCCTGCTACGGCAGAAGGATCAGCATTCAACCATTTACGATCGTATAGTCCGGTAAGGCAACCTTCCCCATTGTCATAGAATGGTCCATTAGCTCCGGCAGCCGTAATTGTACCACCATTATATGGGACTAACTCCTGACTGTTTTCTTGTCTTGGGCTAAGATATAATTTTTTAGGTAACAGTTTGTACGCATCCAGGTTTTGATACAGGGTTCCGGCATTGTTATACGAATAGTCGTTATACAAAGAACTGACTGGTGCTGATCCTGTGTAAACCCCTGCACGGATTTCAATTTCCTTGCCTTTGAACATATCGCCCGGGAAGATCACATAAGCTCTTAAACGAGGTTCTGCATTTTTGAAAAAGTCAAGTGGTTTGTCATACATCAAGTATTGTCCCTGGGAGTTTGAATTTCCGTCAGTAACTTTTACCGTACCGTCAGGATAGCGATTGAATCCATCAAACAATTCAAGAAAATCCAATGAAGGACATGTTCCTGAGGCTAAAGGAGCCCGAAAGATAAAGGGAGCATTATAAGCATCAAATCCGTGAGTAATTGTCGGATACTGGTATTCTTTTACATAGATGTTTTCCGGGCTTGACAGATCGCTAAACATATCCACCATATTTTGATACTGTGCTTCACGATCCGTAGCAGACCATTTTTTCTTATAAAGAGAATAACCTCCGTCTTTCATTACAGTCTTTGCCGCTTTATAGGCTTCAGTAAAGTATTTGATGGAAGCTGCCTGCCATTCATCTTCGGCAAATCCGATTACACGTACACCTGTTTTTTGACCAAATCCGGTCAATCGACCTGTTACGGTTTGATTGTATTTAGCCACACTTCCGGCATATAACATAGCTTCTGATTTGAAAGCCAACGCAACATATTTATTGGCATAACCGACTTTAGGGCTCTTAGGCTGTAATAGTTCAGCGGCTTTGTCAAAATCGGCAAGCACCTGATCCCATGTTTGCTTCTCGCTGGCACGTGGTACTTCCAGTTGATCAGTTTCCGCTGGATATTGCACCACTTTGGTTACAAGGGGTGCTCCACCGAAACGACGTGCCATGGCGTAAAACACTGTTGCACGAACAAAATAGGCTTCTCCAAGGTAGTGATTATAGGTCTCTTCTTTATAGGCACTCTTATATTGAGGTAAAGTTTCCAATAAATGGTTCGCTGATCGTAAGAGCGTAAATGCTTGTCCCCAATAAGGATTATCTTCTCCGGTAAATGCAGAACAAATACCATCGCGGTTCAATGCCTCTCCGGTTCCTTCAATACCAATGGCACCCAGCCATGAATTGTAATTAATACCCCATTGAGGCATATATTTGAAATCCTCAAACGGCATGCTACTATACATCCGGGCCATGTAAATTTCCATACCGGCTTCATTGGATAACAAATTATCATCGGTAATGACGTTCTTAGGCATAATGTTCAAATCATTACATGCAGAAAAGAGAAGTAAGCCGATAATAGGCAGTATAAATATTTTTTTCATATGTATCATATTCATATCTATTTGTGTTTATTTTAAAACGATAGAGACATCCCCAAGGTATACGTTTTGTTAAGAGGATACAATCTACCCAGGTCATCATCCGGATGCTCTGGATCTACAAATTTCACACCCGTAAGTGTAAACAAATTATAGGCATTGGCAAATATCCGTAAGCTTGACGACGGAAGAACTTTTAATTTAGGCAATGTATAACCAAATTCAATGCTTTTAAGACGCAGGTAAGCTGTACTTATGCGGTTAAATTCAGAGTTAGTCATTGGATAATGACCTGTATAGCCATAATATCCGCTTACCCATTGTGTATTTGGATCGTAAGGATCGACTGTTGGATCTACCGGATGCCAGCGATCCAGGTATTGTGTTAGAGTCCCTCCTCCGTTGCTGCCCCATATCGAATATAGCGGTTCTTTGTATTCCATTGAACCCAGTGCCGATCCCTGAAACAGGATATTCAAATCAAAATGTTTGTATGAACAATCGAAGCTTAGGCTATAGTTCAACCAGGGAGTCTGGTCATAGGCAAAAGGATGTTGGTCCTGACCATTGATTTCACCATCTCCGTTCCAGTCATTATATTTATAGTCGCCTGGCAACAAATCCTTCTCTTTGTAAATTTGATATGCTCTGATATCTTCCCAACTGGAATAACGTCCGGCACTCTCATATCCAAACTGGACTCCCTGATAACGGTTAGTAAGGTTATCGTTACGCCATCTGTCGTATGAGTTTCCATATGGGCCATTTTGAACAGCAACCAGATTCATTTTCCGGGTAATTGTGCCGATAGCTTTTACCTTATATGTAAAATCACCTATTTTATTCCGGTGCGAAAGTTCCAAATCCATCCCAAAATGCCGATCGCTATTTAAATTTTCCTGAGGAGCATCAGCTCCTACCACTGTAGGCAACTCTCCTTTAGGCCTGGCAAGCATTTGGTCACGATGACGATCAAAATAGTCCGCTGAAAATCCGAACAAGCCGTTCCAGCCTTCAAAATCTACCCCAATATCAAAAGTACGCGACCTGGCCCAGGTTGCTGCTTCATATGGAAGTGCTCTTGGAGTTGCCCCGTACACAAAATTACCTCCGTATACGTATCCGGGAGCATACTGGTTATAATACCCTTTTTCAGCATTCCCGCTTGTAGAAGGATAATCGTAACCGGTAACCCAACCATACGCTTCCGCATTTTCTTCATTTCCTAATTCTCCGTAACTGGCACGTAGTTTCAATTGATTAACAAATGAAAGGGCTTCGATTGATTTGAATAAAGGTTCTTCCGAAATACGCCATCCTACTGATGCAGATGGAAAGAATCCCCACTGATGACCTTTCGCAAAGTATGAATTTCCATCGTAACGAAATTGCACTTCGGCAATATAGCGGCTTCCATAGGCATAATTCAACCGTCCAATCATGGCTGAATACGCGTTTTCGCTAAAATCAGGGGTCATAGCACCCATCTGAT
This sequence comes from Paludibacter sp., assembly GCA_028710415.1. Lineage (GTDB taxonomy): Bacteria > Bacteroidota > Bacteroidia > Bacteroidales > Paludibacteraceae > Paludibacter. The sequence continues at coordinate 20,885 of JAQTUE010000022.1, read as the reverse complement.
CGGTTGGTACCCCTGCAAAAAGATAGTCGGTACCAAATGCCAGATTACGTTGTGCATAAAAATTATCGCGAATGTTTTTTTGAGTTTCAAAACCATATACTCCACTAAGTGTGTGGTTACCGAAAGTACGGTTGTAATTCAACAAAAACTGTCCAAGGGTTTGTTGTTGATCGTAGAATTCCCTACGCAACTGATTGGGTGAACTTGCGTTGTATAGCTTTTTAGTATATAACTCAGTATTTTTATCATAAGCATATTGATAATACTCTTTACGATAAATAGCATTATTGTTCAACCGATAATCAAAGCTGAATAATACTTTAGCGGATAATCCTTTTAATAAAGGGAGTATTGTCCCGAAATCGTAGTTTAACGATGCGGAAGACTGGAAGCTCTTCTGGCCATATTTCCGGTAGCCCGAAATGTCTGAAGTCATTTTAGCGACTGTATTTTCTTCAAGATCCAATCCTTCGTAATTTAGCATGGTATTTTGCTCGTCAGCATAGGCAGGAAATAATACCCCTTGTCGCCAATAGTTGCGAATAATATCACCAGAAGTAGAATAAGGGTTATGTTGCTCATCGAGCACCCCGCTTAAATTCAAATCGAAGGTTAATCCATTGGCTATTTTACTGGAGATATTACTTCGTAAGTTTGTCTTATTATAGTTCAGGTCTCCGGATTTGAAAAAACCCTCCTGATAAAGGGATCCTATACCGATATAATACTGAGTTTTGTCATTTCCTCCCGAGATACTGACGTCATGTTGGGTCTGAGGTGAAATATTGGAGAAAATGAGTGAATTCCAGTCGGCTGAACGACGGGTTCCGTCACGGAACGCTGCAAAATCGGCATCTTTATAGATCAGGCTTCCTCCGTCAATATTATTCATCGATTTTTCATTGTACAGTGTCATTGTTTCAAAGGGATCAGCCAGAGCAGGCATCCTTGAGGGCTGTTGTATGGTGTAAGACCCGTTGTACGTCACTTTTGTCTTCCCTGCTTTTGTTCCCTTTTTTGTAGTTACAAGAACCACCCCGTTCCCTGCACGCACCCCATAGATGGCTGCAGAAGCATCTTTTAATACGGATATATCTTCAATATCTTCGGGATTCATACGCTGAAAATCGCTGGTCTCACGCGGTATTCCATCAATAACTACCAGCGGTGCGCCCATACCACGAATATCGAAATTGGCATTGAACGATCCCGGCTCAGCACTTTTTTGCCAGACACGTACCCCTGCAATTTTACCGGTAAGCATATTTTGCGGATTCTCGTTTTTGGTTTTAATCATGTCTGAACCTTTAACCCCGCCAACAGCTCCTGTTAAGGTCACTTTCTTCTGCGTTCCATAACCTACCACAACCAGTTCGTCAAGAGCAACGTTTTTAATTTCGTCCATCACGACATTGATTTCCGAACGGTTGCCTACTGCTTCTTCTTTTGTAACAAGACCGATATATTTAAATATCAAGGTTGCATTTTCCGATGCTTTTATTGAGTATCTACCATCGACATTTGTAATAGTACCTTCTTTTAAGTTTTTTACCATTACACTTGCCCCAATTATAGGCTCATTGTTACTGTCTGTTATTTTTCCTGTTACTACTTGATTTTGTGCCCATAATGACATCGGAAAAACGAACACAAGCAGCAACAATATTGACTTAAAGGGCAACCATTGCATCTTTTTTTCATTTTGTGTTTTAATCATACTGATATATATTAAAGTTAGTTTTACTTCTCAATTTCAAAGCGCGCTAATGTAGCATATTCTGCCGCAAAAGCAAATGTAAACATTCCTTCCATGCTATTATTGTTGTTGTCACGACTCCAACCAAGCAATAAATTAGTAGGTAAAAACTCTTTGTACAGGAATTTATCGTATCCATAGTCAAGATTCTGTTGAAAACTACCGACACACACGGATGCATTTTTAAACATCGGATATACATCAACATATCCACGCATCAATACATCATTGAACCAGTTATTGAATCCGCTCAGGTCATAGGTGTAATACCCGGTTATTGTAGCATCTTTCTTTGCAAAATATCCGAAACTTGCTTTCGTTAGTTTGGTAGCATCATCCAGATAGGTACTGATTCCGGTTGCCCGATAAAGGTCTGCAGCTCCGGAAAGCATTGTCCCGGTATTGTACGAATAAGCTGTTCCCACTTTATCCCGCAGATTGACATGTTTGCGGTATTGAACTCCATTCACAGTTTCGTATACCACATCGCACACCGGATCGCAACCGCCCATCATGTCGTAATACACGCCATCTGGGCGCATCAAACTATTCTTCTGCCAATCATAGACTGCTTTTGCAAATTTCAGGTAATAGTCGCTTTTTTTCATACTCACCGTTTTGCGAGTGCCATCAATTTCGATTGTTCGATAGGTTATCAAATCCTCTTTTCCTTTGTACAGTTCGGATAACCAAACCAACGGACTTACCATTGGACCATTACTACACGAATGTTTTGTAACATATCCCGGACCCCAAGTGATACCTCCATATTCTTTTCCGGTAGCATCTGTTACACAATCCCACCCATCGAGCACGTAATCGGTCAGATATTCGGCCTCAGTCAGATACGTGTTATTCCCGGTCAGTTTGTAGGCTTCCACCAATTCCCGTATCAACCATTGCTGATCGTCGTACACATTATGGATTCCTTCCACAAAGGCCAATCCTTTAGAGCCTCCCCTGTCAACGCCATACACCGACCACTTTTTGGTTTGTGTATAGGATGTCAGTGTAAAAGTTCCTTTGTAGTAGGCTGCATTTTCATAAAGTTTATTGAGTAACTGGGTGTATCGACTGAAATGCAAATCGTATAGTCCGGTATCTCCATGATCTTTTTGTGATTGGAGGGCGTGTAATATTGCATTCACGGCTTCAATTGAACTGGTATACATCCAGATACTTCCTTTTTCTTCGGAACGTACGCCGGTATACGGATTGTAATATCTGGCCATGGCCATTCCATCTCCTGTAAAATGACAGGTTACAGCATTATCCACAATTTGAATTGCACGTAGCAGGTTTTGTTTAGCCGGACTTTCTGTGGTATTTTCCCCGTCATTGTTCGAATCGGGATTTTTACCACAGGCAGTAAGTATGAGTAAAGTGCATAGAAAAGAAAAAAATATTTTTCTCATTGGTTCGTTTTGTTATGGTTTATTGATATATCCGTTGCATAGCAATATGCAACGGATAATCAAATCTAAAAACCTTTTTTCTAATTTATAGTCAGGTTATAAATTACAAGTTTGTTTTCGTCTGTATTTGTTGATTCCCCTTTATAAACGCCTAGAGCAATAACAACATTATTCCCATTAAATTGTGACAGGTCATACACGAATGTAGCATAACTATCCGGATTATCGGCACTACCGCTGTCATGTTTGAATTTCCAGCAACCATCAGCAGCTGCTGAAGCCACTTGGGCAGTATTGGAAGACGGTGCTATGTGTACAACTGTACCATCCTCTTTTATTGCTGTCAGTTTGAAGAAGGTGTAATTGCCACCAAAAGATCTCGTTTTGAATGTCAGTTTATTACTTCCTGTGGCAATTGCAAATTTCGCATATAAATAGGATTCAGGTGTTTGTGTATCAACAGCTGTATTTCCACGGGTTTTAATTAAGTAGCCTTCCGAAGCAAAGACTTCCGGATCCTTATTAAGTGGAACTAACGACCATTCAGTCATTATATGATTCACTGTTCTCCACGAACGATATGCATCTTTATAGTTATCCCTGTTTCCACTGACTGGGCTAATGCCGGTAAAAGTTTTTTTAGTTTGAACCATAGTCGAACGCACCATTTCCTTTGTCAGTTTCCAGTTATTTATTACCTCTGTGCCAGGTAACCAGCTCCAACCTTCTACTTTCCTGTCTGAAAACCGAATGGCACGAAGTACCAGTTGTTTCGAATAATTACCGGTTTCTTTGCGGTAGATTCCAATAGCAACAATTACTTCTTTTCCTACATATGCACTTAGGTCGAAATCAACATCCGAATAATCGGGTGATCCGTATGTTTTTGTTTCACCTATTTTTACTGCTGTGGGATTCGAAGCAGAAAGATCAATCACCTGAACGCCATAATATGCCGGAGAAGCTGCATCAGAGTCATGTGTACGCAACCTTAGTGTAAGGATCTTATTGTCAGCCGTAATTTTCTTACTCCCAAAAACATATGAATCAAAATGATCCAGACTGGCAGGATTACTTTGTTCTGCCGTATTATTCCTGATTTGAAGGGTAGTGCCTTCATTTTGTTCGTCCCAGGCACCTCTGAAATCGAGTGTGCTCATATAATCCGTTGACCAATCCCAATGAGGATATGAATCAGCGTTACGTCCCCCGCGATATTCGTTATAATACCATTTGTCTGCTTTTTGTAAATCTTCTACAATCAGACCTGGTAAAAGCTCAACTCCACCCATTCTTGCGTCCAATGTCACTACATTGTTTACAAAGTTGTCCTTGGCCACTGTTCGGGTAATTGTAGCGTAATCAGTCTTGCTGAATGTTACGATGTAATCAGTCACAGGCAGATTCTTGATTTCATATTTACCATCTGTTCCTGATACGGCAGTTTCATTCGCACTGACGCTTACTGTTACTCCGGCAAGCGGAGTATTCCCATTCCGGGCATCAACTACAGTTCCAATAATTTTTGCAGGCGCCTCTACCAATGATACGTTCACTGTTGCCAACTTGCTGGCATTAAATTTACTGGCTGTAACTGTAGCACTGGTAGTTTTGTAACCATCTTTAGAGAATGTAATAGTATGTGATTCTATTGTCACTTTATCTACTACATATTTACCATCTGTTGCACTGGTGACTGACCCGTTAACTCCAGAAATCACAACTTTGGCATCGGATACCGGCATTCCGGATTCATCGGCCACAATACCGGTTACTGTACCTGTTTCCTTTCCTGATGGATCATCTTTAGCATTGCAGGAATTGGCCATAAGCATTAAAGCTCCCAAAAAGGCACCGAACATAAAAGTTTTCAAAAATCTTGTTTGTTTCATACGTAAAATAATTGTTTTTTAATTTAAGGATTATTATTTAATTAAGCATTCTTACTGTGAAAGTGCATTTTGTTATTTGGTATGATAAATTTATATTTACGCTATTAATAAATCGGGATGAAGATAAAATCAAGCAGATTTGTCTGGAGTATAATTCGTGTGATAAATCAGGTATTCCTTTTATTATTCTGAAACTTTCCTCAAATATCAATTTCAGTGATTAATTAATGGGTTAAAAAGGGGTTATTGGATAAAAAAAAACATTAATCATGCTATTTCAAGCATTTAAATTCTTATATTTGTCTTGCATTCAATATGTTATTACTTTTTGAAGTTATTCTACTTTATTTTACAGAATAAATGATAAAAATGGAATAGAAAGCTCTTATTTTCATTAGGAACGATTACTCTTCGTGCATTTTTTTTATTTTGAACTCTTCTATCCGTTTTATTGTTTATTTTTGCAATCTTAAATACACCTTTTTCAACTGTTATGAAACGACACTACTATTATCCCGGTTTCCTTCTACTGATTTTCCTGTCATTTCATACAAACTCATTTGCAAGTGGATTAAAATTTAATGGCAGTGAACGTCTTATTGACGAACGTACATCATATGATGTTTTTGGGAATAAATCGCCTTTGTTTTCAGAAAAACTGGATATCAGCTTTGATATCTCTCTGCTTGAGCCTTCTCACTTCGGGTATATCGTCCGAATCAAAAATAATGAAGCCGACAAAACTTATAATCTTTCGTACTACATTGACGGCTCTTTTACTTTGTTTAAATTTAACAAAGAAGGTGGAAAGAATCTGATTACTGTAAAGTTAAGCAATGAAAAATTACAGAAACTCAATTGGTTCAGAGTTTCCATAGTTTTTGATTCTAAGAACCACACCCTATCGTTAAGCCTCAATAACCTGTTATTCAAAGTAAACGATATCCATCTGCCTCAAGAATGGAGACCTGACATTTGTTTCGGACGAAGTGAGTATTTAATCGATGTACCTTCCTTTGCCATTAAAGAGTTATCCGTATCCGACAACTCACACACGTATACGTTTCTACTCAAAGAAAGTAAAGGGAATGAAGCCCATAATAATAAAGGTGAAAGCTTTGGTCACATAAGCAATCCGGTCTGGCTGATCAATGATGCTTATTACTGGTCCTATAAAAAGATATTCAAATCTGCCAGAATTGCGGGTTGTAACTTTGATACTAAAACAGATAACCTGTACATCTTTAATAGAGATTCACTTATAACTTACAATGTCCGTACCGGAAATAAAATATCGGAGGCATTTCAGGAGAAATGCCCTGTCGATATATTTTCGGGGACAAACTTTTTAGATAGTGATGCAAAAAAATTGTATGTCTATGAGGTGTGTAATGAGAAAAAAGAAAAAGGGCCGAACGTAGCTGTTCTTGACTTAAAAACAAAACAATGGAGTATTGCCAGCTATGCCTCTGTTTACATGCAACTGCATCATCATAGCGCCAGTTTTGATCCCGGTAACAAACGCTATTATATTTTCGGTGGATTCGGCGGTTTTGGCGGTTTTGGTAATATGCAATACAGCAAAAGCCTGTTCTCGTATAACTTCAGTACGAATAAATGGGATTCTTTGCTGTTGACCGGTGATAAGATTAACCCCCGCTATTTTTCATCAATGGGATACCGCAAAGAAAATAATTCACTTTATATATTCGGTGGTATGGGGAATGAATCAGGCGAACAGGTAGTTGGACGTCGTTATTTTTATGATTTACATAAGATTAATTTGAATGATAACTCTGTTACTAAACTGTGGGAATTATCATGGAACAAGGAAAATGTCGTTCCGGTGAGGGAGTTGATTATTCCGAATGATAACAGTTTTTATACCCTTTGCTATCCGGAACATTTCTCAAAAACGTTCCTTAAACTTTACCGGTTTTCAATCAAAGATGGTTCGTATAAAATCTTAGGTGACTCAATTCCTATTCGATCAGAAAAAATAAAAACAAAAGCAAATATATACTATTCATCCAACATGAACTGTTTATTTGCTGTTATTCAGGAATTTGACAATTTTGATATCTCTTCTGTTATTAAGGTGTATTCCTTGACTTTTCCACCAATCAGTTATGAGGAATTAACCTTACAAGAAACAAAGGCTGACAGTAACAGGCTAATTATAATATTAATTCTCACCTTTCTACTATTGGGCGTATCAACACTATTCATACTTGTAAGACGCAAAAAGAAAAAGTTACAAGAAGAGCAAGAGAAAGTCTTTCTGAATACAGATGAAAACAACTCAGAACAAACTTCACAAATTCAGCATATAGCACCAAGACCTAACAGCATTTATTTGTTTGGCCAGTTTAGAGTGATTGACAGAAAAAATAAAGACATTACCTACATGTTCAGCTCTAAATTGAAGCAGACTTTTTTGACTATACTCCAATACAGTTTGTTAGAGGGGATCTCATCACAAGAATTAAGTGAACTCCTTTGGCCGGACAAACCTGAAGACAAAGTAAAAAATTCAAGAGGAGTGACCATCAATCATCTCCGAAAAATAATGAAAGAGTTGGATGGGATTGAACTTATTTATGAAAAAGGGCTGTTTAAAATTATTATTCTACCTGCTTTATGTCATTGTGATTATATCCGTTGCATTGAAATGATCAATGCAAATACTGTTGAACAAAATAGTTCTGAATTTATCGATATTATTAGACAGGGCAAATTTCTAAAATCTATTGACCTTCCCGAATTTGATTCCTTTAAAGAAAATATGGAGAAGATTCTTGAACCTGCGCTATTAATGAATGCCGAGAAATGTTTCTTAAATGAGGAATATAGTCAGACAATTATTTTATGTGACGCCTTGTTTTACATTGATCCAATCAACGAAGATGCAGTTTATTACTCGATTCATGCGTTGACAAAACTAAGGCAGATTAACGAAGCTCAAAAACGATATTTCCTGTTTGTCAAGGAATATAAAAAGATGATGGGTAAAGAATATCCGGTCTCCTTCTCTGATTTCTCAGTCGAAAAAAGACGTACTACCAAAAAATAATATTAAAACTACGTTATTTAAATTAATTTCAGGAAATATATTCCCCGCTACTGGATGAATATATTGATTCCTCACGGGAAATTAGACCTGTAGTTTTCCCTTTTAGTATTAACAGGCATATTGGACAACTTTTACGGCTGACATAAAAACAGCTCCTTAGTATCTTAACTCTCAATTTCGTGTATTTTTGGGAACGATATTGCATAATTTATTACTAAGTACGTGGAATAATTTAATGTCTTATTTTCAATCACATAGTTCCACATAGACACATAGATTCACATAGCTTGTTAATTAGTAGACATAGAATACATAGTTTCAATACTTCAAGTTTTTCGCTTCGAATGCGGAAGTAATTGACTATGTGTTCTATGTATTCTAAATCTAAACCAAGTATGTTCATGTTCAAAGGGATTTAAACTATGTGCAACTATGTGACTAAGTGCAACTATGTGATCTATATTTCAAGTACTTTTGATTAAAATATCAATTTAAAATGGGACAATATATCTTGACCGTTATTTAACTCTTTCATTCGGACTTGTACAAGGTAGGTTTAAAATCAAAATACGAAGTATTTTTCATATCCGTTTTTAATCCGCCAAATCAGCGTTAATCAGCGTTCCATTCTTAATTCTATTCTTAATTCTGGCTTGTCCATGTTAGGAAAAAAAGGATTGTTTTTTTATCCAGACCAATGCCTGTAAAAATGATAATTCTTTCGTAAAAACAGCTTTCAGAAAAGAAAAAACAAGGCAGTATTCAGGGTCTGCCGAAAAAGAATAAACCATCTATTAATCAGTACCATATCGTTATTTTTGTATAGCCATATGCAAGGATATATGAAAATAGCTCCTCAAAAGCGTGTATAAACACCCGATTATGTCAGTCCAAATCAATTAGTTTTGGCTGGTTTTAAGTCACCATTTAATCAAAAATTGAAGCCAACAAATGTTGGTTTTTTTTTTGGCCTAGCTTATTCCCCGGGATAAAATCTGCAATCTTTATCCAATGTCGTTTAGTTATCGATTTATATTGAATGAAATCTTTGAAATTAGCTATTTCTATGACTTTGTATTAATCTCGTCCTTGCCACAAAAGGAACAGTCCGGGTATCTGGAAACTGTAAGTATCAATCAATCTGCTTATATCCACAATGTAACGCAGTAAAATATTACGCTTTAATTCACGTATTAAAGAAAATGATGTTAAATGGATTTTAATTCACAGGATCAACTATTTTAGCATTTACACCGGCATGAAGGTTCCACCATCATATCAATACCATATCGGTGGTATTCCATATATATTCCATATTTGTTCCATATATGTTCCATATATATTCCAATATTATAAAGATATGGAATATATATGGAACATGTATGGATAATTTATTCGTCATTTATTCAATTACAGTGTTAAGGTAGTGAGAAAGTAATGAATAAGAGGCAATGAGGAAGGAATGAGGAATGAGAAATGAGAAATTGGTATTGAACTTAGTCAAATTTGCGGGAGTAGCGCTCCTGTATTTTTTTATCATGTATTGACTGATTTTCTCAGCAAGGTTATTGATAACAACATTTCAAAAAACTAAATAGATTCATAAATACTATCTTTCATTAATCAAACATACTACTCTCGTTATTTTTATTTATTTAAATGTGGCCTGAATTTCTCAGCAGACCCTATTTTAAAGATAAAGAGTTATAGGTTTACTATTTAGGTTGAACAATAGAATAGAGTATAATAATGTTCCCGTTAATAATTTCATCACAGGTTAATAAGATTACATCAAAAATAACCGGAAAATAACCTTAAAAATAATCCTGTTTTCACATATTTGCACTCTGTTTGCAGAAAGCAAGTCTTAAACAACTTGCCACGAATTTAAAACAGCAAATAAAACCATGAAAAAACAGCACTTTATTTTATTATTTCTGGCGACTCTTTCCAACTCTCTTTTCTGTCAATCAACCACAGAAAAGGGAAAACCCGAGAAAACAGTATTTCAAACATCACAACCGTGGCGCTCTACCATCGACAATCGTGGAGACGTAGCTATCATCTACGGTATTGGTGGAAATCCATCCGACCATAAAAAACAACTTTTTGAAGAACGAGTCAACTCCTGGCGGGAGCATGGTTATACAACCCATTTTATGACAGGCATTGCCTGGGGTGAATACAAAGATTATTTCACGGGAGCGTGGGATGGGAAATCTCATTTAGATGAAGGACAAGTGCAACAGAACGGTGATACTATCTGGCACGGTCATTTGGTTCCATATATTGTGCCAACCGAAAACTTTCTAAAATATATAAAAGAAGAGCATATAAAAAGGGTCATCGATGCCGGAATAGATGCCATATACCTTGAAGAACCTGAATTCTGGGCACGTTCAGGATATAGCGATGCTTTCAAAAGAGAATGGAAAAAATATTACCATTTCGATTGGCGCCCTCAACATGAATCTGCTGAAAACACATATCTATCCAACAAACTAAAATATCAACTCTATTACAAAGCACTGGAAAATGTCTTTACGTACGCGAAAGCGTATGGCAAAAGTAAAGGGATGAATGTTCGTTGCTATGTACCAACACATTCACTGATCAACTATTCGCAGTGGATGATTGTAAGTCCTGAAGCCAGTTTAGCTTCTATGGCTTGTGTCGATGGTTATATTGCCCAGATATGGACGGGAACTTCGCGTGAGCCAAACTATTATAACGGCCTGGCTAAAGAACGGGTTTTCGAAACTGCATTTCTCGAATACGGTTCGATGGAATCAATGACCGCACCTACCGGACGTAAACTATTTTTTCTGACTGATCCAATAGAAGACCGCTCAAAAGATTGGGTTGATTACAAGAAAAATTACGAAGCAACATTTACAGCTCAATTGCTCTATCCAAACATTGCCAATTTTGAAATAATGCCTTGGCCTGAACGCATTTATCAGGGATTATACCGTACCAGTGCCAACAGTCAGGAAAAGAAAACGATACCACGCTTTTATTCTACACAAATGCAGGTCATGGTGAACTCGTTGAATCAGATGCCATCCTCAGAAAATAAGGTCAATGGTTCTGCAGGTATTTGCATACTAATGTCCAATACCTTGATGTTTCAACGTTTCCCAACGCATGATGGATACGAAGATCCACAATTATCCAACTTCTATGGTCAGGCATTGCCTTTATTGAAAAGGGGTATACCGGTAAAAACCCTGCATATTGAAAATGCAGCCTACCCTGAAACGTGGAAAGAGGTAAGCCTTCTTATCATGTCGTATTCAAATATGAAACCATTGGATCCGCTGGCACATAAACATATCGCTGACTGGGTCAGAAAGGGCGGAGTACTGGTCTATTGCGGACGTGACAATGATCCGTTCCAAACGGTTCAGGAATGGTGGAATACCGATAATAACACTTTCAAAGCCCCTTCTGAACACCTCTTCAAAGAATTAGGACTCGCTAATCCGTTAAAAGATGGAGTCTATTCAGTTGGGAAAGGAAAGGTATGTGTCATACGTAAAGATCCTAAAGAATTGGTGCTGACACAAAAAGAAGACCAGGCTTTTGTTGACAGGATCCAGAACCTGTATGAAAATAATACAGCGAAAGGTAAACTTGAGTTTAAAAACTATTTTTATTTAAACCGGGGACCTTTTGAGATCATATCTGTCATGGACGAAAATGTCAATGATAAACCATTTGTTATAAAAGGAAAGTTTATCGATCTGTTTGATCCGAAGATACCGGTACTGAACGAGAAAACAGTTCTGCCCGGGGAACAGGCTTACCTGTTCAACATTAATCGGGTGCAGAATCCTTTAAAACCTCAGGTCCTGGCGGCAGCATCAAGAATATATGATGAATCAAGAACTAAACATCGGTATTCTTTTATTGCAAAGAGTCCTGTCAATACTACGAATGTAATGCGCGTGCTTTTGCCTTCGGTTCCTAAAAAAGTAACGATAACAGATGCTCAGGGAATTGCACTAAAAGGAACACAGAATATCTGGGATGCATCAAGCAGAACTTGTTTTCTAAGCTTTGAAAATAATCCTGACGGTATCAGGGTAGTATTTGTATGGTAGCCTTACATTAAAGTAACTCCAGTCTTTAACAGGACATGACAACCTGAAGCACGAAGTTACTAAACAAACAGGCGATTAACCTGATAAATCCGGAATAGTTTCAACAAATGTCCGTTCCAGATCTGACACAGATTCAAAATCCCTGTTGAACATTTTTTTTATTTCTAATTGCAAGTTCCAATCATTTTGTTGTAATTTGTATTTAGAAATTAAAATATTTATATAAAAACTAAATGATATGAAAAAACTATTGCTGGTTATAGGTGTCATCCTGATTTTTACTCTCAACAGTGTAGCCCAAACTACACCGGAAATAAAGAACCTGCGCACTGAATATCTTAGAAACCCCATCGGTATTGATGTAAAAATCCCGCAATTCAGCTGGGAGTTTCATTCTGGCAAAAGGGGAGCTAAACAATCAGCCTATGAAATCACTGTGTCAACCGACAAACAGGGAGCCCATCCCATCTGGAATACAGGAAAAGTAATATCCGGACAGTCAGTAAACAATGCCTGTGCAAGTATAGCCCTTGCACCTTCTACCCGATACTTCTGGTACGTTCAGGTATGGGATAATAAAAACTCAAAATTAACTTCCACCGAAACAGCCTTTTTCGAAACAGGCCTGTTGGATTCCGGTTGGGGGAATGCAAAATGGATCAGGGCAAGCACCCTGAAACGTAGCGACACCCAGCATACAATTAAAGATATTGATACAGTCACTGACTATACCATCAAGTTGGATTTTCAAATTAACGACATCGCCGCAGGCCCTTGCTTTGGTGCAAAGGATGCGAATAATTTCTTTATGTGGCAGATAAACATTGAAGAGGGTAAAGCCCGCTTGCGTCCGCATTCCTGGGTAAATGGAAAAGCTGTCTGCCACGTAAATAAGGATATTTCTTCCCGCATCGCAATCAAAAAAGGAGTGACCTACGCCCTGAGGATTGAGATCAAAGGAAACAAGGCTTCCACCTACATCAATAACATACTGGTTGACGCTGACAGGGTTAATCCCGATGGTGGAAATTACGGATTTGCAGGCCTTGGGTTCCGTGCTGCAAAAGCAGAATCAAGCGACGCCATGGAATCGGCATTTTATGATAACATTGTTGTAACAAAATACTTGCCTGCGAAGATAAAAGGCATGAAGGTACCGGTGGTTGCATTCTCCGAAAACTTCGAAAACAGTTCCAATCCTTTTGTGGAGGGCGAAACTGTCTCTTTTGAAGGAAATACAAGGCTGGAAATAAGTGCAAAAGGAACTGAAATCCGGGTAATGCAGGGATTATCCAATGGAACTCCCATGTTCCGCTCAACATTTAAAGTAACCAAAACCATACAATCCGCCAGGATTTATTCTTCCGCGTTAGGGGTCTATGACCTGTTTCTGAATGGCAACCGGGTAGGTACTGCCACTGAAGATGGCAAAGTAGTCTATGATGAGTTGAAACCGGGATGGACCGATTATACCAAAACAGCCCAATACTCAACCTATGATGTAACGCACTTGCTCCATCCGGGGGCAAATGCGGTCGGGGCCTGCGTTGCATCAGGCTGGTGGAAGGGTGACATTGCCCACGGGGAATATGGCAATCCTGATCTGTGCCTGATCGCCAGACTTTTCATTCAATACACTGATGGCACCTCGCAAACAATCGTTACCGATCCTTCCTGGTCAGCCTCCACGTCAGGCCCTGTGAGGATGGCTGACATTTATAATGGTGAAACGTATGATGCCCGCAAAGAAAGTGACTGGAGAAATGCAGGATTTGATGATTCTGCGTGGCTTAAAACAGATATTTATACGGGTTTTAAAGGTAAATTAAAAGCATTTGTCGGCCCGTCAGTACAGGTCCGTGCAGAATTAACCAGGCAGCCAATCAGTATTACAGTTTACAAAGGGAACAAAGCAAATGATCAGACATTTGGGGCTATCAATACAAGAAACATAATCAACGGAAAAGGATTGGTCAGTCTTAAGGCTGGGGAAACTGCTCTTTATGACTTTGGACAAAATATGGTAGGGTGGGTTAAGTTTACAGCAAAATCACAGGAAGGATCAAGAATGAAACTTCGTTTTGGGGAAATGCTGAATGACAACGGAGCATTAACCAGAGGCAATGACGGTCCTGCAGGCAGTTTGTATACGGCAAACCTAAGAGGTGCAAAAGCCACCTTAAACTATACTTTCAAAGGGAGTATTGAAGGTGAAACATATCATCCGGGGCTGACTTTCTTTGGCTTCAGATATTGTGAAGTCACTGCTACCCGGGATGTGGAAATACAATCCATGATGGGTCAGGTGGTTGGTTCGGCCAACGAAGAAGGCTCTTCCTTTAAAACCAACAGTGACCTTGTTAACAAATTGTATCAAAATGTGATTTGGGGTCAACGAAGCAATTTCCTGAGCATACCCACTGATTGTCCACAACGTGACGAAAGGCTTGGATGGACGGGTGACACGCAAATATTCTCGAAAGCAGCAGCTTACAATGCTGATGTGGCCTCTTTTTTCCACAAATGGATGGGCGATATGAGGGATAGCCAACGCAATGATGGTGCCTACCCAAGTACAGCTCCTCATTCCTGGGTCGGTTACGGACAGGGAGCATGGGCAGAGGCCGGGATTATCGTAACCTGGAATATTTATTTAATGTATAACGATCCCCGGATGATCACTGAAAATTACGAATCCATGGAGAAATATATGGGTTTTCTGGCCGCTCAGAAAGGTGATGGATATTTATATAACGGTGCGGGTATCGATTATGGCGACTGGGTAGCTTACGAAAATATGGACAAGCGGTACGTCAGTGTATGTTACTATGCCTATGCAGCCCAACTCATGATGAAAATGTCCGAAGCATTGAGTCATAAAACTGAAGATTTCTATGATTTGAAAAGAGCATCATACCGGAAACTGTATGACAATATAAAAACGGAATTTCAGACACGATACGTAAACCATGATGGTTCCCTGAAGGAAGTATCGCAAACTGCATACTTGCTTGCCTTAAAACTTGAGTTGTTCCCGAATGATATTGCTAAGAATAACGGGATAACCTTTTTGACACAAAAGATAGCCACCAATGGAAACAAACTCAGCACCGGATTCATTGGTACGGGCATTCTGAATCAGACTTTAAGCCAGTTTGGTGCGACCAATACAGCCTATAATTTGTTGCTTCAACGGGAAAACCCTTCCTGGTTATACAGTGTGGACCAGGGAGCAACCACTATTTGGGAACGTTGGGATTCATACACCCTCAAAAAAGGTTTTCAGGATGTGAGCATGAATTCCTTCAATCATTATTCTTATGGTGCTGTGTCTGAATGGATGTACAGGTACATGGCTGGCATCGAGGCAGATGAATCTGTCCCGGGGTTCAAGCATATTATTCTGCAGCCCATGCCCGACTCCAGGACTTCCATCCCGGAAGGCCAGGAGCGGATCACAACAGTTGATGCCAGCTATAAATCAGTTTATGGGGTTATCAGGAGCGCATGGATCATCCGCAAGGATGGGAATCTGTCGTATCAGACAACAATTCCTGCCAATACAACCGCCACCCTTTATTTGCCCTTGCCGGCCAATTCAGGTATTGTTTATGAGGGGAAGGTACTTGCTAATAAATCAGAAGGAGTAACCTTCGTGAAAAAAGAGAACGGAAAAGCAGTTTACAATTTACAATCGGGTTCGTATTCATTCGGGGTCAATGTCCCATCTCCTTCTGATAAGAATGATCCGGTTAATAACATATTAAAATAAACGGGAATGAACAGAAGCATATGAAACATTTAACCGGTGCATTTTTAATCAAAATAAATAGAACGAGTATGGAATCTTCCATTATATCAACTAATTCGTCACCATCGGGTTTATCACGGGCTTCAACAAAAAGTTCACCGGGATAATGCCATGATGTTTTCGTGATGTTGCACGTATTATTAAACCGCTTCCAAAATCTTATGCATTAGTTACGCATATATTACGCTCCTTATAAGGCACATAATATGTACGAGACATATACGTATCTATTGTGTATCTATCACGTAATACGTGCAACATCACGAAAACATCATGGCAACATCCAGCCCTTTCAGGGTTTGAAGGGTTTGAAGGGCTTGAAGAGTTTGAAAGGTTTGAAATGTTCAGCGTTCCGTGTTCCGTGTTATTGGGAAGGAGGTATTTTGCAATTGGAATAATAACTTAATCAACCAATTAACTTAATCAACTTATTCAACTTAATCAACCAATCAACTTATTCAACTTAATCAACTCAATCAACATAATCAACTCAGTCAACCAATCAACTTAATCAACTTAGTCAACATAATCAACATATATAAAAAAACACAAAACACATGAACCGTAAATTATTGACATTATTTCTAAGTGCATTTATTGTTCTTAGTTACGCAACTGAAAAAAATATAAACGTGACAAAAAATGCACTCCGGGCACCTGCTTATCCACTCATTACGATTGATCCTTACACCAGTGGATGGTCTTTCTCCGACAAATTGTATGACAGCTCTGTGAAACACTGGACAGGAAAGGACTTGCCGCTTCTGGGCGTTATCAAGGTGGACAACAAAGTCTATCGTTTTATGGGAGTTGAAGAACCGGAATTAAGCCCTGTGGTCTGTACCTCCGAACAAGGCGACTGGACGGGAAAGTTTACTACTACAAAGCCCGATAACAGCTGGATCAACATGGATTATGATGATTCTAAATGGGCCGAAGGAAAAGGTGCATTCGGTACGACCATAAACGAACCTACCGCAAAAACAAACTGGGAAACAGAACATATCTGGGTACGCAGGGTAGTTGCTATCAACGAAAACCTGAAAGGCAAAAACATATACCTGGAGTATTCGAATGACGACTGGGCCATTATCAGTATCAATGGCGTTGAAGTTTTAAATACCGGGAATGCCTGCCATAAAAATGCTAAGATAAAAATACCTGCCAACATTGTGGCCCAACTGAAAGCAGGTAAAAATATCATGACAGCCTATTGCCGTAACCCGGTAGGTAATGGCTTACTGGATTTTGGGTTATTGGTAGAAAAGGAAAAATCAACTGCATTTGATCGGGTTGCTCTCCAGAAATCAGTTGAAGTGCAGGCCACACAGACTCATTATGTGTTTGCCTGCGGAAATGTTGATTTGAAGCTAACTTTCACGGCACCTTTATTCATGGACAACCTGAATTTATTGTCACGGCCTGTGAACTACATATCATATGCTGTTAATTCTACGGACGGTAAATCACACAAGGTACAACTGTATTTCGAAGCTTCCCCCCGTTGGTCCTTAGACCAGGCACATCAGGAATCAGTGAGCGAAAGTTTTGAGTTAAACCATCTGGTCTATCTTAAAACAGGAAGCAAGACACAGAACATTTTAGGGAAGAAAGGTGATGATGTAAGGATTGATTGGGGATATTTCTACCTGGCAGCCGAAAAAGAAAATACAAATTACAGCGTTGGGAACAGTAAAAAACTAAGAGCTGATTTTGTAAAAAATATACTCACCGCTCATGCCGCAAAGGGTGTCAATGAGAACGCAAACCTGGCATTGGTAAAAACATTGGGAATCGTAAAACAGGCCTCCGGGAAAATCATGGTTGGGTATGATGACCTTTATTCTATCCAGTATTTCGGGAAGAATTTAAGACCGTACTGGAATACCTCGAACGACCAGACTATCATTTCCCAATTCCAAAAAGCAAATACCGAATACAAGGCATTAATTGAAAAATGCAATGCCTTTGATAGAAAACTTATGGCTGATGCGACTCTGAGCGGAGGTAAGAAATACGCCCAGTTATGCGCCTTGGCCTATCGTCAGGCTATTACGGCCCATAAGTTAGTGAAAGCCCCGAACGGTGACCTGTTGTTTCTATCGAAAGAAAATTTCAGTAACGGCTCCATTGGAACAGTTGATGTGACCTATCCTTCGGCACCTTTGTTTTTATACTATAATCCTGAACTGGCAAAAGGGCTATTGAATGCCATATTCTATTTCAGCGAAAGCAATAAATGGGTAAAACCTTTTCCATCGCACGATGTAGGAACCTACCCACTGGCTAACGGACAAACCTATGGTGGAGATATGCCTATTGAGGAATCAGGGAATATGCTCATTGTGACTGCTGCCATTGCAGTTATTGAAGGCAATGCAACCTATGCCGCCAAACACTGGGATGTACTGACTATCTGGGCAAAATACCTCATTGAGAATGGGCTTGATCCCGAGAATCAACTTTGCACGGATGACTTTGCCGGCCACTTTGCCCATAATACCAATCTTTCGGTGAAAGCAATATTGGGAGTAGCCGCATATGGCCATCTGGCAGATATGCTGGGCAAAAAAGATATTGCACAACAATATACGAACAAGGCTCGCGAGATGGCTCAGCAGTGGACTAAAATGGCTGATGATGGCGACCATTACCGCTTGGTTTTCGACAAACAGGGTACCTGGAGCCAGAAGTATAACCTGGTATGGGATAAAATTCTGCATTTAAATATCTTCCCGAAGGAAGTAATTGAAAAAGAGATAGCCTACTACCTGACCAAACAAAACAAATACGGACTGCCCCTCGATAACCGCGAAACATATACCAAAACTGACTGGATTATGTGGACTGCAACCCTGTCGAAAGATAAAGCAACATTTGAAAAATTAATTGACCCTGTGTACCTGTTTACGAATGAAACCGAGGACCGTGTTCCGTTATCAGACTGGATATTTACAGATAAACCTACTATGAGAGGCTTTCAGGCCAGGTCAGTGGTTGGGGGATTTTATATTAAAATGTTAGAAGACAAATTGAATAAACAGGACTAAAATGATCAATAAAATAAAAAAAGCAGGATTTCTATTCGTGCTGTCAATTTGCACTTTTTCAATAAAAGCCATTCAACCGGTCAATTATGTTGATTATGTAAGCACATTAGTAGGTTCCCAGTCAAAACATTCGTTATCTGCAGGGAATACGTATCCGGCCATAGCCCTTCCCTGGGGTATGAATTTCTGGACCCCTCAGACAGGGCAAATGGGTGATGGCTGGGCGTATACCTACGATGCTGATAAAATAAGAGGCTTCAAACAAACCCATCAACCCAGCCCGTGGATTAATGACTACGGACAGTTCTCCATCATGCCCGTAACCGGAAAAGCAGTCTTCAACGAAGATGACAGGGCGAGTTGGTTTTCACATAAGTCGGAAGAAGCCAGACCTTACTATTATAAAGTTTATCTGGCCGATCATGATGTAACCACCGAGATAACCCCGACACAACGGGCGGCCATGTTTCGTTTTACCTTTCCAAAGAATAATAATTCATTTGTGGTCATTGATGCCATGGACCAGGGGTCGTATATTAAAATAATCCCGGCGGAGAATAAGATTATCGGCTATACTACTAAAAACAGTGGCGGGGTACCCGATAATTTCAAGAACTATTTCGTGATTACCTTCAACAAGCCTTTCACCTATAAAGCTACGGTAGATAATGGCAAAATAGCAGAAGACAGACTGGAAATGAAAGAAAACCATACGGGTGCCATCATCGGTTTTTCAACTGTTAAAGGAGAACAGGTTTCAGCCAGCATAGCATCTTCGTTTATCAGTTTTGAGCAGGCTGAGTTGAATATGAAAGAATTAGGGAACCATGATTTTGAGACTGTCAAAGCGGAAGCTAAAAAGACCTGGAATGATGTGTTGGGTAAAATAGAAGTAAAAGATGATAATATTGATAATCTACGTACTTTTTATTCCTGCATGTATCGTTCAGTCCTGTTTCCACGTAGCTTCTATGAGATGGATGCCAGTGGAAAGGCAGTGCATTACAGCCCTTATAACGGAAAGGTAATGCCGGGCTATATGTTCACCGATACAGGATTCTGGGATACATTTCGTTGCCTGTTCCCATTCCTGAACCTCATGTATCCTTCCATGAGCGAAAAGATGCAGGAAGGCCTTGCAAACACTTACAAAGAAAGCGGGTTTTTGCCGGAATGGGCAAGCCCCGGGCACAGGGGTTGCATGGTTGGAAATAATTCGGCTTCCATAGTTACTGATGCTTACCTGAAAGGAGTAAAAGGTCAGGATAT
This sequence comes from Paludibacter sp., assembly GCA_028710415.1. Lineage (GTDB taxonomy): Bacteria > Bacteroidota > Bacteroidia > Bacteroidales > Paludibacteraceae > Paludibacter. The sequence continues at coordinate 513 of JAQTUE010000022.1, read as the reverse complement.
CGAGACCCTTTACAAAGCGGTGTTGCACGGAACAACCAATGTACACCCAAAAGTCAGTTCAACAGGTCGCCTGGGATTTGAATACTACAATAAGCTGGGCTATGTCCCTTACAATGTGGGAATCAACGAAAGTGCAGCCCGTACGCTGGAATATACGTTCGATGACTGGTCCATCTATAAACTGGCCAAAGCATTGAAACGTCCGAAAGCAGAACAGGATCTTTATGCAGCCAGGGCATTGAATTATAAAAACCTGTTCGATCCTTCTACTAACCTGATGCGTGGTAAGAATGAAAATGGAAAGTTCCAGGCACCCTTTAATCCACTAAAATGGGGAGACGCATTTACCGAAGGCAACAGCTGGCATTATACCTGGTCGGTGTTCCACGATCCACAGGGTTTGATTGACCTGATGGGTGGCAAAACAGTCTTTAACCGTATGATGGATTCTGTGTTCGTTATGCCTCCTGCATTCGACGACAGTTATTATCATAGTGTTATCCACGAGATTCG
>JAQTUE010000021.1 GCA_028710415.1 Paludibacter sp. | reverse complement strand
CCGAAATTGAATTTGATGGGAATATCTATAATTATCAGTATGCGACAGTTCCCGGGTATAAACAGGATGTTCGCATTGCCACAGTAATTGTGAATAACGGTAAGATAGATATTCAACACCATTTGCCGGAATCACAATCCTCGAAAGATATTTATGGGTTGCCTACACAGCAATTCCATAAAGTAAATCTTATTTGTTTATCTCCGAACCATTGGGATGAAAATAATATCGGAAATAAGCATTACTTTTTCATGCTTAATGGTTGTAAATGCCCGGTAAGTATCCGTAGTTTTCATAATGAAAACCTTATTCCTGATTTATTACAACATAGGAAAGTAATGGAGGTGCTTGGAGTTGCCAATATGATAAATCCAACAGAAAAACAACTATCTGGATTGGGATTTAACGCAACTGTCCGGGATGAACTTATTGTTCGATTACAAGGATCATTCAAGAGAGTAATTAAAATAAAATTCTAATTTTTAAAACTTGAAATCATGTACAAACAAGCCGCACAATTGAAATTAAGATTCCCGACTATCATAGGGATGGTATCAACTGAACAACTTTGGGATTTATCCCAGACTCAGTTATCGAATGCTATTAAAGCCGTTAAAAAGGTATTGAAAAAGAATGATGATGATGAATTATCATTTCTGGAAGATACAAAAGTGGTTGATGTGGAGAATCAACTTCGGTTCGACATCTTAAAGGATGTGTATCTTTCCAAAAAGAAAGAGGCAGAAGAACTTAGAACTGCTGCCGAAATTAAGGCTCATAATCAAAAGATATTGACCTTGATATCCGAAAAGAAAGATGATTCCTTGAAAGGAATGTCAATTGAAGAACTTGAAAAACAGTTGAAATAATTATTAAGGGAGTGTAAAGTCAATTACACTCCTTTACAAATTGACCTATTGTGTAATGGTAGCACAGCAGATTTTGGTTCTGTTAGTTTAGGTTCGAATCCTGATAGGTCAGCATCGGATATGCAACTAGATAATTAAAGGCAATGTCAACAATAGTTTCATCAAAAAGAGATCTAATCGCTTTTTTTAAATTGAAAATTATGGCTAAAAATCAAACAACTGTATATCATATCATTTCCAGAGGGAAGCGCTGGGCTATAAGGAAAGATGATGCAAAGAGAGCTTCTAAAATATTTGACCGTCCCTGCGAGGCATTGTGGCATACAATTGGCCTGGAAGGAATCAAAACGATCTATATTCACAGAAAAGATGGCACAGTCATTGGCAGGTTTCAAAGTTGGTAAATTGTAAATGATTAATTCCCCACAACCATGAACCCACAAACTGAAGAACAGAAACAACCTAAATAGTGAAAAGATGATAACAAAAGTAACAATTACCGGAGCTGATGATAGCATATCACCATCCGCACTATTACCCCTCAATGATAAATATCCCTTTGTTGAATGGGGTATTTTGGTTTCTCAACGGCGCTTTGGAACTAACAGGTATCCTTCCACCGGATGGGTTTCCGGTCTTGTCAAAATGAAAAGGTCATTTCCTGAAGTTAAGTTATCCTGTCATTTATGCGGAAAGTTTGTTCGTGAACTGGTTGCCGGTAATACAAACGGCATTGCTGATCTTGATACAATTTGGAATATTTTTGACAGAATTCAGATCAACTTCCATGCGATCCGGCATACGGTTCATAAGTCAATGATTGATGTTCTTAAACTGTTCCCGGAGAAAGAATTCATTTTTCAATATGATGATGTGAATAATTTCGCTGTTCATTTTGCACATGAATCCGGCATTAAATGTTCAGCCCTATTTGACGCTTCAGGCGGTGCGGGTATATTACCCGAGAATTGGCCCGAGCCGCTTAACGATATCAAATGCGGTTACGCCGGTGGTATATCCCCCGAAAATATTGAAAAACAAATTCAATTGATTCAGGGAATTACTGGTGATCGGGAAACATGGATTGATATGGAAACACACGTCAGATCAGATAATGATATGAAATTTGACCTTGTTAAAGTAGAACAGTGTTTGGAAATATCAAGTATTTACATAAATAACAATACGCTATGACCCCAACACAGGAAGTTGAATTTTGGAAAAATCAAGCTGAAGCAGCTGGAAACTTAATACATGCTTTATATCACGAACATGATAAACAGGAAATTGAAAAACTTCGAATAGAATGGCGAAAGTTAAGAGCTTTACCCATTCCATCTACCCACATAGAACAATCAGTAAGGAGTGCAGATGAAGTATTGATTGGGATAACTCATAAAACTATTCGTTATTTGGAGGGTAATTTTGTGACATTAAACCAGACAAGAGAGGCGATGGAAGAATACGCCCAGCAGTTCCGATCAAAACCCGTGAAAGTGGATTGGGGTGCATTTAATACTGAGTTTGCAAATAAGTTTACTGAAATGGATGAAGGAGGATGGATTGTGTTAAAACTCATTCCACCTTTAAATATTTGTAAATGGTTTCAGGATTGGTTTAAGGCTAATATTTCACCAAATGACAAAACCAAATAAACTATAACCATGAACCCACAGGAATGATTGATTAAAACCACAAATCATATGAGCAAATTAGTTTTAACACAGACCGAACCTGATGAACAGTTTGACATTAGATTCAAAGAACTATTCGGTATAACCTTTACGGATTGGCAAAAAACAGCAATGGTAAATGCTAATGGGGAAATGATTGAATACAATGACGGTAGAATCTTTGCCGGAATGACTGCCTATGATTCAGGATTTAAAGTATACGTGAGGGAAGGTATCATCACGGCAAATGAGCCGGTCTGGGCGTTATCCTGGAGAGAACCATACGCCTCACTCATGTTGCAGGGTAAAATTGAGACCCGATTTTGGTCAACAAACTATCGAGGCCTGGTTCTAATTTGTGCCACTAAAAAACATTTTCCACCAAAAGAGGTACGGCGAATATCAGGCGAAAAACAAACAAATCGGATAAACCATGATTTCGATTACGGCGGGGATTATACGAGATCTAGATTATGTGGTTATGCCTTTGCAACCGGACGCCTGGTTGATTGCAGGCCGATGTATCCGCATGATGAAAACGATTGTTATGTAGAATATAATCCAAATCTTTTCTGTTTTGTTTTTAAGGAAGTGACTCGTATAGCTCCATTTGCCTGGACCGGCACACAAAGATGGAAAGTACTGACAAAAAATCAAGTCAAACAAATTCAATATCTTTGATTATAATTTAAACCATTTAAATATGAAAGCATTAAAAAATTTAATAATTGCTTTACTGATAATAGGTTCGGGCATGCTCTCGTCATGTGGCGCTATTAAAAAGAGCATTTGCGGGACCGGGACAATTTATGATACAGTAGAGGTCGTTACTCATCGAACTATTGTGGATTCAGTGACAGTGACAGATTATAAAACTGTAACTGATACTATCCATTTAGTTGATACTACGAAAGTAACTGTAATGGATACCACTAAAGTAACTGTAATAGATACCACCAAAGTAACTATAACAGATACCACCAGGGTAACGATTATAGATACTACTTGTGTCGGCGTACCGCCTGTTGATACAATTCCTACTGAACCACCTGTGGATAGTACTGACGGAACAGAGGGAGCAACCATTTATCATTATGAGAATTATAACACCCTGAAATCAGTATCAGCAGATACACTCAGTAAATATTGGCATATCCAGGAAACTTCCGCATATTTTCAAGATGATCAGTCTATTTACGATATGGGGGGTGAGCATGGTAAGGTTTTCCGAAGTATATTCAGACAAGGTGCCTTATCATGTCAAAGCGGATTTGATTTTATACTGTTTCTCTCACATTCATTAGGAGATGAAATATGGGTAGGTGAGGATTTGTGGTGTGATCATAACTGGACAGGTTATGGCGCGGGTGGCGGGTATTCCGGTAAAATATTAAATGGTGTATCCGGGGGCGGTCATGTTCAACAAGGAATAATTGATACGTCAGCAAATGGTAATGGATTTAGGGCTCATGGAAATTGGGGATCAGGAAATCCAAACGCATTTAGGGGATATTATTATGGAGCTATGGGTGGATTTTTTCAATTTGTTGCGCCAGGGTTAGTTGCGCCACGTAATTATTTTATCAATGTGGTCAAGTATCTGAAATTAAATACCCCTGGGCGCAAAGATGGGGTCTATGCTATATTTATTAACGATACATTGAATACTTATATTGATACTGTCATGTGGAGATCAGCAGCCCAGTATAATAATGATCAGCGAAATAATATTGACGCTTTGATCTCTAAATATGAATTTGGAGGGCCTTGCAATTCGACAATTTATCAATCTACAAGGAACAATGAAATTAGGTTAGATAACAGAATGGCATGGAATTATTCTAAAAAATCCAAATATAATTGGCCAGCAAACCCGAAAATCGGAATGAGAATTGTAAAACCTGCTTATCCGGATAACCCGATTTATCAGACAGACTCAATATTGAGGAATCAAATGTTTAGCCATGTTTCAGATACAGTTTGGAGTCACCTTAGCGGATCCTATTTTCAGCCGGACGGAGATAAGGGGGATGCTCGCACAAAAAATAGAGTATATACCACAACAATACGTCCGACTTCGGGAACTGTCAAATTAGTATTTTTAAGGTATGACAATGGCTACAATGAGACAGGATCAAGAGAATCATACATGAAGATTTATAAGGTGTCAAACGGTGTTAGGACATTATATAAGTATTTTCAGGAATCTGGCGAGGGTGATGGTGAGCCGGTTGTGGGAACAATATACAATACCGAAGCCCGGGAAGTTCAGATTGACTATTATCCTGGGTCTGATTTTAATGGAGGTTGGAAAATAAGATACTATTCCGAACAGCAAGTTGTAGATAATTTTCCCGGGAAAGTCATGTATATTGATCCCTACGGATCACCTACCGGCAATGGGTTAACTAAGGCAACGTCAGTTCCATTATCCCGGGCTCAGGCTTTATTTGATAATACATTTGATTTCATAGTTCTTTCTGATACTGTTCATTATGGGGCATTTAACATTGAGGGCGTAACTCATCCAATGACTGTAACCACTTGGCATAAATATGGCAATGGTTATGCTAAATGGAAAGGATTAACTGACATATCCGGTGGATGGACACAATCAGATGATTTTTGGACAAAGAAAGGTCTGCAGGGATTACCCAAGAGCCCGAACAGGATATATCAACCTATCTACTTTTATACCCATACCTTTATGGGTAGTCTGTTTATCAATGACATTTGGTATGCTGTAAGCCAGTATCCTGATACGAAATCATACTTTTCCATTGAATCCGGCAATGGCACAAATACACTCAGAGATAACCAGGGGATTCCTATTGACGGATATTGGGATGGGGCCATGTTGATAAGTGAGAATCCGACCTGGATCAAAGGAAAATTCCCGGTATTAAAATACGGAGTTGATGGAACATTTCAGGTCTCATCGTTAGGCGATCAGCAATTGACCCCGGCAGGAATGAAATGCTATCTGGCAAACCACCATAATGCCTCCAATAATAAAGGTGAATGGACGCAACTACCCAATGGGCTGGAAGTTTATTTTCCGGGTAATTTCAATAATCAGCGTGTATTTGCTTCATTACAGGATTCTGTACTGGGTATTACCAAAAGCACAAAAATTACGGTTAAAGGAATTGAATTTTTTGGAGCCAATAAAGAGCAGATTAAGATTGACCGGTCAAGTTATACTACAATAGACAGATGTATCTTTCATCGCTCGCCGGTAGCAAGCGTTCTTAATGTTGAAAGCACCGAAACAGTTTGCATAAATAATAAATTGGATTTCCCAAATGACAATGGTTTTGTAGGTATAAGAAATAACGGGGAAACCTATTCTTATAATAAAATAAAGGGCGCAGGGGTCGAAGGAGCATTTGGCGGCGGTCATGACGGATTGCACCTTAATGGCATTGTAGTTACCGGGTACAAAGGTCCGGTCCGGGTTGAGTATAATGATATTGATTCTACCGGTTATTGCGGAATCAATATTCTCAATGGCACAACTCAAAAGTCTGAAGTTTATAATTATAGGAATTTTGAGAATAATACTATGATGATAGTCTCTGACGGGGCGGCCAATTATGTATACTGGAATCCTTTCAATAATAAAAAGATTATTAGATCAAATTTCATATTTAATGTATACAACAATACAGCTTTTCATCGGGATGGGAATGTTGAAAGTAGGCCTATTTATGCTGATTCAGGCTGGCCTAACCCGCCTGCATCAATCACCGGTAATGCAGTAAACAGGGGTTGGCAGATTGATTCAAATATTGTTGATGGCTATCCTGAAGGGCTATATCAGAACATCCAGACACGAAAAATTGTCTGGGAAAACAATGTGCTAGTAAATTCAGTGAGGTATGTAACAAATAAGGATTGGAGTTTCTCAATGAATCCCGATAATGCCGCTGGCTGGTATGCTGATAGCTCAATAAGCAGAAATAATTACTTTGTTGCCGGTCCTGGTTCTGATGGTGCCCGGGTTTATCGCAGTGACTTTTCAGGATCCCTGCCAGGATATCACAATGTCATGGATTATAACCATTATTTCAATCCATTCAATCCAACCGGGAAAGTATGGTTGACAAATTCCGGGTCACCGAATTGGCAGTGGGTTGAAAGAGATCTGGCCTGGGTAAGAGCGAATTCAACATTTGATGATCACAGTACCTACAATAAAAACAACTGGACATTTCCTCAAACAACCGGCGTTCCACTGGATAAATTTACCTGGACGTTTGCCAATTGGTCGAATAAGCCATTTTCATATAACCTGAAGGCTACTGAATTTATAGATCTTGATGGTAATCCTGTCTCGGGGATACTTACACTGGCCCCTTTTAAATTCATTGTACTTTTCTATGTGAGGGGTGGCCTGGAAGGATTACCGAACCCGATTCATAAATGGGATCCACTAACTCAATTACCCTAATCGCTAAATGGGTTTCACACCGGATTCTCATAAATAGCATATGAGAGAGGGACTAAAAAATATCAGTGGTAGAAGAATTAAAGTATTTGCCGAAGTAGACAGGTTTGGAAAGAAATCTGCCTACCGAGGCATGCCGTTGGATACAGTATGTCTGATAAATGTCAAAGACATACAAGGAAACCCGGTTTGTGATCATTTGTGGCTAATAGTTAGAAAACAGATCTCGAAATTGAATCTTGAAATCGGTGACAATATATCTTTCGAAGCCAGGTCAAAACCGTATATTAAAGGCTACCGGGGTCACCGGGAAGATATTAATGTCCCCATTGAGAAAGATTATAAACTATCCAATCCGACCAATTTTGTTAAATTGACGAAAGGCCCAATATTGCCTGCAAATGATGAATTATTTTGAAACATTTCTGAGCCTAATCTCGTAAAACGATCATAATGGGAAAAATACCTGAAGATATTGAACAATTTATCATTTGGCTGATAACTGAGGACGAATGGAAATATAGTCAAAAGTTATGTTTATGGCAGAAAGATGGATGGGCTAGTAGAAGTACGAATGAACTATATGATTTTTATAGTCTTAATTGGCATTCATTTAAAAAATAATAATGGAAATGGAAAGAATATCGAGTGAAAACATGGAAAGGCAGATCCGCGAAATGTGGGATGCCGTTAGCAGTATACCTTCGGGCGATCCAAATAAACAGGATGCCTTTAATGATGCTGCAAAAACAGAAAATGAACTTCGTGAAAGATACCGGGAACAGGAAGCTTTGCGGGATGCGGCGCCGGAATTATTGGAAGCGCTGAGATTCATGGTTAACCGTTTTCGGGGGAATCTTTGGTCCGATAAATTGCAGGAAATAAACGCGATAATGGCAAAAGCGGAGGGGCGATCATGAAAAATAAATTAATGATGTCCGATGATATTATGGTTATTAACAACCAAATGGGAAAATACCCATTAACTCTTAGTGCAAAAACATTGCAGCGTATAAAGGTTGCCAGTAAAAAGTATTTTCCGAAATCAACACCAATTCAATGGATTTCTACTGCTTGTAATCAACATTGTAAACGGGAGGGAGCGGAATGAACTGGAGAGTATCACATTTGGAGAACGGCGCGACAATCACTACCCATGAGAGAGGTAATTCAATGGCCCCGCTGATCAAGTCAGGACAACCGTATAGGCTTGCCCCGGCTACCTGGAAAGAAGTTAACGTCGGGGATATTGTATTTTGCAAGGTCTATGGCCGGTATTATACTCACCTGGTAAAGGCGAAAAATGCAGAGCGCGGTTGCCAGATCGGTAATAATAAAGGCGGTATCAATGGCTGGACAAAGCAGGTTTATGGGAAAGTGGTTGTAATCTTAAAGGAGAAATAATTATGAAAGGCAAAAGAACAGGGATTGATTTCAGTAAGCATGTACACACGGTCGATGTATATAAGCATGAGGACAAAGAAATACAGGTAGACCATTTCAAAATACCTGATTCCATGACAAATTACATTCAATTCATCAACACGGATAGAGTCTTAACTATAACCGGCGATTTTGGAAACTGGGTTTTTTGTCGGCCATTTGTGCCCAGCATAGATGGATATGTTTCTGATGGGTACTGGCTAGAAAAACTTCGCATATTAAGTTCACAGGTCCCGGGAAGTTATGATGGTGAAGCAACTGCATCGGAAATTCAGAAACTTATTGATGAGGGACTGCAAGAGTATGGATATAAAGGTGATGAATTGAAGAAAATGAAAGAATGGTATACGGATCTTCTGACATATACGGATGATGAATATGAATATGTTTACCATGCCTACCGGGGTTATGACCGACCCAACATTGAGACTGAGAGTATTCCTTTCTGTAAAAAATTGAATCCATGGCTTAATATCATTTTTGATGCATTCGACGAGATCTGCCGGCGAATAAAAGAGGGGGACGAAAATCAGATTTATGATTGGCTTATCATGAAAGTTACTCCAAATAGCGGATTTGGAGATCATATATCTCTGACTAAAATGGGCCTTCATTCAGCATTGCCCTGTGTTTGGAATACTGAAAAAGGATGGATTCGTTGGAATATAAAAGGCTATGACAATAGGAAAATAGAACTTCTAAAAAAGCAGATTCTTAGCTTACATGCTGAATACAATCCAAAATTAATCTATTCTTTTAGTTTTTCTAATAAGGAGCATGAGCAATGAGGATAATTATCAAAATTTCAATATGCCTTTTGTTAATAGGCATTGGCATATATTTAGCCTCAAAATATTTCCCATATAATTTGATTCCATTATTTATTGGATCTATATGGTTTTCCAGGATTGCTGTTTATGAAGGTAATGTGCGTTTCGGATTCTCTCTATTCAAAGTGCGTTTCGGATTCTCTCTATTCAAACATAAAAATAAATGATTCCAGAATTAGAAATAACATCAGGGGACTTCCTGGCTGGCGGTGGTGGTGTTACCGAGGCCATGGCGAAAACATCCGGAATGAAAGTTAAATGGGTCCTGAATCATAACAAGATTGCCATCCGGACCAATATATTCAATCATAAGGGCGTCAAACATTTCTGGTCCGATATCTACAAACAGGATGAACATGAAATGGAACCGGTTGACTTTGTTTGGGCGTCGATCGAGTGCAGTCAGCATTCTAATGCCAAGGGTGGTGGTGAAAAAAATATCGGTAGTTACATGTTGGGTTGGGAACTTGTGAGATATCTGAAATACATGTATCCATTGATTATAGGTATTGAGAATGTACCAGAATTCAAGAAATGGGCACCTTTGGACAAAAAAGGCAAACCTGACAAAAAGAGAATTGGCGAGGAATTCGAAAGGTGGAAAAACGCTATCTGTGCCTTGGGATATGATTACCACGAAAGCATACGCAATGCCGCAAACGATGGCATACCTACCCGGCGCATCCGGTACTTTGCCTTTTTTACCCGTAAGGAACTTGGCATGCAGGTGAATTGGCCTGAACAAACTCACTCAAAAAATGGCACCGGTGGGTTTAAAAAATGGGTTGCCTGTAAAGATTATATCGATCTAAAAAATGAAGGGAACAGCATATTTGGCCGTAAATTCAATCCGAACTTGCAAAAGAATAAGAGGCACCCGATTTGTACAAATACGCAGCGACGTATTGCCGGAGGCATAAAAAGGTTTGCCCCGGAATTGTATTCGGCCCTGCAGGAATTCAGCAAGCAATTCATTGTACATTATTACAGCAATGGCAATACATCACAGTCAATTAATGATCCTTTGAATACCATTTCAACCAAGGACCGGCATATGCTGGTCACACTTGAAAAAATGCAGTTTATCCAGGACTATTGCCGGGCCGATATTTATGATAAGGTGGAGGATCCGCTTTCACCTCAGCTTACCTGGCAAACAAAACATTTGATCACAATTGAAAAGCAATTCCTGGCCGACTATTATAGCCGGGACGATACGGCTCATTCACTTGATGGTCCGGCCAATACGATAAGATGTGATAACTCAAAGCACCTGGTATCAGCCAAATTCATATCAAAGCATTTTTCCGGTGATGGGCATAATGCTGAATCACTTGATGGGCCTCTTCCATCTATAACCACGATTGATCATAATTCTATTATCACTGCTAATTTCATATCAAAGCAGTATAATAGTAATGGTACACCGGAAGCTAATAATTATAGTGTAGATGATCCATTAGGAGCCTTGACTACACAAGAAAAAAACCAGTTTATAACTGCATATTTCAACAGCTCGAATAATCCGGAAAGTCAGAATCAGGATGTTGAATCACCTCTGGGATCCATTTTAACTGGCACCAATAAAAAGGCATTGATCACCGCGTTCCAGAAAGGATTGGTAGACTTTGATATTAAAATGCGTTTCCTGGATCCGGAAGAGCTGGCCGCTATATCCACATTTCCAAAAAAGTATTTCACTCATCCGCAACTGAAGTTAACCAAGAAGGAACAAACCTGGCTCATTGGAAACGCTGTCCCTCCGGAGTGGGCGAAGAAGATAATAAGCCCGGTAGTGGATGAATTACGCGGGATCCTGATGGCAAGAAAAATGGCGATATAAAATATGCATTATGAGAACAATTGAAGAAAGGCACGAAATCTACAAGAAACTACTATTTAAGTTTTACAAGATTCAAAATAGCCATGGGAACGAACATCTTTCAGCTGAGGTTACATCATATTTTTTGGCACAACATTTAGATTTAAATGATTTTCCCGAAATAATCAAACAGAAACCAAAGGAAGTGATTGACAATCCTTTGATATATCAGGGTTATTGGTTTAAGGAAATGAATTCGGCAGAGGCTATTCCGATGCATAGGAATATCTTATTACGGGCAATCAGAGAGACTGCGCCCAAGGTCCTGATGACTATAAAAGAGGCAAGGAAATTTGTGGCCACCTATTTGCGGTCCTGGTGCGATAATGGCGGGGATAGTGAGGGTACTATCGATGGATATATTCAATCTGGTATTATTGATCCCAGTGATAAAGAAATTATTGAAAAAGCATTCAAATTCTATGCAGATAAATTAAGAAAAGATGAATTAAAATATTCATAATCATGAGAAAGCTAACTGAACATCAATTTCATACTATATGGACAGAGGCCGTGGGCCGGGAAGGGTATAATAAGAAATTATTCCAAAACCTATTGGAAGCTTTAAGAGATAAGGGATTAATATATGAGCGAAAAAAGCCGGAATTAAGCAAGGAATTCATACAGATATCCTTTCACATGTTGATAGACGGATCTTTTAAAAATGGATATAAGAAAACCTATGAACGGGGTCGTGAGACAGAAGCTTTTACCCTGGATAGTTTTGCCCGGATATTATTCATGTACGAACATCTTTTTGATCCTCATTGCACTTATGCCTACGATAGGCTGCTGCAGGAAGCAGAGAAAAAATTGCCCAAGAAAGGCGATGAGACCGCGAAAAGCGTGTTTGAAAAATACTGGGTCAATCTTAATAAAACCATTGATGATGAATTTCAGGAATTAAATAAAGGGAACGCCGATGAGAAATACCCGTTATTTCCGGAACAGAACGATTTTCTGAAACTTTCCATAGTCAACATCGTAAACGCTTTCATTCGTGCACCGCTTCCCGTTAAATACGGTTTTCTTCATTGGTTTTACAAGTATAAGGAAAACGGATCCATAGATGAGATACGGTCTGATTTCGATAAAATTCCGGATGAAATCAAAAAGATTGTCGATGATATGGTTGAGGAATCAAAAGAAAAGCAAACCGATAAAAATTAAAGATTAATATTCATACGTCATGGCAAAGGTAAGAACAGAACAGATTACAATTGATCATAAAGAGGGCGGTAAATTACAGTTCAAATATGACATTTATGTCAATAAGGATGGTACGTTTGCCACCACTTTACCTGAAGATATTACGAAGTTATTCGATGATGCCGGCGTGGATCTTTCCCGTAACCAGATAAAAAAGAAGGGTTACTTTACTGCTAAGGCATGTGATAACTTATGTGAACAGGTAAAAGATGTTTGCTTGCTATATATGAGCCGGAAAATGATTTCTGAGAAAATAGTCATTCAATATGTGATTCAGACTCAATGTTCCTATGCTTTTGATCAGGAAGGTAACGTTGCTCCGAACCCGGACCGGGAATGGACCGGAATGGACTACGATAATAATCCTAATAATCGATGGCACCAAGGAACAATTGATATTGATGCCACCCATAATTTATCGTTTGGCTTTCAGATCTATGCCATGCCATTTGTAAGAAGAGATTATCAATACCGTAGCGGTAAAGTGAAAATTGAATACGCGCGGATGTATGAGGATAGTGAAATATGCTATAAAGCTCTTGAAACTGGATATTTCCTTCGGTGGCTTCATGCAGTTCCTTGCATATCTCCCCCGGCTGGTAGACTACTAGGCATAAAAGAGATCGACTACACGGAAAATGTGGCTGAATTCTTTGTCAATATGATAAAATCAATTTGCATAATGAATGAAAAAATAAAGGACTTCCTGGAACCCGATTCTATCAAAATGATTGCTGACAAAAAGATGAAATTTTTAATCTAGAAATACAGAAAATTACACATATCACTAATATACAAAGTAATGGAAACAAAATTCACAAATGGGGAATGGGCCGCTGTCGTAAGTAAAACGCCTGATATATCCTGGTACAAACATATTGTCGATGAAAAAGGCAATACAATTGCTTTGGTCCTTGATAGGACAAGGCTTGTTTCAAATGATAATAAACCGGCCATGCAGCTGGAAAATGAGGGGAATGTAAAACTTATCCTGGCTGCTAAGGATATGTATTTTGCACTTCAGGATATTATTGAACAATTCGAAAAAACAAAAATGCCGGTCCCGATTGATCTGGCAGATTCTATTCGGGTTTTCGGAATACCTGCGCTTAAAAAAGCGATTGAATAATAACGTAATGTCATTTAATTTAAAAAAAACTTAGTGTTAACTTGCAAGGAAAATAACCATAATGATCCGCGAATTATCATATTATGACAAGATAATCCTGTCAACATCTGGTGGCAAGGATAGTACGGCATTCATTCTGTTTTTACTTGAAAGTGGAGCCAGGGCCGATCAGATTGAGATGTGGCACCAGTCCATTGACGGGAAGGGTGAGACAGGAATGTCTTTTTTCGATTGGCCGGCAACCGAAGGTTATGTCAAAAAGCTGGCAGAGCACCTGGGCCTTGCATTATCTTTCCAATGGCGCGAATACGGCTTTTATGGCGAGTTATTCCGGCAGAATGAGCGTACAAAAGATGTATGGATTGAAAGGAATGGATTATTAAGAAAACTTCCTTCATCAGAAAGTGGCCACCTGTCAACCAGGTTAAAATGGCCGGCTAAAACGGCAAACTTAAATGTACGTTGGTGTTCAGCCTATCTAAAAATCGATGTCGCCTCCAGGGCGCTTAATAATATTCCGGAGCTGCAGGATAAAAGAATTCTATTCATAACCGGCGAAAGGCGGGAAGAAAGTGCAGCCAGGGCCAAATATAATGAAAGTGAGTTGCACCGGACAAATTCAAAAAGAAAATTGGTGCATCATTGGCGGCCGGTTATCGATTGGTCAGAAAGGCAGATCTGGGAAATGATGAAAAAATACAGCATATTACCTCACCCTGCTTATTATTTAGGTTTCCCTAGGTTATCATGCCGGTCCTGCATCTTTTACTCGAAGGACCACTGGGCTACATTGAAAGAAGTCCAGCCTGAAGTTGTAGAAATGATCTCTAATATCGAAGAGCACCTGAAATTTACGATCGAAAATAGATTTACAGTTAATGAGTTGGCAACAATGGGTAAAAGTTCTCTTTCAGAAGACAATTTTAAATATGTCAAGCTGGCGACCACTGAATATACCGGGCCTATTATAACTGATCAATGGGAATTGCCTATCGGTGCATTTGGTAAAGGTGGAGGTAGCATCTAAACTAAATCTATATTCATGGAAAACTATATAAAAACACACGAAAAGCTAGAAACGGCGAAATCACATCTGGATAAAATTAGATTAAGGGGTGGCACCGGATTTATAACCAGCATATCAAAGAATAAGCATGTGATAAATTATAGTTTTGATGACAAAAAAAGGAAAGAAACATATATATTCTATGATGTGGTTTTTGATGTATCAAAGGCTTACAAAATGATTAATAGCGGACTGATAATATTTCAGATAAAGGATACCCCAACTTATGAAATGAAGCATGCCGCAGTTGATAAAAGTTACTCAGAACAAATGGATGTGGATTTTAATAGAGCACAAGGCCTTATGATAAAATATAAGGGGTACGACTTGCTTATAGATGGCAGCCATAGGTTAAATAATGCATTCAGACATGGGTTAAAGAATATGAAGGTATATTATATCGACAATCCTAAAACCATTGGTAAATTCACGAAAAAGATATAATTCAAATAGTATAATTGGCGAATTTGCAGATCACGAAATCGAACACGAAATGTCTTTTGAGGAAGCGATTACCAGACCAGTTAAAAAATTATCAAGATGAGATTCACATTACGAAATCAGCCTAAAATCATTAAGTCATTAGGTGATGATTACAGGAACCTTTTGTTGAGGTCCCTGGAAGAGTATTTTAAGAAAAATGATACAATCGAAGTATATCAGATTGAGGGTGGCAAATACAATGCGATATTCGTGCCTTCTGTAGCAAAGAATTCAGAAATTGATTTTCAGTTTGTGATTATCAGTAAACAATATGATGTTTATAATTTGGCGTATTTTAGTTCAATCGGTTAAATATGGACATGGACCCTGAAAAAAACATAATACTCATTGGTGCCGGGAATGATGCTGAAGCACTGAAATTAGAGCTACTGGCTAAACGTCATGATGCTGATATCATATTGATTGATGATTCAAACAGTTATATTTCCAATGATGAATTAAAAAAATATATCGTAAATAAAGTTACTGATTTAAGCCTTCCAGAACCATTGATAATAAGGAATAGACCAGAAATACCTATTCTCGAAATGGAAGAGATTCGATATGGTCACCTTTCAAAAAAAGAACGTGAAGCCGAGATCCTGCCGGTAAGGACCAGGAATGAACCAAAAATAGGAAGGAATCAATCATGCCCATGCGGATCCGGGAAGAAGTATAAGCATTGTTGTTTCAAAAAATAAAATATTTAATTATGAACGAATTACATATAGTAACTGTATTGGATTGGATATTGTTGATATTGTTAGCAATATTTATCCAAGATATCCTAACAGGACTAACCATAATTCCACTTTTTTGGAAAGATGTTAAATGGACTGTTTTTATATTTAGAACCAGAAATAGATGGATAAAACTCGACAATAATCATTTCCTGGTAAAAACAAAAGACAGAAATTATGTGATATTTTTTTTATATTCTTGGTTATTTGAAGTATATGAAGGCTCTACTTCAAAAGAAATCAATAATAAATACTCCTTAGGCGGGCAATCTAATAAAGCAGATTATTTGACTTTCTGGCAGAAATGGATTGGCATTAAAATCGAACAACGATATAAATATTATTGTCTCAAAAAATAAAATTATGCACCTAAAATCTGAATTAAAAAAGGCGATCACTGCTAATACCAAATTTGTAGCAGCGAAAGTATGGAAGCCAGAGATTACCGAATCATGGCCGCCCGGTACGTATAGCATGACGATTGAAATAACAGTCCGAAAAAAAAAGAAATATAAATAATCACGCGATGAAAGATATTAAATATAGCGTAAAGTCTCTAATTTCAGCAATTTATGAATGTCAGAAAAAGATTATCATCAATCGCCGGTTAATTCGTGAATATGAATCTGAGGGGAAAGATATCGGTCAAAGAAGAAATGAAATCATTGCCCTGGAAAAAAAGATTGCTGAATATCAAACCGAGCTCAGGAAGAAATACTCATTCACATATTAAAATATGAGCAATTTAAAAAAACTTGGGATCCCGGATAAAGTATTGGAAATGCCAGCAAAACCAAATACGTGTCATAATTGTGGGAATACAAAGAATCTTGAAAAACGTAAATCGGGGCCATGGACGATGGCTTATTTTTGCCCCCAATGTGGATTTATTAATTATATAATGTATTCCGATAAAATGGGTGGAAATCCGAATGATACCATAAATCTTTATATAGCATAACCATGAGAATGACGATTGAAATAGCGGTCCGTAAAAAGCCCACAAAGAAGAAAAAATCATGATAATTACGATCAAAAACCTGAAAGAGATTGCCAGGTTGAGTAAGAAAAGCATTACTGAACTTCGCAAACATAACCCGGAAAGGGCATACCGTGGTAAGGAATTGACCAAATATCAATTGATTTACCAGATAGTTTTTTTGATGGATGCACCTGACGATGAATAAGCATAATCCCCATGGATTTAAAAATGGTGACCTCGTTATCCTGGATTCAGGTTACCGAAATTGGTGTAAAGTGAAAATTGTAGAATTCACACCAATGCAGATATTTGTCAAAGTGCATAAGGTAGAAGACCCCCCGGAAAGCGCCTGGGAAACAATGACAAACCGGTTAAGCCCTATAAAATATTAATTTATATACATATATGAACAAAATTGATTTTCAAACACCTTTGCATGTAGCTGAATTCATGTGTAGCTTAATACCGCCCGGAACAATCACAGTGTTAGAACCAACCCCGGGGGAAGGTAATATTCTCAAATTTTTATCCGGATATAAAGTGACGGCCCCAAAAAATTTCTTTCAACTGCCGCATGATCAGTTTGATTGTGTGATCATGAACCCGCCTTTTTCATCCAGACATGGATTTAGCGTACCTGAGAATTTAGATCTTAATGGGATGCGCCTTGGTTATTATATACTTGCCGAATGTATGAAAATGTCGGATAAAGTAATTGCCTTATTGCCATGGTTCACAATAACCGATTCTGATGTCCGTCTGAGGGCCATGAAAACATTTGGTATAAAATCGATAACTGCTCTTCCCAGAAAAACATTCAACTATTCCAGGATCCAAACATGCGTATTCGAATTGTATAAAGGCTGGGCTAATGATACCGTCTTTAAAGTTTATGAGCTATTAAAAACTACCTGATTATGAATAAAACAAGGAAAGAAATTTTAGATGAGCAATACAGAAAATTTATCATTGAAAAAGGTATATCTTCTGTATCTTCAAAATGTTTTCCTAAACAATACGAAGAACCGGTATTAGCAGCAATGAAAATTTGCGGCGAGCAAGAAGCCCGTTCGTTTGCAAACTGGTTATCATACCAAAAGGCCGATAACAGAACGCTTGATCAGCTTTGGAAAGACTATCAGGAAGCCATTTCATGACCACGTATGAAAACAATGCTGAAAATATTAGTGATTGGACTTTTCATATTATTGATCCTGATTATACTGGAAGCGTTCGGATTGATACCATGGAATTGGTTAAATGGAGTTAAATAGATGAGTATGAAACTTTTTTCAATGAATAATGAGCAGGTCCCGATGACAAGACGGTATCCGGACCTGCCGGGCAAAGTATTAAGACGGGACTCTGAAATCGCGAAAAAGGTTATCAAGGCCTGGGATGTTGAGCATGATCATGAAAAATTGCTGCAGATATTTTTGAAAGAAAGTAAGAATCTCAGTGATGAACGCTACTGGGAATTGCTAAGAACGGTTTGGGTCCTGTGCGGCCACCTTAGCAATGTTGACTTATTCAGAAAACTCATGCAGTCAACCAGGCCTCAGAAATTTTATTTCAGTTCTCCGGAAGATGCAAAGGCGCTCCGGGAGTTGCCGGATCCATTTGAAGTATTCCGGGCCTGTAATGAGAATGACAATGGCATATCGTGGACTACATCAAAGGAATACGCGGAAGAATACAAGCAAATGTATGAAAAGGAGAAAGTGTTAAGCATGATGGTTTATAAAAAGCACGTATTCGCGTACATAAGGAGAAATTTGGAAGATGAAATTCTGATCATTTCTTAATATATGACAAAAGCCGAAATAGAAATAGTGAAACAGGCAATTAATGATTTGATGTCTGAAAATGACTATAACGGTGCTATTGCCAGATTATGTCGATTGGTAGGATGGGTTTATCCTGCAGGTGAAATTCCAGGTGATATTAAGAAAATTTCATTAGAAGACTTTAGAAAACTGAATCCCAATAATTGTGAGTTTAAAGCGCCGAATTATGAAAACGATAAAAAATAAAGAGGGAAATGAGGCAATAATATTTGCTGATACATTTGAATACGAAGCTTTTGAGCAAGTAAAAAAGATGTGTAATTTTGAAGCTTACCTGGACGCCAAAATTAGAATAATGCCCGATGCTCATGCTGGTGTTGGTTGCACCGTTGGAACCACAATGACTATTACTGATAAAATAACACCAAATTTAGTCGGGGTGGATATCGGATGTGGGATGCTTACCATAAAGCTTAATAATAAGGAAATTGACTTTGAAAAACTTGATGAAGTTATCAGATCCAAAGTTCCTAGTGGGTTCAGTATCCATGAAACCAGTAAAAAACATTTTGACTTTTCGCATCTTAAATGCCAAAAGCACGTTGATTTGAAAAGAGCCATATTATCTATCGGATCCCTGGGCGGCGGTAACCATTTTATTGAGGTTGGAAAACATGAGACAACTGATGAATTATATCTGATAATACACTCTGGAAGCCGGAAATTAGGCGGCGATGTTTGCAAATATTATCAGGATAAAGCATTTCAAAATGCCAATGAGATGGGAAAGATAAAGGCAAATGTTATTCAAAACTTAAAAGCGTCAGGCCGGAAAGATGAGATTCACGATGAATTAAAGAAGATCAGGAAACCGATTACCGATAAAGATTTGGCCTTTTTGACTGGTACTGATTTTTCGGATTACATAAATGATATGGCCATTGTTCAAAGATTTGCAACATTGAATCGTGAAACCATGGCAGATATAATCATTAATGAGATGGGCCTAACCGAAAGTTCAAGGTTTGAAACCATACACAATTACATAGATTTCAATCGAATGATTTTGAGAAAGGGCGCTGTCAGTGCAGAAAAAAGGGAAATCCTACTGATCCCGATTAACATGCGCGACGGATCTTTATTGTGTGTTGGCAAGGGAAATGAAAACTGGAACTATTCAGCGCCCCACGGAGCCGGTCGTTTAATGAGCCGGAGCAAAGCCAAAGAATTGATTAATATGGATACCTTCATTGATTCAATGAAAGATATTTATACTACTTCTGTTGTGCGTGAAACCCTGGACGAGGCACCCCAGGCATATAAATCAATAGAAGAAATAAAGTCTGCGATCGTTGATACCGTTGACATTATTGGAACTATTAAACCATTATATAATTTTAAGGCTCACTGATAAAATATGAAAACCAAGGTACTGATAGGTGTAGTAACGGCCCAGGCTAAAGATTATTGTTTTGACATATTTTGTCAATCTCTAAAGAGGCTCACATATCCGGCCGATATTCTATTCATTGATAATTCGACCAACCGAAATCATGTTAAAATGATCCGGAAGCGATACCCTGCGATCCACATGCGAAATGGTAAAAACCTGATCGAGATAATGGCAAATTGCAATGAATTTCTTCGAAGGAAAGCCATAACTGAAAGCTATACCCATTTATTAAGCCTTGAATCTGATATCATTATCCGGAACGATTCTATTGAATATATGCTGGCCTTCAAAAAACCGGTCTTGGGCCTGCCATATTTCATTGGGCATAGCTTTCTTTCCCAAATAATGCAATATGATTGTGAAACATTTGGTCGTGAAAAGATCGTTTCCCCCATGAACAATGCCAAAAGCTTTTTTGAATTTAACGGCGAGCTAAAGCCGGCTCTTCAGATTGGTCTGGGGTGTCTTCTTATTCGCCGGGATGTCTTGCAACGGGTAAAATTCCATATTGACCCACGGTACCCGGACATGCATGCAGATAGTAGCCTGCATCTGCAATTGCAGGAGAAAAATATACCGGTTTACCTGGCACAGGATTACGTAGTAACTCATTACAATAAATCATGGAGGAATATCAAATACAAGTAGAACTGGTCGATCGGATACTGAAATTACTGACCGGTGCAAAATTCCCACTTACAAACGAAAAAGTGCTTCAGAGGGCTATTGAGATAAGATTCAAAAATAACTTTCTGGGGCACCATCGGGAATATGAACTTGACCAGCATAACATCGTTGATTTTTTCATTAACGGGGTGGCTATGGAAGTTAAAATCAAGGCCGGAGCCAAAGAAATATACCGGCAATGTGAGAGGTACTGCCAATTTGACGAGGTAAAATCATTACTTCTGGTGACTAATCGGGCTATGGGTTTTCCGAAGCAAATAAATGGAAGACCGTGTTATGTTTTAAACCTGGGAAAGGCATGGCTTTAATGGAACAGATTATTTTGGGACATTGCCTCCAAAAGCTCAAAGATATTCCATCAAATAGCGTTGATGCTATTGTTACGGATCCCCCATATGGATTAAAATTTATGGGCGCAAAATGGGATTACGATGTGCCAACTGTTGATGAGTGGAAAGAGTGTCTTCGGGTTTTGAAACCAGGAGGTTACCTACTTTCATTTGCCAGTACCCGGACACAACATAGGATGGCCTGTAATATTGAAGATGCAGGATTTGAGATCAGGGATATGATAATGTGGTGTTTCGGTTCTGGCTTCCCAAAATCACTAGATATCGGGAAGTCTATCGATAAACAAGCTGGTCTTGTGAGAAAAATTATTGGTAAAAGAACTGATGGAAGATATTCTTCTTTGGGAAACGATATCACTTCGGGTCAGTACATTAACGGACAGCCTGGTAAGGTTGAAATAGGCATAATTACAGAACCGGCAAGTAAAGATTCGGAAGAATGGGAAGGCTGGGGCACATCTCTAAAACCGGCACTCGAGCCAATCACCATGGCGCGTAAACCACTTTCCGAAAAGACGATTGCCGAAAATATTTTGAAATGGGGTACCGGTGGAATCAATATTGATGAATGCAGGATTGAAAGTGAAAAAGGTAAGGGTGTATGGGGCTCTTCAAATAAGACTGTTAATCCTGATAGAATTTTTGTAGGATCTCCTGATGCTGAAAATTATCGAACTGAAAAGCATCCAAAAGGCCGTTTCCCAGCAAATCTGATTCATGATGGTGATCAGTTAGTGCTGGATTTATTCCCCAATAACTCAGGAGCGGCAGCACCGGTAAAAAGAGGGATGGACGGTAAAAGTAAAGGTATATACGGAGACTTCGCGCAAAAAGGGGATGATGGTGAAACATTCAGAAATGATTCCGGATCGGCTGCAAGGTTTTTCTACTGTGCGAAAGCATCGCGAAGTGAAAGGAATTTAGGTTGTGAAACCATAGAACCAAAGTTTATTCGTAGGGATGATGGACAGCCGTATGGGATGAATACAAGTAAATTTAGACCAGACGGAACCGAAAGAAAAGAAGTTCCCCCACAAAGGAACAACCATCCCACTGTAAAGCCCTTAAGATTAATGCAATACCTAGTGAAGCTTGTAAGCAAGGAAGGTGCCGTGATACTCGATCCATATTGCGGATCAGGAACAACAGTACTAGCCTGCATTTTAACAAACAGGCAGTATATTGCTATTGATAAGGAAGAACCATATTATGAAATGACAAAGAAGAGGGCGGCATTTTTTAAATCACATCCTGAATTAATTAAAAAACTCAGAATTGAATTCAAAATTGCATCTTGAAATAACCTAAAAATCATAAACAGATGAGCACGAAAAGCGGAACAATGAAAAAGAGAATAGGATATTCACCTTTAACCCAAAAGATTTATCTTGGGAAACAGAACAAAGAAAAACGAATGTGGGTTGGTGAAAAGGAAGACATTACCAGCGATTTTATCGCCGTCTTGATGGAATTTGTGGGACCTGGTGAAGTAAGGAGAATTACTACGATCGATGGGATAGAGGAAAATATCGTTTTAAACATTAAGCTTAATAAAGTGAGCATCGAGAAAGCCATTAAATATCTTCAAAAAAAATTAATGTTCCTATAATGGTTAGAACTTACGGAAATATTTACCTTCAAGATGGGCTGTGGCATATTAAAAAGGCAGAGCCGCATATCTGCATTAAGCTGAAAGCCATTTTCCCGAGGTATCCGAAGAGCGCCACTGATTTTAAATTTATTGATTCCCCGGAAGTATGCCATGATCTGCTATGGTTTATGGACCGGTACCCGCTCAGCATAAGTGATAAAGACTTAAAAATTCTTACCAGGCAGAAAAAGAATCATATCGCGGATATCAATGAACTGGAAAGTATCTTGCTTCCGGAATACACCCCGGTACCTGTACATCTGAAAAACGGATATACCGGCCGGGATTACCAGATAAAGGGAATGGAAGTATACCTGAAAAAGAAACGGATCCTGATTGGAGACGATATCGGCATTGGCAAGACTTTGATAGGTATCCTGTCAATGCTCCATCCAGAAACATTGCCCTGTATATGCGTTCTGCAAACTCATTTACCTGGCCAATGGAAATCTGAGATCGAAAAATTTACTA
Organism: Paludibacter sp.; assembly: GCA_028710415.1. Lineage (GTDB taxonomy): Bacteria > Bacteroidota > Bacteroidia > Bacteroidales > Paludibacteraceae > Paludibacter. The sequence continues at coordinate 90,399 of JAQTUE010000021.1, read as the reverse complement.
ACCTGCGCGTTCACCTGGTAAAAGGAACATCCCCATACAATCTTCCGGAAGCGGATGTATACATCACAAAATATTCCTGCCTCAGTGGATGGACCAGCGTATATGCAAAGCGTATTTTCAAATCAGCAATATTCGACGAATGCCAGGAATTAAGGCGTTGTGAAAGTAACAGGTATGCTGCAGCCCGGGTGTTGTCAAGAAATGTGAATTTTTGCCTGGGTTTATCGGCATCCCCCATCTATAACTATGGTAATGAGATATTTAATGTTATTGACGCGCTCAATGAAGGTTCCCTGGGTGATAAAAATGAATTTTTGAATGAATGGATACGGTGGGGAGATAAAAAAGTTCAAAACCCGCAGGCCCTGGGAACATATCTCCGGGAAAACTTTTTGATGCTCCGGAGGACCCGGCAGGAAGTTGGCCGGGAACTGCCGCCGGTCAATAAGATAATACATACAGTCGAATATGATGCTGATACAGTGAAAGAGGCCGATGAAATTGCAACTATGCTGGCCATCAAAGTTACGAGCGGAACATTTGTTGAGCGTGGAGCCGCCGCTAGGGACCTGGATATATTTGTCCGGCAACAGACCGGGATAGCAAAGGCCAGGGGCGTAGCCGAATATTGTAAAATATTGCTGGAAAATAACGAGCCTATTGTACTTGCAGCTTGGCACCGAGAATGTTTTGCAAAAGGTACGCAAGTAATAATGTTTGACGGATCATTGAAAAATATAGAAGATGTAAAGGTTGGAGATACGTTAATTGGCCCTGATTCTCAAGCAAGAAATGTATTATCACTAATTAATGGGGCCGGACAATTATTTAAAATTATACCGACAAAAGGAAATCCTTTCATATGTAGTGAGAATCACATTTTAACATTATATAAAGATGGTAAATATATAAAAAATACAGTATCCGAATATATAAAATTATCTCCACGTCAACAACAGAAGCGGTTATTATATAGATCAAATGCAATAACTTTCAAAAATGGTACTGATATACATGAGCCCTGGTTATTGGGTTATTGGCTTGGTAATGGAAATTCAAGTTTGAATGGGATAACAATTTCTTCTGCAGAACCAGAAGTATATCATGAAGCTGAAAAAATTGCGAAGAAATATAATCTGAAGATAAATATATTTGATAACAAACTTAACTCTTGCTGTTTTTATAATTTCACATCAGGAAGAGGGGGAAAATGGGGAAGGAATAAACTTTTAAATGTATTTAAAGAACTTGGGTTAGATAACAATAAACATATTCCATTAATTTACAAAACCTCTTCTATTTCTGAAAGAAAAGAACTCCTTGCCGGATTAATTGATTCTGACGGATATGTATATAAGGGCGCATGTGGAGCAAGTTTTGTAAACAAAAATAAGATCCTTGTTATTGATGTTGCATTTATATGTAGATCATTGGGATTAGCGGCGTATATAAAAAAACGACACGACAAACAACCTTAACAAAAGATGCCAGAGATTATTATATTTTGAATATATCGGGCGATCTAACGGATATACCATTTCGAGTTAAGAGAAAGGTTCCTGATAAAAGAAAGCAAATTAAAGATGTTTTACATGTTGGATTCAAAATAGAACAGTATAAGTTTGACAACTATTATGGTTGTGAGGTTAATGGTGATAATTTGTTTTTGTTATCCGATTTTACCGTTGTTCATAATTGCTATAAAATACTTTTAGAAGAACTTGCCGAATATCACCCTGTCATGTATACCGGGACTGAATCGTCAACTCAAAAGGAAAAGTCAAAACAAGCTTTCCTGAATGGCGAAACGAATTGTTTTATCATATCCCTGCGGTCCGGGATCGGGCTCGATGGATTACAGGCCCGATGTAATACCGTTGTAATAGCTGAACTGGACTGGTCGCCAAAGGTAATGGAACAGCTGATCGGTCGTGTCGATCGGGATGGACAGCAAGAGCAGGTAACGGCAATATTCCTGGTCAGTGATTGCGGGTCGGATCCGCTTATTATTGATATGCTTGGGGTAAAGTCGTCACAATCTCACGGCATCCTAAATCCGCTCGATTCAGAGATACAGGAACAATATACCGATGAGACCCGGATAAAGCTTCTGGCCCAAAAGTATCTTGAAAAAAAGACTGGAAATAAGTACTTGCAAACAAAGCTATTCTCATAACCAAAAATACAACGTTAATAACACATTATAAATATATTATCAATTAAATCTAAATCTATTATACTATGTCAGAGAAATATGTTAAATTAGTACGCCGGTTTTTTCCAAAAATTGATATTCAGATGAAAGGTGATATCATGACTATCAATGAAGGCAGGAAGAGCCTCAGGATTGATCTGAAATTTCAATCTTATGAGTTCTCAGATAATGGAAGTTCAAAGAAAGGTGCGTATGGATCAATACGCGAACTGATTGAAAACCTAATATATAACAAAAAATGATCCTAACCGAAGAAATGTTCCAGAAGTTAAGAGGCCAGATCCACTGGGTTAGCCCTTCCAGGATCAAACCTAAAAAGATCAAATCCCCTAAACATTATAAATACTTTAAAGAGCATCCGGATCCGGATACCGATTCAAAGGATAATGGAAATGCCTTTCACATGATATTCCTTCAACCGGAATTATTTGAAACCACGTATGTTTGCGTTAAGTGGGATGAATTCGGGGCAGATCCAAAGTTGAATAAGGATGGATCATTAAACATGCAGGATAAATTCAATAAGTCAATAGTAGAGAAGCTTACAAATGATAATCCCGGGAAAGTATTGCTTATGCCGAATGAGGCCGAAACGGTATTAGCAGAGAAAAAATCTATTTATTCTTTATATAACGCTGAATCAGTCATAAATTTAAAGGAAAGCTACGTCGAAGCAACATTCCTGGCTTTTGCCAGATTTGATGAAAATGATAAATTCATTGAGATCGTTGACTTCGAGCCTGAATTGTTCCTGGCAATGACAGAAAAAGCCAGGTGGAATTATATTCCTTTACTTTGCCGGGTAGACCTGGCAAATAAAACAGAACGATTCATTGCAGATTTAAAATCCACGAAGGATCTTTCCCAGTCTGAATTTAGCAGGGATATTGAAACATTTGGTTACCATATACAGGCCGCTATGGAGATTGATATCCTAAATGCTGCACTCAGATTACCTGAAGAGAAAAAATACGAAACTTTCATATTCGTTTGCGTGGAAAACCACCCACCTTACGATGCTATATATTTCATACCCAAAGAAGAGGATATGAGCACTAACGAGGGTGTTAAAAGAGTCTCACTTGTCGATTACGGTAGAAAAGAGTATATAAAGAAACTCGAATGGATAAAAAAATCCATGACAACCGGTATATGGCAAGGAGTCGCAGTATCGTCAACAGATTATGAAGGCCAGGATATTTGTAGAATTGATCTTCCTGGCTGGTACAAAAACCAAAATCCATTAATAAAATGAAAACTATTTTTACTGTTATTTTAGTTCTGGCTGCATCATTTATAAGCTTTTGTCCTGTTTTTGATTACAACTGGCTTGTGACAAGAATCGATCGACAAAAGGAAATAGCGGCCTTGGAGGCGAAAGTCTTAAAAGTTATGAGAATTACGGCTGTAATAAAACACATTGAAAGCCGTGGAAATTATGATAAACCTGGAGATAGTGGTGAAATCGGGGCATATCAGTTCATGCCTAAGACCTGGAAAAATGCGTGTAAAAAGTATGTTGGAAAGTATCTCATTCCGACAAAGGAAAACCAGGATCTTATTGCCTTCAGGTCCGTAGAAGATCTGGTAAGCCAGAAGTATTCAATAAGCCAGATTGCATCGATTTGGAATTCTGGATATCCGAATTGCACCAAAGTAGGGATCACGATAACAGGTGTACCATTCGATGTCCCAGCGTACCGGGCATACTTTGTTAAAATGTACAAAATCATCAAGGTATGATCCCAGCTTTTGACGGCGGTGGCGCACTGAAGCTGAGTCCGGATGTGCAGCTTATTGCCGAGCAGAATCAGGAATACAAGAGAATAGGGTATATGTCCCTCAAACGAGGGCATACCTTATTTTCTGTTAATACAGAGACATTTGAGATACTTCCGGTCAAAATCGTTAAGCAAGTAGCAGTCGATTTGGATGGTCAACTTGTCAAGATCCAGAAAACAAATTATGATCCCAGGTTATTCTATACCTCAGCTCTCACGAAGGAAACTGCCTTAAAACATTACCGCAAAAGACTTAATGAATACTTCGCAAAACTCAGTCACAATGGATCCCATAATTTTAGATCAGTTCGTAAAAAGTAATTATCGCATATTCATCCGCTTTGCCTACAAATACGTCAAGGATATGGACGAGGCAATGGATTTGGTTCAGGATGCCTGTATTAAGATAATAGAAGCCAAATACGATAGATTAACGCTCAGTTTATTCTACATGGTTATCCGCAATTTGTATATCAATAATTTTAGAAGGAACAGATTCATTTACTCTTATAATATAGAACATATTCGAAAAACCAGTTCTGACTATGTTCCAAATTATGAGGATAAAGAATTTATTCAGGAAATTTTGAATAAAAATAATGAACTTTCTTACTACATTAGTGGATATAAATATGATGAAATTGCCCGGATTTTTAAAATATCACTTGGTGCCTTAAAAAGCAGGATCCATAAGCAAAGGGAGGATATTCAATGTTTAATGACTGAAGCTAGTATTATTAACAAGTAAACCATTGGGGAAAATAATTATGGAAAACTACGGGAAAGAACTCATTATTGACCTTCACAGATGCAATATTGATAGATTTAACCGGAAAGACCTTAAAAAATACTTCGTTCAACTCTGCGAGTTAATTGACATGAAAAGGGCAAAATTGACCTGGTGGGATGATCTCAACGTCCCGGAAGAACAAAAACAGACCCAGGCTCATACCAAAGGAACATCAGCGGTCCAGTTCATCCTTACAAGCAATATAACCATACACACGCTTGACATTTTACAGAATGTGTACATAAACATATTCTCCTGTAAGGAATTTGATTCCGCAATTGCACTTGAATTCACTAAGAAATTTTTTGAAGGTCTCGTAATACAACACTTAACCATTGATAGAATATGAATGTAGCATTTATTATTCCTACGGGAATTGGCTGTGATATTGGCGGCCATGCTGGCGATGCAAATCCATCCGTTAAGCTGATCGCTAAATGTTGTGATAAATTGATCACACATCCAAATGCCGTTAATGCAAGTGATATTAATGAAATGCCTGAAAATACCCTGTATGTGGAAGGGTCAATCCTGGACCGGTTTTTAAGGGGTGAAATATTTCTGAAAGAAGTCTTTTTCAACAAAATATTGCTGGCTGTTAACAAACCTGTTGATAATCTAACAGTCAATGCCGTGAATGCAGCCAGAACTACCATTGGGGCCGATATTGAGATTATGCAATTAGAAACGCCCCTTGAAATGACTGGATTTTATAATAAAGAGGGAAAAGCTGATGGTAAGGTTACCGGATATCTTGAACTGGTTAAACAAGCAGAAAAATTTAGTTTTGAAGCTATGGCAATTCAATCTCCGATAAAGGTCGAATTAGAGACCAAATTGAATTATCTGAAAAATGGAGGCGTTAATCCCTGGGGTGGGATTGAAGCTATTACATCCAAACTAATAGCTGAGAAAATGGATTGTCAGATAGCTCATTCTCCCTATGTTGACTGGAATTCATATGACCTGGAAAGTTTCAACGATATAGTTGATCCCAGAATGAGCGCCGAAATGGTAAGCTTTTGTTATCTGCATTGCATATTAAAAGGCCTGCATAAAGCCCCTCGTATCAGTTATGAAGATGGATTGTCAGTTGATGACATCAATTTCCTGATAACGCCAATTAATTGTTATGGTGAACCTCACCGGGCTTGTATGGCTAATGGGATTCCCATTATCGCCGTTCGTGAAAATAAGACTGTCCTTAACGATGAAATGCCGGAATCATTTATTATCGTTGATAACTACCTGGAGGCTGCAGGGCTCCTGATGGCATATAAAGCCGGCGTAACCCGGGAATCGGTAAGAAGGCCTATTTTATCAGCAAAAATATTATGAAAGGCACTGTCTCTATAAACCTAAAAGGTTTTGATCTGAGCGTTGGATACGAATATGATCATGAAGAAATGAAGATCGGGACCGGTGCGGGGGATTCCGGCCAAGCCGGATCCACATCATTGGATATTATTTCTATTGATGCCAGCGACACAGATTGGATTATGTTGCTTAACTCTTACGAATATGTAAGTGACTTATTCGATGATGTGAGAGAATCTGTGTTAAAAGCAATTCAATGAAAAAAAAGAATGAGAATTCTGGAAATGTCAACCTGGATCCGCATTCGTGCTGGGTTTTATTTTCCGATCAAAAACCCCCTGATGATATACCGGTATTAGTGGAATTAGAAAAAGAACTATGTGGCAGTATTTACCAGATAGGTATATTCGGTAGATTACCCGTGATAGGCAGTATATTTGCATTTGACGCGCCCAAACCTGTTAAATGGAGATTTATACCTAAATGACAACCATATACCAAACAATTGTTGACAACGCATCTGGAAACTGTATGCAGGCTGCCGTAGCTTCTCTTTTAGATATGCCGCTAGAAAGTGTGCCAAATTTCAAGGATTATAATGAAGATTTCTGGTTAAAGACAGTTGGTTTTATCAGTAATTCCGGATACGAATTTCATGGAACACTATATAATTCAAGATTTCAGGTGATCAATAATAATTATGAATCATTTCCACCAGGGGATACCACCGATTGGAAATTCCCATCAAAAGACAGATTTCCGGAAATAGAAAATATGGAAGGCGTGGATGGGTATTTTATCGCTTCAGTGTTCAGCCCTAAGTATTTTAATCCCATTGGAGGACCTAAACAGATTAGGCATGCCGTGATCATAAATAAGCAATTTGAGATTGTGCACCCCGTAAACTCGGAATATGTCGGGATAAAGCAATTCCCTTTATACTGGTTAACCGGGTACAACGGTATACTTAACATTTTAATGATAGAAAGGAAAGAAAATGGAAAAGCATGAACAGTTATTAAATGAGATCTTAAAGACAGAAGATGAACTTCTGACGCTTCATGGATCAAATAAGTTCGTTAAGAAGTTAATGTTATTTCGTCATATGGAAGCTTATAATGATGAGATCCATCGGAAACCTCATATAGTGCTTACGCCAGAAGAGGATAAAATTAAAACTGAAAGGTTGATTGACATGATTCAGTTTGATATTGACCTTTTGGAAGAAAGATTCGATTTTCTTTCATCATTATTGCATGATAAATGGGAAACTTATCGCAATAATATCAAGCTGATTGATATAAAAATGGAACTACGGGCCTTGAATAAGGAGATAATAGCAAAGAAAAACCTTGTTAATGATCGAAAGTTCAACCTGTCTGAAAAAAGTAAAAAATAATCAATAGAATGTTTCTACCTTTGTATGAGATCCGATCTTAACTTAGTTATAACTAAATTCTTAATGTCATGAAAAAGATTTTTTGTTTTATGATTGCGATTTTCACAGTGTTTGTGATTCCCTTCGCACTTTTTAGCCAGGACTCAATACCGCCCCCGGGAGACGTTATTACCTTGCCTCCACTACCTATAACATTTGAGTTTGGCGCTTATGTGAAAACATTCTTCCTGTTCGCGGCCTCGGTAATCTTCCTGACCAGCCTTGTAAATAAATTTATTAAATTAAAAGGCTTCGCGAAGCAGTACCTAAGTTGGTTTGTGGCCCTGCTTGTTGCACTGGCGGCATTTTTCCTGAACTTGGGTATATTCGAACCGATTCAGTTTTGGCAGGCGTTAATTTACGCGGCCTTGGCTGGTTTTGGGGCTAATGGCATTTTTGACTGGGCATTTATTCAAAAATTCCTTATTGCCGTACACCTGGAAGATCCCCCGGCGATCGCCAAGCGTTGATAAGATAACCATTCTGGTATAAAAAGAGAAACCCGGCTAATCAGTCGGGTTTCATTATTTAATACAGTGTGATGGTTAAGTATTCCCGTAGAATCTCTCGTAAAGATCATCCCTGCAAAAATTAAGAGCGGTACTATAGGTGTGGATACTCCGGCCGGTTTGTGGATCCTTTAACTTTAGCTGGTTATCAATGGTCTGCTTTGGGTTGAACATGATATAATCCGTAATAGCTTCCTTGAATTGTTCGCTCGTAAAGTTACCCCTGATTTGGTCTTTATCAAAATCGACATAACAGAAAAATCTACAATACTTATCATATATTGCTTTCTGTTCTTTCTCGTCTTTCGTTTTCCGGGATAATCTTAAACCATAATCAAATGATTTATTAACCAGCGTCTCAGCAATTTTCAGGATCTGGGTATACTCCAGGAAATTACTTTTGTGAGATTCCACATCATCACCGACTTTGTGAAATCGCAATATGTTCATTGTAGATTTTATTTTAGGATTTCCAACCTTCCCAATAAACTGAAAGTGAGCTATTATGTCTGTATCAATATGCCGGGATGTTGCCAGGGTGCCGATAATATCTTTTTGCAAGTTGTCAGATACGTATTTACTTACATCCTCCATCAGAAATAGGCCGCCGCGGAATTGCTTCAGGGCATTAAATGATGTTTCGGCTATCTCATCAAGGCTCATAGCATTACCATTGGTCTTCAATACTGAAATACGCCGGCATTCAATTTTCGGATGTACAGTAAATTTGATAATATCATTCGGTGATATTTTTTTAAATTGAGGGAACTCATTGTTAACATCCATGATAAGCACCTTTCGCGGCTTAAAATTGGTTGCAGGATTGCCCTTGGTATAACTATCAATAAGCTTTAATGTTTCATGGGTTTTGCCTATAAACTTTTTGCCAATAGCAACATACAATAGTGGTTCCCGGGTTTTCATTTTAATAGTTATTTAACTGGGACAAACTCAACATCTTGTACCATTTTCCTCATTTCATCTTTATCCACTGTCCTTTTTTGACGCCTTGGTTGTCTTACTTCGCCAGGCTCCCTGATATCAGCCACCGGAGCACCCGCTTTATCGTCAGATATATCTCCGTCATCGGTGGATTGTTTATCTGCAACAGGCCTTTTGTTAGAACCTTTATTATTTTTCGGTGAAGTGGCCTTTGTTTTAGTTTGAGTTGCGCCTGCTGCAGCGGCCGGTGGTTTTTCACTAGGCTCAATAGTGACACCCTGGCCATGGATGTTATGATTTTCTTTATTGATCCTGATAAGTTCATTTACCCTGTTTAGCAGGTTTTCAACTTCCTCTTTTGTTTTGTACATCTCAATACTTCCGAGCGTATATTTTTGTGCTATCATGGCAACGAGCATTGCCTCAGGTGACATCTCAATATTTTTTTCTTTCAATATTGCCGCTATAAGTGCGGCTATTTCTTTCTGTTCCTCCTTTGTGAATTCAAATCCTTTTTCAACAATCGATCTACTCGAGGTAAGAAGTTGTCTCATATCAATGACAGTACTTCCGATATTAATTTTGAAATCGAGCACATCCGGATCCGCCTTCCCCTCCAGGATACGATTTGTCACATGTTTTTCAGTGATCATCCATCTGTCAATGATAAACTCATTCGCTTTACCCAGGAAGTTAATGCCTATATTGGTAGCTGCCCTTGCAATGAGCATTTTTTGACTTTGGGTGAGATCTACTTTTGTTCCTTCCGGCTCTTCTGGCTCTTCATGATCTATCTCACTGCGGGAACCACCACCACCACCAATACCTCCTGAACCGGGTCCACTATCATCATCAGGAAAGATCGGATCCTCGCTTTTTGTTGTGAAGTCAACATCAATAGGTTGCTGCATTGGTTCTGGTATATCAGGCATTTCACCTGGTATATCAGTATGGATAGTGGCGTTATATTTGGAATAATCCTTGTTCGACGGGTTCGCTGCGATAATGGGATCGACAATATTTCCTGTTACATTTTCTGTCGCATTCTCGCCTGGTTCTCTGATTCCTTCAGTAGTCTTTGCCATTGTGTGTATTATTTTTGATTACTTTATCTATATAATTTTTAATATCTGAATCGATCTCAGATATTAAATTGATGTAGTATTTATCCTGGTCGTTCTTTTCGTTAAGAGCATTTAACTTCTTATAATAAAACCAAATAGTGTTTTTGGGTTTAATATGCAATTCTTCACAAATAGCCTTATACGATAAAGTAAAATACTTTCGAAGTTGAAACAATATTACGGCAAAACATAGGGAATTATGAGTTATGGTATAAGTAATTCTCTTTTTTCGGAAAAAGTTATTATCTACGTCGAACCTGGATGTTGTTACATTTATTATATGATTCTTAATATCTTCAACTTGTTTTATTTGCGATTCTTTTATTAAAGAAAGTATTTTAAGAACATTTTCTTCGCCTATAACATCGCAGCTCGCTAAAAATGCCTTGTAAGATGATGACTTTATAGGGCTGTCCGTCATCCTCGTGCTGTCCATATTAAAAATATAAATAAATGTTTTATCAAAGGTATGTAATAAAGATTTGACAAAGCAAGCAGTCCTATAAAAAGATGTTTATACTTTTTAACAATTCCCGTCGCAAAAAATGATAGTTTTGTGGAAACAAAGGCGAGGGGGGGTGCATCATGCCGTTTTCTAAAAATGCCGAATTCATTCATAACAGGCAAAAGTCTCCGAAAAAATTCGTAAAAAACAGTCTCAGGACGGTCCCCCTGTCTCATACGCTATATTCAGGCGATAAGTTCAATGTTTCTGGCGCGAAGGCAATTGTTGGTAAACTCAAACCAGAATTCCGGAAGAAAGGCAAAAGCGGCAAGCCCGTGAAACATGCCATTCAGTCAATACTAATCCCGAAAAAATAGTATAATGAAAAAGGAAAGTACATTCAAAGTTCAGAATGACACTCATAAATGGGCTATCATTGTTGACGGAAAATGCCAATTATTCAATTCAAAAGGTGAAGCTAATAAAATTTATAATAAGATTGGAGATATTGAAAATTCACCATTTGGTTCTGTGAATATGGTGCCCCCGGGATATGTATATAAGGATTACCTGGGATCAATTCATAAAGATGCAGTGAAAATTTCAAAAATACGAAGAATTAATATCGTTAAACACTTGCATCAACAAAAGAAGCGAGTAAGTAAAAGGGTGACAAAGAATGACTCAAAAATGAAATCTGACCTGGATCGTTTTATTGATTCTATCTCGATTTTTAAATAATTTGCCATGATAACAAGTGATATAAAAGAAATATTGGACGGCACGGGTATAAAGGTAGCCGGCTGGGTGATAACGGGTACTATTGTTGTGGTTGGCGCCGCTTTCCTGTATATAAAATATATTGAGGCCAGAAAATTGAAGGTTGATTACATGATCAGCCAATACCAGCTTCAAAAAGAGAAAAAGGATAATCCGGATTTCAGACCACAAAGATCATTTTTGAAAAAGATAATTTGACATGAATAAACCTGAATTCTTAAAAGGTGACAAAGGCTTGTTATTAGCCACATTTGCAGGTTTGATTTTATCGGATTTGATACCCGGCCCTGGTGACGCGATTTACTTTCATTATAATAAAAAATGGCGTGATCAGTGGGCGAAAGGTGAATTAACAAGTCGCCAGTACTGGACCCGGGAAACCCTTGCTTACTATTTTTTCAATAGTGGATGGTGGACGCTCGTAGCAATTGCAACTTTATCAACACCTGGTAAGCTTGAAAATAAATTAAAAACACTACTTGCTCTAACTGGAGCAGGATTTGTGGCCGGTGTGCTTATTAAAAATATCAAAAGCGACGAAGCAGAAAAGCTTGCTGAAAAGAACTTGGCCAAAGAAAAGCTTTATACTCAGACAAACGGAAAAACAACCTAAGTCATGAAAGTCACAAACAGATGAAAAGATTAATTGCACTCGATAAGGCGGCCATTACCAGGTTAAAATCCCCGGCTGTTTCTTACATGGAAATTAAGAAAGATCATTTCCAGTGTGAGTATTGCACCTTTTTGAATAAGCCATCATTATGTATGCATCCCAGGGTTTTATCGAAGGTTAGCGCGGCCCGGGGATGTTGTAATTTGTTTAATCCGGAACCTGGTAATAAAGTAAATAGTAAAAACTGGGATTTTTCCTGGACAAAGGATACGTCAACATTTTTAAAGAAAATTTTTGGATAAATAATTTTATATATACGATTATGGCATACTTGATTAAGTTCAAAAGCGACTTTACAAAAGGCAAATGGATAAGCCAGAAAAGTCTTCAATCCACGAAAGCTGCCGCAGAAAGAATGATGAAATATCTGCGTAAACATGATACAGATGAACATGGTAAGAAAATTCATCTATTTGTGAAATCCAAAAAGGTAGATGCCAGAAAATCACCTTATAACAGGAGAACAGTAATGAACTATCAAAGTCTTGTGAGGGGATAAGAGATCTTAAAATAATTCTACAATATTATGAAACAGCAAATTAAGATTATCTACGATAAATGTCAGAATGAGTTAAATAATTTTTTTAAAAAAAGAGACATTTTCCTGCAAAAATATGGAACGTTCACTCCGAATGATAAAATCAGAGGTAGATACAAAGGGGCCATATATTTGGAAGGCACAAAAAGACTTGACAAAGAGTATGAAAACATGATAAAAAAACATCGCCGTTTAAAGAGGGCAGCACTTAAAAAATATGATCCAGTTGGATATAAAAAATTAAGTGAGGAAGTTGATAAAGGACTTGGCATTAAATAATATATGGCCCGTAAATTAGTCAACCGAAGCCGGTTTTCTGGATATAAAGGTTTCGCCCGTATTGGTCGCGAAACCCAAGAAACAAAATTTACTGAAATGGAAAAAGAGAATCTTTACAAGGGAATAACCAAGGATGAATTTGTTGTACTTGACATAGTAAAATCCTTAAAATCGGCTTACCGTGATGCTTATTTTAAAAAGCATAATGTTTCTAATCAGTTATATGCTTTGCAGGGTAGTTTGTATAGAAAGGGTTTATTGTTAAAAAACGGCGGTATAACTGACGCAGGACGTGATTTAGTTAAGGAAATTACAGGTGGTAAAATTGTCCAATATTATGAATCAGCTGGATATGACACAATATTTAAGAAATGGAATACCCTGGAGGCCACAGAGCAACAAGAAGACCCGGAATTAAATCGGGGATATACTGCCGCTGAAATTGCCGCTAAATGGGGACGGGATGAAGGCTATGTAGCTGAACAACTCGCTGCAGGCACCAAGGCCGAAATGGAACATACGGACGACACGGAAACGGCTACCAGAATTGCATCACATCACATGTATAAGGAAAGTGTTGATTATTACATAGAACTATCAAAAATGGAAAAGAAACTTGACACTCAAAACAGCGAGAAGGAAGCTTGGAAAGATCAACTGGAAGGGCATATTCACTATTTTCAGGATGACGTTACATTGCCGGCCAGGTTAGACAACTGGGAATATGTTGACGATGAAATCGGCTGGGTAGCCTCAGTAACTATTGCTGATCAAACCGTACTTCGCATTCGGATGAATCCCGAAGATTCCGGAGAAATAATTATTGATTTCCCTGATAATACAAGTTTTGCCGGTGATACCGGTAGCGCAGCTGATTATATCAATTTGAATTTGAGTAAGCATGCGACCCCGGCAGAAACTGATAATCAATCCCTGGCCGAAAAGCTAATGGAGATCGACAGTTCAATAGATGACAAATTAAAAATTGAATCTGGTGGTCAATTGTATGGCGATATTGAGTTGCAGAAAAAATGGAAATCTGAACTTGATAAAGCTGATATCCCAGCAAAGCTTTCAAATGAAATTCATGAAATTTTGGAAGATGAAAATTATCACAAGCTTAATCAATACCTTGCAATGTCAGGCCGGTATGGTCAAGAAGAAAAGGACAGTTATATCAATTTGGCTAAACAACCAAATAACCGACTCACTATAAACCCGTCAATCTTTGAATCGGTTATTGTCCCATCAGAAGAGCCTGAAAAAACAGCCGTTTTAGTTGATGAAGGGGTAAAAACCGAATTTGACAGCGAACTGGAAAAAATAAATCATATCCGGAAGCTGATCGATGAAAGAGGCGATGATATTTTGAAGTATTCAGCCAAGGAACTTGCTCTTTTGGATACATACACTGGCATGGGTGGCCAGGCAAAGAAAGTTGAAAAGGGCACCCATGACGTTGGGATCCTGGACCAGTTCTATACCCCGTATATGGTTATTGAAAAAATGTTTGGCTTGGCATTGAAACATGGATTCAAATATTCAGCGGGTAAAAAGATTTTGGAGCCGGCCTGCGGAATTGGAAGATTCTTTGAATATGTTCCGCAATTTTGTGCAGCTGTCGGATATGAGATTGACAAATATGCCGCTACTATCACGAAGCTTAAATTTCCGAACTTCACAATCATTAATGATGCATTTGAAACGATCTTTTTCAGTAAGATAAAGAGATATGAAATGCCTGCATCAGATTTTGACCTGGTGATCGGAAACCCGCCTTACCGGGAATTCACTTCCAAATGGGCCGTGATTGAAGATTCAATGAAGGAAACAGAAAAAACCAGGACCGATGCAGCAACGTATGATCAATATTTTATGATGCGTGGTGTGGATCTTCTCAAACCTGGTGGCCTCCTGATATTCATCATTCCGAATACATTCCTTTCAAATGACAATAAGTACAATCTATTTAAGGAAAAGCTGAACAAAAAAGCTGAATTGATTGATGCGTATCGCTTACCAAATAAAATATTTAGTCAAACTGACATATCAACTGATATAGTGGTTATTAAAAAAAGATGACAAAAATCTGTACATTATGTAAAGAAAAGAAGGATATTGATTTATTTCCTATTAATAAATGCAAAAAAGACGGCCATGCATCCTGGTGTAAAGATTGTTTTAAAATATATAAAGAACAACATAAGGATCAAATTCATAAATTATATGAATCACAAAAAGATAAGCAGATTCAAAGAACAAGAGAAAGAAGAATGGCTAATATGATAGAAGCCAGAAATCAGGATAAAAAAAATTATGAAACCAGAAAAAAGAAAGGGCTTATTACAGCATATAACAAAAAAAGATATAAAATTAAAAAGGAGGAAAATTTAAAATATGCAAAAGAGTGGCGTGAAAAAAACCCTGAAAGGGTATTGGAGCAAAGAAAAAAATATTATGCTGCTAATAAACAAAAAGTAAGAATATCAAATGCAAAGCATCGACATTTAACAAGGGCGTCCGAAGGGACATATACCCAGAAAGATATTGACAACATTCTTAAAAGACAAAAGAACAAATGCTATTGGTGTGGGAAAAATATAAAAAAGAATTATACGGTAGATCATTATGAACCAATTAGTAAAGGCGGGGTCAGCTATCCATGGAATATAGTATTATCATGCTTAAAATGTAATACTTCAAAAAGGGATAAGGATCCAACTGAATTTGCACAAAAATTTCGAAGATTATTTTAATTAAAAAAAATATAACATGCCACACACAGTAAAGGACCTTGAAAACTTGATAGAGCAGGAACTTGATAATCAGGTAAAATGTGGAGAGATGCCCTACGTTTGCGGAATGATGAATACGCAGTTGGGCAGGATCAGGTTGAAAAAAGCTCTTAAATCGATGATCCTGGATCAGGGTAATACCAGTTTAATGGATTGCCTTAACCAGATCGAGCACAGTCACCAAATTGAGGACTAAAACAATGGTCACGATTCGCAGAAATGAGAAACTGAATGGCTTAGAAGTTGCTTTTGACAAAAAACCTTCTGAAGCTGTTTTAACATACCTGAAAGATAATAGATTCAGGTGGAGTAAACCGAGTAAGGTTTGGTACAAAACCTATTCACAGTCTCTGGAAAAGCAAATTCGTGATTATTTCAAGGATGCAACCGTGGAGAGCGCCGAGACGCCGGCGCCGGATACCGGTAGAATTCGTAGACGGATCTCAATGGATGAATATTTGAAGGCAAAGCGTGGACCCCGGAAGGATGTTATCATTGGTGAGATAGAGGCCGGTAAGATGGAATATGCCACGTACAAGTATTTTGATGGCATGGATGATTCGAATAGGTATAATACTGTAACCAATGAATCATTCAAACCTGCTGAAGAAGCAATGCGTACTTACAATAACGGTAATACCGTAAATTTCATTATCGAGGATCTTAAAGATGCCATTGGACGCGCACATTATATTTACTCAGCTCATGTGGCTAAGAATGATGAACTTGGTTATTACATTGTCTTTGATGACTATTATATAAGGTACAAGGATGAAAAACCAAAATCTGTCCCTGTATCGATCAGCGAAGAAGAAGAAGCGAAAAGATTTGATGAAAAGGAACGTGCAATATTTGGATATCATTTCAATTTTAAATATCCTAACAAAGAGGGTAGTGAATTAATGGATCAATTGATTGATACTTATAATTTTGAAATCGTTAAACCGGAAAAAGATCAGTCTACAAATGTTCTAAAATTTAATTTCGGGGAAGTAAAATATTTGATTTTTGACAATTCCGGCGAATTTAAAATGGATAACATCACTCAAAAGAAATATATGGCTGGCCAGACAGATTTCAAAGAGGATAAGGGTAATCTTAAAACAATAAAACAACTGGCAAGTGAAATTTATGAAATAGTTCAGGCTGATTTGAATGAATATTTATCCGGTACTGCGGCCCAATCTGCTAATAAAGAACCTGAAAAGCCTTACGAGTTACAGCCAGGCGATAAGGTACGGGTAAACGAAACTTATTTGGGCGTGACAATTGATACTGAGGGTGAAGTTGTGGAAACCCATATTCTGGATAATGAATGGGTTGCAAAGGTATTTTTGGGTAAAAATCAATCCGGTCAAAAACTTGAAAGAAACATCCCATTTGGATACCTGGAAAAAATATCAAAGTCCTCAACAGGAATAACCATTGGCCATGTCTTTAAATCACCTACCTATTGGTTTTACGTGTATGATATAGATGAGAATTATGATCCTTCACAAATCAAATTAATGCAGATCTGGGCTTATGGTTTTGATAAAGATCTAGGTCGTTTTGGTCTTGTCAACAAGGATTATCGGGCCAACGAGGCCTGGCACAAAAGCGTTAAGCAGTCAACAATTAAGGAATTGAAGGCTTTCATATCCGGACTTAAATGGTATATTGAAAATACCTACCAGGAGATGTACGGAGGTAAAGAGCTGACTGAAAAACAAAAAAGGAAGCTTCTGGAAGATTCCAATGATGAAATAATGATGTGGATCTATTCAGAAATTCAGACCAGGGAAATTGAAACCAAGGTTTTTGAAAAGGGTGACGAACAGAAACATGAGCCTGCTGATGAAGAAAGAAAGCTTTATGGTTATAAATTTAATTTCCATAAAGGCGACAAAGAGGCTTATGAGTTAATGAAGGCCCTGGGTGCTTATGGGATCAAAAAAATGAGCACTAAGCCGGATTTTATTAATGGAATAGAGTTTGATTATTCCGGTAATCGCTTCCTGTTATTCGATAATAGCGGGGAATTCAAGATTGACAATCTTACTACCGGTGATTATATGGGTGTAATTTATTTCCGTGACGATAATGACGCTTTAAAAACAATTGGGGTTCTTGCACTTGAAATTTACCAGGCCATTAATGAGGATTTGGAAGATGTAAAAAAGCCGGAAGCACCAAAAGAACCCGTCCCTGGTCCTGATGCGGTAGAAATAGCAAAGGCGAAGGCCCAGGCGCTTATCATGATTCTGAAACTGAAAAATAAAAATAAAGAGATCCCGGGATCCCCGCAGGTAATTCCGGAAGCAAAAAGGGAAATACAGGCACCGGAATCACTGATGAGCGAATTTCCTTCGTACAAATCTGAACAGGATTTCAAGGATACTTACGGGGTTTATGCTGATAGCCTAGCAGAGAAATATAATGAAATGGTCTCAGATATCAAAACAAGTGATATTAATCAAGCTTACACACGCCTTACCGGTAAAGAAATACGGCGTCCGGAATATAATCAGTTTGCCAATGACTTTTTAAATGAATTGGCCAGGACCGGTTTTAAGCTTAAAAAGCCCATTGAACTGGAAAGTGGTAAATTGAGTGTTTATGCAAGGCCCATCAAACCAATAAATAAATCCGGAATTCAAAGCCTTGCTTATTTTGTCGCTACAAAAGATAGTGATTCAGGCAAATCAAGACCCGCATTAACAGGCGTATTTATTGACAATGGAAAAATGGTAGCTTGTGATGCATATCAGCTAGTCATTATTCCGGGGGATCCCAATGATCCAAATAACGGTAAGGTTATTGATCCTGGCACCGGTAAACCAATCAACAGCGCATATCCTAATTATAAAAGTGTTATTCCTGAATATACTGATAAAACCAGTCCCATAACTATCGATTCTTTAATTGAGATAGCTAACTCAGCTGTAATATCCTTCAAAAATATTGAAGATCCCACACCAGTAATGATTTTGGATTTCGATGAAATGGATATGGCAGTAAATCCGATTTTTCTATTGAATATCCTGCAGGTCTTAAAATCAACCGGATCAAAAATAATTACTTTCGAATTTTCAGAACCATCCAGGCCTCTTTTAATCCGGCCGGACAATGATGCATTTGCTTTATTAATGCCTATTGAGATAGGTGATAGGCTAGTTGTAACTGAGCGTGTGCCTATAAAATTTCTGAAAAAACTGACAAAAGAAACCATCGTAATTCCCGCGCCGAAGATACCGGAATCTCAGCAATCAATCGAGCCGGTGAGATCTGCTACCGCTTACCCGACGTTTGATGAATTTAAAGCAAAACGGCCAAAGGAAGTTAAGGTTCAAGTAGTAAGTCATACTGGTAAACCAGAATCTGTCACATATACCTATAAATATTACAAATATGCCGATCGATTTGGATGGTATAACAGAAGCGGGAGTAAGCATATATCTGATCTAGAAGCTTATGATCAGTATATTTTCAATATGAAATCACCTCCGGAAGGTCCCTCTTTCGCTGATAAAGTGAAACAAGCTGCTGAATCAGTTGGTGCCACGGTAACATACAGTGAGGGAGGTATTATTGGGAAAGAAGAAAACTCTAAAAATACGATAAAAAAATATTTTTGGACTGTAAATATTCATTATACCGATAGTACGGATGAAAGATATTACGGTTACAATGAAGATTCAGCGAGAAAAACATTTGACGACATAGATGATGATGATAATAATAGTAAATATCAAAGCGCAGATGTTTTACTCGAAAGAAGGGAAGACACTCTCTTATTTACAGGAGAACTAGGTGACGGTGAAACTTTAGATGACTATCCTGTTGAAGATGATTATTATTTGAAAAAATATTACGATAGGATTGAGACAGGAAATGATCCAGAGATTATTGATCAAAAGGAAATAGTTTCATACGAAGAAACCTCCAGAAGCCTGACAGATATAATAATGGATTGGCTTTATTATGATTATGACCGGGATAAATTTGCATCTTATTCTAACATTATTCTTGGTGAAGATAAAGAAGGCGATGAAAAATTAATGCAAATAAGAGTAAAGGATCATTCTGAAAATCCGACAAATAAGGGAACCTTTTCAAGTGCGGATTATTATTTGAGTATTGTCATCGCAAATAGGAATCAAACTGCTACAAAGTTTCATTCATCTACCGAACTATATTTTGAAGGTGATGATGAGACTGAAGATGTTAAGCAACAAATATTCGATTATATTCAGGATATTATTGATAGTTCTGACATTATAAAACTTAATGAAAAAATATTGAAAGCTGGGCATACATTGTCTATTTCAAATGAAAAATATGCCGAAGGCGGTATGATTCAATCAGGACGTACATTATTCGATTCGATCGATAGCACGAAAATGAAATTTGAAGAAGGCGGTAGAATTCCGGTATCAAAGGAATGGATGGGATTCTATCAGAAGTTAAAGGCTACCAATAAAAGAAACATCCGGACATTCTCAGAAAGCATGGGCGTAATGAACCAATATAATGAGCCCATAATACGCTATCTGTTGAAAAAAAATGTGCCTCTTATTGTAATAAGCCATGAAGAGCTGAGAAATAAGATAATGTTCAAATTGAACCCTCCCCCGGAAAGCGCTATATTTTATGCCGTACTTATGAGGCTTCCGGGTTCATCAAAGGAGATTGTGAATATATTTCTTTCAGTTATGCCTAATTCAATGATCGGCCTGGGAGGCTGGGCAATATCTTTGGGAATTAGCCTGAAGGAGGCCATGGAAACAACATTTGTCCATGAATGTATTCATGCATATCTGATGAAAGAAAGTATTTATGATTCAAATACATTTCTTAAAAGGCTTGACTTGATGAGATCTGAAATGGATGATTATGTCCGGGCAAATGATGATCAGTTCAGTCGGATACAAAAAACCGCAAACAGAATCATTTCTGATCCAAAAAGTGATGTAAGTGAGATTATTACTTACTCATTTACCTGGACCAAGATTCATGACATGCTCGCTAAGGTGCCGCTTAAATCCGGCAAAACAGTATGGCAGGAACTTTTAAATACTGTCGCCGAATGGGATAAAAATGGGATCCTTATTATATATGCCAGCAAATATGGCGATGTTCCCCCGCTTACTTTGGTTATGGCCCAGGCTAAATATAAAGTTTATCAGTCAAAGCTTGAACCTATAATGCTGGGTGAAGGTGGTTTGATTCATGGTCCGTCTCATGAAAATGGCGGCGTGGACTTCATAGTTAAACAGACAGGCCAGCCAGTTGAACTTGAGGGGTTGGAGGCTGTTATTAAGAAAAAAGTGGTCCTGAGTAAAAGAAAATACAATTTTAATGGCAAAAAGGCTACACCAAAACAAATTCTGAATAAATTAAATACTGATGGTGGAGGTAACCCAATTGAATAAGTTTTAAATTTGTTAAAATTCTATTGATATGTATAAGATCAAAATAATTATCGACGAAGGGTTGAACATGGATATCCTTTCCAATGAGACCAAGCAAGGCATTGATCTGCTTGAAACAATCACTCAGAATTTCACAGTCGATGATGTAGTCGGACATAACCTGGACGAAGAATTATATAAAGATATTGTCATCAATTACCAGGGGGCAGTATCTGACAAGACGAAAGAGCGCCTGGCCGGTCAAGCTGTCGAAGAAATATCCGGTACTGGCAATGCCCCTGAGCCGGCAGAAGAAATATCCGGAAATCCTTTCATTGGGGATGCTTATTTCAAGAAAAACCCTGATAAGATTCTGGGAGAACAGTCTCTTGGTGGCAGGTTTGGAAGTAGCATTATGGTTTCCGGCGATAAGGATGTAGTTGACGTTATCGATGTCCCTTCGATACCTAAAATTTTCAACAAGTTTAATGAGGAAATCTCAACGAGTGGGATCTCTCAGGAAAAAATACTTGAAAAGGTTTTTGATAACTACGCCAAAGAGAAAGCGGCCGCCCCGTCCCGTAAACCTCAACAAATCGGGAAACAGACAAGAGAAATGATCACTGAGGAACAGGCTGACAGACCCGAAACATATACATTCCGTGAAGTCGCTGAAAAGTCTAATGAAGAAATATCCAGGGAAGAATTGGAGGCATTTTTATATGCGGATCCATCAATCCCGTTCAAGAATTATATTGATGATTTTCAGTATACAAAGGAGGACCTGATTAAAAACGGATTCCTGTACTACCATGACGGTAAATTTATTTATAAATGGATTTATCTTTCCGGGGATATGAATGCAAAAATGACCCTGCTTAAAAGGGATGAAGATGTTATCCGGAACATGTTTGGCGAGAAAGTGTTTGAGACTCAGAAGAATGAAATTCTGTCATGTATGCCACGACAAATGGATATAAGTCGCAATGATTCTGATGCCGACACGATCAATATCATACCTCATTCTGAATTTTCCAGGTCGTTTACATTAAAAGGTGAGGATGCTGTTTTTATTTTGAGGGATTATAAAAGTAGAAAGAATGATGAATTTACACTATTTACTCTTTTCCTTCAATACTTTCTTTACCTGAAAGAGCATGAGAGAAGTGCTTTTCTGAATGCAGATCCGAGTCATGTGGAAGATTTCTTACTGCGTAAAGCTATTAAAGCGGATAGGCATGCCCCTAAACCTGCAGACAAGACGGAAGAAAAAATCGCTAAAAAACAAAGGGAAGAAGCAAAGCAGAAGGCCAAGGAAATTGCAGAAATGCTATTCAGGAAAATGATTTATGAAGAGTTGACTTCTGAGTGTAAAATGAGATTTAAGATCCTCTGGAATGAGCGGTACAATACAACTACACTGCCGGATTATAAAAAAATACCGGTTGGCTTTTCAATATCAAAATTTATCGGGAATCAAATGCTGGTTCTGAATAAAACCCAACGCGAATCGGTAGCCTTCATAAATTATATCAAATCCGGATGTTTAGCCCTTGAAGTCGGACTCGGGAAGACAATCGGTGCATTGGCTTGTATTTCCCAGGCAATTGAAAACCATTATGCAAAAAAACCGCTGGTAGTCGTACCTAAAAATGTATACTATCAATGGATCAAAGAAACAAGCGGTAAACAGGCGCGTAGCCTTGAAAAATATGTTGGTGCGTTACATCACTACCCGGCTATACGGGAACTTTATAATCTTAATGAATCGCGTGTTTATGATGAAAAAGAGTATACCGATGCTGAACTGAATGACATTAAAATGGCCATGAAGAACAGGAAACTCGTTCAGGAACAAAATTCAGAAATAAACAAACATAATAAGGTTCCCGATACTCTGTTCTCAGATGAAAATCCACTTTGGAAATTTGCTGAAAAGGCAAGAAATTATGCCCTGGATAGCATCAATAATAAAATTGAAGCGCTTCAAAAAAATTATACTGAGCAACTCGGGAAAGCTCAGATGTCTGGCAACATGGACAGGTACCAGAAACTTGAAAGGCAGCTTAGTAATTTAATAATTGAATTAAAAAATTCATATCCCAAAGCTTTCGGCAGGATATACAACAATCTTGTAAAAGAGGAATACACTTACCTTATATACATGACCGGTAAGTTCCCTGAGGTACCTGATGGAACTATCACTATTATTACCGAAGATGCTTTGAAAATGAATAAGCTTGGCACCCGTGATTCCGATAAGGTGGCTGACCGGATGTACAAAATTCTTTCCCAAGGTGATAGCATGTCCGATGATGACGATGGCGATTATGATGAAAGAAGCGGTACAAAACTGATGGAGAAAATTAAAGAACGTGTTGAATCCAGGTTGGGAAATGCAAAAGTTTCTATCGAGGACCTTGGTTGTGATATGCTTATCCTGGACGAGGCCCACCATTACCGGAAAATATTTACAAAGCTTGAAGGTAAAGTGAAAACTGATGAAAGTGGAAGTGTTCAAACGAGAACATCAGAGGGGAAGGGTGGTGTAAAAACCAGGAAAGTTGAGCGGGAAGATACAAATTATAAGCTGGATTCCGGTGAACCTTCCGGTGTTGCTTTAAGCGCCTTTTTCCTTTCCACATATATACAGCTGACCAATCCCACTGGCAACGTCATACTTCTTACTGCTACACCATTTGAGAACAATCCGCTAGAAATCTACTCAATGCTGGCCTTGGCTAATTATGCAGAATTAGAAAAAGCGGGATTTGAAAGCATGCAGGATTTCTTCGATACCTATATGAAGGTTGATTACGGGTACAAGATAAAGATAAATGGTGTTGAAAAAGACACTATCCTGAATGGATATGTGAATCTTGTTCAACTTCGAACCATAATCCGTAATGTCATCCTGCATCGTACCGGTGAGCAGGCCGACATACAAAGGCCTGAAAAAGTAATAATTCCGTATACCAATACAGGATTGTTACCCGAAAACATCACCGAGATAAAAACTAACCTGGTTCCAACCGATGATCAAATGGAACTGATTCATAATATTGACCTGTTCATTGAAGGTGACTTATCGTTAACCGATCTCCAATCAAGGGATATGGAAAGGTTCTTAATCGAAGAGACCCTTAAGGAACAAGAGGAAATTGAGAAAGCGCAAAGTGAAGAAAGTGGTGATGGATCGGAAGAGCCTGAATATTCTGAAACTACGCCTGAACCCAAAGAGAAAAAAACTAAAGACATAATCGATGTGACCTTGCAGATCGAATCTGAAGAAATTGCAACCAGAATAATACAAGCTATTTCATTAAAACGCCAGGTAAGTCTTTCACCTTATTTGCTGAAAACACGTCGTGCAGCGAATATTGATCCTACCCCGGAAGAGCTTGTAGAATCCAGTCCGAAGTTGAAATATATCATGACGTGTATTAAAACAGTAAAGGAACATCATGAAAAGAACGGCACACCGATCTCCGGCCAGATAATCTATTCCGTGATCGGAAAGAACTTCTTCCCGAAATTTAAGCAGTATCTTATTGATCCAAAAAACGGTATTGGATTCAAACCTACCGAAATAGCCATTGTAGCCGGTGGCATGAGTGATAATGACAAAGAGGATGCAAAAAAAGGGTTTAATGATGGCACTATTAAGGTCCTTATAGCATCAAAATCAATTCAGGTAGGTGCCAACTTGCATAAAAAGGGCACTGTTCTCTATCACTTGTTCTATGATTGGAATCCAACGGATAATGAGCAAATTAACGGTAGAATATGGAGACAGGGGGCCGAGTATGCCGCTGTGCGTATTGTATACCCGATGGTAGAAAATTCAGTGGATCCGTTCATATTTCAATATCTTGAAAATAAAACCAACCGTATCAAAGATATTTGGGATATGGCCGGCGTTAAATCGCAAATGGACCTGAGCGATTTTGACCCCAGAAAGATGAAAACCGAGGCCATGACGGACCCGGTTAAAAGGGCAAAGCTTGAAATAGAAATCATAAAGGATGAGACCCTGAGTGAGATTACTTTGACTGAAAATAAGCTTAAGGAATTAAAGGATATACCTACGGCTATCAAATTATTCAAAGAATCAATTTCAAAAGCTTCTACTCATATCAGTGATTTTCATTTTGGAATGGCTTCATTTCGTGAAGAAGAACTTACAAAAGAAATGA
The DNA here is from genome assembly GCA_028710415.1 of Paludibacter sp. Taxonomy (GTDB): domain Bacteria; phylum Bacteroidota; class Bacteroidia; order Bacteroidales; family Paludibacteraceae; genus Paludibacter. The sequence continues at coordinate 65,184 of JAQTUE010000021.1, read as the reverse complement.
TCGAAAAAACCGGGGAAGTCCGCGATGAACTTGAAACCATTCAGGATCCGGTTAAAGAGATCGAGCGTACCCGGGATGAGAATGTTGCCGAAAAGAGATCCCTGATCAGTGAACTGGAAGATAACATTGCTGAAATTACTACTAAATTACAGGCTGAACAGGCCTCATTGAAATTGAAAATAGCCGATGCGGCTGTTTCCGACGATCCGGGTATTCTGAAAGAATTGCAGGATAGGTATAAATCGCTACCTGCTACTGCAGAGGTTGAAAAAACCGGCGTGAACAAGGAAATAGGCAATATAAATAAGGAGATTACCATGATCGAAAAGATTGCCGGCAAAAAAATCAAGGCCCTGGGTGATCTTTCTGAAAAGATTAGTAAACTTGAAAATAAAATCGTTTCCATTGAAGAAAGCTATACAAAGAAAATAGAAGCTGTCCAGGAGCAGGCTAAGAGCAAGAATGAACTTGTCCGTGATGGTTCAAAGCATGACAGCTTAAAGGAGTATTATACATTGCTTATGCGTGAATCCACATACGTTATCAATTATTTAAAGGATCCCATGGCCGAAGGTAAACGGACAAAACACATGGAGCATTTCTATTATAGTTCCCAGGATATTGCAGTTGATCTGGAAACCTTTAAAAACAGGAAATCTGAATATGAGCGCATCAAAATAAAATATTTGGAGCCAATGGGTATTTCAGATGAAAATGCCGAACAGATTGTTTTATCCTATCAGATGAAGGTTGAAGAATTACGTAGTAAAATTACCGATATTGAAGCATTATATAGTGATCTGGTTAAAAAGTTCACCACGGAATATTACGAGAGACTCGCAAATGCGAAGACCCCGGAACAATGTGCCATGGATTTTGCACTATTGAACTGGTTACTGGATGAAAGGGTCCAACAGGTGACGGCCATTGAAGATGCAGAGATAGTACCTGAGGCCATTGACAAGGAATATCTTGAAACTAAAGTCGAAATGTTCAAAATGGTCCGGGAAACTGAGGTCGACCAGGAAACCATTGAATTTCTTAACACCAAAATTGAAATGTTCAAAATGGTCATTGAATCAGAACCAGCAATTCCAACTTCATCCGGATCCCCGGATAAGAATCTCAGAATTGCTGCAATAACTGAACCCGCTTATGCATTTAAGGAAGGTGGCAAGATACCTGGCGCTAAAAATAACCTTACATCGTATGTTGACTTGGTAAATGAAGGATTGATGACCAAGGAACAGTTTGTGACATTTATGCGTGAAAAAGGGTATAAAATCATGCCTAAAAGCATATATTCCGAAATTAAGAATGTCGATTCCTATGATTTCATGATTAAAATATTCGATTATAACAACTTAATATAAAAGCCATGACACCCAAGCAAGAACTTGAAACCAAAATAGCAAGGTTTGAATCCGCACTTGCCAAAACGACTGATCCGAAAGAAAGGTCGGTAATGCAGCCTCTGATTGACAAGCTGAAAAAGCAGCTCGAGGATTTCAAGGAAGAAACACCAGCACCGGAACCTACACCGGAACCTAAAAAGGAAAAGGCTGAAAAGAAAACGCCTGTGAAAAAGGAGAAGAAACCCAAGGCGGCCAAACTGGCAAAAAAAGAAAAAAAGGCTAAAGCTGCCAAGCCTGCCAAGCCTGCCAAACCTGAGAAAAAGGTTGAAAAAACCGTCAAGATCAGTAAAGTGATTCCTGTCGAGGAAAAGAAGAAAGTCAAAGACATTCTTGAAGACGAACATTACAAAGTAATTTACAAGGAAGTCGGCGGTAAAAAGGTAAAAATAACTGTAAAAAACAGTGACCGTGTAGTGGCTAAAAATAAGATCGATTCAGCATTTGTCACAATAAGTAAAAAGGTCATCGACAGTGAAGAAGAACGCAAAAAGTATGCTGATGACATTAAGGTTCTCGATACAATGAAACCATTGGTAACTGAAATTATTGAAAATATTTACAAAGCTTTTAATGCTCATAAAACGGATGAGTTAAAAGCAATATTGAAAAAGTTGAAAACCCTTTAAACATCAAAAACATGGACAGAATCGCAACGTTTTTAAGTAGCTACAACATGGACCTTTCCGATTGTCACCCGGATTGGATTGACATTGTTGAAGAATATAATGGCATTAAATCCGCACTTCCGGAAGAGGTGCGAGAGATTAAGGAAAATGCTATTATTGCCGAATTTAAGAATTTTCACTCTGTAGAGGTAGAAGAGCCCGAAAAAAAACCTATTGTTCCTGTAAAGAAAAAATCCGCAGATAAAAATAAACAGAAACCTCAGTATAGCCCACATAATATTGATGAGAAATCATTACTGGATAAAGCAGATAATATAATAGCAGATCTGCTGTAAGACAGTCCATTTCCTGTCCATTTTTGCCATGTTTATTTTGGGTACCCCCGGTCAAATGATCGGGGGTTTTACCGTTAATAACTATTGACCAGTTATTACTTATGTTTGATTAAAATATAAATATATTTGTTTCAAATTACATTTTTAATTGATGTGCAAATATCAAAAAATAATACCTGGAAACCAGGTTGGCGGGAAATAGGTGATCAAAAAAAGTATTTTCGTAGCAAGTGGGAAGCTAATTATGCGAGATATTTAGAATTTCTGAGAAAACACAGAGAAATTCAAAAATGGGAACATGAAGCTGAAACATTCTGGTTTAATGAGATCAAAAGGGGCGTTCGCTCTTTTCTACCTGATTTTAAGATAACAGAGAAAAATGGAACTATTGAATATCATGAGGTAAAGGGATGGAATGATCCGCGTAGTAAAACGAAAATGAAAAGAATGAAAATTTATTACCCGGAAGTAAAAATATACCTTATTGGTCCAGAGTTTTTCAAGTCAAATAATAAAAAACTATCTGGTCTCGTACCAGGATGGGAGTAACAATTATGGCAAAAAATAATAGCAAACCCGGGATAATACGTGTAATCCTGGAAACAGAAAAGATAACTCCGACTATACTTCATGGTAGTATTGCAGAAGAATGTCGAAAGGTTGGTATCAAACCGACAATAACCAGGAGTGAAATAAGTCATTTTCTATTTGGGGACAGGCCAGACCGCCAGATATCTACTTATATTAAGCTACTTATGGGGCTGAATGCCATAAGACGTAGGCCTGAACCTTATAAACTGGAAGATGTCATTGAAACAAACAGTATCATTGAATCTGTTAAAAAATCCAAACGAAATAATTAACCTTATGTCAAGTTATAAACTTTTAAATGGCATCCTTTGGAAGGATGAAATAATGTCAACCTGTCCGCTCGCTCCTGGGATGCCCGGAAGGGATAAGTTTAACCAGATTATAATTAACCGGTTTACCTGTGGCCTGAGTTGTCCTCATTTCTTGAAAGAGGCTAATGAGGTCACTCTTAAATGTGTAATTGACAACAAGTTTATACTTGAAAGCGAGGTTAAGCAATCTAACTCTAAATTAATTAATTAACCTATGAAAAATAAAAAGTCAAATAAGAGAAAGCCACACCATGCTTCAAAAGTTCAGGTTCTGGCTAATGTAAAGGGTAATTATTCTGAATTCTACAAAAGGACCCTGCCAAAGCGTCGCCATTTGGTATTTGCAATACTGGAGATAGGATTTAATATGGAATCCTTGAAAATTCTAGAAAAGCTTTTCCCCAAAGCATTAATCCATACACTTGATTTTTTCGATCATAAAAAAGATACCTTCAAAATTTCAAAAAAAGAAATAGAAAATCAAGGCTTCTTTGTATATGATATGGAGACAGATCATAAAGCCAAGAGCCTTAATACTATCTCTTCACAATTTGATATAATTATTGATCACGGAACAGTCTTCCCGACATCCAGGCAAATGGTATTTAACCTTCTTTATAATAAAAATACCAATCCCAACGGATTATACTACCTGGAAGATCTGAAACAGGAAGAGTTACCCGGAAGTAAGCCGGAAGATCAATGTGGATATCTGGCTAAGGCAGTATTTAATGCTGATCGTAAATTCAGTAATAAATATTTGAATTCAGAGGCCGTTACGAAGCTTATTGAAGACACGGAATGGTGTGACCTGGATCCGAATGAAGAAATTGCATGCTTCAAAAAGATTAAACCCATTGAGAAAAAGGTGAAAGTGCCTGCCAGCAAAGCAAAGCCTACCGACAAACAGGAAACTAAAAATGATGCAGGGCAAAGTCAGGGTCAGGACCAGGACCAGGATCAGGAACAACAGAAGGAACAACAGAAGGAACTAGCCATGCCTGATAAATTAAAGTTCAAATTTTTCGAAGAGAAAGAATCTGTTGTTGAGAAACGTGAGAGTTTCGGCCCTTTAAAAAAGGATATCTTTGTTTCCTTTTTTGGCAAGGTCCCTGAGGCCCCAATGTTATTTGAATTATATTCTGGCAACAGCGATTTCTTTTTCGCAGATCTAGTTCCTGAATCCGAACGGTATCGCATGGAAATGGCCAGGTCAATATTCTCTCTTTGCGTTAATGATATCAGGATATTCGATGCTCTTATCAGTGGGACCATTCCTGTAATACCCAGCTCGCAGATCATAAACAGTCTGTACAGTAATTGCATGATAATCTGTAGTCCGGAAAAGATAGGACTTCAAATAGATCTTGTCTACCGCGATTCTGAAGCGATGGAAAGATTAAAAAGAAATGGCAAATTATTACTCCAAAAATTATTCAGATGAAAACCTGGCAAAAAAGATTAATAATCGTAGGTTTCGTCATTCTTATCATTTTACTTATTGGTGGCTATTTATGGCATAGGCATACAGTAAGAAATTATGAAAAATTAATGACGGATACTTCTGCTTTCTACCATACCAAGCTTGTCAAGCTGAATGATTCTGTCACTTCAGTTAACCAGGTTGTAGTGGATCTTAAAACCGCGATTAACCTGGGTCTTATCGATGCCAATAAAATGAAGAATGAAAACTGGAAGCTTATTACCAATAATTTAAAGCTTGAAGAGGAAGTTTCCATTTTGCGGGATTCACTAAAATATAAAGAACCCCCGGAGACCATTATCAAAATTGTAAATAATATTCCTTCCATATACATCAAAACCCCACTATCATTCTCTAAGACAGACCAATTTTATACAATTGATGGTCATGTCACCCATGAAAGTGTTATCCTGGATTCGCTTGTCATGTTCTCATACCCTGAGATCACTATTGGATGGCGAAGAAAAAATATTTTCAGTAAATCCGTTCCGGCAGTGACTTATTATAATAAAAATCCTCATTTCGTATTGAAAGATATGAAGGCTATACAAGTTGAAAGTTCTGTTAAGTGGTATGATCGTAAAATATTTTGGTATCTGTTTGGCGCTGGCAGTGTGTTTACATTGACTTCTGTAGTAAAATAAAACATAAACAAATAATCTGATTATTAATATATTAACATAATTTAATATGACCCTCTTAGAAACTTTGAAAAGCATCGGCATTACCGATACGACAGTGTTGCAGGATAAAACGCAACGAAAAATTAAAGAGTATTTAGGTATTTTAGGAAATTCCTTTAACAGGAATAAGAAAACCGGCGAATTCCATCCAAAATCGAAACAGCGCCTGGATGATCTGGCTGAGGATATTATCATCGAAGCCAAATTATATCTGAAAAAGCAAAGCGCACCGCCGCCACCTGATCCGACCGAAGAGCAACGGCTGGCAGAAGAAGCCAGGCTGGCAGAAGAAGCCAAGCTGGCCGAAGAAGCTAGGCTGGCCGAAGAAGCCAGGCTGGCCGAAGAAAAAAGACTGGCCGAAGAAGCTGAAATTGCCAGGAAAAACAAGAAAGGACCATTACAGGATTTTTTGGGTTGGTAGTTACTTTAATTTAAAAGGGTCCGGCATCGGAAAAAAGTATGACAGGTGAAGAATTTAATGACCTAAGTAGGGAAAATCCCAACATAGGATTGGTAAGACCTTTTTGGAATTTTGAACAGTTTCACCGGGATTTGTGGAAAGATCTTGATGTGACGGTGTTAATATGTCAGCGTAAAACAAAGAATATTACCCAGCTTTGCCTGGAAAGTCTTTTACGTTTTTACCCTGATATCCCCATCCTGGTAGTGGATGGTAACTCACAGGATGATTCAACTCTTTACCTGGACTATAAATCCATAATTTGCCCAAATGTAAAAGTTTGGCACCGGACCGCCGAGCTTAATTCTCACGGCGTAACCATGAATGAGGCTATTCATGGATATATTACAACGGAATACGTGTTATTAATGGATTCTGACGTGATCACTATGCGATATGGATACATTGAAGGTATGCTGCAGCAAATGAAAGAACACCGAATGTCTGAAAAGCCAATGTATGCTACCGGTACGCTCATGTTGGTAACCAGACAGAATTTTGCATGCGGGGCGCCGGATAATATAAGCGATGTTTTAAGGTATGCCCATCCGAGCTGTTCGCTTTATCATGTCCCAACCTACAAATCTTTGAATGCTCCATTTACTGATCATGGTGCTCCCTGCGTTTATAACATGTTAGCCGCCGAATCACATGGGCTTATTATCGGCTACTGGCCAGTAGATAAATATGTCGCTCATTTGAGCGGTGCCAGTTGGTGTGTACCAAAAACTATATGGAATCATGATAATGACGTTCCGTTGCGGCCATTTTTGACATTTATTGTTACGAATGAAAAACAGGTCCTGGAATTAGCCGGACAAGAGGATCATGATTTTGATATTGTTCCTTTGGGCAACCTGGTATCAGATTCAGTCGTAGTTCATGATGCAGAAGCATTACTTGTAACAAATCACCTGTATGACCTTCGTTTCCGGATCCATGGCGAATATGTTTGTCACCTGAATTTCACAATTGACCGGGTTGATAAGATTATAGTCACACTCATGAAAAAGGCTGTCATTGAATATAAAGCCCCTGATGAACTTTTCGTTGGTGGGTTACGGATAGTCAAAAGGCATGTTTGGCAAAGAAAAGACTGCCTTCTATGAAAATAAAAGCTTTCATTATCATATTCAACCGGCTTACCTGGCCGAAGCAACTTGCCGAAAATTTGGCTGACCTGGGATGCGAAGTTATTCTGCTCGATAATCATTCCACCTACATGCCGTTGATTGAGTGGTATATGAAATCACCATTCAAGGTGCACAGACTGGAAAAAAATTATTTAAGCAGTGTTCTTTGGAGCTCAGGGCTAATTCGGCAATATCCGGATCAATATTTTATTGTCACTGATTGCGATTTGGATATAAGTCATATTCCAACTGATTTTATCAGTGTTTTGATGAATGCCTTGAATAATCGGTACGTGTATAAGGCTGGACTGTCTCTTGAAATAAATGATCTTCCGGATAACGAAATGACCCGGGCCGTGATTGATCACGAAAAAAGATTCTGGGAAGGTCCGGTGGATACAAATGGCTTTTATCGGTGCGATGTAGCTACTACTTTTGCCCTATATGATCAGACCAAATATAGCGGTGTGTTCCTGGATGCCATTCGGGCGCCCAGGCCATATACTGCCAAGCATTTGCCATGGTATCTGACAAAAGAAACGCTAACTGAAGAAGAAAAATATTTTACTGAAACAACCCAGTGGGCCGGATGGCATAAATATCTGAAATAAGATGGTACTTGGTTTTTGGCATATTCTCCTTATTAATGATTATCTGAGCATTATATCAGAGCAATTGCAATTAATCATAAAATCAGGATTATATTGCAAAGTCGAACGTATTTATGTTGGCTGCCTTGGATCCCAGGAAGAAAGATTGAACTTACAGAAGTTTTTTCACGATTACGATAAAATACAAATCATTTCCCACAGCACCGTTATTGAGAATTACGAATTTCACACTTTGAAAATATTAAGAAACGTATGCCTTTCACAACCCGATTTTTATGGGTTTTATATACACACGAAGGGCGTAAGTTATCCAGGGAATGAAGGAGGGAAGTACTGGCGGGATTACATGAATTATTATATTATCACCGATTGGAAAGAAGCAGTACGGAACCTGGATACCGGATATCAAACATACGGTGTCAAGTTATTAAGTCATCTGGATCTCCCGGCAAGAAAAATGCATTATAGTGGTAATTTCTATTGGTTTAGAAGTGAATATGCTAAAACACTACGCCCGGTTGAATCATTAAACCAAAATGACCGGTTTGAGGCTGAAATGTACATGTGCTCAAATTCTCCCATTGCTGCTACAGGATGCCAGTTATTTGTCGATTATAACACGAAAGGTACATTTAACCCGCCAACGTCTTGAAAACAATAATCCCAAATGAATATTGGACCGGAATAGGGTTACTTGAAAATGAATGCCCTTGGCTGGTCCCTGAAGCAATCCGCAGGTTAGAGGAAATTGACATGAGCAACATGACAGTTTTAGAATTTGGCGCCGGGGGAAGTACGCTGTTTTTTGCAAGACGGGCGAAAAATGTCATTTCAATTGAAAATGAAATAATCTGGTATGAGAAAATTACCCATGCACTTTTTGATAAAAATATCAAGAATGTTAAAATGCATTGGTGGTCCATGGCCACGGAGACGGCAAAAATAGATAAGCATTATGATTTAATTCTTATTGATAACGCCGGGGACAGAAAACCGGTCATGGACCTGGTAAGCAAGCTGGATTTGACAGGCACAATCGTCATAATAGATAATTATGCTGATTATCATATCATATCAACCGGGGGGAGAGTTGAATTTTTTGATGATGAACACTGGAATGGAAAGGGAACAATGATTATTTATAACTAAGAATATAAGGAATTTATGAATATAAATTACGTGCACTCATTGGCTTTCAATCTTTCTACAGAAGTAGAGAAGGCAACAAAACTGTTATATGAACTGAATGATAAAAAAGATTTCACTCATATTATTGTTGACTTGGGTTTCCCGCTTGAAACCGGTGACGTGATCCCGGAAGATCTTGACGTGGCAAAAGCGCGGAATAGTGACAGATTGAAACACATCGCCTTCAAATATGGTTCTCAATATGTCAGTAAGAAAAATGAGGGAGTAAGTCAAAATTGGACATCTGTGTACAAATATTTGAATATGGATGACAGTGATATTCTGGCCGGCGCGGATCCCGACGAGCACCCTATCCATAAAAACTGGGTCCGGGCAATGGGAAATGTGATCAGGTCCACGGATAGAATTGCCCTTGCATCTTTGATTATGGATACTCAGGTACCGCTAATGAAGAACTTTCAAATAAGAAAGAAAGTCATAAACGGTGAGAACGTATACTGGCTCGAAGGCCTTATTAACTGGGCGCTTATTGGTCTTAGCGGTGAATTTCTGAATCTTATCGGCGCGATCCCTTACCCGGCAATAGCGCCAAAATACGGATGGATAGAAACAGAGCTTTATCCACTAATCGTCAAGAATAATTATAAGTGGATATTCCTTCCGGATTACCAGGTTCATCATACCGATTTCGAGCTGGGGGATCCCGGAACCTCATCATTGCTTCGGGAATGGAAAAACCAGATCGTTTACAAAGTAAAAGAAACTGGCCAGCCTGATTTCTGCGACTGGTTAAATGCTAAAAAGGTAGAAAATTCTATTAAATAACAATATTATGAAAGCAAAAATTTTAAAACTGTGGGAAGCATTTAAAAATCTTAAATTCTTCATATTCTTTGCAACTATTGGGGGTAGAATAGTTGCTAGAAGTAAATCTGTCAAAACGAAACAGATAAAACTAAGTTGGTCAGAATATTCTAAATTTCTCATTAAGAAATATGAGAAGTGGAGTCAACAACCATTAATAATTGTAGTTGAAAACACCGGTAATGAAACATTAAAAGATGTTGAGGTACTTTACGCGGTTAAAAGATTTATAGTGAATTTCTCATTAGGTTGGGACCAAAGCCCAGATCTTAAATTTACGTATGGGATTCCTGGTATTAATTATGAGGAATTTCTAACTCATTTATTATCATATAAATATCGTATAGGCCAAGTTAGATTAAGTGCCGATAGTAAAACTGAAGATTTTAAACTGGAAAGCTTGACAATGTGGTTTGTAGAAAAAGAAGCTAATGGCAATATCTTTGGATGGCCTGTGGTTCCGCTTATTGATAGTAATCAGTATCAAAAGTCAATATTTGATTCACACAATGAATTTAAGTTGGACTGTTTCACTTCACTAAAATTTAGTATAATTCCACCGTTAACTAAACTCAGAATTTTTCTATATCCTTCGTTAAGATATTGATCCATACAACAAAGGCGTGACATATAGGCTTATTTTAAACAACTCTTAAAAGTAAAAATGATGAAAAAGCTAAGGGAAAAGTTTAAATTGTGGCAGAAACAAAAAACCGCAAAAAATATAGATCCACCCTGGCCTATACGATCTATCGAGGATATATTTGAAGGTATGGATTGGGCCAATTTACCTGAACCTTGCCGACCATTATCATTATCCAGCCGTACACATTATTCAGAACCCGTATTTTATATTGACGTTGAAAATACATTTAAAAGTCCGATAGAAGAGGTGGAATTATTTAACGCCGTAAAGAATAGCGGATCATTTATGTCATTGCCTGATGGCATTGAAGTTAATGGGTTTCAATGGGTTGGATATAAAGAAATATTAAACTCTTTGTTATCTTATAGATATGAAATTCAAATAATCAGAATATCTTCTCGGGACTCTTCCCCACTGGATTTAATTATAGACATAACAGAAAAAAATATCTTTGCCAGCACATGTTCAAGGCGTGAATTAGTAAAGCCACAAGAAGATGCCATTCATAAACATATTGTTGACATTAAAGGAGATTTCGTTATGGATTGCTTTACATCGATAACAATAAAGAAATTTCCGGCATCTAAAAAAATCAGATTTTATTTCTTTGTTAAATCAACGCGGGGATAATGCAACAGAGGCCTGACATACGAACATTTTTTGAACATCTTTTTGATCGCTACTTACCCGCGATGATTGTGGAGCTGGGCACTGGCGACGGTGAATTTATTGACATAATCTGCCGGCTGATCGATGAAAGAACTTCTCTTTACATTATTCATTCTTTCGATCTTGGCCGGCCAAGGACGGTGACCAACGAGAACGTGATTTATCATGATATGAATATATTTGATAATGAATGTTCTATTGCCAAATTACTTGGGTATAATACACTTTTATTATGTGACAACGGCGACAAGATCCGGGAAGTAAAGACGTTTGCCAAATACCTGAATAAAAGTGATGTTATTATGGCTCATGATTATGCATACGATCGTGAATCATTCCACCGGTTGAATCACTGGCGTACTTGTGAAATCACATTTGCCGATATTAAAGATTCAGTACAGGAATTCAGACCATTCTATCAGGAATTAATGATAAAGGCTGGCTGGCTATCGCTGATTAAAACTTAAATTTCGGATGAAAAGGAAATTGTTTCTTATATTCCATTTGCCTGGATTATTGATATTGGTAGCAATAATACTATTTACAGTTGCCACCAGTAAAAATTTTGAAAAAATAATATCTTCTCCATCCGGTATTCAGGGAGAAGTAGACAGAAGATTTCCTAATATTGATAAAAACTTCTGGCTCATGGATTTTGCTTCCGGAATTATTTGGTTAATGATATTAATTTGGATTTTGTTCTTATGAAAAAAAGCGTTTGGATTTCAGGTATCGCGGGCTTTGTAGGCAGCAACGTGGCAAATAAGCTCGTTAAACTGGGATATGATGTAAATGGGTGTGATAATTTGAAGTTTGGATACAGTGGAAATCTTGACCCCGAAGTGAAATGGATAAATTGCGGGTTTGAGCAGGTCGATTTTGATTTTTTACGGAAATATGATGTTCTTCTTCATATGGCATGTGCTAATATCATTTATGCCATGGAAAATGTTATCGATACTTTTAAGGTAAATGCTTTGGATAGCATAAAACTCGTTGAACTATACAATGGCCAGATAGTATATACCAGTACTTCATCAGTATATGGTAATGCCTCCCATATCCCGACTCCTGAGAGCGCACCAGAAAATGTTAGTAATGCATACGATCAAAGCAAGCTTATCCTGGAAAGATACCTGAGATTAAGGAGTGATTATACCACACTTCGTCTTTCAAATGTATATGGTAAGAATCAAAGGCCTGAAAATCCATATTGCGGAGCCATTGGTAAATTTATTGATTCTGCATTTAAAAGAGACCCAATCAAAATATACGGTGACGGGCAGGCAACCCGCGATTACACATACATTGAAGATGTAGTAAATGCCATAATTATGGCGATCGATCAGGATCCAAAGAATACTGAAATAAACATAGGTACCGGTGTTGAGACTTCAGCTATTGACTTGGCAAATATGGTCAATGATGCTGTTGGCGTTCCCCGACTCGCCACTCATACCGATGCCAGGAAGATTGACAGGATATCAAGGCGTTGTCTGGATATTTCCCTGGCCAAAGCATTATTGGGATGGGAACCAAAAACAAAACTATCGGAGGGCATTGAAAATACTATCTTCGATTTAAACTTATGGAAATAACCGCACAAGAATTTTTAGAAGCCAAATTTAGCCAGGCCAAAGAATATGAGTATCTTATTACTCCTAATAGACACGGTGATGATATCCGGGGTGGTGATCTTCTATCCTTATTGGAGGAATTCAAGGCATTATTGATTGCGACCCAAGTAGTACAATTAAGAAACCCAAGGACTGATCAATTTACAACGATTGATAAAGATCGTGGATGTATTATAGGGGCATTTGATAAACTAATAAAATAATATTTTATTCCAGTGACGCAAATGTTAAAGAAATATTTGATACTTTTGTAAAGTAAATCTGCCTACAGATTTCTTGGTTAAACAGGTTTTTAGCTGAACCAAAAAAATAAATCCCTAGCTCTGCGGCCAGGGATTTCTTTTTTATGATAATACGGCCATTAAAAAAGCTTATTTTCCTTAGCTGGTGAAACAGTTCGTTTAGCGCCATTAGACTTCCCATTGTTCTGAGATTGCGGAGCAGGTGTAGGTTGATTCTGACCGGTAATTTTCGTTTTATCTGCATTCTGAGATTGTGGAGCAGATGTAGCTTGATTCTGACCAGCAGTTTTGGTTTTATCAGTAGTTGCAGGATTAATGACGGGCGCTCCCGGAGATCCCGTAGCTTTAGAGTCATCAGGTCCACTTTCCTTTTTCTTGAATATTCTGGTAACCTTATCCGCTTCTGCTGGCGTTCCTGGATCAGATGCTTTTGGATTAAACATTTCCTCAACTGTTGATTCGCCATCTCTCAAAGCCTGAAACATAGATCTCAATGTAGGTATGTGCTCTACTGCGATTTCATCTGGCGATTTCAATCCGATTGATTTTAATAGTAGGTTTTCAGGCACTTTGAAAGTATTTTTGAATGATTCAATTATACTTTTACGCCTTTCTGCTAACTTTTTCTGATCATTAAGACCATCAGATATTTTTTTGATAGTTGCTTTCAGTACTGCATCAGTTATGCTACGCGGTACAACTTTAAAAACTGCATTACGATATGCGATTGCATTTGCTCTGTTACAAGTAACGCCAATCATATCTTCACTATAAAGTTGACCAAAATTCGGTTTCCTTTTATCATTGATACGTATTGACTTTGTGACTTCCATTTTAACGGCATAGTTTGTTTGTAGATCAAAACAGATACCTTGGGAAACAACCTGTTTCTCAATACGGTTTATGGTTTTTACTGTCGCTTCTACCCTCATATTACCATATTGTTGTGCCAATATCTGAGCCAGGTGAACAGTCGGACCGCTGATCTCTTTTCCATCTCGAGGCGGCAAAACATACCTGCATGATGCGGCAACATCTTCATCTATTGTTGCCAGCTCGATACATTTCTTCAAAATCTCTGCATCAGGTTTTCTTGGGAATTTCTTAGCCGTGGCAATTTGAATATCATACTGAGCCCTTTGCTGAGCTTCAAGTACTTCAATGCCGTATGATTCATTAATTACTACTTCTTCTTCCATGGCGGGATATCGTTATTGATATTTAACAAAAATATTGATAAACAAATATAACAAATATTATCAACTTCAACTGCCTGATTTCACTGTATTTTTAGAGCATTTGTAAAACATTGATTTTGAATTTTAATAAATTTAATCCAAAGCCATATTCTAAATTTGTGACAATAAGTTTCTACTGATGAAAGAGAAATTTTGGAGCTTTGGGGTTCCCTTTATGGTGGTAGTGGCAGGATGCTTTGTAGCACTTCTGATTCATGACAGCATAAAGTCGAATAAAGCTAAAAACCCTGGCGAAACCGAGACTCCTTCAAAGGCAGCAAAGTAATTTTATTAACCTTTAAAATGATTTTTGCCATGAAAGAATCGAATTATTTCGCCCAGGCAAGGGATTATGCCAATCAACGTTTTCTGGGTGCCGACGGCTGGGAAGCAGACGGCGACTGGGAAAATGCATTTGGCGATGAATTGCCCGCCGATGCCGGAGCAGCTGCAGTAGAGGCCCCTGCCCAGGTTGCATCACAACCATACATCATCACTCTTACGTGTGGAAGCGTAAATCTGACCGATGTTGAAGTTCTGAATGCAGCTCTGCGTCAGTTAAGCCCGACCACAGCCGGCGTCACTTTCACGTATTCCATCCCCGGGATTACCTATACACAGTTCCTGGCCGGTATTTCCACCGGTAAATCGTTCAAGGTTTCCCAGGTGAGGTTATCCGCTTCCAATGCTTCCAGCTCTGTGGCTGTACAGCAGGTTCAGGAAACGGTATCGATAACCCAGAAAGATCTTAACGGTAATACCTTGGGTAAGCCGCTGATCTTCAACATGGACTCCTACCAGTATTCACAAACGATCATCGACCTGTTTTCTGATTTCGACGTCGATGGGTTGACCAGTATGATTATCAGCACTCTGTACGCAGGTACCAGTCTGAAAATCTATCTGTATCCCAGCGCACGTATCAATCAGTTCAAACAGCTGGCAGGTAATGTTCCGATCAGTACCTACAAAAACCCGGTCACAAACCGCGTTTTGGGCAGGAAAGTTGCCCTGGGTATTGGCACTGCAAAGTAAACCAATTGAACTTAAGAAAAAGGGAAGTCTTATGGCTTCCCTTTTTTAAGGTTCAAAAAACAAAACGCCATGCAAACGCCCAATATCTTTTTATTAACCACGTGGTCTCATCCTGATGCAGTCCGTGATTTATTATTGCGAAACGGATATGACAATGTACCCAAAAATTATAAAGAAGTTTCCAGGCTCCTTGCTGAGTATGTTAGCCGACATGGGGAAAAAGCTTTTAATGAAATGCTCCCACTGCATCCGGATTTTCAAGCGTTTAGTGATTATTTTAAAGCTAATACGAATGCGACAGGTATCAAAGAGCCCAATGGTGAATTTCTGAATTGTGCCGGCTGCCCATTTGCAAAAAAACTATCGGCCGATGCAGTAGCGCAACCTCCGGTAAATAAAGATGTATCCGAAAAAGTTACCAATGCTCTTATTATTGGAGGTTCAGTAGTATTAGCATCGATCATGGTAACCATCATTGTGACGACAGTTATCAATGCAAAACGATCATAGCCATGGGAATGATATTCGCGAGACACGATTTTACGGAAAATTTCTTTAATGCGATTGGTTACCAGGATAAATTCATGGAGAACCAAATTCTCATTGATGAAATTGCCAGGATCATTGTTGACGATAAAAAAAGTGTCGTTGACAGATTACGCGGAATAGGCATAAACGTTACCTACAAGGATAACAATGATTACATAAAATCCTATGTAGTCAAAGAAATCACAAATGGAAATGATAAGGTTATAAGGTTCTTTTCGGATAAGATAGTAAAGAACCAAGTCGATGAGAGTAAGGTTAAGGGTGTTTTAAACGCCTTGGGTGATGTCGGTATTATTAAAGTAGGAAAGGTCCCCGAGAAAGAACAAACAAAGACCGGTCAGATATTATCGGCGATAATCAGCAATCCGGATATTCAGGAAGGGGCAAGCAATATCATAGCAGACGGCATAAAGAATCTATTCTCTAAAAACAATGCCAATAAAGTCGCTAATGATCAGCAATTGTCAGAAAGATTGAAGCTCAATGAAATGAAATCGGCTGATAAAACGAAACCAAAATATGTCGTATTGAAAGTTATCGGCGCTCTTATTCTTGCTGGTGGATTAGGATATATCATATATCTTCTGGCAACAAAAAAAGATTCCGGATCTCCGGCTCATTTATCTGCCCCTCCGGTAAACACTACACCTATAAGTCAGTAATTTAAAAAAAAGCTATATGAGCATACTTTCTGCAAATCAGCTCTACCAGTTATCTGGAACCGCCGAACAGGGTGTTAAATTTAAAGATTGGTTAAATTCTGAAAAGGATATGTACCAGTCCAAAATTAACGCAGGTAAAATTACTGGCCAAATGCTTTTCCCCGAATGGCTGAATAAAAGATGGGTAATGAAAGCTACCATGAGTGCCGAAGGTGATGCCACTGGTTCTACATTCGGAAAAAAGCTCATTGATGCATTGAAAAATGTTGGCACAAAAACTCTTCAGAAAACTGTAGCCGGTAAAACAGACTCTGCAGCCGCCACAACGGATGCCGGAAAAATACCTGGCGAAATGTTACAAGAAAAACGTATCCTGGGCATGAAACCAGGAGTAGCATATGCAGTTGGAGGTGTATTGTTTCTGGCTGCAACCGTAACTGCAATTTACATTATAAGAAGGGCTAAAAAAGCTGCGTAATGAAAATTAATAAAAAAATATGGTTTGGCATTGTTGGTGGCGCCATATTACTTTTGGGTGGCGCTTATTGGTATTTTACCAAGAAAAGTACTGAACCTGGTGCCGAAGAACCTCAGTCGGGAGCTGAACAAGCCGGTGAGATATCTGGCGGTGGTGGTGGCGGCGGGGCTGCTAGCAGTGAAACCCCTGCAGAAACGCCTTCATTGGCAGAGAAAGCCATGGAGAGCATAAAAACTGCCGGAGCTGGTCTATCAAGTGCATTGGAGGCACCTAATGTATCGCCATCAACCAAATTAAAGAGCACAGCCACAACGACAGCACCGAAGCCACCGGTATCAACTGCAATAAAACCGGCTACAACGACAGCGCCAAAGCCGGCCGTAACCAAACCAGCTACAACGACAACGCCAAAGCCGGCCGTAACTAAACCGGCCACAACGACAGCGCCAAAGCCGGCCGTAAGCAAACCGGCCACAACGACTGCACCAAAGCCGGCCGTAACCAAACCGGCCACGACTGCTGGTTCATCGAGTGTCTCATATACTCCGAAATCTGCTAGTCTGTTAAATAAGCCGGCAACAATGAGCCAAACTGTGGCAAATGATCTGCTCGTACCCAAAAAACCACCGGTATCGACCGCGCTTAAACCGGGTACCGCTCAGACCACAGTTCGACCGCCTTCTACCACAGTAAAACCATCAACTACTGTTGTAAAGCCGACTACAACCGCTAAACCGGCTGTTACAATCGCTGCAAAACCGGCTACCGTTGTAAAACCAGCTGCAAAACCAGCAACCGTTGTAAAGCCAGCTGCAAAACCGGCTACCGTTGTAAAACCGGCTACAAAACCAGCTCCCGTTGTAAAACCGGCTGCAAAACCGGCTTCATTGGCTTCAAAACTTACCTCAAAAACAAAAAAGGCTGATGGTGATTATAGCGTATTTACTGAGGTTATAAAAGATCAGTCTAAAAATAAGGCTATTCTAAGGGTGACCGATAAAGGTAAATTTAATGTTGGTGACTGGGTAAGCGTAAACAGTCCGCTATATGACGGTTTATACAGAGTATGGATGGTATACCATAAGCTTCCTCATTGCGATAACGTATACGTTGACACAAATTTCCGGGGTAATGATTCAGGAACTCTTTCAATCAAAATGATATGAAAAAACTAAGCAAAACAACATGGATAGTAATCGCTGGTTCAGCATTACTTATAGGGATAGCAGGTATTATGTTTTACAAAAAACGTAAAAATGCTTTGGCCATGGCTGAAGCTGCCGTTCCTGGTTCCGAAGTCCCCGGATCTGAAAGTGCAGGAACCACAACCGCGCCTGCCACTTCGCCTGCTACCTCTGGTACTGGTGGCAAGTTCACCCAAGTAGTAAAGGATACCACAAAAAGTAAGGCTATACTTATAGTTAAACCGAAAGGACTTTTTAAAGTCGGGGATCCCGTAAAAGTGACCGGGAAAGTATATAATGGCACATATCCGGTTTGGTATGTATATACAAAAGGTCCGGACTGGGATAACGTATACCTTGATACACCTTTCATATCGGATGATTCCGGTACAGCGGTAAAAACAATCATTAAATAGTACACCTTCCCGGGGTGATATTCCGGACCAATTAATATTGTTTAACTTAAAAATTAGAAATCATGTGGAAAAAAGCTCTCAGAATCGGAACCGTCGGGTTTGCCATTTATGGAGTCATAGTTCTTGGCAAGAAAGTAATGGACAAACAGAAGGTTAAGAAAGAAGGCGGCGACCCCAAGAGTATCAAGTGGATCGGCTAATTCTCAGCGTATGAATCCGAATGTAAGACTTGCGCTGGCAGCCGCCGGAGTTTTCGTAATCGTGGTTAGTGCTAACGTGGTAGCAGAATCCATGTATACCAATTCCAAAATTGGTTCTGACAAGAAGATATTTCTTGCTGGTACTATTATTGGCGTTGGAGCCGCCTTTGCACTCGCTAAATTTATGAAAATAAAGGCGTAAAATGATCTTGAAATATAGATCAAATCGGATGCCTTTAGTTATTAAACTGACTTTGAAGGCCAATGATCCTGTAACTGTGTTTATCCGATGTGAAGATGCACTTCGTCCAAATACGAAGTACACAGATCGTTATAACAAGATGCAGGGCATTGAAGATTTTCTTATCCGTATGCCACAGAGTCCGGAGCTTTCTAAGATAACAGTTGTAAATGAGAATGGAAATGATGACGGGTTTTCACTGGTACATAAAGCAGTAATACCGTTGCAGACCCAAATGTCAGTATTTGACTTTGGGAATCCAGGTATAGCCAGATTCATCACATTCACTCAAGAATTTGCAGAGAGGGCCGGATATCTATCACCAGGCGAGTATTATAACAAGACGCGTGAGTACAAAATCACTTATCTGAGCGAAATTACTTCGCATACCAATAGCAAGGTACTTAATACTCCGGCTCGCATATCGGCTAGCAGTGGACTTGTTGAAGTGTCGAAACGTAAATTCAACAAGTACACTGTCCCGAGCCGAATAGCCGTATTACTGCATGAATTCTGCCATGTTTATGCTAATCATGATGTATCAAGTGAGACAGAAGCAGATAAGCATGCCGCAACGATTTACCTGGCTCTTGGTTATCCAAGAATTGATCTGATAAATGTATTTTCGAACATTTTCTATCGCGCAGATACTGATTTGAACAGGAAACGGATGAATTTATTCATCAAATATGTTAACGATTTCGATAATAAGATATTTTCAGTTAAATATGCCTAATTTATGGCCGATTTTCAATTTGATATTGCCTTGCAGAATAACAGCCCGCAAGCGCAGACTTTGACATTATTTAGTCCATTGTCACAGGAAGCGCAAAAGACGAGTAAATATCAATTTGTAACACCATATCAGGCCACTTATCCCGCAAACATCACATTTACTATTACATTGTCTTCCGGAGTCATAACATACACGACGACCGGGATAACAACTCCTTATGAATTAGCCTCGATTATGACAGATCTCGGGGCCGGGATTTGGGAGGTAGCTTTTTCTGATGCTATTAACGGTAATGTATTCAATGTTTTTTCCCAGGCTATTACCCAAACTCTCGATATAAATGGATCTCCTGTATGGGCCCAGCAGGTCACACCTATGGTAGGTGGATTCCTACTTGGTATTGATTTTGTCAATGCCTCTACTGGTTGGGCTGTCGGACAGGATGGGGCTTTGAATATCAAAATCCTGAAAACAATCAATGGGGGTGCAACCTGGACACCACAGGTATCACCGGTAGTGGCCGGAGTATTATATAGCGTACATTTCATTGATGCGAATACCGGTTGGGCTGTTGGCAGTTCAGCCGGAAATATTATAATACTTACCACGGCTAACGGTGGAGCTTTATGGACCACCCAGGTTTCGCCGGTAGTGGCCGGATTCTTAGATAGCGTATTTTTCATTGACGCGAACAATGGATGGGCTGTCGGATCGGACGGGGCCTCAAATATTGTCATAGTTACCACGGCTAACGGTGGAGCTTTATGGACCACCCAGGTTTCGCCGGTAGTGGCCGGAAACTTAACCGGTGTGATTTTTACTGATGTAAATAATGGCTGGGCCGTCGGCGCTTCAGGTGGAAATATTGTCATAGTTACCACGGCTAATGGTGGGGTTCTCTGGACTACGCAGGTTTCGCCGGTAGTGGCCGGAAATTTAAGCGGTTTATTTTTCACTGATGCAAGTAATGGTTGGGCTGTCGGATCTGACGGGGCCTCAAACATGGTTATAATCAGTACGACTAACGGCGGGGTTCTTTGGTCACCCCAGGTATCGCCGGTAGTGGCCGGTACTTTGTATTCGATATCTTTCACTGACATAAATAATGGCTGGGCTGTTGGTTCGGACGGGATAAATAATATCACAATTCTTAAAACTATTGATGGTGGCGCTAACTGGATAGAAGAGGCCCTAACCGTAACAACATTTGCGATGTTTTCAGTATCCATGGTAACAACTCAGTTAGGCTGGTCAGCTGGTACTATTGGAACAGATGGTGGAATATTAGCATATTCAATATAATGGCAACATACACAGCAATATTGATTAGCGTAAACAACGTAGGCGGTACAGATGTCACTTTGCAAGAACAGAATGGCATCGGTACGGTTAATCAATTATTGGCTACAACCGGTAATGAGCCATTAGTAGTTGATTCTGTAGATATTTTCAGTCTTAATACCTCACAAGTACAGCAACCAATTGAATTTATAAAAAGAGCCTTGAACGGTGATGAAAAAAGCCTGATAAATGTTCCCCCGCTCAGCATTTATCAGCTCAATAATACCATTAAAGGGGTGGATGCCAAAAAGTTTTCTATTGATGAAAACACATACATTAATTATACGATCGAAGGCAATACCTTTGTAAGGTTAACACTCAATATTAACAAAAAGGATCGGGAAATATTGAGTTATACTAAAATGCTCGATAAAGCCAATAAGAGCAATATTTTTAATGTTGTAATCAAAGAACTTGGCTTTCGGGAACCTGATGAAATCCCGACATGGGACGGGGATCCTTCGGAGGATTATAGAGAATTGGAAGAAATACGATTTTTCCCGGCTACCGGGGAAGGATCTACAGAATATAAACCCACAGAAAAACAGGGCAATGGATTAGGAATTGCGTTATTACTTGTTGCTGCATCGCTCGTTACATTTATTGCTGGCAAAGGCAAGGGTATGTATAAATTTAAAATTTAATGATATGAAATCTATGAATTTCAACACGCCTGGTAATAAAATCCGGATGTCAATACCTTATGGAGCTGTAAAAAGAGATTATGACTTTAATGTTTCCGAATTCTACGGAGCAAATGGTGAATTTATGCACAAGGTCACCAGGACACCGGTTGAGCCTGATGGATTGTTCCTGAATATCATCGATTGGACCGGGGTAAATGAGAAAGCGGACCGTTGGGGCGTATTGGCCGCGCTTGTTTATCTGGATGGGTTTTATCAGGAATTAAAAAAACAAAATAAGCTTACACATCCAGATGTTAAAAAATATTTGGATATGTTCAATCAGCTTGTTACAAAGCGTAAAGTTCCTATAAAATACAGGCCAGACAAACCCATTCCGGGAATGATCACGGTAGCTGAGATGGGTAAACTGTTACAAACAGGAGAAACCTGGCATGCTTCCACCAGTAGCGAGTTATCAAAATACCTGAAAGCGGAACTGGATAAAGCCGATGCGGCTAAGAATCAGGAATTACATGACGAGCTCGCAGCCTTCTATGAATTAGCTTCAGGATTCAAGGTGCCGAAAGTCACTTTCAAACAAGTTGCTAAGGCGGTATTGACCGGAGGACTGACCGAGCCACTGGGCCGGAAAGTTGTAGCAACCGTTACAACCGGTGGACTGAATCTGACAAAGCCCGGGCAGAAGTTATCTGAAAAAATTGAAAAAAAAGCCGAAAAGGTTGAGGCAAAAGCCGATGTCATTGCTGAAAAGGCGGGGCAATTATTTAAAACATTCAATTTGGCACTTCCCAGAGCAGCATTTTTATCACTCGCGCTGATTAACGTGTTTGGATTTTCAAAATATCTTCAAAATATAAAGGAATCAGGGGAAAAGGGTAATGCTAATGATGCTGCAAGATGGAAGAAAGTCCGTGATTTATGGTATAAAATCGGGGGGAACAGGGCTAAATTCGATAGCGCAATTAAAAGTGGATCAAAAAAGAAAGCATTTTTAGCAAAAATAAAAAAGTTTTCAAATGCAGATGGTTCTTTAATACAGGAAATGTATTTTAAAGCACCTGATGAAGATGGATTTTTCGGTCCTGTTACCGCTGCAGCTGTCGCAGCATGGGTTGGAATTGCATCGGGTGTTATAGCAGCTATTAAAGGTATTGCTGGGAAACCTGCGGAAATGGACGCTGAAAGCGAGAGTATAATTGATGAAGATGCAGCACGTACACAAGCAGAATTTGATGCCGCAGTTGCAGCAGAAGCCGCTAACGCTACTCCTGAATTTCTGAGGGATTTTAATGAAGGTGCAGGCGGTATCCCGGGTTGGGGATGGGTCGGAATTATTGCTGGTGTATTGGGTATCGGATATTTTACAATAAGAGCAATTAAAAGATCAAGATCATGAACCCGAACCTACGTAGATTCCTAATTTGGAGCGGTGTAACCGTTGCTGTCGGTAGTATAGCTACCGGCATTTATCTGTATTACAAACAACAGGTCAAACTTGCTTTGCAATATTGTTACAAGGTCTCTAATATCCAATTACGGCATTTTAAGAAGGATTCATTTCTGTTCGAACTATTTGTCAAGTTACAGAACAAATCGAATTTTACCCTGATCATAAATGGATATAACCTGGATGTTTACCTTAATGAAAAAAAGGTAGCAAATGTCAAGTCAAATAAGGCATATAAGATATTGTCAAACGGGATCTCTGAAATATCTTTTGAGGTTAATTTTGATCCGTCAAAAGTATTTGATAAAAATTACATCTTATCATTGATATCTTATGCACTTGTGGATCAAAGTAAAATAGTTCTGCACGTCATAGGTAATCTGATTGTATCACTTGATTTCATTAAAAATAAGAAAGTGAAACTCGATTTCAAGACGACTATGCAGGAAATTGTCAATGCAAAACCGGATGAGAACGTGAAGTGCGATATTGTTTAAAACATTAAAACCAACGTCATGAATCAGTATGATGCAATTGTAAAATATATCCCCAGCAAAGACAGTGGGGATTCTCAATGGATATCCTGGTATGAAATGCTTAAAAAAGGCTTTGGCCGGGAGAAAGCAAATAAGGCCTTCATCGTTGCTTATGCGAACCTTGCCGGATCCGCAGCTAAAACCAATAAGCTCAGGGATTATGGCAAGACCGTTGGTTTGGATCTTGATACGAACCTGATCGAAGATGCTTCCAGAATTGTCGGCAATGTGAAAGAAAGCATTGGTGGCGTTTTTGATTCGTTCGGATCTATATTTAAAACAAGCAAGACAATAGTAATTGTAGTAATCCTTGCGATATTGGTCCCTGTATTCCTGGCGCTTTTCAATATTGCCAAAAATCCTAATGCAGTCATAGGGGCAGCCTCATCGGGATTTGCGAAATCGAAAGGAATGTAAAAAATGTAAATCTTAAAATCATGAATAAGAAGCAGTTATTAATAGCCACTGGCGGCACAGCACTCCTGGGGGGAGCAATATACTATTTTCTGCATAAGGCCAAGCAACAAAATGAATTCAATGAGCTTTTACTTATTCTGGAACAGAGTAAGGCAGAAGCAGCCGGAGATTTAGGTTATCTTAATGCTTTAAAGCCCGGATATGAAAGTGAGCCAATGGGGGGCGTAAGGATAACGCTTTATACAACCGCAAAAATTGAAGAGATTGTCGATGCCCTGAATGACGCATTTAAAAACAAAGTTTTGAAGCTTTCAGGCACTGATGAAGAGGCTATTTATAGCATTTACCGGAAAATCGAAAGTCAGAAGAAGATGGCCCAGATCGCAACCAGGTATGGAATAAAATACGGGACATCACTGATTGATAAATTCAATTCAGAACTGAATAAAAATGAAAGGACCAAGCTTTTTAACATTATCAAGACAAAGCCAGTTGTACAATTCGCATAAAAACTGAACAGATTATGTCATTTTTAGTAAAAATAGCTCTGAATCATATCAAAAATGGGATCCAGTCTCATGCAAAAGAAAACGGGATACCGGAAGGTAATCTTTATTTGATGATATTTCCAAAGGATGAGGATTTTACCCCGGGGTTTAAGTTATGTAACCGTGTTAATGCCATTAAAGAGGTCACTTTTGTTGAATTAATAAAGATCTCATCGATCATGGGTTTTCAGATCGATAAAGAGGGTGAGTTATGGGTAAGGAGATTCCTTATCAAATCAGCAGGCGACAGGTCACTGGGATATAACAATCATTTTTATTTTATCCGGATCCGGAATAACTCATTGCAGGCTTATTTATATATGAATAATTACCCTGTTGAAGAAATTTCACTTGAATATATATTAACAACTTAATAACGAACGCTATGGCAGTCGACCAATATTTTGATAAAACTATCAATATCACTTTGAGTGGATCATCTATTAACATTCAGGGTGAACAGGGATGGGCCCAGGTTAGCATACATATAGTTTCCGGAACGATCGCGGTAACCGGAGCTACTGGCATGACGATAGGGGGTGTGCCTGGTGAGACAGTAAATTATACGGAGGGCATGGATATAACATTTGGATCCGGAATATCAGCCGTGGATGATTTGACCATCGATGCTACGGCCGGTGTGGTAGTAATAGTTGGTGTAAGCGTAAGAAATCCTAATTAAAATAAAGCCATGGATCGAAAATTATTTGGTAAAGGTTTTGGGTTCTCCGGTGGCGGCAGTGGTGGTTCCGGTGGCGGCTCGTTGGTAAATCCAATTACAACCACAGTACCGTATCTTCCGGGTATTCCTTTAGGAACAAACTACCCGGCCGGGACTCTTTTGGAAACCATATTCGATGATCTTCTTGCACCTTATATTGAACCTATCATGTCAGGACTTAGTATCACTTTGAACCCAAATACCAGCTTTATTGAAGTCGGTAACGTAGCTGACGTAGTAAGCGCCGCCTGGTCAGTTGTCAATGACAGTTTGGGTAACCCGCCACAAAATATGAACCTGGCCGGGGACGGATTCAATGTACCGGTAACAGGAACCAGCCAGGTAGCTACCCCGGGTTCTACTACATTTCTCAATGCCCCTGGCGCTAAAACATGGACACTATCGGGTGAGGATATTCATGCAGCCCCTATTGCAAGCGTCACATTCCAAAAGTTCTGGCGATGGAGATTTGCTTTTGGTGCTGTTAATAGTGCGGATCCTACGGATGATGCATCAGCATCGGCACTTGTGCTGGCTTTACAGCAATTTCAGTTACTGGCATCAAAAGTGGCAACATTTATTTGTACTGCCGATAATAATACTGCCGGTAACTTTACATGGATTGCATACCCGGCCAGCTTCGGTGCACTTTCAAATATTATTCAAAACGGTGCTTTACCAGTGCTTACGGCATTCACGGCAATGAGCAATTTCAACGTCACCAATACATATGGCCAGGTAGTCGCGTATCGTTTTTACAAATCAAATTCAGATGCCGCTTTTGCCGCCGGGGTCTCTCTGGCAATTTCATAATTATAATATATAAAAGATGACACAGAAAACGTCACAACCGTTGGAGTCTTTTGATCCTGCAGTCGCGTTGATAAATGAAAGTCAACTGGCCGGCAGTTATCGGGTTGTGACTAACAAAACAGCCCGTAATGCAATTCCTTCCGCAAAAAGGATTATCGGGGCAATAGTTTCCTGGACAGATACGGGTGTTATCTATAGAATGGCATTTATAGGTCCCGATGTTACCGATACTGAATGGCAAAAAGATACCAACTGGATTAATGTAGCTGTTTATAATGAGGCAGAAACAGCAAACCGTTCGATATTTATTGCTACAACTGGCAATGATACGACCGGAGACGGATCAGTAGGTAATCCATATTTAACAATTGCGAAAGCTCTTTCGACGGTTAAAAAGATTATCATCTCAGGAGTTACAATTACTATCAGCATTGGGGTTGGAACATTCGCAATGAGCATGGCCGATTTATCTGTTTTAAATTCAATATCAGGAGCAGGCATACTGACAATTCAGGGAACTCTAACTCTGGTAGATTCAGGTTTCACAATGGGATCCGCTGAAGCACTCGATCCACTTACATATTCAGTTTCAGGAGGGAATACAGCTACATGGACACTTAATCAATGGAAGTTTTATTTTTTGAAATCAGGAACGAGTTATTATCCGATAACTGGTAATGCCTTAACGCCTACAATTAGTATATCTGGTGCTGTTACCGGAACAGAAATATATCAGGCACAAACTATAATAAATTTCGGAAATACTTCTGCATTAACCCAGATAATTCAAGCTCATCTAATCTTTTCTCAATTGAATTTATCTTTCCCTGCATTCGATGTTACTATATACAATAATATCATAGAATTTAACAATTGCTATATCCAGGGAAATGCTGCCAATTTTTTAACATTAGGTAAAGGATCTACTGTTGGGTTATTGCAAACCTGTTTCAATGGTTTTAGGATTATATATAATTGTGAAACGTTTTCTTTCAATAATTTGTATTGCTTTAATAATACTAATTCTGATATAATACAATTTTCTAATTCAAAATTAGCCAATCATAGGAACTTAGTTTTGGAAAATCCAAATACCGGAACCACAGCTTCATGTATATATTTAAGTAATGATGGGGAATTTAAAATTGCCGGAACTTCAACGGCGAATAATGCATATTTAAAATTCGTGAATTCAAATATGGCATTTGCCAGCGGCAATAATTTTCGATGTGATATTCAATTACTACCCTCCAAAGTCATTCTTGTTAATACCAATTATCTTTTCAAACATAAGGCAAATATCAGTGATTTCTCTATCGGTACTTTTAAGATGACTTTTTCTAACATTTACGGAGTTCCAAACACTCGTTGGTTTTTTGATGCCATGAGTGAGTTTGTTAATCTTGTTAGTGGTAGAAATGTCCAGATTATAGGATTAATTTATCCCGAAGTTGAGCAAAACTTATCCGCGGCTCTTGCTGATAATGCAGCAACCAATGTAGTTGTAGGTAATAAACTCCAAAACAGGTCCATAATCATTGATTATACTATTATCCGTGGAACAGATTATGAAATGGGTACCCTTCAGATCATTTCTGACGGAACAAATCTGGTCCTTGCAGAAAGTACCCCGGTCGGCGATGATGTGGGAGTAACATTTGCCGTGGCTTTCGCAACAAATGTATTGAATCTTCAATGTACGCTTTCATCTACTGGTACTGCCGCCACTATAAAATATAATGTAAACCGTGTAATGATAACACCTTTAACCATTTAATACAGTCAATATGAAACACTTATTAATAATATCACTGATTTTCATTGCCTTTTCGCTTCCGGCACAGGATATAAAACTTCCGGCCGGCCAGTCTATAACCGTTACAGCGCTTCCGGATATAAGGGTTGATTCCCTAAACTATATTGTAACCAACCTAAGAAGTGCTATCATTGATCTGAATGCATCGATCAGTCAGAAAAATGTTCAGATTGAATCAATCAATCGCTTGACAGTAAGCCAGGCCGCTCAAATCATGGAGCTGCAAACTAAACTGGCTAATTGTGGAACACCGGTACCACCAGTGCCCAAAATACATGCTGATTATTTCGTGGCACCGGCGCCAAATGGCAATGATAATAATCCCGGATCCCTGGAAAAACCATTTTTGACCATTTCTAGGGGAATTGCCGTAGCCATACCCGGAGACACTATAATGATCAGGGCAGGAACTTACATGCCATTTACGATAACGAAAGACGGATCAGCGGGCAAATTATACCATTTGCTTGCTTACCCCGGGGAACGTGTCATTATTAATGGATCAGGAATAACTACGGCTGGTGTAAGAACGGCATTTATCATGAATGGTGCTGACTATTGGCACCTAAAGAATATTGAAATTATTAATGTCACACAGTATTCGAGTGCAAACCAGTCTTTCGGTTTACGTGCTACAAACGTCATGCATTGTATCTTTGAAGAACTTGTAATTCATAATATTCAGGGTCCGGGATTTGGATTGTATGGGTCATCCGGTTACAATCAGGTTTTAAACTGTGACTCATACGACAATTTCGACCCGCTTACCACAAGACCAGGTGATGATGCAGATGGTTTTTCAGTTGGCCGGTGTACCGGAGACTCAAATATTTTTCGCGGCTGCCGGGCATGGAATAATTCAGACGATGGGATCGATACTTATGGCACGAACGGTAATGTCCTGATTGAAGGAAACTGGACATTTAACAATGGTAATCATTCCGGGAATGGTCAGGGGATTAAGCTCGGTGTAACGTCGGATGTTAACGCAATCCGGAGAATAGTAAGAAATAATCTGAGCGCGTTCAATAAATCCGGTGGTTTTGATCAGTCTGAAGCCCAATGTATTTTGGCATTTTATAACAATGTTGCCTATCGTAACAGTGCAAGGGGCTGGTGGCTGCATCTTTACATGAAGCCTCACGTCATGCGCTATAATATAGCATACGGAAATACCAATTATTTCAATGGGAATACCAACATAATTCATTCCAATAATTCATGGGATAGCGCAGTTGTATTAACAGATCTGGATTTTGTTAATATAACCTTTGAGAACCTTACTAAACCACGGGTCAAAGGAAAATTGCCGGAGTTAATATATAAAACTTTAATGCATTAATAAGCAAAATATTTCAAAATGGCATTATTTTATCCTGATATACTCGAGCACAATAACCCTGCTAATCCGCTTATGAATGACGGACAACTTGCCGGTGGCCTGCAGGTAGTGGATGACAAGTTTGCCCGCAATGCCATTGGTGAAGAAAAACGAAAAATAGGCTCTACAGTATCCTGGTCCGAGCTGAATATAATTGAGATACGAAAGTTCGTCGGACCGGATACCACTGATGCCGAGTGGATTAATGATTTGAATTGGGAAAATGTAATGTTTCCTTTCCAGGAAGAAAATGTCATTGAGATCCTGGGCGCAAATGCCACCACAGTTATTCCCATTGGAGATAAAACGGTTTATTCCTCTTTCGTTCTCAGGTATCAATTTATACGTGATACGGTGATTGCAATGGGGACTATTGAAGTAATGCATAATGGATCTGAACTTGAAACGCCCGTATCATTCTCGCTTCGGGAATTTAATGGTCTAATTGGCCTGGTAGGGATCACATCAGCCTTCAATAGTAATGAGGTTGAAATAAGCATTCAGATTGATAATTCCAGTGCTACGTCCGTTATAATGGTTTATGACATTCAAAGAAAATCCAGTACACACCAAGTTCAATGGTATGAGCAGACTTCGCCTGTAGCACAAGGCATTATACATGGTATTTCATTCATTGATTCTGTCAATGGTTGGGCAGTTGGGAAGAATGGTATTACAAATGCACCTCTTATTCTACATACTGCTGATGCCGGCGCAAACTGGGTTGAACAAACATCTTCAATTGTGGGTAGTGGTACTTTATACGGTGTTTCATTTATTGATGCAAATACAGGATGGGCGGTAGGTATCGATAGTTTGACTGCTCTAATTGTGTTAGTGACAGTTGATGGCGGCGCTAACTGGACACGGCAAACCGTTATAGGATCAACGCCGTCACGTCTTTTTTCAGTTGATTTTGTTGATTCAAATAATGGCTGTGCGGTTGGTGATGATAATGGTGATAGCGCAGTCAATAGAATTATAACAACAACCGATGGAGGAACAAACTGGGTAGAACAAACTCCACCAGTAGTTACTGGCCTTTTGAATGGAGTAAAATTTATTGATTCAATGAATGGATGGGCTGTGGGCACTGATGGATCTACCAACATTGTTATCCTTCACACTACTGATGGTGGCGCGAACTGGACCCCGCAGACTTCGCCGGTTGTTAGCGGTGAATTAAAAGGCGTAGATTTTGTTGACGCAAACCATGGTTGGGCTGTTGGGACCTCAGCGGGGAATGTTATAATTCTTACTACTGCAGACGGTGGAGCCAATTGGACAACCCAGACTTCACCGGTAACGGATAACATATTATATGCGGTAGATTTTATTGATATAAATAATGGATGGGCTATTGGCTCTGATGCTTCGACTAATAATATTTTAATTAAAACAGTTAATGGCGGGGTAACATGGACAGTAGATAATACACTACCATCGACACTTTCTCCCCAGAGTTTACGGGGGATTAGTTTTACGAGCATATTCAATGGATGCATTGGTGGTTTTTCAAATGCAGCTGATATTGCGATTTTTAAATATATGTAATTGTGGATAAGCTATTTTTGATTATAATATTTGTGATCCTGATCAGTGCAGTGCTTGGGATTATGGATAAAGTTAAGCATCATTGGGAATCAACATGGTTCAGTACCATAAAAACCCCAAAACTGCTTGCTGATTGGTTAAATCCGCATGTTTTCATGTTCCGGGATATAAAACCGGCTTGGTTTGCCTGGTGCTTCCGGTACCCCCTGGCGGGAATAGGTGATTTTTGGCATTTTATGAAAGGGGTATTATTGCAACTTATTTGGATCTCAATGTGGATGGGTTATCATGAAGCGACTCTTCTGGTTTGGTTAGTAATGTGTAATGTGATATATATGGTGATTTTCGAATTATTCTTTATTGCTATGTTTAATAAGAAGTAAAGTGGCACAAAAGATCTCGCAACCTATAGAATCCTTTAACCCATTGATCCCTTTAGTTGATGAAGATCAGTTATCCGGGAGTTATAGAGTTGTCGCCGACATAGCGGCCCGTGATCTTATTCCTTCGCAAAAAAGAGTAGTTGGATCAATTGTATCGTATACTGTCAGTGGTAACATAATTACATCCAAATATATTGGTCCTAATACAACTGATCCAAACTGGACCGATCCTACAAATTGGGTGTCTTTGTCAGCTGAGGCAATTGAAATGCTTGGCGCGGATTCCGGAAACCCCCATGGATTTATCAATTTTGATAATACGGACAATACTATTTCTTTTGATGAATCTACAAGAACCTTCACAATCACTCCGGTAGCCGCAACTTTTGATTATTATATTGAAGGCAAAAAATATACAATTGTCGGTGCAAAATCAGTCATATTCCCTGACCTGGAAGGGACCCATTTCTTTTATCTTGATATTAACCTGGATTTACTGACATCACAGAGTTTTGAAACTGCCGGTGCTAATGCTTTTGTTGCCGTGGTATACTGGGATGCAACGAACAATTTAATAATATACGAGGCGAACGAGCGACATACTACGGCATTCGAGCATTTAGACTGGAAATACAAGCATCTGACATTTGGTACGCAATGGAGAAGCGGATCTGCATTATCCGCAATAACACCTGATGCTACCGGTAACAATAATACGGATGCATCATTTACCGCTGATGCCGGTATAATAGTCGATGAAGACATTACACACAACCTGGCACAACAAACGGCATTTGATTTGTTCTATAAGCTTGGCGTTAATGGTGATTGGCGTAGAGCCGCACTTGCAACCCCGTATGGCGTTTTTTATAATGGCACACGCGCAGTCTGGAATCAATTTACCGGTGGAGCCTGGCAACAAACTCTTGTGGCAAATCTTGATTTTGTATTGGCACATGTCTTTGCCACCAATAACCTGATAAGTCCGTACATTGTTGTCATGGGGCAGGCTACGTATGGTTCAGTTGCTGCCGCCAGGAGTGGCGCAAATAATGAAATGAATAATCTTATCACATCCGGTTTGCCATTTCAGGAATTCGTACCGGTTGCATCCATTATTTATCAAACCGCGAATGCATATACAAATGCGGTTAGAAGTAGGATCCGGACAACTGACGCGGGTGCCAATTATGTAAACTGGTTGGGCCAGGATTTAAGCCCGAGTGTTGTCCCAACGGCTCATAATAACTTAAGCGGAATTCAACCCGCAGGGGTCGGGGTAACTAATGGTCATGTTAATGAAACGCTATTTGGACTGATCCCTACAACAGATCAAAGCGCTGCAATTACAGGGGCTAACGCTCCATCAGCGGCAAATGTCTTTGCGACAATGAATGATATTCCTGCCGCTTCATTAACGGTTGCCGGGAAAATAGAACTAGCCACACAAGCTGAAGTAACAGCCGGCAGCGATGCTGTCCGGGCTGTTTGTCCTTCGACATTGGCAGGGATTGTTATTTCAGAGACTCAAAAGGCAATGATTGAAATTGCCACCCAGGCCGAGGTAACAACCGGAACGGACGATGTAAGGGCGGTTACCCCGCTGAAGCTGGCAACCGCCGTCCCGGCAGCCAGTGAATCGGCTGCGGGTAAAGCTGAAATTGCCACCCAGGCTGAGACCAATACAGGAACAGACAATGCCCGTTTTGTTACCCCCGCAAAACTGGCGGCATTTAATGGTCAATTTCAAAACCAGATAGGTTTCGGAGTTGCCCCGATAGCGAGCAGGCCAGTAACTATTGGTGGAACATGGCCGGGTGCATCTGTCGTGGCAATGACTAACTTAGATCCTACTGGTTTTGGTTTATTTATAAGACCTGGGGATGATACGTCTGTTTACGGACTTGCCGTATCAAATGCAGCCGGAACATCCACATCAAGTAACCATCCTATTAGGGGATTCGGTGACGGTAATTTATATATCACCGGTCATCATTATGCCAGTAATGGTACTGAGTTACTTCCGGCTTTCTCCTTTTCAGGTGATCCCAATACGGGATTTTGGTCGCAGGCTGCCGATGTTATCGGTGTCTCATTGGGTGGTGATGAAAAGTATAGATTTACGGCCGGAAACTTCCATGCAGCTGCGGATATTATCTCCGACAGCACTACAACGCCTTCTGACCGTAGATTGAAAAAGAACATCAAACCACTGAAAAATGCCCTGAGTAAATTATTGAATTTAGCCGGTGTAACCTTTAACCTGAAAAAAGATAAGAAGAAGGCAACCAGGATAGGACTTATTGCCCAGGATGTTGAAAAGATATTCCCTGAGGTTGTGAAGGAAGTCGAAATGATAGGAAATGGTAAAATGTATAAGACTATCAACTATCCGGCGCTTATTCCTGTCCTTATCGAAGCTATAAAAGAACAGCAAGAGCAAATAGAGAAATTGCAGCAACAAGTCAATAAATTAACGTAAAATGGCAATTCCAACTACAAATGTAAACCTTAATGCTGATGTCAGATTTCAACTCTGGGGGGATACTATTGGTGCCCCTACAACGAATGTTTCATTAAATGATTTGGCCAAAACTGTCAATGCCGCTGCAGGGAATCACGGAATGTCCATGTTTAAAGGACTTTCAGCTTCTTTAACAAGGACCCCGACAAGTTTAAGCTGGGCAGCCGGTGTATATGGGAATAAAACTATCACAGTCACTGCTAATTGTGCATGGAAATGCAGTTATGCCGGTGATGCACGTTTTACTATTCAATCCGCAACGCAAAGCGTTATCCTGGCAGGGTCTCAACCAACTGGTGTATTTGGAGGGAATGGTGTGATTAGTGTAAATAGAGCCTCAGCATCACCAGGTGCTTATTCAGGTACCGTAACCATAACTTTTTCAAATGGGGCCGGTGGCACAACTACGTTAACTGTTTCTATTACTGCTACTGCATAAATTATAGAATATATGAAAGAGTTTATCCATCTTGTTTTCGGAAATTTCAGCCTTCCAATGTTTGTGGCTCTGTATTTCTTTGCAGTGGTAGGGATAGCGCTTAATCTGTTAAATCATGCGAATTCCAGGGACCAAAACAGTCCAAATACCCCACAGAAATTTTCACACTGGTTTCTTATAAAGGATAACCGTAGAAGGCTGGCCATGGATATTATCAGCTTGTTTATTACAATAAGGTTCATGCAGTTCATAATCAATTTTGATGTAACAAATCCGGAAGCCTGGCTTATCGGTGCTTTTTTCGCCGGGTTTGGATTTGATAAAGGATTTGAAAGATTGCAGACAATAAAAGGTAGCTTCTTAAAAGTAAAAAGGAATGTGTAAAATTCTGATTGTTGAAGATGATCCGGCAAACATGTTCTTATATCGGAAAACCCTGGAAAATTCAGGACACGATATTATTATGGCTACAAATGGTGATGAAGCATGCGAAATTGCCCGGAAATATAATCCGGATATGATTCTACTTGACATATACTTACCAGGTAAAAATGGATTTGAAGTATTTGATGAATTAAAGAGCAGTGGTGGCCGGTGCGCTACCATTCCGGTAATATTTGCATCTGCATCATTCGACATTGGTTTTATTGTTCAAAAAACAGGCGTACCAAGAGAATACATAATGCGTAAACCAATTAATTTTGTGGAGCTCAATGGACTGGTAAAGAAAATTCAGGATAGTAGTACAAATTGTAAAGATCTTAGTTATGCCTGAAAAAGAAATTAACTTTTTTGCGACACTTATTCATGAGTATGGAATTGTAAACGTATCCCTCTCATTATTATTAGTAGCGCTGGCCTTGTGTATACCAATAGTTCTTTCGTGGCTGAGAGATAGTATGAAAAGGAAAGATGAAAAGAAGTTTTTGAATGTTTTTACTGGTGTATCGAATGACATTAAAACCCTGGCCAATGACATTAAAATCCTGGCCAACCAGTATAATGATAGTATTTCAATTGCTCAGGTAGAAATTATTTTGGAAAACTTTTTAAAACATCATAGCGGGGCATTATTTGATTTTATCCGTGATATCATTGAAAAGAATGATCTTAGAAACCAAAGGGCATCGATTGAGAATAATATCAAGATGCAAATTTATATCACATTTAAAGCTATCGATAATGCCCTGGCGAAGTTCAAATA
This sequence comes from Paludibacter sp., assembly GCA_028710415.1. Taxonomy (GTDB): domain Bacteria; phylum Bacteroidota; class Bacteroidia; order Bacteroidales; family Paludibacteraceae; genus Paludibacter. The sequence goes on along the minus strand of JAQTUE010000021.1, from coordinate 29,819 downwards.
TAAAACGAAAAGTCTGAACGAATTCGTTGATAGATGTACGTGGGAAACACAGATAAATGACACTATTATTAAAATAATTTACAACAATAAACTTACAACGCCTAAGAAAATAATTGATATGAAAACGTATCTGAAAACTGAATTCGGAAACATACATTTCCTGATCATGCAGGATATAAACAAATACTGATCAAATGGCACTTCTTTATCCTGATATACTCGAGCACAATAACCCTGCTAATCCGCTCATGGATGAAAATCAGCTTTGGGGTAGTCTTCAGATTGTTGATGACATAGCGGCCCGGGATCTATTGCCGATTGCAAAAAGAAAAGTCGGGATGGTAGTTGTATACTATTCAAGTTCATTGCCAATTCTTAAAAAATATATAGGTCCTGATGTTACGGATCCGGAATGGACTGATAATACTAACTGGGTTGATTTATCCTATCCTTATTTCAACTACGATATTACACAGACCCTTTCCGCAAATACTACCACTGCATTCTTGGTGGGTGACAAGAATATCTATGCCTCCTTCATCCTTTACTACCAAATGGTTCGGGATTCTGTAATAGCTATTGGTACGATTGAGATTATGCAGAATATTTCAAGTATCGAATCACCTACATTTTTTACATTCCGGGAATTCGGTGGGACCCTTGGCCTGGTAACCATAACCACGGCTCTAAATGGTAATAATGTCGAAGTATCGGTACAAATTGACGGATCAAGCGCGAGTGATGTTACCATGGTTTATAACCTGATCCGAAAACCTTTTGTGCAATTCATTCAGAGATGGTCTCTTGTTGACTCGTCATCTTTCAGTAATTTTAATAACATTGTCTTCCCGGGCGCTACTACCGTCGTTATTGGCGCAAGTGGATCGGTAGAGTATTCATTGGATAATGGTGATTCCTATTCCAATGCGGTACTGCCTAGTGCAGCTGGATATACAATATTTCAATTGAATTTTATTGATGCAAATAATGGGTTTATTTGTGGACAAGATATTGGCGCTAATTCAAGCCGCATATGGGGCACGGTTGACGGCGGGCAAAATTGGACATTAATTACAACATTGGCAGCTCAACGACTTTGGGGACTTTGGATGTTTGATGCTTTAAATGGACTATGTTACAGAAGATTTGGCGGGCAATCGGTAATATCGCAAACAACTGACGGGGGACTATCATTTAGTGATGTTTATGTTGCTGACTCATCGGTAAGCGTTGGTAATTTTCAGTTTGTTGATGCATTGAATGGCTTTTTGAATCAATTTTTGACAAATCATCTGTATGTTACAACTGATGGTGGCGCTAACTGGACGGATAAAATAACTCCCATAAGTTACAATGGATACTTTGCCCTGGATGCGAATAATATCTGGATTGTAGGTGCTTCTTCCGCTGTCAGATATTCGAATGATGGCGGTGATACATGGTTTACCTGGGATATTGCACCGTCAGTCGGTCTTATAAATTCAGTTTTTGCTTTTAGCGTAACTCATGTCATAGTGGGGTATAACGCCGATAGCGTTTCTGAAACAACAGATGGAGGCACAACCTGGGTTAATACTCATATAGGAATTGGTGCCTCAGGTACAATTGTTAGCTTCAGAAATCAATTTATGGGTGTAGCTCATGGTAGTTCAAACATTTATAAATATTCATAATGGCACTTTTTTATCCTGACATATTAGAGCATAATAATCCAAATAATCCGCTTATGGATGACGGCCAGTTGGCCGGAAGCCTCCGGGTAGTTGCCGATAAGACAGCCCGCAATAATATTCCTGTGGCAAAAAGAAAGGTCGGAGCCCTGGTTAACTGGACAGAGGATCTCGAGATTATTGTTAAAAAATATATCGGTGCCGACGTAACGGACCTGAACTGGCAGAATGATGAGAACTGGGGGGATATAAATCATCCGTTTTTCAGCTTGAATATTATTCAAACTCTTTTAGCAAACGATACTACCACATTTGCCGTTGGTAATAAAACTATTTTTGGCAGCATTATTCTTAATTATCAAATGACCCGGGATACTGCCACGGCAATGGGCACTATTGAGATTGTTCAAAATGTAGCCGGCCTTGAAACACCGGTAACTTTTACTATCCGTGAAATAAATTCAATTGGCTTGGTAGGGATCACATCAGCCTTTAATGGTGATAATATTGAAGTCAGTATACAGATTGATGGGTCAAGTGCCTCGGATGTGATCATGGAATATAACCTGGAATGTAAGTTTGCTTCGTTCCCGGCTTCATGGAAAATTCAGACATCCCCGGTTGCCGTGGGGTTCATGAATAGTATCAATTTCTTTGATGCGAATAACGGCTGGGCCGTTGGTAATGATGGTTTAGGGGATATTTTGATAATTAATACTGTTGATGGTGGGGCTAACTGGACCCAGCAAACTGCACCAGCCATTGCTGGCCTTTTGAATGGAGTGTATTTTGCCACTGTGAATAATGGATGGTCAGTCGGCGCAGATGGATTGGGGAATATTATAATTCTCAATACAACTGATGGTGGCACTAACTGGAATCCTCAAACATCACCGGTAGTTGTGGGATCTTTAGTAATGGTACATTTTATTGATGCGAATACCGGCTGGGCAGTTGGTAATGATGGCACAAATATATTAGTGCTTAAAACGATTGATGGTGGAGCGAACTGGATACAGCAGACTACACCGGCAGTTGCAGGTACATTAAATTCAGTCTACTTCACTGATTCGAATAACGGATGGGCCGTTGGGACAGCATCAACAAGTACTTTAATTCTCAATACAACTGATGGCGGTGCCAACTGGAATCCTCAAACATCACCGGTATTACTCGGGGCTCTTTACGGAGTAAATTTTGTTGATGCATTAAATGGATGGGCTGTTGGTGAGGACAGTGCATCTGATAATTTAATAATAACCACAAGTGATGGTGGGGCGAACTGGACTCAGCAAAGCTCTTTTATTATAAGTGGTGCATTGATATGTGTTAGTTTTGTAGATTTGCTTAACGGTTGGTCCGTTGGGTATGATAATTTAGGAAATATTCTAATCGTTCATACTAATGACGGTGGTGTAAACTGGGCACAACAGACCTCTCCAGCGGTAACAGGCGAATTACTCAGTGTTGACATGATAAATGCAAATCTGGGATTCGCTATTGGTGATGATGGAGCCTCTAACATTGTAATTTTAAACTATATATAATATAGCCATGGACCTTAAAAAAATGCTTAAAAGCGCAGATACCTATCTTTATTTAGGTGCCACAGTAGTTGTTATCGGGCTCATCCTGGTATTGACACACAAAAAGAAATCAGTAGCCGTAATCCCTGGTGAGACTACAACAGTTAACCCGAAGGCGCCGGCCAGCACAACAGGAGCGGCACCGGTTATAATCACTAATTTTGATTCCGTTTGGGATTATAAACTGGAAAACGGGATCTGGTATACCAAGAAAAAAACATCTTCGACTTGGAATAAAATGGAAAATGTTGCCAGCGATTATAAAACCGCTGTTGCGAAGTTAACCGCTTTCTTAAAAAAGTAAGATTATGAGCACAATTGGTAGATTAATCCGGAATAAGCGTTTTCAATGGGGGATTGCTTTAGCCGCTGTTGGAGGGATTCTCATTGTGGTATATGTTAACCGGCGTAGGTTAGAGAAAACTGCCGGAAATATTGCTTCTATTGCCAGGGCCACTACCGCGAAGTATTCAAAGCAGTTCATTAACTACCTGGGCCAGGTTGGCCAAGTATTGACTGCACCCCGGGGCGTCCGGAATAATAATCCTGGTAACATAAATGCAACGTCAACTACCTGGAACGGCAAGGTACCGGCTACTGAAAATACCGATGGCCGATTTGAGCAATTCTACGAATTTCCTTACGGGGTCCGGGCGCTCATTCTGAATCTGAAAAGCTATTTCAAAGATGGGAAAAATACCGTCCGGAAGATTATCGAAACCTGGGCGCCTGCAGCAGAGAATGGGAAGGCTAGTACGGAAGCATATGTTCAGGATGTTGCAAAGAAAGTCGGAGTAAAGCCGGATACCGTGATCACTTTCGATCGGAAATATATTGACAAGCTTGTCAAGGCGATCGGTCAGCACGAAAACGGCGAAAGCCAGCAATGGATCTCGGATGCTCATATTACAAAGGCATGGTCCCTTATAACTTGAAATGCTATGAAAAAGAAATGGATCCAGGCAATTGGCATGCAGAAAGGCGCTTTTACAAAAAAGGCAAAGCGGGCCGGCATGACTGTTCCGCAATATGAACGGGAAGTATTAAAAAAAAGTTCAAAAGCCTCATCCACTACCAAAAAACAGGCTGTTTTATCGCGGACGTTGCGCGGCCTGAGAAAAAAGAATCGGGGGTAACATACCCCCGAATCAATTCATTTGCTTTTAATTTTTAAGCCCTTTTCTTTTGCGTACTGTTCATAACTGATTTTGTTACGCGCAAACAAAGATGTTGCAGAATCAGTGGCCCTTTTACTACGCCCGCATTTTTTGGCTCCACCACTTTTTTTTTCTTGGTTTTTAGACATGACTATTAGTTTTAAACTTTATATCATGGCTACCTCCCTATTTTAGATTAAACAATTGAATTATTTACAGAACAAATGTAAGAATTATTTAATAGCAGTCTATCTCTCAATATCAGTATCGGTAAAAATGTTATAATCCCGGGTCACGCAATTGTGAGATGGAAGGTCGTTCCTATTAATGCCGGCTTGCAACAATAATGAATCTTTGAAATAAATCTTCTTGTAAGGATTTTCTGATATCACCGTATCAATGAATTTTTCCAGGCTATGCATATCCTGGTGATCACCACTCTTCAAACCGATTTTATACAGATCAACAGTTCCTTGCGTTCTCCGGATCATTTCTAAACTTATATCAAGTCCGATCACTGGTTCCATGCTTGCCCATGTCATCATATCTAAATCATTGAAATGTTTCAAAGCAGCAATTCTTTCACTGGTTTTTGCGGCACCAGGTTCAAGATAATCGAAACCGGTCAGGGTAAATCCAATTGCCATATACTTAAATACTCGACTATCTTTCATTTTAGATACCCATTCAGGGATCCACCAGGTTTGTTTTGTGAGGACCTTAACCGGGATATTATTGTTAATACAATAAAAGATAGCTAACATATTAAGATTAATTGTTTCATGCAAGAATGGATCACTTACAAAATTGAAAAACAGGCCATGATTTCGAAGTTCCGACAAGTTTTTATCTGCTTCCTTTTTGAATATTTCGAAAGCTGTTATTTCATCGATCAGGGATTTTTTCAGGACTGGTTTATCGGACCATGTACCGCGAAGTAATGATTTGCAATAACAATAATCACATGCTGAGGTGCAACCTATATAGAAATTACAAGCCCAATATGAATATTCCTCAGCTTTGCCAGATGGATTATAAATGGCCTTCCCACTGAATTTTTTCCCCATGGTTATCCTTCTTTAATTGCATCTTTCCCGACTGTGATAGATAATGGCGCTCCACCATTATGAAACATTCTGGATCTGCCTGTGCTCCTTCGATCCAAAATTACGCTGTATGCGATATGTGCTGAACCATCTTTTGATATGCCTGCTTTCACACCACATACTACCCCATGTTCCCAGCGGGCTGGTTTAAGATTGTAGTTTAGCGCCCAGCATCCATCGCCAGGTAAACATTCTACTTGTATCTCAATTTTATGCATGATATTAAATATTAACGATATAAATAATTAACAACCTAGTTTCTCCATTTCTTGCCACATTTCATTCTTTTTTCCGGCCATCTGTTCTTCCAGCATTCCGCAAAGCTTATCCCAGTTATCAATAATTTTTCTCCAAACCGGTGAAACTGTTTTCATTTGATAAAGAAGCTCTTTCCACTCCGGGATAGTTTTGATAAGCATGTAGCACCGGCGAAAGTCATCCGGATCCCCAGGATGCGTTTTAGTATAAAAAAGTTCACGCTTTAACTTATCAGGGCAGAGCCAGAAAAACATACATTTTGAACTCGTACCATGCTCACCATGCAAAAGCCACCATTTAGCTTTTTCAATTTCCGGCAAACTCTGATCAACTTCAGGCTGTTTCCAATCAGGTGGGCAATCCTTGTGCTCTTTATTAAATTGTTTTGCCATTACTCCCAACATGGGAATAGACATAGGGACTGGCAATTTCTGACTTGTACCGCAATTAAGGCAAAAGAGATCCCCATTCCGGATAGTAGTGTGCTTTGTTTTCTTTCTCTGGGTTTTCATACTATTATTTTTAAATGAGCCAAGCAAAAATGGCTATAAGTAAGTTATTCTATTTCTTTGGTTGAAAATAGCCTTCTACATATACTCCGTCCAATGTTATCCCTTTCCATTCCATACCCCGTTTAACACAAATACTTCTCATTCTTTCGAATGGGGTGGGAACAAAAATGCCATAGCCTAATTCCTCAATCCTATCAAATAATCGTTTTAAATTTCCCTTGTTGGGGTCAATGCTTTCAATAAATGATATTGTGATGTATTCCTTAGAATCCCAAAGATACCCATCAAACTTATCGGAAGTAAAACCTAACTTAATACCAAATTCAGAATCGGGAGCAATCATGCCTTCTCCGATCACACCAATTATTAATTCAATCATTTTCATTGGCTATTTTTTACTGTGGCAGGCACTTTATCTTCTGGTATAGAAATCCAATTCCAATGCATTGAGTGGTTTGTTATGGTGGTGCCAAATGCCAGTACCCACCAGGTTCCATCTGAATTTTTCTGATACCGTTGATCACCGTATGCAATTACCTTTGATATTACTTTTGCTTCCATCTGATGAATTAAATTAACCAGGCAAAATGACCGTCGAACGTGAAACTTACCTTCTGCAGCTGATATTTTTGGCTATTTGTTATACGGCCCGGGTTCCCGACAACGGCATATTCTTTCATTCCATTACCTTTTACAATCCATTGCTGCATGCTGTTCCGGGTCAGAACGCCTATCAGGATTTTATCAGAATCTATTTTCCCCTCAGGTTTCATATTGTTTGCTGCAGAGGTAATTCAGGATCATTATTCGGTCTTTTTTTGCGTTTCCCTATTATTTTAAACTTATCCGGCCTTTGTACTTCAACAATAGCGGACAGCAACTCTATTGCTTTTTCAGTTTTCATCAAATCATGAATAAAAAGCCGGCCGGTTTCAAACCAATACATGTGATGCATTGTGAATGTATTTCCTTTTTCATCCAAGGGTAAAGGAATTGTTTTAATCTCAGTATATCCTTTATCCTTATATTTCTTATAAAGAATCCATACCCCGGATGATCTATATTGTACGCCTAACTGAAAAAGGATATTATTCATTTGCCGGTGTGACAACCCAAATTCAGAAGCAATAAGATTAATTGGCATAGAATTACCACTTTTCAAAACTTCTTCAAAATATTGGACCTTTGGCTTATCAATTTCCCTTTCCTGTCGTGCTATTTCTAACGATTCTTCAGCTTTTTTTCTGGCAAGCCTTTCTTCCTGCACAGTCGTTAATAATCTTATGCCAAAAGCCGGATCATTCATAATCTTTTCCATTACATCCTCAGTAGCATAAATGCCATGCTTACGAATGGAAGGTAAAACTTCTTCAGTAACCCAATCATTGAAAGGTTCGGCTTCTGGCTTCTCAGATTTCAATATTAGCCGATAAAGGTTACTTTCGCTTATAAAGCTATAAGATTGAATACCAGAAGATGAAGGGAGGTCGCGTTTCACGACCCCCCGTGATTTACAATGCCTTATAATAGCATCCTTTCCGTTGGAATAACCAAGTATTTGCGTGACATCTTTAGCGCAAAATTCAGGATCTCCTTTTTCATTTATGAAAATCCTAACATTCGTGCCTTTGAAATCGAAATTTTGAATATTTGTTTCCATGTTTTCAAATTTTGTTGTTTGATTAATTTTCTCACGTTCTCTCGTAAGTCGTGAAAGTTCTTCTTTATCTATGGTCCTTTTAGGAGAACGTGATTTTTTATTTTCCATGCTTATTTTTTTAGCTTTTGCATTGATTCGATCAAAAAGATCCACAGCCTGTTCCCTGGCATTATATTTTCTTTGTTTTCTCATCGCTAAACCATTCCGGATGGCTAAGGATTATCTTTTTAAGTTCCTTTACCTGGTCCACAGTCAATTCATGAAATTTAACCCTGGAAAAAGTGTATTTCTGAAAATCACTCAGCTCTTCAAATTTGATTGGCCAGATTTCAAAATAGCCAGCCCCAAGCCAGTCAAAACCAATCCATGCAAGGAGAACGAAAATAAAGTCAAAAATCCAATCGTACCAGTTCATAGTGCCAAGAGTATTGCTCGATATATTTATGGCCACAGAAATGAAGAAAAGGGCCGTAGCATTTACAGCAATTCTTGGTATATTACCTTTGCCAATGCGATAATGTAATGCACAACCGCGAACAATAATTTTACGGATTATTTTTCTCATGGCTCTCAGAATAAACGATTTTGTTTAGGTTCATCAGCTGGCTTTTCTTCCTCGGCCGGCTTCGGGTTAACGATGTGCAAATTTTCCAGGATAATACAGTTTTTATCAGCGATTTCCTTTTCGCCAACATACTCAATTACCAACTGAAATCCTTCTTTGGTCAGCCGGTCAATAACGTCGGCCTGGTTCTCTTTGTCAAGCGAGTTAAAATCCTCAATATATACGTATTTCAGCTTTGATTCGAATTCTTTGTCTTCTGAATCACGTTTCATCGTACTGGCAATGATAATAGGCACTCTTTTGATCAGCTCGCCTTTACTCCAATATTCCCGTTTTAACGGCCGGTTATCAAGCATAAGTTGGCCTTCTTCATCGATTGTCAGATTGTCCCAGGGAAGCTTGCATGATTTAAGGTAAGTATTACGTTCAAGTTCGGCATTTTTCTGCGCCTGCTTGTTCGTATCAATTTCACCTTCCTTTTTGATTTTTTTGGCCAGGGTTTCCAGGTACGTGCGATATGCCAAAGCCTTTTCATTGGTTTGGGATGCATCCAGGATCTGTTTGTCAATTTTGGTTACTTCTGAATCATCGGCGACCGGTAAGTAATCAGGTTCTATCGGGTAATCATAAATGGGATCCCCGTCTTCGTCTACCTTTTTTTCCTCAGGTTGCGGTAAAGTATCGATCCATTCGTTTACCTCATTACCCGTATAACCCATTTCAACGAGCGTATTAAGAAGATCCCCGGCGGTCGTGATGAATCCTGCCCGTTCATCCTGCAACGCATTAAAAGCATCGGTTTCAGTTTCGACTTTCAACTTGGCTGCGTAATATGCCTCTTTTGTCGCTAAATTTTTATTGTCAATCTCTTCCTGTTTTTTACGGACCTTTGCCTGGGCAGCTATTTTGTTCTGCTGAAGGACCATTACATCTATCCTTTCTGCTTTTTCCGGGGCTATTGGGTTCCCGAATGCTTTTAATTCCCGGTTAAGAATCGTGAGATCTGCTTTCAGATCCGCGATTTTTTTGTCATAGGTAGAAGTATCAATATTAAGAGCCCGGGCCTGCTCTTTGCTTGTCATATCAATAAATTTCTGTGGTGATATCAGAAAAATGTTGAATATGTCGTTAAGCCATTGCTGATCCAGAATATGACCGGGAGGCGCGTTAAATGATAATTTCTGCGTATCCTTTGTCATGTGCCTGGTAGCCGTAATCTCATGCTTGGTTTTTTCATCATAAAGTACAGCTTCACCCTTGGCAAATGCTGTTCTTTCACCAATAAACCGGAAGCGTTCACCTATAATGGGATTGGTGCCTTTAGCCGCTTTCTCGGCAACACCTTGCATGACAAACCAAAGCCCGTCCAGGCCAAGTGATGATTTTCCGGCACCATTAGGACCGATAAAGTAGTTGATGTTTTCATCGAAGTTTACCGATATTTTATCGTACTTCTTGTAATTTTCCAGGGATATAGATTTTACTTTCATGGGGTTATAAATATGTATATTAATAATTTAGTAATTATGCATTTTGGGAGTTATCATGCGGCGGTGGGCTGGGCCTTAAAATGTAGTATAATTCACGGGTTAAAGAAATATCATATTGTGCATCATGCAGCTTTGTTTCATCCACCATGATCCCGGCTTTTTTGCATACGGTCCTGAGTTGAAAGTTTTCCATTTGATGTCTTACATCTTTGAAAAAATCACTGGCCAGAACCATGACATCGATTGAGTCAGAATAGAACCAGGATCCAAAGTATTGATCACCATTCTGGACGAAGTACGCACGTAGGAATGAATCATCAAAACCCCTGCTATTATATCCTACCAGGTGAAATTTCCGTTTTTTGCCTTTTTTTTCATAGGGATCCATGTACTTGCCAAGTATTTTTAATATTTCCTGGTAACCATCATGCATGGGGGGATATGCCAGTACCTGTTCCCTGGTCACTCCGGAAACCGCTAAAGCCTCTTCCTCAATTATAACGCCTTTATATTCAGGCCTTGTCCGTATATCAAATTTCTCTTTAATATCACCATCAATTTCAATGATTCCGGATATCTGATGAATCCCGTTTTTCCAGAATTTCGTACCGGTAGTCTCGCAATCATAAAACATTAATTTGCTCATATTCTTTTTATCTGAATGATGTCCCCTTCAAATTCTTGATTTTAAACATTTCCCGGAACCTGTCGGGTAGCTTTGAATCAGGTTTTATATCGTCTTCCTTATAATTAAATATCTTTTCGAGATCCTTAGCTCCGTAATTCGTGGTCATGTGCGTTGCCCTATTGTATTTTATGAAAATGTCGTACCTGAGAGAGAGAAATATATCAATCAGTTCATTTATGTTAGTACCGTAATGCTTAATATCATACCTGCGACCAAATTCATTGATGCATAGGTGAATCGGGTGGTGATTTTCAATACCGTCTTCACCCATCGATGAATTATATAGAAAAATTGATTTGGATGCTTCACTGATTGTCTTACTGCGTAATAATTCGGCTATCTCATCAAATGATGTGATGCGAAAAGTATTTGGGTTATAATTAATCGAGCAAATTGTACTTAGGTATTCGTGAAAAGCTCCAAAAATTGTAGTTTTGCCGACTCCCCAGGTACCGGTTATGCCTATACCCTTGGTTATATCGAATCCATATTTTTGTGCGCGACTCTGAATGCCATGGAAATAATATATCATCCCTGATATGACTTTCTCATGTTCAGGAGTCATGATATAGCCTTCGCCGGCAATACTCTTTATGATCTCAATATGCTTCACCAGCTCTTCACCTGGTATATCCTTCGAAAGCCGGGCCATTTTTGAAGGGTTAAGTTGTTTTCCCTTCTTTTTCACACTTTCAATAATTTTATCCAGGCCTTCTATCCTGTTTATTCTTTGGGGTTCTCGGGCTTTGTCCATTCTGTGTCCTCCGGCGTTGGGGTATCAATAATTATTATTTTTTCTGACTTTTTTCTAAATCTTCTATTTTTATGCCAGCCCATCCATGTAGAAGAAATTGCTTTTCGAATCAATTCCAGGGCTTCATTTTCATCATAATTTGCATCCTTAGCCAACATATCAATCGCGATCTGTTCTGATTTGATAGATTTGTATCCTTGCCTTTTTTCAACACGCTTATACTCAATCCATGTGGCCCAGATGTTCTTGAATTTTTCGGTATTTATAGGATATTGCAATCCGGTATCACTTGGCTCATCAGGAAATAAAGGCTCTTTCACAATCTGGTCAACTTTATGATTATGCTTTATTTTCTTGGGTTTATCCTCGGGCATTGTTCCGTGTATAATTTCCGGTGCGGTTTCTGGCATTGTTCTGTGTATAATTCCTGGTGCAGTTTCTGGTACTGTTTCAGGTTTCGTGACTAATGATTCCTGGGGGACCGCCGGCAATTTTTCACCGGTTGCTTTCAGGTAAGCCATTACAAGATTATGAGCCGCCTCGATATAAGGTTCTGTCCCATCTTTCAATCCGTCTACGAAGTTAAAGACCCTCGATTTTGACGACCAGCCCCACCGTATCAACAAATCGTTGATTGTCTTATTCTTGCCATCATTGGCGAAATAGTCCAAGATCGCTGAGAATTTATCGTATATCATTTTCAAAATGTTTTTACTTCTGCTTTCTCATATCCACAACCGGGCGTCCAACACGCCCAACATGCCACAGGATACTCATGAACATAAATTCCGACACTTCTGAAAGTTTCCAGATCCTTTTGGGGATGTTCAAAATATTGCCCGCATAAGGAGCAACATGATCCGTCCAGCATATCTTCAGCAATTTCTCCCATGTATCATATTATATATAAATAAGTATTACAAATTTACAGGTAGTCTCTGCCAGTAACCGGTTCGGACTTCAATAAAGCCGGAAATCTTCATGCATTCAGGCCTCAAATGTTTCAGGCGCGTAAATACATTCCCGGTTTTCCAGATATCGGTACTTTCAGATAAATTGACGAGCTCATCCCAGTTGTCAATAATGGGTGCAAACCAGGGGAATGGAATTTTTATTTTTTCAAGTTGCTCTTTAGTGATGTGACAGGAATTTACTAATTCCATACATCTTTCGAAATCAAAACTATCCATTGGGATATTAAACAGTTCACTCATTGGTTCAGGTTTATCTATGAGTCCTGTTATACCGAGCCACATGGTCCGGCTGGCAATGTCAACATTACCAAATGAGATCCATTGAAGTAATTCTATCCTGTTATTTTTATTTGATCCTTTGTCGAACATATTTAATTGAATATTAAGTAAAAAGAATCAAAAGGATATCAATGATTATATCAATTGAAACCAAAAATATGATCAGTTTAATTGTCCAGGGAATATTTTCCCAGCTCCCCTGATTCGCACGAATCAGCTTCCGGTGCAATAATAATTCGGCATAACCATGTTTAACGCGGATCCGTTTACGAAACCCTTTTGCTTTCTCAATAGCGACTGCGCCACCATCGTAAAATTCACGGACGGCGTATCTTTTTATAGTAGGAACCGTTTTCCTGATGGAACCATCAAGCTCGTAATACCATATAACCCATTTACCTTTCTTCAATTTCTTGTTAGTCATGATACCGGGGTATTAAATTTCTGCATTTGGGTATTATATATTGTCATGAGATCTGAGAAATAAAGCGATGCAGCCTGATAACCGGCAATCCGGGTCCATTTGGATTTGAAATTAAATATCATTTTCCGGGCAGTGTCCTCATGGTAAGCATTGATATTAAGAATGATATTCTTAACTGATTCAAAGTCCTGAACCATTTCAGTGTAATCATATACCAGCTGGCCCTTTTTAATGTCAAACAGGTCATAAACATACCGACTTCTATCGGCATGTTTATCAAGCCAGAATTCGGCACTGATCCAGGTATATGTTGAATCGTTTACATACCGGTAACCGGAATACATGCGATTATTGTAGGCCACTATATGATATTTTGCAGTATACTTATATAGTAACTGCCGAAGTATTTTTGCAATCCTGGTTATCATATCACAATTTTGGCATTCTTTCGTTACCCATTAACTCAGCCCTGTAAGACAAACAGGAAGGGGTATAGGGCCTCCCGTTTTTCTTATGATCAATAGCGCGTTCCATGTCTTTAATTATGTATTGTGCAGTGTCGTTAGGCGACCAATGGTGATCCTGGGAATGTTTTATATAACCCAGAATTCCCATAATGCATTTTACCTCATCCATCTTATCCTTTTCAGGAAACAATTCTACGAAGGTTGAGACCTGTTTTTCGGCCTCTTCCTGACTCACCTGGCCATATTTAACCAGATAAAGTTCGATAAAAGTTTGCTTTTTCATGATTCATTCTTTATAATATTCTGCTGTTCAATAGTTAATCCTGTATCAATTTTCCCAAAGTTCATTTTAACACACTCGTCCTGAATAACCGGGTGCCAGGTACCCTTTATGTTCTGGCCCGGTATATAATGTTTTCTGGCCCATTTCCTTTTGTCCGATTCTTCTTCCGGAGTAATTTTCCGATATGCTATAAAAAAATCTTTCATCGTATTTATTTTGCCCCTCCCCAGGGAATCGAACCCCGGGCGAGACCATAAAGAGGTTTAAAGAAGACTTTTCTTAAATTCGTGACTTGGTTTGAAAAAAGGAATATCCTTGGCAGGAATAAGTAATGACGTACCCTTACTGATATTCCTGGCGGTCTTCGGGGCCCTTCTTTTTATTCCGAAAGAACCAAACCCACGGAGATAAACAGGTTCCCGGCTTTTTACGGAATCTTTGACAACTTCCATAAAAGCATTCACAAATTTTACAGCGTCATCAAACGAAATACCAGTCTTAACGCTGATATTTGTAGCAACTTCAACTTTTGTCATTTTTTATAGAATTAAATTAATGAATATGTGATAAATAAAAAATCAATTGTCTCGAGTAGGATCCACTGACGTTTCCCGTTCGCAGAATGTACATATCCAGGTTCCGTGACCACTTGGAAGAAAGACATGAACGCAGTCCTTATTCCCGCCTTCGGCCCAATAACCGTATCCGGAAAGAACTTCTCCGCAAACTGTACAAGTCAGACCATAATTATCGCCTATTTTACTGGGGTGCATGCACATATTATCATTTTTTAAGGATGTGACTAACCTTATTCCCCAGAATAGTGAAAAGCCCCGGGCGAACCCGGGGCACCACCGGGGTACAACTTTGCGAATCGTCCCCGGTGGGATCACCGGCAACCACGCCATAGTTAGGGTTGGTGTATTTGGTCACCTGGAAAGAAATATTCTCTTGTTTTTTGTAGCTTGATGCTTCCATCGCTATCTATTTATTAATGGTATCCATTCCCTAAACTTCTCTCCATCGGCCCAGATCTGATATATTGATAAACCATGGGCAGTCATCCAACATTCGAGAGTAAAACGCTCATGATCGACACGCCATAGGCAGATTCCGTTTGCCCGGGACTGTCTCAAACGTTCCTTTGATTGACTGCGATCCTCTTCATTCATGGTTCAAAGGCATTTGTAAATACGGTTTGTTAGATTGATTGACGGGCTTGGCATATTTTTTCTTAACAGGCTTTACAGTGACCCTGTATTCGTTACAGCCGAGGTATTCAATCTGACAATCTCTACTAGTACGATTGAAACAAGACACCAGTTCTTCAGGTGTAGAACTTAACATCTGTTCAAATTGATATTTAAGCGCTTCCGGCGAAAACCCCATATATCCGCGATTGCTGCTTATTGCCATTCTTTCAACTATATCCAGCTTATCATTCATTTTGCAAGTTGTTTTGGTTGCCTTCTTATACGGATATTGTTTAAAAAAGGTTATGTTTTATATTGTAAATATATTATTAATGGCTTATTATAATATATTTATTTGATTAACAATGTTCGAACTTTGATGAATAAATTACCGTTTAGGCTCAACATGCAGTATCCATTTGAAAAATAAATCCATTGCAACAAAGGCAGGTAGCCATAAATAGTTAATATGATACAATACTGTACGAATAAACCTGGTTAGGCCGGTATGATTTTGTCTGTCTCTTTTAATGTCCCTTCTTACTTGCTTTAAATAATATGCTGAGTCTGGAAAATGCCTTTTAATCCCCATATATGTCATTATTTGAGACAAATATATAAAAAATTCCGATTCAACAAAAATATATCTATTATTAATGGGATATAAATATATTTATGATATATGATTAATTGGTTTTTATTAAAATGTTGTATACATTTGTTTTCTATTTGTTCTTTGATAAAACGGGGGTGTATTGATTTGACGCAGGACAGCGGATAATCATGCAAGCCGTTGAGCCAACATTCAACGTTAAAGATGTTGGAAACTTCAATAAATGGCAAGGTAATTCCTATGCCTGTCGCCGAAAGGCAGCTTTCAATAGCAGCTTAACGTGCGACCGGGCCGGTTGACAATGCCTGGGAACAGAAAGTCAACCAAAAGTTTTGTCGTGTTTTCACAAAATGCGAATGGTGGATTGCTGTCGCTAAGACGGCCCCTTAAGCTTGTCGATTTGATTATGCAATGACCTGTCGGACCTGGAAGCGATATCCAGCACCTCCACGATTGGTAAATGACTGGCCTGATTTTAGCCAGTCATTTGCTATTATAAAATAGATCACGAATTATCTAATTACTCATAATCAAATTCTCATGAAAACATTACATTCTTTACGCGGGTATTTAATATCTGTCGCTATATTATTCTGTCTTGTGATTATAGGGCATATAATTGAGAAACCAGTAGGCATTGTGTTTACCATTATAGCGTTTATAATGTCACTGTTTATTCTCTACTTAGGGATCATGTACCCAAAGGTTAAAATGTATATTTACCTGTCTTTCACGAATAAACGTAAAATGGACTGGAAGTTTTTACCCCTGGCAGCGGGTATCATGTTACAATGGCGCAAATATAGAATAGCAGGTGATTTTTCGGCTGGTTACTATCCAAAAGGTAAAAAATCCGGCATTTTTCTGTTTGAAATTAACATAGGATTTATGTACTGGTCCGCATCTTTCACTTTTTATAAACCGGATCCAGTGGCCGAAGCTGTTAAGGCAGGTGAGACGATTTTATAAAACCACTCATTAACAGATGGGATATGGTCAAAGCAACTGATTTAAAATTAGGTAACCTGGTTGAGAATGAGGTTTTCAGCCGTCGCCTGGTTGAATCATTATCGGCCAATACGATAAATGGTGTATCTGAACGGGGGTATTATTCGGTCTGTATTACAGAAGATATTCTAAAATATTTTGGCTTTAAAAGAATAAATTATAGAAAAACTTATTGGTTTACAAAAAAACGTAATGGTATCATGTTTATTACCAATCCAATATCCCCGAATAACGACAGAAGATACCCCACGAAACTTAAATTTATTGAAATAGTAATATCTGAACGGAAAAGTCGGAGAATTCGTTATGTTCATGACCTGCAGAACGCATGGAAAGAATTAACCAAGCAAGATCTGACCATCGACCTAGGTACTGCTGGTGAACAATCTAGTAAAGCCTATACCAATGTCTGAAAATCGTAAACCTTCTATTGTTTTCCTGATTCGTTTTCAAGGCATGAAGTTAAAGAATGTCCGGCAAGACGAATTACCGCAGAAATCCCATAAAATTGAGTTATTTGATTCTACACTCTGGAAACAAGGTGACTTTTTTAGTCGAAAAAAATTCAGGTTAAGGATAAATGATAAATGGTATAACGGCAACAATGATAAAGATGACATACTTTTCCTGAGTAAATGGGAAATCCGGGATATTTTGTGGAAAAGCATTATATTTTAATCACCCATGAGAACAATTCTGGATTATACAATTGAAGTCCTGCTTGATGCCCCAAATGTAATGGGTATGGATCATTTCGATGAAGAATGGTTTGATAATTTATCGGATATTGAAACCGTCCGGGATGATGAAAATGTTTTTCATTTTGAAACCAGAGAAAAGGCAGACACTGAGCTTAAAAGGCTTAAAGAAATACAAAAAAACCCAGGTATAAAGTTCAGGATTATTGAAAATATTATAAATGTTGGTGATTGGATTTAAACTGATTAAATTAACCGTATGGAAGTCAAGCAGCGATTAATGGGTCAAGCATTTTGGGATGAAATAAAGAAGCGCTGGCCTGGTGAATTCGAACTATTTGATCAATGGCTCGAAAAATATAAGGAGAAAATAGGTTGGTCCTACTTATGTTCCAATGATTATTATTGGATGCCAGATGCTATGCAAATAGGCATATTTTATCAATATACAATCGATGAAAATCATAGATACGCCCTTGTAATTCCTGAATTCCAGACATTAGAAGGAATTGCTGATGATATAAAAGAATGGTTCTGCCAGGAAACGGATGATGCTTATCAGGATCACTTGCATGCCAAATACGATGAAGAGGCTAATCCCGATTTCAATGAATGAAAAACTTATCGAAAAGGCCATGATCCTTACTTTTGGTGATCTGAAGAAAGGACATCCTCAGGAAAGAATAAAGGCATTTATGGATAAATGTATCAAAGAGGAAAAATATGAAATAGCTGCAGGCGTTCAGAAAGCGCTTGATGAATATAATAAGAGTCATCAATGAATACTATAATTTACCTGATATTTTAAAAAATGGACAAACTACCCAAATTTACCCAACAAGTCATCGAGCATGTTGATGGTACCCCGGATGCAGATTATCCTTTAAGAATATTAAAGGCCTACCGGGAAAATTGCAATTGCAAATGGTCTGAAACCGGATTTCCGGATCTGGAAAAAATTAACCCAGTGTTAATGCTGATGAACCAGCACCAGGAAGAGCGGGCCAAGATCCTGGATAAAGCCATTGAGATCTTACAAAATAAAAACGAGGCAGTTAAAGACAAGCGATTGAATGATATTGCATTGGAAATTGAACACGAAGCTACAGAATATGCCGATAGTATTTCTTCTGATAGTCTTAATGAACGGGGGATAAAAAAAGCAAAGGAATGGGCTAGAACTGATTTTATTGCTGGCGCGCAAAGATATAATAGTCTATTAAGAGTAAGAGGAAACCATAAAGAAATCCTAATGGTCTATCCTGGCCTGCATGAAAGATTTCATGGATCTGTGATCGAAACAGAAAACCATTACGTTGCATACATTGATGAATTCCCGAAATGGGCCGATCCAACTATCACAAAATGAAGCGTACAATCAAAAAATACCTGGGTGAAATAACCCTGGGCGGGATCGACGGCCTGGTTACTACCTTTGCCGTTATTGCCGGCTCTGAAGGTGCCGGTTTCTCACATAAAATAATAATCATCCTGGCTCTGGCCAATGTATTTGCAGATGGGTTTTCCATGGCCGTGGGTGTTTATTTCTCAGCGAAGTGCGATAAGTGGAACAATGATAAATCATGCTTTGACATAGCGCTTTCTGTTTTTAGTTCTTTTGTATTATTTGGTGTGGCCCCGGTCCTGGTTTATATTTTTAATGCCAAATATGATCTACTGATATCTTCAATAATTACCGGGTCACTGTTTCTGATCATTGGTGCCCTGAAAGGGGTTGTTCACCATCACAATTTTATCAAACAAGCCCTGCAGACACTATTTTTCGGTGCCATTGCGGCGCTCGTATCATTAACCCTGGGCTATTTATTGTCGAATGTCATAAAATAACAATTTATGGTAAAGTATCAGTACATAACAATGAGGCAGATAGATGATGAATTGTTTGAAAATCATCCTGTATATAGGATCTTTAATAATAAGACCGGCACCCAGCTTGGCATGATCTCATATTATACGCCGTGGAAACAATATGTATTTAGTGCCCGGGAAGGCTGCGTATTTAACAATAAATGCCTCAGCGATATTATAGACTTCATCAAAAAAGAGATTAAATAATTGAATTCAACATGGATAAAATGGTAGAAATACGAAAATTTGATGATCTGGCCCAACTGGATCCCGAAGGGATTGTTCCGGCAGTATCATTATTTGATATTGTTTTCACTCAGATTTATGCCCCAGAAATAGAACAGGACCCAATGATATCATGCGAACTGCATGATGATAAATGTCAAGTGATTATTTTCGACGCAAAAGATCAGGAATATCGTTTCAATATTTATCATGATTGGAAAATTGAGTTTTGGTTCGAAGGTATCCCGTTACATTTCAATCCATTCCCGGTTTACAAGGAACTTATTGAAATGGGATTCATTTACGTAAAGCAACTACGGGCGAAGATACCAGAGAATCCGATATTAGCAGAACAGATCCTTGAAAGCTTCCGGGATGACACTGAATTTCCAGGCCTGACGGAGATCGTTTTTAAAAAAGATTCTTGTTTGAATGCCATGATCCAGTACGGTAACGAACTTCAAATAAAATGATAAAAACGCCCTATATCTTGTGCGCTGCGATATGGTACAAAGATCTGAAACTTGCAAAAGTGTTTGATGCAAATGTACTTCCGGTAAATTGCGATCGCGGAATCGTATTTTGTGGCCACCGGCACCCACATTGCATGTATTCCATGATCTCTATAACCGGTAAAAGAAGTACCACACCGGCAGTAGGCGAATACGTGCGAGGTTTTCTGACCAGTGATAACCGGTTTGTGAACCGGCAGGAGGCCGCAACGATCGCTTTGGATGCCGGCCAGATTGATAGCCCTACAGCTGTTTTATATAGCGAGGATATTTATTAACAATGAATTACCATGAAAACAGATACCCATGATCATAAATTCGAGATTGGTGATACCGTTCCTTACACAAATTCCCACTCGAAAATAAAACTGGCAAAAATAACTGATTTTAAAGAGGTAAAGCCTGGGAAGTGGTGGTTTGATGGCATCGATACAGTCACTAACGCTAAAGTTTGGTATTCTTTGGAAATGTCTTCCAATCTTCAGGATTTTCTTGATGAGAATACGAAGTATCTGTCTGACGAATTACAAAAACTGCGGATTGATCATTCAAGACTAGTTCAGCAAAATGCGATCGCCAAGCAGAAATATGAGTTATTGGTTGAAACGATAACCGGTTTGATAGATTCTTATTGGAAATTTGATGAAAATCAACAGCATATGTCCAGCTGGCATGATAAACAGGATTTAATGAATAGGATAAGTGAATTTCTGGAAAATGAAGACGAAAGACCAAAACAAGAGCTACGTTTATTGCCAGTTAAGGCCGTCGGATTTCTCAAAAAGGCCGTAACATATCTTCATACCGGTCTATCTGCCCCTCTTCTGGCAAAAGAGATAGATGAATGGCTTCGCGATCTACCGGCCCCTCTGAATAAAGTAATAAACTAATCCAAAATATTATATTATGATAACAGCTGATGTTTTTTTAGATACTAAAGAAAATTTTTACGGAGAGAAATCCAAAAGTATAAACTTCCATTATGATTCATCAGAAGATGAAATAACGATCCGGATTGAAGGAAAGGATATCTTCAAAATTGATGCTTCCGACTTTTTGAGAGAGATTGCAATTATTGAGAAAGCACAGTCAGTAAATAACCAGAATAAACGTCAGATATCATGAGAAATATCTTCATGGATACGGAATTTACCGGGTTACGTCCCGACACGACATTGGTAAGTATTGCCCTGGTTACTGATCACCCTTATGAAAATACATTTTACGCGGAACTCACAGATTATAATCGTGATCATATTAACGACTATCTGCAGAAAAATGTCATTGACAAACTAACTCTGAAAGAATCTTTTGATAAATCACGGGATTATCATCCTGATCTATGGGATGTAAAACTAAGGGGAACAAAAGATGATGTTCGCCCGGCAATAATTCAGTGGATATCCGAACTGGTAAAACGTGATCATGAAAAGGTTAAGATATGGTCCGATGTACTGACTTATGACTGGTACCTGTTCCTAGACCTGATAAGCGATCCTGATACCTTGGCATTTCCATCAGATTTGATATATTACATTCCGTTTGACCTTGCAACCGCTTTTGAAATGAAGGGCATCGATCCGGATATTAACCGGGAAAAGTTCGCATTTAGTGAAGTCTATGAAAAAATGCTGGTATATAAACATAACGCGCTATGGGATGCCCGGATAATACGGGATTGTTACAAAAAAATGATAAAAATGCCATTGGTAATATGATAACGAAACATCTTCGGGACTGCATTCAATATATGCCCAAAGGGCGATGGTTTGAGCATTATGAAGTGCCGACACCGGTAAGACGGAATAGATGGGTATGTGATAGGCTTAGAGAAGAAGGAGTATTGGAATCAAAAGTCGAATGGGCAAAAGACAATCATTTACCAATAAGGTTCAGAACTGATTGGCATATCATTAGATTTTATAAGCTAAAGCCAGAATATGAGAGTCATTAAATTATCTCAGGCAGAAATCAATCACCTGCTATCCCTTATTGAGGTATGCGAACGGGAAGGTTGGTATTATGGCAATTTGATCCATTTTAAGAATCGCATGAACAAACTTAAAGAAAAAATCATATCACTAAAAACACCAAAATGACTGCAATTGAAAAAATAAACAGGTTCATTATGTATCCCTGTGTGGAATTTCTGCTGACCATGGAAGAGTATGAGACCTTGACGCCATACGATAAAGGTCTATGCCAGTACATGCAATCATCCTGGGACGAAAGCCAACTGAGTGAAACAGATAATCCATATACACCAGGGACGAAGGACTGGGAAGAATTTAAAAAGGGATCCCATGCCGGCATGATCATGGCCCAGGATTCGGAGGAATAATATGGTTCTAAATCTTAATCTAAACGAAAAATGAAAGATTATTTATTATTTTATATGACTGGTAATGACAGTGAACATTATAGTTTGGTTCGTGCTAACTCATTTGTGGAGGCTGTAAAAAAATTAATAAAGGATCATCCATCAGCTTTCTGTGTAATAAATGAAACAATAGAGTAACCAAACGTTTCTGGTGCTGGGATGATGAAGAATAATCTAATTTATAAATTTCATGGCAATTCTTAATTACACAACAAAAGTAGATAGTAACAGAACTATCATGGAGATTCAGCAATGTCTGGTAAAACATGGTGCATCAAAGATTGTAGTAGATTATGAAAATTCTGTTCCTGTTGCACTCACATTCTGTTTACCGCTTCAGAATAATATCATTGCTTTCTCATTGCCATGCAATTATCAGGGAGTTCTTAACGCAATGACCAAAGACAAAAATGTTCCCCGGTCAATGTGTAAAAAGGAACAGGCTCTCAGGGTATCCTGGCGAATTATTAAAGACTGGGTAATTGCACAAATGGCTATTGTCGAATCCCAGCTAGTTGAAATGTCTGAGGTATTTCTTCCTTATGCTATCACGAAAAGCGGGAATACATTGTACAATGAGATTAAATCGAATGGAATGTTAATGCTTAAAAATGAGTAATATGATAGTAAATGGAAAAGAATACCCTATGTGGAGCCAGTTCGTTGAGAGAAAAGACGAATGGATTGGTGGCAAGTTGCAGGAACTTTCAGATAGTTACCCAAGAGTATCTGATGATGAATCGTCAGAAACGACAATCACTGATATTCGGCTGGAACCAAGCGGCAATGATTCAGCCTATTTCTCAGTTGATGGTTTAGATTATGGCTGCGGCGGTGATGTTCACTATTTAGGTGTAACTGCTGGTGAGGAAGGGTGGATCACATTATCAGGTTACGGTGGCCATACATGGAGAATTAAACAACCTGAAAAAAAATAGCCTTATGGATTACATGGAAAAAGTAGTCGGCATTTTCGATATTATTGGAGAAAATGATTCACTGGAAAATTTAATGAAAGCAAAACCGCTAATCAGTGAAATATCTGAATATGTGAAAGGGACTCCTTTATTTCAGGATGCAAAAGATAAATACGATGAATACCTAGTCAGTTTCATGAGTATTGAGGATAAGGAAAAAAGGATCAGAAACATTTGGACTGATTTCATATGCAAGATTAATGATGCCCCAACGCGAATGCACATGAGAGGCGTTGTTATTTTGGTTCTTCCTGCCTTAAATGAAGTAATGAATTCAAATTAAAGATTATGTTAACTCCGGGGATTAAAAAACAGATTGATGCTATGGACTACGAAAGTATGCTCAGAAAATGGAGATTTTCCGTGTCTGGCGATCCAATGTTCCAGGGTGAAGTAGGGAAATACTTTCAAGAGGTAATGTTTAAAAAACGCGATGCATTGCCGGACCATGAAAGAGTGCAGGCATCAAAAAATGTAGGATGGGGGTAAAAAATGACAGATGATAATTGGGACGGTTTAGACGATGAAATTAAGGACGAGAGCCCTCTTGATGTATGGGATTATCCATGGATATCAACCCCTGATGAGATTGATAATTGGGACTAGTTTTAATATCTAAAACACAGATTATGATGACAATTGAAGATTTTGAAAAGATACCTGATGGACAGGTTTTCGAAACTGGCGTTCTACCTGACTCCCTGGATGGTATTAATATGACAAGTAGCGGCGCAGAGCTTCGCTGGGTTGCAAAGAAAGGTTATGGTCACGACTGGGCCATATATTGTCATTTGGCAGAAAATAGCGTAAGTTGGATAAAACAGCACGGTGACAAAGTACAGGACGAGCGCAATATCAAACGATGTATTCCGTGCACTGATGAAGTTTTCAAATTATACCGACAATGATATGAAAGCGACGAATTTATCTAACCGGGGATCCTCGAGAGCCCCTGATGAATGGAAAGAAATTCCGGAAATAAAGGCAGCCAAGCCAGTGACAATAAACAGGGAAATTTCATTGCAAAAGCTTGATGGTTTTAATATATGCGTTTGGATGACCGGATGGGGTGGATCCTGGGTGCCAAACAGTGATTTGTTTCATGTCCGGAAATAAACTGATATCATGGATAAGAAGCGGAAAAAGGAAATGAAGGTCATGCTGATAGTAGTAGGCTATTCGACTGCTATATTTATATTATTCAAGCATGTAAGGCAATTTATAAAACATAGGGCTAGTTTCCTGCTTTGCATGATGAAATACTATGTTTTTCGGGACTACCGGAAACCGTTTCACCCGGAGGCACATAAAGCCCTGCAGGAGAGAGCTGATAATTTGCATGCGGCCGGGATCCGGAAATATGAAGAAAAATGGCTTCGTAAATTTCTCCAAAGGCATCCACCTGCAAATCTGAACACTGAAAATTAAGTAACCCATGAACTTTACAGCTGAAATAGGAAAAGAACGCGAATTATTTGATCCGGAAACATTCAAAGAAATTTGCGCCGCATGCCTCGAAAATGTAAGAGACTGCCTTAAAACCGCTAAAAAACCGGTGAAACATGGTAAAGGCGGGATAGTAGTCAACAATGTTTCAACGATTGAGTATGGGAATAAATATGTATGGTTAGAATTTAGCTGGTCCATCGAAGAGAAAGAATCCGGTACAAAAGAATTGATTTTTGAGATAACGCGGTGTACGATATTCGATGAAGTTCCGAATGAATTACTCGATCGATATAATATGATAAAGAAGCTTGAAAAACTGCACAATGGCATATAAGAACATAAATAAACTGACAACGGGTGAAATATTGAGATTGAATATCCTGATAGGTCTTATTGAAGTACATGAGGCTACCTATAACGACTTCATGGAATATTTCAAACTATTGAATCGCGGAGGTATACCCGAAGAATTTTATCTTAATGATCTGACAGAATTTGGATATGATTCATTTACATCTTTTTATAATGATTATCTGAAGAAACAATCAAGATATGCAGGCAGATTAAGAGGTAGATTAATGGGTGTCGGAATGGGTGTAATGTCTTTTCAAAAAACCATGAAAGAGCCGGATATCTCTAATAATATTTCTAATAATTACGAATGGCTAATGATCCGATATGAGAGATCCACGGAAAGGTTTATTGAGGCAGAAAGTTTCATTCTTGAACTATCAAAGATGAATATAATTGAAAAGCTTTTCAGCTCATTTAAAATATTGAAATTCTTAAAGAGTAGAGATAAATACAATATATAACTGTAAATAACCCCAAGCTCAAGCAAGGGGCTTTAAACCTAACTACGAATGCAAAGAGCAGTACATAGTCGATTTTTCAGGAGTATTTACAGAGACTCCCCATGTAGCGATATTGAGGGCCGCATTGTGATCTGCATCTGCAATATTGCCACAATTTTCACAACTAAAGTGTTTCCCTTTTCTGATACCGATATGCATGCAACAATTACAAGTTTGAGAAGTATAGGCCGGTGGAACAGCAACAAGTTTAACGCCATTAAGCAAAGACTTATAGGTCAGGAATTGTCGGAGTTGGTAAAAACTCCAGCGGTTCAACTCTGTCTTTTGTGCCTTAGTCTTTGGTTTAGCTGTTTTGCGAATGTTGGTCAGGTCTTCAATGGCAATGCCTTTATATTCAGCTTTTGCCTTTTGAACTATCTGCTTGCTTATCGTGTGGTTATTGATGGAAACGAACCTACGCTCTTTGCCGGAAAGCCGTTTCAACAGCCTTTTGCTGTTTTTTGTGCCTTTGCTTTGAACGCTGGCTCTTACTTTAGAGTATTTTTTACGAACCTTTTTAAGCTGGTCGGAATTATAATTGGTGCCGTCAGAAAGTACGGCAATATCGGTCTGACCAAAATCAACCCCAATAAATTCTTCAATATCCCCAATATTGCTATCGGGTATCTCAACCGCCTGAAACAGGTAGAATTTTCCCTTTCTGTAAACCAGATCAGCTTCGCCTTTAATATATGGAAGGTACTTCGGGTTATGGCAGACAAAAGGGATCTTCAGGCGACCACCGGTAGACCAGATGGAAACAATATTTCCAGGTCTGTAGGTAAGAATCCGGCTGTCATAAGAAATGCTACCAAGCGGCCTGAATACTCTTTTGGTTTTCCTGTCAATCTTGTAACCATCCGCTACTTTGCTTATACAGCGTATGATTACCTGGGAACTAAGACCGTGATATTTAGATTTGATCCAATGGTAAGATTCCCTGTGAAGTTTGAATTGCTGAAAAATCTTGCGTTGCCAAGCTATGCCAGAAATTTCGTTGCAAGCTCTATTCGCTTCTTTCAATGTATTCAGAAGCAAATCAGACTGTTCATCGGTTGGCAGAAGCTTTATTTTCAGCGTCAATTTCATACGCAATTTTACGTAAAATTCATATCAATGTTTCAATTACAAGAAAGTTTTATTATTAACTCAAAAACGGAGCGGCACTTCCTCCCCATGCTGAAGCAAGGGGTTTCCGTGCCTGAATTTTCATGACAAACACTTATATTTCAAATAATCTTAAATTTCTGAGAAAAAGGAAACGCCGGACCCAGGAAGATATTTCCTCAGCTATTCATATCAAAAGAACCACTTATTCAGGTTATGAAAATGAGATAAGTACTCCATCATTGGGAAATCTTATTGCACTTTCAGATTATTACGGGATCTCCATTGATAACCTGGTCAAGGTAGATCTGAGATTGCTTCGTGAACTTGAATTACGGGTGATTCTAACCAAATAATTCTATAATTATGGAATTTCCAAAATATAAACCAGGGAATAATCAGGAATGCCTTGTTAGGTGCCGGGAATTCTCTGAAGTAGGATATGAAGTATGCATGTTTGAGAATGGTCAATTTATCCGAGGACCAAACGGCGATATTACCCAATATGTTACCGAATGGATCCCACTTAAAAGAGTGATAAAACTGTTTTAAATTTATATATCTGACAATTAAACAAATAATCATGGAAAAGAAACTGAATAACAGAAATGAAGAGCCGGTCCATGGACGGCAGTACCTGGCACTATGTTCAAATGCCACCTGGAGGGAATTCAAGCTTACAAATATTGATGGTGATATCCTTGTGGGATTTCAACAGGTAGTCTGGTTTGATAATATAGGATTTGTTAATAATCCTGAGGGGATAATCACAGATCATGTATTGGACTGGGTAGACATCGAGCCTGTGCTCAAATTATTTGCCTCAGAAAAGGGCACATTATCAGAAGAATTTGATCAGGATTTCTGGTCCAGGTTTATGGACCAATACAACATTACTGTTTGATTGATATTTTCTAAATCTTTAAATACCTAATCATGAAAACTATTTTGAAATTATTCGGAACTTTTGTGCTTTTGTTGAGTCCATTGTT
The DNA here is from genome assembly GCA_028710415.1 of Paludibacter sp. Lineage (GTDB taxonomy): Bacteria > Bacteroidota > Bacteroidia > Bacteroidales > Paludibacteraceae > Paludibacter. The sequence continues at coordinate 2,069 of JAQTUE010000021.1, read as the reverse complement.
TTTTTATATTTATTGGGGCTTTGTTGTATTATTTGCTGTTTTTTTAACATTTGCATCAATACTTGTATTTTATTGGATTAAATGGATCAAAAGCAAAGATCTATTTAAGCCTTTGTATACATATAATGAAGCAGAACAACCATACATAATTAGTATAAAAACTGGTCCGGAAGATGTGGAAAAAGTTGAAGTTCTGAAGGCAGTTTCTCGTCAGTTTGATCCAACTATAGCTGGTGTGACGTTTACATATCCTATCTCCGGGATCTCTTATAGAGAGTTTCTCGCCCATATTGCAGCCGGTACAGGAATACATATACAGAAAATAAGATTATCTGCCTCAAACCAAGATAGTAAAATTGCCATTACCCAAATTCTTGAAACAATTTATTTAACACAATGGGATTTGAATGGTAATTCAGAAGAAAAAACAGTAATCCCTATGCTTGACGCATATCAATACTCACAGACTTTAGTTGATATTTTTAAATCTTTCGATATTGATGGATTGACCAGTTTTATTATCTCAAAATTATATGCAGATACATCACTGAAGATTTATTTATATCCTTCTTTTCCAAGGATGAAACAAGTATGGCTTACGTGGGATAGCATATTCGGATTTGACAAAAAGGATCCGATTTTCAATGCCGTAGCAGTTTTTTGGGCTTGGTGCGGTAAACTAATAAAAAAACGTAAACTAGTGAAATAATTTTCTAAACCTTTAAATATTTTAATATGACTGAAAATTTAACTTTTGGACAAGCTATTGAGGCTGTAAAAGAGGGTAAATTGATTTCCCGTATCGGCTGGAACGGGAAAAATATGTTTGTCTTTATGCGACCTAGCGCTGCAATTAAAGTAAGTGATCTACTCGGAATAAAAACTCTTTCCAGTAATGTAAAAAATTATTTTGAAAAGAAATTCCAGCCAATTACGGTTGATAATGATCCACTCATCACATTTACACCGTATCTATGCATGAAAGCCGCTGATGATACTATTGTGAACGGCTGGTTAGCCTCTCAAACAGATATGCTGGCAAAGGACTGGTGTATATTGGACTGATCTCAAATGTTCCTTTAATAAAAAAGCCGGCTAACAACCGGCTTTCTTTTTGACTATAAGAGATCCTTGGAAAAAGATTACAAAAAAAACCGGGATTTCTCCCGACCCCTTACCTGGCCAAACCTCCCCGGACCTAACCACACCGAGCCATACCCGACCCCACCATACCTGCCGGGCCGAACCAGACCAAACTTTGCCCTACCAAACCCCACCGGACCCTACCAAACCCCACCGGACCCTACCAAACCCCACCGGACCGGACATTACCAAACCTTACCAAACCTCACGGAAACTGCCATACCAAACCTCGCCGGGCCGAACCAAGCCACACCATACCATGCCGGACCGAACCTCACCTAACCAAGCCACACCTCGCCTTGCCTTGCCTGCCGGACCAAACCAATCCTGACCAAACCATACCCGACCGTACCCTCCCTTACCAAACCGAACCGCGCCATGCCAAACCTGCCGAACCGGACCACGCCTCACCCAACCTTCCCATACCTCGCCTTACCGTACCCAACCTCACCTGCCGGGCCGAGCCCTACCAAACCGCACCGGACCACAACGTACCTTACCAAACCGTACCGTACCATCATACCTAGCCACACCCCACCATACTACACCTGCCGGACCTTACCTCGCCGGGCCGGACCTCGCCATACCGAACAATACCACACCGCACCGAACCCTATCATACCCAACCTGCCGAGCCAAACCAGACCTTACCCCACCTGCCGGACCAAACCATACCCTACCTTACCCCACCATACCTCACCTTGCCTCGCCTTACCTGCCGGACCGAACCTCACCTAACCATGCCAGACCAGACAACACCTGCCGGGCCTTACCGTCCCAAACCTCACCAAACCCACCCCGACCTTACCAGACCGCACCTGCCGGGCCGAACCTTCCCGCACCGCACCGGACCCTACCGGACCGTACCGCACCTTACCTGCCCGGCCGCACCTTCCCGCACCGCACCGGACCCTACCGTACCATAC